>NZ_JBVISS010000005.1:0-522836 GCF_055575395.1 Streptomyces sp. NPDC034103 | reverse complement strand
AAGAGGTTGAGGCGGGCTTCCATGGTGTGCTCCTGTGGCGTTGGTGTCGTG
This sequence comes from Streptomyces sp. NPDC034103, assembly GCF_055575395.1. Classification (NCBI taxonomy): domain Bacteria; kingdom Bacillati; phylum Actinomycetota; class Actinomycetes; order Kitasatosporales; family Streptomycetaceae; genus Streptomyces; species Streptomyces sp. NPDC034103. The sequence goes on along the minus strand of NZ_JBVISS010000005.1, from coordinate 522,785 downwards.
CCTACGCCTCTTTGACGGAACGGCCACCCCCAGATGTGACAGCCTCGAATGTGACGTGCGTCTCCCGACCGAGCGCGGCAGCCCGCACGAGCAGGGTCACGGCCGACCGACCGGCGGTCGCTCGACTCACGCCCCCTCGCTCGCCGCCGCCTCCACGTCCCCGACGACCTCCACCCGCACCCCCGCCTCGACCCCCCACCCCGCCATCGCCCCGGCCTCGGCTTCCAGGACGTGCCTGGACCGGATCCGGGGCAACCCGAGCCGTCCCGGCCGCATGGTCCGTACGGCGATGACGACGAGATGCGCGTCGAGATAGGCGACATCGATGGGCATCCGCATCCGGAAGGTGTGCACACCGCCGGCGGGGGACAGCAGGAGCGCCCCGTCGACGGAGTCCCGTCCCAACAGCCCACGCGTACGGGCCCGGTAGGAGGCGGCGATCTCCAGCGGAACGCGGACCTCACCCCGTTCCCCCCGCACGACCAACGTCCCACGCCCGTCCCGGAACCGCCCCATCACGGCACCCCTCCTTTGCTTGTTCATAACTGGAACCACGGGCTCACCCGCCCGGACGCCCGCGTTACCCAACCGTTACGGCCCAACCCTGCCCCCACACGGTCGATTTGGGCCCATACACCCCACCGACCGACAACCTTCGCCCTGGTGTCCCCGCTGCCCCCTGGATAGCGTTGGTTCGCTCAAGAGAAGCCTCGCCTCACCAGGAGCCGACCGTGAACCGCCGCCCCACGCTGCTCGCAGCGCTCGCCCTGACCGCCACCGCGGCCCTGACGCTGTCCGCGTGCGGAGGCGACGACAGCACCAAGGGCAAGGACAAGGACAAGATCGCGGGAGCCGACACCGGCAAAACATCTTCGTCTCCGAGCCCGAGCGCGTCGGAAGCCGGCCGTCCGGAGATCACTTTCCCGTCTGACGCCAAGAACGTCTTCGAGTACGAGAAGACCGGCAACGCCGCGAAGGACGCGGCCCTCGCCGACAGCACACTGAGCACCAACTCCGTGGACGAGGCGATCTTCGAGAAGAGCACGGACACGAAGGCGCTCGGGTTCTACAACTCGGACAAGGCTTTGAGCGCGTACATCACGTACGTGCAGAAGTACATCGGTGACGACGAGACGTGGATCGGCGAGACCCGGTACTTCAACTACAAGGTGACACTCTCCGGAAAGAGCAAGGCCTACGTCACCTATTGCTCGGACGAGAGCAAGTCGTACATCAAGGACCGGAAAACCGGGAAGGTCGACAAGTCGCCGGCAACGGCAAACGCGTATGTCCTGTACAACACCAGCCTCACCAAGAACGCCGATGGTGTCTGGCAGACCACCGACATTGTGTCGAACAGGGGGAACAAGGCGTGCCAGCCGTAAGGTACTCGCTGCGGATTTTCACCGTCCTCGCCCTCGCGTGTGCAACGCTCTCCACTTCCCCCGCAGCCTTCGCCGAGCGTGGTGGCAACGGCAACGCGAATGAGGCGGACAAGCCCTCCGGCGCGAACCTCAACGGCGACACCCTGTCCGTGACCGCCGGAGGCGTCGTCTACGACCGTTCCAAGAACGGCAGCGGCAAGTCCACGGGTGCCCTGACCTCGACCACGTCCTGGACGCCGCCCGCGTGCTGGTACGCCCCGAAGTACACCCCGGAGCAGCTGCAGAAGTACCTGGAGCCGATCTGGGAGGCCGGCTCGACGGGCTATGAGTGGGACGCCGAGCAACGGAAGAAGTACAACGCCGACGACGAGAAGAAGGGGTTCAACAAGGACAAGACCGGCAAGGGCTACTGGTGGGACTCGTACGTCAACGACAGCTACCCCCCGGGCTGGGACGCCTGTGACGACGGCCCGTTCTGGGTGGACACGGGCGACGCCCCGCCGCCCCAGTACGAGAACGCCATCACTCCCGAGATGCTCGCGGAACTCGCCTACAACGAGATCCGCGTCCCCGGCACCGAGGTGACCCTGGCCCCCGCGAACGCCACCAAGGTCAACCTCCCGACCTGGTCCTGGCTGGACGGCGCCGCATTCAAACCGGTCTCCGTCACCGCCTCCGTCCCGATCCTGGGAATGGAGGCGACGGCGACCGCGGAGCCGGTCTCCCTCAAGATCGAACCTGGCACCTCGGACGCTGTGACCTATCCGGCCTCCGGTGTCTGCGAGATCAACGATGGCCGTATCGGAGAGCCGTACGCCAAGGGCAAGGCCGACGAGACACCTCCCTGTGGAGTGAAGTACCTGCGCTCGTCGGGAGACGGTTCGTACCCGCTCCGGGCCACAGTCACCTGGAATGTCCACTGGACCAGCCCCGACGGCGGCGGCGACCTGCCCGACGGCAGCTTCGGCGCGACGCAGGACGTCGTCGTACAGGAGATCCAGGCCATCAACCGCTGAGCGGGGGCGGCAGCGAACCGGCTCGCCGCGCGGAGCGCGGCCCGTCGTGCGGATGCGCGCGGCGGGCCGACGACGCGGGAGTCCCGCCGTTCGTCGACCCGCCGCGTCAGCAGGGGGCTGCCGTAGGGCTTCCGGCCCCGCCGGCCCGTAAATCAGCGGCGCCCGCCGACGCCCCCTGGCACGATCACCCCATGGCCCCCCACCACCCCACCCCCACCTACGACACCCTCGTCGCCGAAGGCCTCTCCGTGCCCACCGAAGGCTGGGACTTCTCCTGGTTCGAGGGGCGGGCCACGGAGGCGCGGCCCTCCTGGGGGTACGCCGTCTCCAAGGCGGAGCGTCTCGCGCGAGCCACCGCGGCTCTCGATGTCCAGACCGGGGGAGGGGAGGTGCTGGACTTCGCGCTCGGGCAGGCGGAGGCACGGGCGCCCCGTCTCGTGGTGGCGACCGAGGGGTGGCCGCCCAACGTGGCCAAGGCGAGCGCGCTGCTCCGCCCCCGCGGTGTCGCCGTCGTCGCCGCGCCCGAGGACGCGCCGCTGCCCTTCGCCGACGCGGCCTTCGACCTCGTCACCAGCCGCCACCCGGTCGCCCCGAACTGGGCGGAGATCGCCCGTGTGCTCCAGCCGGGCGGTACGTACTTCGCGCAGCACGTCGGGCCGCGCAGTGTCTTCGAACTCGTCGAGCACTTCCTCGGCCCGCTGCCGGAAGAGCAGGGCTCCACCCGGCACCCCGAACGCGAGCGGGCCGCAGCCGAGGCCGCCGGGCTGGAGGTCGTCGACCTGCGCTCGGAGCGGCTGCGGATCGAGTTCCACGACATCGCGGCCGTCGTCCACTTCCTGCGCAAGGTGGTCTGGATGGTCCCGGACTTCACCGTCGAGGCGTACGACGCCCAACTCCGTTCCCTGCACGAGCGGATCGAGTCCGAGGGGCCGTTCGTCGCCCACAGCGCCCGCCACCTCTTCGACGCCCGCAAGCCCGGACGGTGACTCAGGCGTGCGGGCCGACGGTCACCTTCCCGACCATCAACTCGGCCTCCGCCTCCAGCACTTCACCCACCCGCGCCACCCGCTCGCCCAACTCCCTTTCCTGCCGGGTCGTCAGCCCTCCGAGCGGCTCCACCGTGACCGTCGTACGGCGTCCCCGGCGTCGCTGGTGCCAGACCCCGGCCACCACGCCGTCGACGAGGAGCAGCGGGAAGTTGCCGGCCTGGCCGCCCGCCAGGGCCCGTTGGTAGGCGGCGCCGGGGAACAGCACCTCACGCGGCTGGGTGGCGATGCCGTACGCGTCGAAGTACGGGAGCAAGCGGACGCCCCGCACCCGGTCGCGAGGGAACTCCGTGTCGCCCCCGGCCACCCAGGCGGCCGTGCCCTCGAAGTCGACCTCCTCGATGTCCCCGGCCTCCGCCATCCGGGCGAACAGTGCCGATGACCAACCACCGGGCGCCGCGAGCCACTTGGCGAACCACGCCGGGGTCGCCGGACCGTAGGCGCGCAGATAGCGGCGTACGAGCGCCCGTACGGCCTCCTCCGCGGGCAGGGGGTCGAAGTGGGGCGGGCGGGTGTACGTCACCTTGCGGCCCCGGTTCGGGCCGAAGCACAGCGCCCCGGACCAGCCCGCCCGGTGCAGGACCTGCCGCCAGCGCGGCCACAGGGTCTGGAACGCGGGCATCACCAGGTCCCCCGCCCATGGCCCGGTGCGTGCCACGACCTCCTCGCCCAGCTCGTCCACGGTCAGGCACACCCCGTCCAGGGCCTCCCCGATCGCGGCCACGATCTGTCCGGCCTGCTCCTCGGTCACCCGCACGTCCGGCGCCGACACCAACCCGTGGGGCACGGCCGGCAACGCGGCGCACCACAGGGGAAGTTCGTCCGCCGGGAGCAGATGCACGGTCCCCCGCGGGCCGTGGGTCTTCACCAGCGTCCGGTCCTCCCACAGCGCCTCGCGTACGTCCGCCCGTGTCGTCCCCGTGGTCCGCACCCCCACCGACACCTCGGCCGCGGAGAGCACCTGCGCGTGCGCTCCGAGCATCGCGGAGACCACCTCGGCGACCGGTGTGCCCGGCTTCGCGGATGTGGCAAGGAACTGCCGGTCGAGCCTGCGTGCGCTCGCCTCGGTCCATGTGACTCTCACCGTCATGGCTCGACGCTAGGGGTCATATAGGTCAGATGCTGTCCTCTGTGGGTCACGCTGGCGGAGTTCTCGGTCACCCTTCGAAATCAAGCAAATCGGGCAATCTACGTATCAAGCCCGCATTCCCCCTTCACATCCACGGGCTTCACGAGTTTTCCGCATCGTTACCGGCGCCAGCTCGCTTCTTACCTTCGTCTCACGTAACTTCGAACCAAGGTAATTCGCGTGAGCAAAGCTGCGCGGGCGGCACCGCGCAGTGGAGGGGGCTGCGCGGTGCCCCGCCTTCCCGCCTCACCGCGGACCGCCGCGCTTCGGCGTCAAGGAGGGTTTCGCGGCCCGCGTCACCCGCGCGGGGGACACCCGAGAAAAAGTCGCCGAGCGGCCCGCAAGTCGTCGCGAACCCTCCGGGTGCTCGCGGATTTCGCCCGACTGCCCTGGAAATACGCCGTGTTCGGGCCGCGCCGGCCCTCCTGGAAGCCGTGGCTCCGCTCCATCGGCCCGTTGTCGCTCGACTCCGGAGAGTAGTTGTGGCACGCCGATGCACGCAGCACCACTTACGAAGGGTTATGGTGGAAACCCCCCCTCGGGCCGGTCCGTCTCCCCCCCACGGACCGGCCCGTTTTTTGTGCCCACGGCGGGCTCGGGAGGGGGCGTACACCCGATCCGCCTCCCCGGTACCCCGCGAAGGCGTACCCCCTGGAATCCGCGCCCCTGGCGGGCGTCCCCAGCCCCGCAATCCCTCCACCAGCCACAACACAACCCCCTCGACCCGCGCTCAAGTCCCCCTCCACCAGCCCGGTAGGCTTCGGCCCGCGGGGACCGCACCGTACGGAGGGGCTGACAAGAACGTGAACCTGCGCGACAAGCTGCGCGGCCTGCTGGTCAGGTTGTACGCACGCCGGGTGGAAGGCCACCTGGACCACGCTCAGGTGCCCAAGCACATCGGCGTCATCATGGACGGCAACCGCCGCTGGGCGAAGGCCGCGAAGGCCACCACCGTGCACGGTCACCGCGCGGGTGCCGAGAAGATCGAGGAATTCCTCGGCTGGTGCACCGAGACCGATGTCGAGGTCGTCACCCTCTGGCTGCTGTCGACGGACAACTTCGACCGGCCCCAGGAAGAACTCGGCCCGCTGCTCGGCATCATCGAGGACGTCGTCCGCACCCTCGCCGCGGACGGCCGCTGGCGGGTGCACCACGTCGGCACGCCCGACCTGCTGCCCTCCCAGATGCAGCTGGCACTCAAGGAGGCCGCCGAGGCCACCGCGCACATCGACGGAATACTCGTCAACCTCGCCATCGGCTACGGCGGTCGCCAGGAGATCGTCGACGCGATGCGGTCGATGATGCTCGACGCCGCCGACAAGGGCACCTCGCTGGAGGAACTCGCCGAGTCCGTCACCATCGACGCGATCGGCCGGCACCTCTACACCGGCGACCAGCCCCACCCGGACCTCGTGATCCGCACCAGCGGCGAGCAGCGGCTGTCCGGGTTCATGCTGTGGCAGACGGCCCACTCCGAGTACTACTTCTGTGACGTGTTCTGGCCGGCCTTCCGCAAGGTCGACTTCCTGCGCGCCCTGCGCGACTACGCGGCACGCCACCGCCGCTTCGGCGGCTGACGCGCGGAGGAACGCGGACGAACGCGGAGGCACACGGCTGGTCGACCCCAGTGCCGACCCCCGGAAAACCACCCGTGTACCCCGTTTGGGGCACAAGTAACTAGGAGTTCACCAGCGCGCCGCCCTGTGCGTCGGCATGGCGGCGCGTGTTCGAGGGCATAAGGCAAGCAGGTCGACACCCGAACCACGGGTGTCGGATCCTCAGCGGACGGCGCCGGAAGCCGTCCGCCCGGGAGGCCCTTTGCACCAGTTCGACCGTGCGGTCTCGGCACGGGAGAAGCAGTGGAGGGCCGGTTTCCGGCCCGTGCATCGTGGCCGTCGACCGGTCCAGCTCCACTCCGTCGCTCCCCGACCTCATCCGAGGGGGTACGTCCTTCCGTGGTGACCAGCGCAAAGCGCCACAAGCCAGACCGGCGCACTTATGTTCTCGACACCAGCGTTCTGCTGGCCGACCCGAACGCCCTGAGCCGCTTCGACGAGCACGAGGTCGTGCTCCCCATCGTCGTGGTCACGGAGCTGGAGGCCAAGCGGCACCATCCCGAGCTCGGCTACTTCGCCCGGCAGGCCCTGCGGCTGCTGGACGAGTTCCGGGTGCGGCACGGTCGCCTCGACGCCCCCATCCCGATGGGGGATCTCGGCGGCACCGTCCGTGTCGAGCTCAACCACTCGGACCCCAGCGTGTTGCCCAGCGGCTACCGCCTGGGGGACAACGACTCCCGCATCCTCGCGGTCGCCCGCAACCTGCAGGCCGAGGGGTTCGACGTCACCGTCGTGTCCAAGGACCTCCCGCTCAGGATCAAGGCGTCCTCGGTCGGTCTCCTCGCCGAGGAGTACCGCGCCGAACTCGCCATCACGGACTCCTCCGGCTGGACCGGCATGTCCGAACTGACCCTGCCGGGCGAACAGGTGGACATCCTCTTCGAGGAAGGCCATGTCCACGTCCCCGAGGCGGCCGACCTGCCCGTGCACACGGGGCTGATGATCCAGTCCGAGCGCGGCAAGGCGCTGGGCCGGGTCAGCCCCGACGGCACCATCCGCCTGGTGCGCGGCGACCGGGAGGTGTTCGGCATCAAGGGCCGCAGCGCCGAGCAGCGCATCGCCCTCGATCTGCTGCTCGACCCCGACATCGGGATCGTGTCCATGGGCGGCCGGGCCGGCACCGGCAAGTCGGCGCTCGCCCTGTGCGCGGGCCTGGAGGCGGTCCTGGAGCGCCGCCAGCACCAGAAGGTGATGGTCTTCCGTCCGCTGTACGCGGTGGGCGGGCAGGAGCTGGGCTATCTGCCGGGCTCCGAGGCCGAGAAGATGAGCCCCTGGGCGCAGGCGGTCTTCGACACGCTGTCCGCGGTCACCAGCCGCGAGGTCATCGAGGAGATCTCCGCGCGCGGGATGCTCGAGGTCCTGCCCCTCACCCACATCCGCGGACGCTCGCTGCACGACGCGTTCGTGATCGTGGACGAGGCGCAGTCGCTGGAACGGAATGTGCTTCTCACCGTTCTGTCCCGAATCGGCGCCAATTCACGCGTGGTTCTCACCCATGACGTGGCCCAGCGGGACAATCTCCGGGTCGGCCGCTACGACGGTGTCGTCGCCGTCGTGGAGAGGCTGAAGGGGCACCCTCTCTTCGCCCACGTCACACTGACGCGGTCCGAGAGGTCCCAGATCGCGGCCCTTGTGACCGAAATGCTGGAGGACGTCCAAATCTGAGGTCATAGCCGCTGGTTGGCGCCGTCCGGAAAGGCCAAGAGCCTAGCCGGGCGGCGCCTTCGCGTGTGGTGGTTTCTCGAATTCCCTGGGGGCAAACGAGATGTGAGCTTTCACACGCAACTCAGAATTGCCACCCGGCGTCGGGTTACGGCAGAGTCTCACTCCTGTCAGGCCCCGCATACGACACACCTGTACCCCCAGCCGTACGGCACCACAGCAGCACTGGCTCCAACTCCATAGTCGACGTCGTATGCCGCCCGAGCTGTACGCGGCGCCTCCCTCATGGGAGTTGCCCACCGGGCCCGTGCCTCCCGTGACCCGCAGTTGGGAGGCCAGCGCCAAGGGGCACGATTGCGTCCGCCACGGTCACCGAAGCGGGCGATGCTGGAAGGAAACCGTGTGAGTCCGATTTCGGTCCGGGGATTCGCAGTGGCCTCTGCCACCGCGGTCACCGCTGTCGGAAGCGTCGTCGGCGTTGCCTCGGGCAGCACCGCGCAGAACAACGACGCAGAGGCGGCAGTCGCCGATTCGACGCTCCTCGCGGACATACCCGCGGGCCAGCAGGCCCAGGTGCAGACCGCGTCCCTGACGCAGCAGGCCAATGTCCAGGCCATCGCCGCTGACGCGAGCGCCAAGAAGGACGCCGAGGAATCGGCTCGCAAGGCCGCGGCCAAGTCGGCGATCGACAAGAAGGCGGCCGCCGAGAAGGCGGTGAAGGAAGCCAAGGAACGCGCCGAGGTCAAGACGGTCGCCGCCTCCCGCAGCTCCTCCAGCTTCCCCGTGCAGAGCTCGTACACCGTCGACCAGATCCAGGCGATGGCGCGCCAGATGGTGCCGAGCGGTCAGTGGACCTGCTTCAGCAACATCGTGGACCACGAGTCCAGCTGGAACTACCAGGCGGTCAACGCCTCCTCCGGTGCCTACGGCCTCTTCCAGGCACTGCCCGGCTCCAAGATGTCCTCCGTGGGCGCCGACTGGCAGACCAACCCGGCCACCCAGATCAAGTGGGGCCTCAACTACATGGACAGCCGCTACGGCAGCCCGTGCGAGGCCTGGTCCTTCTGGCAGGCCAACCACTGGTACTAGAGCTCCCGGCCCCCGGCCGCCGCTCAACCTCGCGCAGCCCTTCACCGTCCTACGGTGGGGGGCTTTCGCCCTGTTGTACGGTCTGACGGACGGCTCACGGACTCCAGGGGGGAGTGGTGGGGAGAGACGGGGGAAAGGGACGGATATGGATCATGTCGCGAGTGCCTGACTGGCTCGGCCGCCTCGGCCACGGTCTGACCGAAATGGGAGAGCGTCTGGACGAGCGCCGCGCGCAGGCGGAGCGCGAGGAGACCGAACCGCCCGAGGAGCTGCCTCCGCCCATCGCCGAGGGCGTGGCCCCCGACCCGGTTCCCCGCCCCGACCCCGCGCAGGCCGTGCCGTGGGGCATGCGGGTCGCCGCCGAGGCCGGCTGGCGGCTGCTGGTGCTGGCGGGCACGGTCTGGGTCCTCATGCGGATCATCAGCGCCGTCCAGCTCGTCGTCCTCGCCTTCGTGGCCGCCCTGCTGATCACCGCGCTGCTCCAGCCGACGGTGGCCCGGCTGCGGCGCCACGGCGTTCCGCGGGGCCTGGCGACCGCGCTCACCGCGATCCTGGGGTTCGTGGTGATGGGGCTGATCGGCTGGTTCGTGACCTGGCAGGTCATGGAGAACATCGACAACGTCTCCGACCAGGTCCAGGACGGCATCGACGAGTTGCGGAACTGGCTCCTCAACAGCCCCTTCCACGTCACCGACAAGCAGATCAACGACATCGCCGAGAACCTGCGGGAGGCGATCGGCGCGAACACCGACCAGATCACGTCCGCGGGTCTGGAAGGCGTCACGGTCGTCGTCGAGGCGCTGACCGGCATCCTGCTCGCCGCCTTCTCGACGCTGTTCCTGCTCTACGACGGCAAGCGGATCTGGGAGTGGTCGCTGAAGCTGGTGCCGGCCGCGGCGCGGCCGGGGGTCGCCGGGGCCGGTCCGCGGGCGTGGCGGACGCTGACGGCGTATGTGCGCGGCACGGTGATCGTGGCCATGATCGACGCCATCTTCATCGGCCTGGGCATCTACTTCCTGGGCGTCCCGATGGCCGTCCCGCTGGCGGTCTTCATCTTCCTGTTCGCCTTCGTCCCGCTCGTGGGCGCGGTGGTCTCGGGCGCGCTGGCGGTGGTGGTCGCGCTGGTGACCCAGGGCGTGTTCACGGCCGTGATGTCCCTGGCCGTGGTCCTGGCCGTGCAGCAGATCGAGGGCCACATCCTCCAGCCGTTCATCCTGGGCCGCGCGGTCCGGGTGCACCCGCTCGCCGTGGTCCTGTCGGTCGCCGCGGGCGGCATGGTCGCGGGCATCGGCGGCGCGGTGGTGGCGGTGCCCCTCGTCGCGGTGACGAACACGGTGGTGGGGTACCTGCGTTCGTACTCCCGGGAGCAGGCGTTGAAGCAGTCGCCGCGGCCGCGAGGTGCCACCGCGGTGGACGTGTCCGCGGCCCGGCCCCCGGCGGACGACGACGAAGGCCCCGCCCACCAGGAGTGAGCGGGGCCGGCGGCACACGTCGGTCTAGTCGGCGAGCACCGCTTCCGCGTCCAGGGTCGCCCCGATCGCCTGGACGACCGAGGCGATCTTGAAGGCCTCCTGGATGACCTCGCGCTCCACGCCCGCCTTGCGGAGCACCTGCTCGTGGGAGTCGAGGCACATGCCGCAGCCGTTGATGGCGGACACTGCGAAGGACCAGAGCTCGAAGTCGACCTTGTCGACGCCCGGGTTGGCGATGACGTTCATCCGCAGGCCCGCGCGCAGGGTGCCGTACTCGTGGTCCGAAAGCAGGTGGCGGGTGCGGTAGAAGACGTTGTTCATCGCCATCACCGCGGCCGCGGACTTGGCGGCCGTGTACGCCTCCGGCGAGAGGTTCGCCTTGGCCTCCGGCGCCAGTTCGCGCAGCACGATCGGGGAGCGGGAGGCGATCGCCGTCGCCAGGACCGTGCCCCACAGCTGCTGCGCCGGCAGGTCGGAGTTGCCGATCACCGAACCGAGGTTCAGGCGGAGGTCCTTGGCGTAGTCCGGTATGGCGGACTTCAGTGCGTCCAGTGACATCTCAGGTCACTCTCCCGAGAGCAGCTTGACCGGGTCCAGGGTCTCGTCGCCCTTGCTCCAGTTGCACGGGCACAGCTCGTCCGTCTGGAGGGCGTCGAGGACCCGCAGGACCTCCTTGGGGTTACGGCCGACCGAGCCCGCGGTCACCATGGAGAACTGGATCTCGTTGTTCTGGTCCACGATGAACACCGCACGCTTGGCGAAGCCGTCCTCGCCCTCGATGCCGAGGTCGCGCATCAGCTCGTGCTTGGAGTCGGCCATCATCGGGAACGGCAGGTCGCGCAGGTCGTCGTGGTCCTTGCGCCAGGCGTGGTGAACGAACTCGGAGTCACCGGAGAAGCCGAGCACCTGGGCGTCGCGGTCGGCGAACTCCTCGTTCAGCTTGCCGAAGGCCGCGATCTCGGTGGGGCACACGAAGGTGAAGTCCTTGGGCCACGCGAAGACGACCTTCCACTTGCCCTCGTAGGTCTTGTGGTTGATCGTCTCGAACTCCCGGCCCTTCTCCAGCGAGACACAGGCGGTCAGTTCGAACTCGGGGAACTTGTCACCGACAGTGAGCACAAACTCTCCTTGCAGCGCGAGAGAGCACCCTCTTGTGAAGGGTCCCCCTCTGGGGTTGGACGTCAGTGATGGTGGCACATGGTGCATTGATTGCGGAAATCGCTATACTCGGTCGTGTTGATCGAAAGGATCTATCAGTGACCGTCAGTAGTGTCGGGGCCAAGAGGCGCCAGCCGAGTCTCGCCCAACTGCGCGCCTTCGCGGCCGTCGCGGAGCACCTGCACTTCCGGGACGCGGCGGCCGCGATCGGTATGAGCCAGCCCGCGCTGTCAGGGGCCGTCGCCGCCCTGGAGGAGACCCTCGGCGTGACGCTGCTGGAGCGCACCACGCGCAAGGTGCTGCTCTCGCCGGCCGGGGAGCGGCTCGCCGTACGGGCCAGGGCGGTGCTCGACGAGGTCGGGGCGCTCATGGAGGAGGCCGAGGCCGTACGGGCGCCCTTCACCGGCGTCCTGCGGCTCGGCGTCATCCCGACCGTCGCGCCGTACCTCCTGCCCACCGTCCTGAAGCTGGTCCACGACCGCTACCCGGACCTCGACCTCCAGGTGCACGAGGAGCAGACCGCGAACCTCATCGACGGCCTCACCAGCGGCCGTCTCGACCTGCTGCTGCTCGCCGTCCCGCTCGGCGTGCCCGGGGTCGTCGAACTCCCGCTCTTCGACGAGGACTTCGTGCTCGTCACCCCTCTCGGGCACCCGCTCGGCGGCCGTGAGGGCATCGCCCGCGAGGCGCTCAAGGAGCTCAATCTGCTCCTCCTCGACGAGGGGCACTGTCTGCGGGACCAGGCACTCGACATCTGCCGGGAGGCCGGACGGGCCGACGCCCCGGTCACCACCACGGCCGCCGGACTGTCCACGCTCGTCCAACTCGTCGCCGGGGGACTGGGCGTGACACTGCTGCCGCGCACCGCCGTGAAGGTCGAGACCTCCCGCAGCAACCAGCTCCTCACCGGGTACTTCGCCGAGCCCGCCCCCGCCCGCCGGATCGCCCTCGCCATGCGCACCGGGGCGGCCCGCGGCGCGGAGTACGGCGAACTGGCCGACGCACTGCGGCAAGCGCTGCGGCCGTTGCCCGTCCGGGTCCTCGCCACGTCCAGGACGCTCGCCTGAGAATCGTTCACCTGGACGCCGCGCAAGGCGAGTTGAACGGGCCCAGCGCTTCTCACGGATCCCAGCTCGTAGGCGCACCGAAAGGGCCCCTCCCGTACAGGAGGGGCCCCGGTGGTGCCGTCCGCGCTACTCCGTCCGCAGTCCGTCCGGCCGCATCAGCCGCAGCAGCGGCGGCAGGCTGAGCAGCGTCACCACGATGACGACCGCGGCGCCCGCGCCCGTCATCGACAGCACGCTCGCCCAGTCCACGGACACCGGGGTGTCCGTCATCTTCAGCAGGACCGTGCCGAGCGTCAGCCCCACCGCCGACGCCAGCACCAGCCCCAGACCGACCGGGAGCGCCGTCTGCCACAGCACCGAGAGGCTCAGCGTGGAGCGCCGGGTGCCGAAGGCGATCAGCGAGGACAGCAGCTTCTTGCGTTCGCGCAGCTGCTCCAGCTGCGACACCAGCAGGCTCGCGCCGATCAGCATCAGGACGCAGGTGGCGCCGACGAACAGACCGCCGCGGATGGAGGCGTAGTTCTCGTCGCGCACGGTGGACGTGAACCTGACCGGCTCCTCATAGGGGTCGATGACCGCCGCCGTGTTGCGCACGTACTCCAGTGCCTCCGGCACCGACCCGTCGAGCCTCAGGAACAGTTCCGTGGTGAGCAGCCGGGCCGCTCCCGGGGGCAGCGCCCCCGGCGTCATCAGCAGCCCCTCGCGACCCATCCGGTCCGAGTCCTCGGTGCCCGTGACGACCTTGAGGCCCTTGGGGACGGTCCAGGCGACCGACTTCGTCGTCGCGTCGTCGTCGGAGTCCTCGAACCAGAGCTTTTTGCCGCTCCTGGCCACCTTGCCCGTGTCGTAGCCGTAGTCATGCTCCTTCAGGACGAAGACGTCGCCGTCCCGGCAGGAGGAGAGCTTCGCGACCTTGCGCAGGGACGCGCAGGTACCGGCGGACACCGGGGCGAAGTTCTCGGGCTGGGTACGGGAGTCGGAGAGGTACCCGTCGGCCATGTCGTAGAGGCCGTCGACGCCCCGGGTCGCCGTGAACTTCTCCTTGGCCGCGGCGACCGGGCTGCCCGAGGTCAGGCGCACGGCCATCTGCGCCCCGGTGGTGGTATCGCCCTTGTGTTCCGTGTACTGGCTGTCGACGCCGGCGAACAGCATCTGCAGGGCGATCGCGCCGGCCACCGCCACCGCGATGCCGTTGACCATGCGAGCCGCCGTGCCGCTGCTCAACTGGAGCCTGCGCACCGCCAGTTGCCAGGCGACCGGGCCGGCGCCGAGCCGGGAGACGACCGCCTCGACGACCCAGGGCAGCAGCGCGGTCACCCCGACCAGGAGCAGCATGACGCCGCCGACGGTGAGGTACTCGTTGAAGTTCCCGCTGCCCCGGCCCTGGCCGATCATCGGGTAGAGCATCGCGAGCCCGCCCAGCGGCAGCAGCAGCCGCCACCACAGCCGGCGCCGGGACGGCTTCGCCGTGCGCACCACACCGAGCGGCTCGATCACGACCCCGCGCAGGGCCAGCTGGGTGACCAGCACGGCGGCCGCGGGCACCGCGACGGCGACCAGCAGGGCCAGCAGGGGCGAGGGGTTGAGATAGCTCGGGAAGAAGCTGTAGTCGAAGAGCTCGACGGTCCCCGCGACCTGCCGCCCGATCATGAAGAACCCGGCGCCCAGGACCAGTCCCACCAGGGCCCCGGCCATCGCCTCGCCCGCCGCGACCCGCCGGGTCATCCGGGCGTCGGAGCCGACCAGCCGGAGCGCCGCGAGCCGTCGGTCACGCCGCTCCCCGCCGAACCGTACGGCGGCCGCGATGAAGACGGCGACCGGCGTCAGCAGCACAGCGAAGACGACCAGGATCAGCAGGAGCAGAATGGGATCCAGCGGCTCCTGCTGGCTCGGCGCCCCGAACCGCTCGATGCGGTCCACGGTTCCGCCGTTGACCTTGGGCGCGAGGCCCTCGGCGCCGCGGTAGAAGGCGAGTTCGGCCGAGCCGATCAGCCCGCTCTCCCCGATGGTTCCGACGACCCGGTCCGGCAGCCGCTCCCGCAGCGCCTTCCCGTCGGGGGAGTCCAGGAGTTTCCTCAGCGCGGGGGAGACCACCATCTCGCCCGGCTCGGGGAAGGCGGAGACCCCGGGCGGCAGCGGCGACCTGGTGCCCTCGGGCTCCACCTCCCGGCCGCGCACGCTCTTGTCGTGGTAGGTCGTGGTGACGTTCCCGACGATCAGCGTGTCGTCGGCCTTCTTCAGCCGCGTCGCGCTGAACGACATGTCGGTGCGCGCCTCTTCCCGCCTGTCGCGCGTCGCCATCGCGTTCGGGATCGCGGTCGTCAGCAGCAGCAGCGCCACCCCGAGCCCCACCCCGACGGCCGTCAGCAGGACCCGCATCCAGCCCTCGCGTCCCCCCGCGAACGCGAATCTGACGCCCATCCCCAGGTCCCGCGCCCACTGCCTCATACGACCCGCTCCATGTCCCGCGACTTGCCGTCCCGTACGACGATCTCGCGGTCGGAGTAGGCCGCCACCCGCGCCTCGTGCGTGACCAGCACGACGGCCGCGTTGGTCGACCGGGCGGCGTCGGTGAGCAGTTCCATCACGCGCTCGCCGTTGAGCGAGTCGAGCGCGCCGGTCGGCTCGTCGGCGAACACCATGCGCGGGCTGGTCACCAACGCCCGCGCCACGGCGACGCGTTGGCCCTGCCCGCCGGAGACCTCGCCGGGCCGCTTCTTGCGCAGGTCGTCGACCTCGAGCCGTTCCATCCACCCGAGGGCGGTCTTCTCGGCCTCCTTGCGGGAGGTGCCGTTCAGCCGCAGCGGCAGGGCGACGTTCTCGACGCAGGTCAACTCGGGGACGAGCTGGCCGAACTGGAAGACGAACCCGAACTCCGAGCGCCGCAGCGCGCTGCGCTGGGCGTCGTTCATCGTCGCCATCTCCTGCCCGTTGTACGTGATCGAGCCCGAGTCGGGCGTCACGATCCCGGCGAGACAGTGCAGCAGCGTCGACTTGCCGGACCCGGAGGGGCCCATCACGGCCACGACCTCACCGGGGTGGATCGAGAACTGGGCGCCGTCGAGCGCGAGGGTCGGACCGTACGCCTTGCGCAGCTCGTGGGCGACGAGGAGAGAGCCTGCGGGAGTCATGGGGCCACCACCTGGGCGAGTTTGTCGAGGCGCGCGGCGGTCAGTTCCAGCCAGCGCAGATCGGCCTCGAGATGGAACAGGGCGTGGTCGCAGATGAGCTGGTCGGCGAGGTCGCCGTTGCGCTTGCGGTCGGTGAGGATCCGCATCATCCGCAGGTGCTCGGAGCGCTGGGTGTCGAGGATGTCGGCCGCGTCCCGATGGGTGAGCAGCGCGAGGACGACCTTCGTGTACAGCGTGGACTGCAGATACGGCTCGGGCTTCTCCGGCGTGGCCAGCCACCGCTGTACGTCGGTGATGCCGGCTTCGGTGATCGCGTACCGCTTGCGTTCCGGACCGCCGCCGGCCTCGATGCCGTCGACCTCGACGAGACCGTTCTTCAGCAGGCGGGACATCGTCGAGTAGACCTGGCCGTAGTGCAGGGGCCGGTCGTGACCGAACTTCTCGTCGAAGGCCCGCTTCAGGTCGTAACCGTGGCGGGGCCCGGACTCCAGGAGTCCCAAAAGGGTGTGACCGATGGACATGGGAAGGACTGTACACGCCGTGTATACCCCGCATGTATACGCGGAGTGTGTAGCAGGGGGAGGTGCGTGACGAACCGCAGGTGGGGGCCGATTGTCACGGTTCTGCTACACGGGATCCCGGCCTTCCGGATCGACCGGCGGTCGCCCCCGGCGCGGGATCGGCCGGGCCTCGCCGGGCAGTCGCCCCGCGTCCGCCAGCGCCTTGCGCAGCAGGAACTCGATCTGCGCGTTCGCCGACCGCAGCTCGTCCCCGGCCCACCGCGCCAGCGCCTCGTACACCGACGGGTCCAGCCGCAGCAGCACCTGCTTGCGCTGCTGCGGCCGCCGCTTGGGGGCGGGCTCCACGGGTTCCTCCGCGGGATCCGTCACTGGTAGAGCGTCCCCGTGTTGAGCACGGGCTGGGCGGCGCGGTCCCCGCACAGCACCACCATCAGGTTCGACACCATCGCCGCCTTGCGCTCGTCGTCGAGTGCCACGATGTTCTGCTCGCTGATCCGGGCCAGTGCCGCCTCGACCATCCCGACCGCCCCGTCCACGATCTGCCGCCGCGCGGCCACGATCGCGCCGGCCTGCTGACGCTGGAGCATCGCGGAGGCGATCTCCGGGGCGTAGGCGAGGTGTGTGAAGCGGGACTCGATGATCTCGACGCCGGCCGCCTCCACACGCGCGTGCAGCTCCAGCGCCAGCTTCTCGGTGATTTCCTCGGCGTTGCCGCGCAGTGACAGGCCGCCCTCGTCATGGGCGTCGTAGGGGTACTCGATGGCGATGTGCCGGACGGCGGCCTCGGTCTGGGTGGAGACGAACTCGAGGTAGTCGTCCACCTCGAAGGTGGCCTGCGCGGTGTCCTCGATCCGCCACACCACGACCGCGGCGAGCTCGATCGGGTTGCCGTAGGCGTCGTTGACCTTCAGGACGGCCGTCTCGTGGTTGCGCACCCGCGTCGAGATCTTGGTGCGCGAGGTGAACGGGTTCACCCAGCGCAACCCGTCCTGCCGGATCGTCCCCCGGTAGCGCCCGAAGAGCTGCACCACCCGGGCCTCGCCCGGGGCCACCGTGTTCAGCCCGCACATGGCGAGGAACGCGGCGAGCGCGACCACGATCCCGCCGACGATCAGCGCGGCCTTGCCGCCGGTCGCCGCCACCGCCGTGGCGGCCACGATCATTCCGGCCCCGGCGAACAGCCCCAGCAGCCCGAGCAGCAGCGCGAGCCCGCCGCCGATGCTGTGCGCCGCGAACTCCCGCACGCGCGGGGCGGGCATCTCGGGCACGTCGACGACGGCGTCGTCGTGTGTGGTCATGGGGTCCCCCGTTCTCCTGCCGCACGGCTGCGCGGCTCTGCCTCTGTCTCTGTTTAGCTTTGATCTAGCTAAGTGATATCACATTAGCGCGTCAAGGCAACCTTGCGCACCCCTCATACGTCGGTTCCATAGGGGTGGGTGCTGATTGTCACGTCCGTAAAAGGCCGGATCGGCAGCCCTTTGTCACATCTCCCGGTGTTAGCTTTCTGAGCTGACCTGAGCGGCGAACCTGTGTGACAGACGCGCACACATGAACGAAGCGGAGCGGAACGGGCCCATGGGACGAGCGGAAGAGAGACGAGCGCGACAGCGCGGCGGTCACCGCGCCGCGCCCAAGCGCCGTTCGTCGGGGGCGGCGACCGGTGGGGGCGACAAGAGCCTCATACGCCGCCTCTTCACCTGGAAGAGGATCCTCGGCACCTTCCTCGGCGCCTGCCTGCTCGGCATCGGCGGCTTCATCGTGCTGTACATGATGGTGCAGGTACCCGAGGGCAACGCCAAGGCCCAGCTCCAGACCAACACGTACAAGTACAGCGACGGCTCGGTCATGGTCACCAACGGCAAGATCAACCGTGACGTCGTCGACCTGGCCAAGGTCCCCAAGAAGGTCCAGCTCACCTTCGTCGCCGCCGAGAACAAGTCCTTCTACCAGGACGCCGGCGTCGACCTGAAAGGCACCGCCCGAGGTCTGCTCAACACGCTCTCCGGCAAGGGCAAGCAGGGTGGCTCGACCATCACCCAGCAGTACGTCAAGAACTACTACCTCACGCAGGACCAGACGGTCACCCGCAAGCTCAGGGAGCTGGTGATCTCCCTGAAGGTGGACCGCCAGATGTCCAAGGACGACATCCTCGCGGGCTACATCAACACCAGCTACTACGGCCGTACCGCCTACGGCATCCAGGCCGCCGCCCAGGCCTACTACCGCGTCGACGCCGAGGAGCTCTCCGTCGCGCAGGGCGCCTACCTCGCCGCCGTGCTCCAGGCCCCGAGCCAGTACGACTGGGCGGTCGCCTCGGACACCAGCAAGAAGCTGGTGGAGGCGCGCTGGAACTACGTCCTGGACAACATGGTCGAGGAAGGCTGGCTGAAGGCCTCCGAGCGCGCCGGCATGACGTTCCCCAAGCCCAAGGAGCCCCAGGCCGAGTCCGGGCTCAAGGGCCAGAAGGGCTACTTCGTCAAGCTCGCCAAGCAGCAGCTCGTGCAGCAGCTGACGGACCAGGACGGTCTCTCCAAGGACGAGGCGGAGGCCCAGGTCGACCGGGGTGGCTGGACCATCACCCTGAACATCGACAAGAAGAAGCAGGCGCAGCTGGAGAAGGCCGTCAAGGCCCAGCTGACCGACAAGCTGGACCCGGACAAGCGCAAGGTCGACAAGAACATCCAGGCCGGTGCGGCCTCCGTCGACCCCAAGACCGGCAAGATCGTCGCCCTGTACGGCGGCGCGGACTACACCAAGCACTACTTCAGCAACGCCAACCGCACCGACTACCAGCCCGCGTCCACGTTCAAGCCGGTCATCCTGGCCGCCGCCCTGGAGAACGGCGCCGAGACGCAGGACGGCAAGAAGATCGGCGCGAGCACGGTCTACGACGGCACCAGCAAGCGCCCCGTCAAGGGCGGCGACATCGCCTTCGCCCCGGAGAACGAGGACGACCAGGACTACGGCGACGTCACCGTCCAGACGGCGATGAACAAGTCCATCAACTCCGTCTTCGCGCAGATGGGCGTCGACGTCGGCATGGACAAGGTCCTCAAGACGGCCGCCGACCTCGGCATGGACACCGCCGACCTCAAGGCGCTGCCCGCCTACACCCTGGGCACCATGGGCGCGAGCCCGATCCAGATGGCAGGGGTCTACGCCACCCTCGACAACCACGGCAAGAAGGTCACCCCGACCGTCATCAAGTCGGCCGAGCGCAACGGCAGCGAGGTCGAGATGCCCGACGCCGTCGGCGAGCAGGTCATCAGCCGCGAGACCGCCGACACGGTGACCTCGGTGCTGACCGGCGTGGTCGACGACGGTACGGCCAAGCGGTCCGTCGCCGATAACACCGAGCGCGACGGCCAGGAGGTCGCGGGCAAGACCGGTACCTCCGACGACAACCTCTCGGCCTGGTTCACCGGCTACACCCCCGACCTGGTCACCTCGGTGGGCCTGTTCGGCGAGGATCACAAGACCAAGGCGCAGGCGAAGATGTACGGCGCCGGCGGCGAGCCCCGCGTCAACGGCGGCGGCTTCCCGGCCGGGGTCTGGGCGGCGTACATGTTCGGCGTGACCTCCACCTCCGCCGAGTTCGACCTGGACACCGACCAGGGCGCCGCGGTCGAGCCGCCGTGGACGCCGACCCCGACCCCGACCCCGACGCCCACCCCCACGCCGACCCCGACTCCCACGAAGACGCCCACCCAGACGCCGAGCCAGACCCCGACGCAGACGCCCTCGCAGACGCCGAGCCCGACGCCGACGCCGACGCCCTCGCAGACGCCGACGACGAGGCCGCCGACGGACGGCATCCCGGAGGATCCGGTGGATCCGGTGGACGAGCCATAGGAAGCAAGAGGAAGGGGGCGCCCGGCAGATGCCGGGCGCCCCCTCTTTTTCGTCCCTCAGTTCCGGTTCAGCTCGAACCAGACGACCTTCCCGGTGCTGAGCCGGGTCGCCCCCCAGCGCCGGGCCATCTTGTTGACCAGGTACAGCCCGCGTCCGCCCTCGTCGGTGGCCCGCGCCTGCCGCAGCCGCGGCAACTGCGGTACGTCGTCACCGACTTCGCAGCGCAGTACGTCGGTCCGCAGCAAGCGCAGGGTCACCGGCCGCGACGCGTACCGTACGGCGTTGGTCACGACCTCGCTCACCAACAGCTCGACGGAGTCGCTCAGTTCCTCCAGCCCCCAGCGGGACAGGGCACGCCGGGCCAGCCGCCGGGCCCGCCCCGGTGCCGCGTCCTCGGGCTCCAGGAACCAGTACGCGACGTCACTGGGCGCGATCCCCTCGAAGCGGGCGGCGAGCAGCGCGATGTCGTCGTCCCGGTCGCCGGGTCCGAGCATGTCCAGCACCTCGTCGCACAGCGCCTCCAGCGGCGGCGGATGGTCCGGCCCGGTCAGCTGTGCGGTAGCGGCGAGCTTCTCGCGCAGCTGCTCTATGCCGGTCCACACGTCCCGCAGGCGCGACTCGACGAGCCCGTCGGTGTAGAGCAACAGGGTCGCCCCGGCGGGCGCGTCCAGCTCCACGGCCTCGAAGTCCACACCGCCGACGCCGATCGGGGCGCCCGGCGGCACCCGGAGGACCTCCGCCCGGCCGCCCAGGTGGAGCAGGACGGGCGGCGGATGGCCGGCGTTGGCGATCGTGATCCGGTGCGACACCGGGTCGTAGACGGCGTAGAGGCAGGTCGCCATGCGGTCGGTGCCGAGCCGCTGGGCCTGCTCGTCCAGGTGGTGCAGCACCTCCTGCGGCGGCAGGTCGAGGCCGGCGAGGGTCTGGGCGGTGGTCCGCAACTGGCCCATGATCGCGGCCGAGGTCATGGAGTGGCCCATGACGTCACCGACGACCAGGGCGACCCGGCTGCCCGGCAGCGGGATCGCGTCGTACCAGTCGCCGCCCACCCGCGCGGTCTCCGCGGCCGGCAGATAGCGCGAGGCCAGCCGGACCCCCGTCGGACGCGGGAGCGTCTCGGGGAGCATGGTGCGCTGGAGCTCGTCGGCGATGTACGCCTCACGGCCGTACAGGACCGCCTTGTCGATGCCCAGCGCACTGTGCGTGGCGAGCTGCGCGGCGACCAGGAGGTCGTCCGACTCGAAGGCCATCCGCTCGGGGCGGCGCAGGAACAGTGCGGCGCCGATGACCCGGCGCCGGCCCCGCAGGGGAGCGAGGATGGCGCGCCGCCCGCCGGGGACCACCAACTCGCCGCCTTCACCGAGGAGTTCCGGCAGCGCCGCGCGGGCCGCCGGAGAATCCGTGAAGACCGGGCGGACCCCGCGCAGCACCTCGGCGAGCGCGCCGCCGGTGCGTACCTCGCACAGTTCGGCGGTGACGGCGGCCAGTTCGGTCAGCTCGGTCGGCTCCGGCTGGAGCGCGGGCGTCGCGAAACCGCCCTCGGTGTCCCGCTCCTCCGGTATCCGGTCGGTGCGGCGCAGCCGCAGCACCAGCGGCCCGGTGGGGCGTTCGTCACCGACCGGCAGCGGGTCACGCAGATAGACCAGGATCGCGTCCGAGAACGTCGGTACGGTCGCCCGGCACAGCCCCATCACGATCTCGTCGAGGTCGATACCGCGGGCGATCCGCCGGGTCGCCGCACCGACGAAGCGCAGCCGGTCGCCGTCCCGCCGCATGGGCGTCGGCCGACCCGGCGTCACACCCTGCCCGGTGCGCCGCTCGGGGCCGTCGGACGCGGCCTCCGGCTGGACGGGGATGCCCTCGGACACCGGCCGCGGCCGATGGGTGTCCGGCTCGGCGGCTGCCGTGGGCTGGGAGTGCTCGGGGTCGCCGCCCGGCGACGGCGTCGACGGCGAGGTGACGTCGGCCCCGGACGGCGGTGTCTCACCGGCCCGGGCCTGTGCCGGTAAGGCGCCCTGCGGGGGCGTGGAGGCACGCAGGAGCGCCCCGCGAGGGTCCGCGGGGGCGGCGCCCGGCTGGGGGCGCTCGAAGGAGGTGGGCTGCTCCGTCACGCGTGTCGAATCCGTCCGTCGGTGGCTGCGCGCCGCGCGCTCAGTTCGTCCCGCCGAAATGCCGATACCCGGTACTCGTGCCCCAGGAACGGAATTCCCGCGTGATCAGAGGCTGTTCCTGTGCCACCGGCGGAGCGACCGGCCCGCACAGGGCCTGTGTCGCCGGTGTTGCCCTCGTACCCCTCGCTCACGTCCTGCCCGCCCCTCGGTGACGAATGGTCAAGCTCGATGCACGCTCCGCCAGTTGCCGCCGCGCGCTCTTGCGGAGGACGATCCTACGTTTGTTGCCCGGGGGCGCATCAAGGGTCTCATGAGGACACGTGCGCGGGCGTGCGGTCCCAGTCTTCCGGCAGCAACGGTACCGACCAGGCCGGATCCGGGCGCCAGTGCTGCCAACCGTCCGAGAACGGCGGGCCCCAGGCGCGGATCACCTCCACCGCATCCCGCCCCGCCTGGCGCACCTGTTCGGCCCGCGCCCGGCTCATCAGCCCGTCCCGCTGGGCCTGCGCGAACTCGTCCTCGTCGCGCCAGTGCCAACTGCGGTCCGGGTGCACGGAGATGTCGAGGAAGTGGTCCTCGGAGTCGACACCGCCCTCCCAACGGGCCAGCGGCTCCTCCAGGTTCACGTACCAGTTCTTGAACCGCCAGCCCGGATCCCAGAACAGCCACACCGACCACGGCTCACCGGGCCGCGCCAGCTTCAGCACCCCGGTGCCGAACCAGCGGTCGCGCTGCACGGTGCGCGGCTTGGTGTACCGGGTCTCCAGCGGCTCCGCGTGCACCGCGGTGCCGTCGGTGAGGACAGGCCTCACACACTCGGTGCCGGGAGCCATCCACACGGCCAGCACCTCATGGTCGTCCCGGACGACGGTGACAGGGCGTGCGATGTGGAAGCGCGGGCCGGCGTTCTCCCGGTACCGCCACAGGATCTGACTCCCCGGCTCCCAGAAGGACGTCGACGTACCCGCGTTCACCGCTCTCACCGCTCCACCGTCTGCCATGAACAGATATTAGGTGCCCTGGGCATACGACGCTGCGGCACGCGTCACGGTTCGCGTCCGGGACGACAATGGTTACGGCCGTGTCATCCGCAGGACATCCAGCGCTTCGTCGAGCTGTTGGGCGGTCAGGTCGCCGCGCTCGATGTACCCGCCCTCCAGCACGACCTCACGAATGGTCCGGCGCTCCGCGAGGGACTTCTTGGCGACCTTGGCGGCCTCCTCGTACCCGATGTACTTGTTCAGCGGAGTGACCACGGAAGGCGACGACTCGGCGTACTCACGCGCGCGTTCCCGGTGCGCGACGATCCCGTCGACGGTCCGGTCGGCCAGCAGCCGGGAGACGTTGGCGAGCAGCCGGATCGACTCCAGGACGTTCTTGGCGATCACCGGCAGCATGACGTTGAGCTCGAAGTTGCCGGCGGCTCCGGCCGTGGCGACGGTCGCGTCGTTGCCGATGACCTGGGCGCAGACCATGAGCACGGCCTCCGGGATGACCGGGTTGACCTTGCCCGGCATGATCGACGAACCGGGCTGGAGGTCGGGCAGGGAGATCTCGGCGAGCCCGGTCCGCGGCCCGGAGGCCATCCACCGCAGATCATTGGCGATCTTGGTCAGCCCGACCGCGATGGTCCGCAGCTGCCCACTGGTCTCCACGATCCCGTCCCGGGCCCCCTGCGCCTCGAAGTGGTCGCGGGCCTCGGTCAGCGGCAGCCCGGTGACGCGGGCCACCTCCTCGATGACGGCCGCGGGGAACCCGGGCGGGGTGTTGATCCCGGTCCCGACGGCGGTGCCGCCCAGCGGCAGCTCGGCGAGCCGGGGGAGGGAGGCCTCCAGCCGCTCGATGCCGTACCGCACCTGCGCGGCGTACCCCCCGAACTCCTGCCCCAGGGTCACCGGGGTGGCGTCCATGAGATGGGTCCGCCCGGACTTCACCACGTCGGCGAACTCCTCGGACTTGCGCGTGAGGGAGTCGGCGAGGTGCTGGAGCGCGGGGACGAGATCACGGGTGACGGCGGCGGTGGCGGCGATGTGGATGGAGGAGGGGAACACGTCGTTGGACGACTGCGAGGCGTTGACGTGGTCGTTGGGATGCACGGGCCGGCCCAGCCGCTCACTGGCCAGGGTGGCGATGACCTCGTTGGTGTTCATGTTGGAGGAGGTCCCGGACCCGGTCTGGAACACGTCGACCGGGAAGTGCGCGTCCCACGCTCCGTCCGCGACCTCGGCCGCCGCCTCCTGAACGGCCTCGGCGATGTCCTTGTCGAGCACCCCCAACCGCGCGTTGACCTTCGCGGCGGCCCCCTTGATCCGCGCGAGCGCCTCGATGTGCGCGCGCTCGATCCGCTGCCCGGACACGGGAAAGTTCTCGACGGCACGCTGGGTCTGCGCCCGCCACTTGGCGTCGGCGGGGACGCGTACCTCGCCCATGGAGTCGTGCTCGATGCGGTAGTCGCTCATACCGGGTACAGCGAACGGGGACGCCGCGATGTTCCGGGAACTGCGCCGAACGGCGACTCGTCACCGCATCTTCTCAGCCTGTCCGGCGTTTGAGGACGAGGCCCTTGGGGCCGACCGGGGCCAGGGGGCGAAAGCCCCCTGGGCGGCGTCGAAGGGGGCGGCAGCCCCTGGGGATGGGACGGGTAGGGGCGGCGGGGGCGAGATCCGGCTCCCGCCGCACCCGAGGTCCTACGCCAGCCCAGGCCCCCGTACCGGGATCGACGTGAACGTCGGCGCGGGCGCCGGGTCCTGGAAGAAGTCGTTGCCCTTGTCGTCGACGACGACGAACGCCGGGAAGTCCTCGACCTCGATCTTCCAGACCGCCTCCATGCCGAGCTCCTCGTACTCGACGACCTCGACCTTCTTGATGCAGTCCTGGGCCAGACGCGCGGCCGGGCCGCCGATGGAGCCCAGGTAGAAGCCGCCGTGCGTGGCGCACGCGTCCGTGACCTGCTTGCTCCGGTTGCCCTTGGCCAGCATCACCTTCGAGCCGCCCGCCGCCTGGAACTGCTCGACGTAGGAGTCCATACGGCCGGCCGTGGTGGGACCGAAGGAACCGGACGCGTAGCCCTCGGGCGTCTTCGCCGGGCCCGCGTAGTACACCGGGTGGTCCTTCAGGTACTGCGGCATCTCCTCGCCCGCGTCCAGGCGTTCCTTGATCTTGGCGTGCGCGATGTCACGGGCCACGACCAGCGGGCCGGTGAGGGACAGCCGGGTCTTCACCGGGTACTTCGTCAGCTCGGCGAGGATCGTGTCCATCGGCTGGTTGAGGTCGATCTTCACGACGTCACCGGACTCGTCCAGGTGCTCGTCCGTGGTGTCCGGCAGGAACCGCGCGGGGTCCGTCTCCAGCTGCTCCAGGAAGACGCCCTCGGCGGTGATCTTCGCGACCGCCTGACGGTCCGCCGAGCAGGAGACGGCGATCGCGACCGGGCAGGACGCGCCGTGCCGCGGCAGCCGCACCACACGGACGTCGTGGCAGAAGTACTTGCCCCCGAACTGCGCCCCGATCCCGATCTTCTGCGTCAGCTCGAAGACCTTCTCCTCCAGCTCCTTGTCCCGGAAGCCGTGACCCAGCTCCGAGCCCTCGGCCGGGATCTCGTCCAGGTAGTGGGCGGAGGCGTACTTCGCCGTCTTCAGGGCGTACTCGGCCGAGGTACCGCCGACCACGATCGCCAGGTGGTACGGCGGACAGGCGGCCGTACCCAGCGAACGGATCTTCTCCTCCAGGAACTTCATCATGGAGGCCTCGTTGAGGACGGCCTTCGTCTCCTGGTACAGGAAGGACTTGTTGGCCGAGCCGCCGCCCTTGGCCATGAAGAGGAACTTGTAGGCGCCGCCGTCGGTCGCGTACAGCTCGATCTGCGCCGGGAGGTTGGAACCGGTGTTCTTCTCGTCCCACATGGTCAGCGGGGCCATCTGCGAGTAGCGCAGGTTGAGGTTCAGGTACGCGTCGTAGATGCCCTTCGACAGGGCCTCCTCGTCGCCGCCCTGGGTGAGGACGTTCTGCCCGCGCTTGCCCATGACGATCGCGGTGCCGGTGTCCTGGCACATCGGAAGCACGCCCGCCGCCGCGATGTTCGCGTTCTTCAGCAGGTCCAGGGCAACGAACTTGTCGTTGCTCGACGCCTCGGGGTCGTCGATGATCCGCCGCAGCTGGGCCAGGTGCGCGGGCCGCAGGTAGTGCTGGATGTCGTGGATGGCCTCTTCGGCGAGCTTGCGCAGCGCCTCCGGCTCCACCTTGAGGAAGGTCCGCCCGTCGGCCTCGAAGGTGGAGACACCCTCGGAGGTCACCAGCCGGTACGGGGTGGTGTCCTCTCCCATGGGGAGCAGATCGGTGTACGCGAACTCAGGCATCTCAGCCCATTCCTCACTCGACAGACGGCGGCCGGCCTCCGTTGGCAGGCCTCACCAGCGTAGAACCTGCCGGAGCCCGGAAGTTTGTGAGGTAAGGCTCAGTGGGTTGTCCACAGGCCGCCCAGTCCGCAGTTCGGTCGTCCACAGGGCCTAGTCGCGATCTATCGCGTTTGGGTACGCTGCTGTCGTGGACCTTGAGAAGCAGACCCCGCCCGCTGCCACCACCGATCTGCGCGCCTCGGACGCCGACCGCGACCGGATCGCCGACATCCTGCGCGAGGCCCTGGCCGAGGGCCGCCTCACCGCCGACGAGCACGCCGAGCGGATCGAGGGCGTGCTGGCCGCCAAGACGGTCGGCGAGCTGGACGCCTTCATACGGGACCTGCCCGCCGCCCATCAGCCCCGCCGGGTCCCCACCGCCCCCAGCCGCCCCACCGTCGGCGCCGTCCCGATCGACCCCGACGAGAACGTGGTGGCGGTGTTCAGCAGCGCCGTCCGCAAGGGCCGCTGGCGCGCGGGCCGCCGTATCCACGCGTACGCGATCTTCGGCAGCGTCGAGATAGACCTCAGCGAGGCCCTCTTCGCGTACCAGCAGGTCGTGATCAAGGCGATCTCGGTCTTCGGCAACGTCGAGGTCCGCGTCCCGGAGAACATCTCGCTGCGCGGCACGGGCGGCGGCGTCCTGGGCAACTTCGAGGTGCACACGCTGGATTCGGACGACCCCGAGGCTCCGGTCGTCTACGTCGACGGCTGGGCCGTTCTCGGCAACATCGAGGGCCGGCCCAAGCGCGGCAAGCTCGTGGCGGACATCCTGGACCGCGTCCAGCACAAGGTCGACAGGAGTTTGCGCAAGCATCTGGATCGTTGACGGTTGTGAACCGGGCCGGATGTGAAGCGATCCGTTCCACTCGGACCCCAGCACCGGACCACCCGTAATCCAGCGGTACGGAACTCAGTGCATAGGCACGCGCACAGCGGGTAGGCCTTGCTGCATCGTCTCTCGCTCGCGAAGCCGTCGTCAGGAGTAGACCGTGCTGCAACCGCCGCATTCGTCCCTGCAAGTAGCTGCTGTACCGGCTCAGCGGGTGCCAGTGCGAGACAGGGACCAAGACGCGCCGTGGCACACCGAGGCGGTGTGCCGGCGCGACGAGGCCGGACTGTTCTTCGCCCCTTCCAAGGAGCCCACCGCGGCCCGGCTCTCCCGCGAGGAGGCCGCCAAGCGCGTGTGTGCCCGCTGTCCGGTCATGGTCGAGTGCCGCGAACACGCGCTCCTGCAACCCGAGCCCTACGGCGTCTGGGGAGGCCTCACCGCCGCGGAACGCCGCGTGGTCCTGGCCCGCCGCAGGCGCCGCGACATGGAACTCCAGAAGGCGGCGAGGGCGGCCCGCATACCCCAGGCCGGCTGACTCCCGAGGCCGGCTGACTCCGCAGACCGGCTGACTCCAGGCCGGCTGACTCCGCAGACCGACGAAAAAGGGCGCCCCCACCGCACCGGGGGCGCCCTTTTCCGTGGGCCGGGTTCTGATCGAGGTGCGCGGGCAGCGCTCCGGGGGGTGGGCACCGCCCCGGGGGTGTGGGCACCGACCTGCCACCCACCGAACCCCGCGTCCCCCGAACCCCCGGCCCCTCCGCGCTACTTGACGCTACCTGGCGCTACTTGGCGCGGTCGAAGTCGATCGCGCTGTAGGCCCGCAGCTTCCTCAGCCGATGCTCGGACTCGATCCTGCGCACCGTCCCCGACTTCGACCGCATCACGATCGAGTCGGTCGTCGCGGTCTCCGACCGGTACCGCACACCTCGCAGCAGCTCACCGTCGGTGATCCCGGTGGCGACGAAGAACACGTTGTCCCCCGACACCAGGTCGTCCGTGGTCAGCACCCGGTCGAGATCGTGGCCGGCGTCGATCGCCCGCTGCCGCTCCTCCGCGTCCTTGGGCCACAGCTTGCCCTGGATCGTGCCGCCGAGGCACTTCACGGCGCAGGCGGAGATGATCCCCTCCGGGGTGCCGCCGATGCCCAGCAGCATGTCCACGCCGGTGCCCTCGCGCAGCGCGTAGATGGACCCCGCCACGTCACCGTCGGAGATCAGCTTGATGCGCGCACCCGCCTCCCGGATCTCCTGGATGATCCCCTCGTGCCGTGGCCGGTCGAGGATGACGACGGTCACGTCCTCCGGTGTGGAGCGCTTCGCCTTCGCGACCCGCCGGATGTTCACGGACACCGGCGCGTTGATGTCGACGAAGTCGGCGGCCTCGGGTCCGGTGACCAGCTTGTCCATGTAGAAAACGGCGGACGGGTCGAACATCGACCCGCGGTCCGCGGCGGCCAGCACGGCGATCGCGTTCGGCATGCCCTTGGCGGTCAGGGTGGTGCCGTCGATCGGGTCGACGGCGATGTCGCACTCGGGCCCGGTGCCGTCGCCGACACGCTCCCCGTTGAAGAGCATCGGGGCCTCGTCCTTCTCACCCTCGCCGATGACGACCACGCCGTTCATCGACACGGTGGAGACGAGGGTCCGCATGGCGCGCACCGCGGCACCGTCGGCGCCGTTCTTCTCACCTCGCCCGACCCAGCGTCCCGCGGCCATGGCGGCCGCTTCGGTGACCCGAACGAGTTCGAGGGCGAGGTTACGGTCGGGGGCTTCGCTGGGAACTTCGAGTTCGGAGGGCAAGTGGTGTTGCTCGGTCATCGAGGCGCACCTTTCTGATACGACGACGGCCGGATGAGGGTATGGCCCCGACTCTATCGTTAGGCAGACAAAATGAGCAGGGGACCCCACGGATGAGCGGACCAGGGCACCTGCGACGATGGGGGTGTGGCAGGTTCGAGCGGCAAGCAGAAGACGGTCCGGGACATGGTGATCTCCCTGGGCGTGATCAGTCTCATGGCGGGGGTCATCTACCTCTTCATCCCGCACGACGACTCCCCTCAGGAGATCAAGCGGGTCGACTACCGCGTCGAGCTGCTCACGGCCCGACGCGCCGCGGCCTACCCCGTGCTGGCTCCCGAAGGGCTGCCGAAGACCTGGAAGGCCACCTCCGTCCGGTTCGACGCCGCGGAGTCCGACTCCTGGCACCTGGGCTTCCACACCCCCGGCGACGACTACGTCCAGATCGAGCAGTCGACCCGGAAGCCGGCCGTGGACTTCATAGACGAGGCCAGCCAGGGCGGCGAGAAGACGGACAGCACCGAGAAGATCGGCGACCGCACCTGGACGCGCTACACCGGCGGCCGCTACGACTCCCTGGTCCACCAGGCCGACGGCGCCACGACCGTGGTGGCGGGCACCGGCTCCTTCGAACAGCTGACGCAGATGGTCAAGGCACTCAGGGCGAAGTGACCGCCCGCATCACGAAGAAGGCCCCCGGCGGGGAAACCGGGGGCCTTCTTCGTGCCGTTCCTGCTGTTCCTGCTCTTACTGTCGTCGTGCTGTTCCTGTCGTACGGCCGACTCAGACGGTCGTGACGACCTCGTCGTAGGCGAGGCGCGGGGCGCGCGGGTGGGACGCGTCCTCGGCCGGCCTGCCGATGTTGACGACCATGAGCGGGGTGTGGTCGTCGTCGAGGAACTCCTTGCGGACGCCCTCGAAGTCGACGCCGGTCATCGGGCCGGCGGCGAGCCCGGCGGCGCGGACACCGATGATGAAGTACGCGGCCTGCAGGGCGGCGTTCAGCGTGGCCGCGCTCTCGCGGACCGGGCGCTCGCTGAAGAAGACGTCCTTGGCCTGCGGGAAGTGCGGGAGCAGCTTGGGCAGTTCCTCGTGGAACTCGTTGTCCGCGGAGAGGATCGCCACGACCGGGGCGGCGGCCGTCTTGGGCTGGTTGCCCTCGGCCATGTGCCGCACCAGGCGCTCACGGGCCTCGGGGGAGCGGACCAGCGTGATGCGCAGGGGGGTCTGGTTGAAGGCGGTCGGGCCGAACTTGACCAGGTCGTAGATCGCCTGGAGCTGCTCGTCGGTCACCGGCTCGTCGGTGAAGGCGTTGGCGGTGCGGGCCTCGCGGAAGAGCAGGTCCTGGGCGGCGGGGTCAAGGACGAGAGACATGGCGTGAACCTTCTTGAGGACGTACGTCGGATCCGGCGCGCGGATCGGCTGACACGGATGACTGTACGCGGAACATGTTTAAGGTTCAACTAAAGCCGGGGTGTGGTGACCCGCTTCACAGCTCGACCGGCCCGCTATCCGGCGTGCGTGGGGCCTTCGGCGTGCTGGAGGCTCGTCACCCGGCGCGCGCGGGGCCCTTGGCGTGTGTGAGGAACCCGGCCTGCGTGGGGGCCCTTGGTGTGCGTGAGGAACCCGGCCTGCGTGGGGCTCTCGGCGGCGTGCCGGAGGCCCGTCACCCGGCGTCCGGCCCGTCCTCCCCGGCCCCGTCCTCGCTCTCCTCCGCGAGGGCCGCGTCCAGCCGTGCCCGCGCCCCGTCCAGCCAGCGCCGGCAGACCTTGGCCAGCTCCTCGCCCCGCTCCCACAGCGCGAGGGACTCCTCCAGCGTCGTGCCACCGGCCTCCAGCCGCCGTACGACGTCGATCAGTTCGTCCCGCGCCTGCTCGTACCCGAGCGCCTCATCCACTGTGCTGGTCATGCGCCCACCCTAAGCATCGGCTCGGACATCGACCTTCACGCGGAACTCACCCTCGGCGACCCGCGCCCGCAGCACCTCGTCGTCGTCGACCTCCTCCGGGTCCCGCACGACATGCCCGTCGGCCTTCTGGAGCACGGCGTACCCGCGCTTCAGGGTCGCGGCGGGGGAGAGGGCGACCACGCGCGCGCGTGTGTGCGTCAGCTCGGAGTCGGCGCGGTCCAGGAGATGGCCGAGGGTGCGGCGCGACCGCTCCACCAGCGAGGAGACCTGGTCGGCCCGCTCGTCGATCATCCGGTGCGGATCCTGTATCGACGGCCGGGCGAGCGCGTGGGCGAGCCCGCGCTCCTCCCGCTCGACGATGGCCTCGACGCACCGCCGGGCCCGGTCCCGCAGCATCCGCACCCGCTCGTACTCCTCGCCCACGTCCGGCACGACCTTCTTGGCCGCGTCGGTCGGGGTGGAGGCGCGCAGATCGGCGACGTGGTCCAGCAGCGGGTTGTCCGGCTCGTGCCCGATGGCGGAGACGACGGGGGTACGGCAGGCGGCGACGGTCCGTACGAGCTGCTCGTCGGAGAAGGGCAGCAGATCCTCGACGCTGCCCCCGCCCCGGGCCACGATGATCACGTCGACGTCGTCGTTCTCGTCGAGCTCCTTGACGGCCTGCACGACCTGCGGCACCGCGTGCACGCCCTGCACCGCCACATTGCGCACCTCGAAGCGGACGGCGGGCCAGCGGTGCCGGGCGTTCTCCAGCACGTCCCGCTCGGCGGCCGAGGCCCGCCCGCACACCAGCCCCACGAGCTGCGGCAGGAACGGCAACGGTTTCTTGCGCTCGGGCGCGAACAGCCCCTCGGCGGCGAGCGCCTTCTTCAACTGCTCGAGACGGGCGAGCAGTTCCCCCACCCCGACCGGCCTTATCTCGGCGGCCCGCAACGACAACTGCCCGCGCGGCGCGTACCACTCCGGCTTCGCGAGCACGACGACCCGCGCCCCCTCGCTCACCACGTCCGCGACGGCGTCGAACACCTGCCGGTAGCAGGTGACGCTCACGGAGATGTCGTACGACGGGTCGCGCAGCGTCAGGAACACGACCCCGGCGCCGGGGCGGCGGGACAGCTGGGTGATCTGGCCCTCCACCCAGACCGCGCCGAGCCGGTCGATCCACCCCCCGATCAGCCGGGAGACCTCACCGACGGGCAACGGTGTTTCGGCGGACGTGTTGAGAGCCATGCCGCGAGCGTAACGGCCCCCACCGACAACACCGGTCAGGCCTCGGAGGGACCGCGCCGCCCCCGCTGCCCCCACAGGACCCCGAGTCCGAGCACGAACCACACCGCCCCCACCACCTGAGCCGCCCCCGACGCCTCCACGATCACGGCCACCGTGATCGCCGCCCCGAGGACCGGCACCAGCACATGCCGCCACCAGCTCACCGCCCCGCCCCGCCGCCGCACCGCGAACCACCCCACCACGCTCGCGTGCAGCAGCGTGAACGCCGTGAGCGCACCGACGTCGACCACCGACACCAGGTGGTCCATCCCGTCGCCCCGGCGGGCCGCCCACACCGCCGCGACCAGCGTGACGAGCGCCGCGCACAGCAGCGCCACGCGCGGCACGCCCGAGTCCGTCCTCGACAGCGCGCGCGGCAGCCGCCGGTCCCGCCCCATGGCGAACAGCAGCCGCCCGGCCGCCGCCTGTCCCGCCAGCGCCGCGAACGCCGCGCCGATCGCCTTGCTGACGGCCACCAGGTCGTGCAACCACGTCCCCACCGACGCGTCCACGGCGTCGTAGAAGGCGGACCCCTGCTGCTCCGGCCGGGCCGCGAGCTGCGCCGAGGACACCGGCTCCAGCAGCGCCACCAGATAGGCCTGCCCCACGAACAGCACACCGGCCAGCGCCAGACAGAACAGCACCGCCCGCGCCACCTTCGCCGACCCGCCGGTGACCTCCTCCGCGAAGGACGCGATCGCGTCGAAGCCGAGATACGACAGCACCGCGATCGACACCGCCCCGATCACCGCGGACAGCGCGAACGCCCCTTGTGTGCCGTCGCCGGACAGCGGCGACAGCCACCCGCGTTCGGCACCGTCGCGCGCGAGGACGACGACCGCGCTGACCACGAACACCAGCAGGACCACGATCTCCATCGCCAGCACCAGGAAGCCGACCCGGGCCGCGACCTGTACGCCCCACAGGTTCAGCAGGGTCGTGACGACCACCGCGACCGCCGTCCACACCCACCGCGACACCTCCGGGACCAGCGCGTTCATCGCGATACCGGAGAAGAGGTAGGCGACCGCCGGGATGAGGAGGTAGTCCAGCATCGCCATCCAGCCCGCGACGAACCCCACCTCCTTGCCGAGCGCCACGCGCGCGTAGGCGTACACCGAGCCCGCGCGCGGGACGACCCGCACCATCTGCGCGTAACTGAAAGCGGTGAACGCCATCGCGACCGTGGCCACGACATAGACCAGCGCGACCGCCCCGTGCGACCGGGCGTCGAGCGTGCCGAACACGCCGACGGGCGCCATGGGAGCGATGAAAAGCAGCCCGTAGACCACCAGATCCCGAAAGCCGAGGCTGCGCCGCAGGCCGTCACCGGGTTCGGCGGTCCTCGCCGTCGTCGCCGTCTCGGACATCGGTGCCTCCGCCGGTGCATCGTCCGTCGTCTGCCGTCGCGGGCTCCCCGCCCTTCACACTTCCCGGCCAGTCTCACCCGCCACGCGATCTTTGACGCGTCGAGCGCGGCCTTACGATGGGACGCATGACTGCTTCGCCTGGCCGCCGTGTCCTGCTCGCCGCCCCCCGGGGCTACTGCGCGGGCGTGGACCGCGCCGTGATCGCCGTCGAGAAAGCCCTGGAGCAGTACGGCGCTCCGGTGTACGTCCGGCACGAGATCGTCCACAACAAGTACGTCGTGCAGACCCTGGAGAAGAAGGGCGCGATCTTCGTCGAGCGGACCGAGGAGGTCCCCGAGGGGAACATCGTGATGTTCTCGGCGCACGGCGTCGCCCCCGTCGTCCACGAGGAGGCCGCGCGCGGAAAGCTCGCCACCATCGACGCGACCTGCCCGCTGGTCACCAAGGTCCACAAGGAAGCCGTCCGCTTCGCCAACGAGGACTACGACATCCTCCTGATCGGGCACGAGGGCCACGAGGAGGTCATCGGCACCTCCGGCGAGGCCCCCGACCACATCACCCTGGTCGACGGCCCCGACGACGTCGCCAAGGTCGAGGTCCGCGACGAGTCGAAGGTCGTGTGGCTGTCCCAGACCACGCTGAGCGTGGACGAGACGATGGAGACCGTCGACGCCCTGAAGGAGAAGTTCCCGCAGCTCATCTCCCCGCCGAGCGACGACATCTGCTACGCCACGCAGAACCGTCAGCTCGCGGTGAAGCAGATGGGCGCCGAGGCCGAGCTGGTCATCGTGGTCGGCTCCCGCAACTCCTCCAACTCCAAGCGGCTGGTGGAGGTCGCCAAGCTGGCCGGCTCCCGCGAGGCCTACCTGGTGGACTTCGCCAGCGAGATCGACGAGGCCTGGCTGGAGGGCGTGACCACGGTCGGCGTCACCTCCGGCGCCTCGGTGCCGGAGATCCTCGTCGAGGAGGTCCTCGAGTACCTCGCCCAGCGCGGCTACGGCGACGTGGAACTCGTCAAGGCGGCCGAGGAGTCCATCACCTTCTCGCTGCCCAAGGAGCTCCGCCGGGACCTGCGCGAGGAGGCTGCGGCGCTGGTCGCGGAGCGTAAGGGCACCGCAGTCGAGTGACTGTCGGTCGTCCGACGTAACGTAGAGCCATGCAGATCTTCGGTGTGGACATCGGCGGGTCCGGGATCAAGGGTGCCCCTGTGGACCTGGCCAAGGGCGACCTGGCTCAGGAGCGCTGCAAGGTGCTCACCCCGCACCCGGCGACCCCGGACGCGGTGGCGGACGGCGTGAAGGAGGTCGTCGACCACTTCGGTTGGACGGGGCCGGTCGGGCTCACGTTTCCGGGTGTGGTCACGGGCGGGGCGACGATCCGTACGGCGGCCAACGTCGACAAGGACTGGATCGACAAGGACGCGCGCGCGTTGTTCAGCGAGCGGCTCGGTGGTCTGCCGGTGACGGTGGTCAACGACGCGGACGCGGCGGGCGTCGCCGAGATGGAGTTCGGCGCCGGGCACGGCCGCAGGGGCACGGTGTTCCTGCTGACCTTCGGCACCGGTATCGGCAGCGCCCTGTTCGTCGACGGCGTCCTGGTCCCCAACACCGAGCTGGGCCACCTGGAGCTGCACGGACACGACGCGGAGAAGCGCGCCTCCAGCAAGGCCAAGGAGGACGGCGACCTGTCGTGGGAGCACTGGGCGCACCGCGTCCAGAAGTACCTCGCCCACGTCGAGATGCTCTTCTCGCCCGAGCTGTTCATCATCGGCGGCGGCGTCAGCCGCAAGTCCCAGAAGTTCCTGCACTACATCGAGGGCATCAAGGCCGAGATCGTCCCGGCGCAGCTCCAGAACAACGCGGGGATCGTGGGCGCGGCGATGCAGGCGGCCAAGGACTAGGCCGGCCTAGGCCCGGCCGTTCGCCCGGCGCCTGCGGTTCAGCAGCCGGATCCTGCGTACGGTCACGATGAGACCGGCGATCAGCGTCCCGCCGTACAGCCAGCCGGCCTGGGTGGCGAGGGCCGTCACCAGCCCCATCAGCCGGCTGCCGAACCCGTCGCCGTCGGCCACCGGCAGCACGCCCACGGCGAAGGCGATCGGCACCACCACCGGTGCCGTCGCCAGGTCGCCTCGCCGTATCCAGACCGCGGTCAGCGCGCAGACCGGCAGGAACAGCACCCCGTAGACCGTCGGCGACGATCCGAACAGCAGCGCGTCGAGCGAGCCGAGCAGGAACATCGCGGCGCCGCAGAACAGCCCGCCGCCGAGGCCGGTGAGCCGGGGGTTGGGAAAGCGGCGCACCGCCTGCACGACCGGGGGAGCGGGCCGCCGTACGGCCGCCGTCGGACGGCGCCCGCCGCGGGCCGCCTGCGGGGGCAGGGAAGGCGTCTCGCGGCGTGCTCGGATGTGCGGGGGTCGCGTCCTGTGTTGCTCCACTGGACCAACTTAGGACGGTTTATATGCAGAATCGTCTCTCAGACACGCCGAGGGGCGGAGCTTGGCCATGTGTTCGACGGATCGCGGGGGCGGGTCCGGCCAAGCCGTAGACTGGTGGATCGGCCCCGCAGAGCCTGTGTCACCGGGCGGGCCCTGCTCCCTCAGTCCTCTCCTCTCACGTACGGGAAGTCGCAACGTGTCGCTCACGATCGGAATCGTCGGTCTGCCGAATGTCGGCAAGTCGACCCTGTTCAACGCCCTGACCAAGAACGACGTGCTCGCGGCCAACTACCCGTTCGCCACGATCGAGCCCAACGTCGGCGTGGTCGGCGTCCCGGACCCGCGCCTGGCGAAACTGGCCGAGATCTTCTCCTCCCAGAAGATCCTCCCGGCGACCGTCGACTTCGTGGACATCGCGGGCATCGTGAAGGGCGCCTCCGAGGGCGAGGGCCTGGGCAACAAGTTCCTCGCGAACATCCGTGAGTCCGACGCGATCTGCCAGGTCATCCGTGCCTTCAAGGACGAGAACGTCGTCCACGTCGACGGCAAGGTCTCGCCCAAGGACGACATCGAGACGATCAACACCGAGCTGATCCTCGCCGACCTCCAGACCATCGAGAAGGTCCTGCCCCGCCTCCAGAAGGAGTCGCGGATCAAGAAGGACGTCGTGGCGAAGGTCGCGGCGGTCGAGGCGGCCAAGGAGATCCTGGAGAAGGGCGACACCCTGTTCTCCGCGGGCATCGTCCAGGGCTCCGGCAACGAGGAGCTCCTGCACGACCTGCACCTGCTGACCACCAAGCCCTTCCTCTACGTCTTCAACGTCGACGAGGACGAGCTGGTCGACGAGACCTTCAAGGACGAGCAGCGCGCCCTGGTCGCCCCCGCCGAGGCGATCTTCCTCAACGCCAAGCTGGAGGCGGACCTCGCCGAGCTCGACGAGGCCGATGCCATGGAGCTGCTGGAGTCGGTGGGCGCCGAGGAGCCGGGCCTGACGACACTGGCCCGCGTCGGCTTCAACACCCTCGGCCTCCAGACCTACCTCACGGCAGGCCCCAAGGAGTCCCGCGCCTGGACCATCAAGAAGGGCGCCACCGCCCCCGAGGCCGCCGGTGTGATCCACACCGACTTCCAGAAGGGCTTCATCAAGGCCGAGGTCATCTCCTTCGACGACCTGGTCGAGACCGGCTCGGTCGCCGAGGCCCGCGCGAAGGGGAAGGCGCGGATGGAGGGCAAGGACTACGTCATGCAGGACGGGGACGTGGTGGAGTTCCGCTTCAACGTCTGAGCCCGACCGCCCGACCGGCCGCTCACTTCGGCTCGTGGGCCGGGGTGAGCCCGGTGGGGTCTGTTGTGGCTCGCGGGGCGGGCGCAGCGCATCCGTGGGTGGTCCGGTCCGCGAGGTGGGCGTGCGTCGGGGTGTTGTCGGCGGCGGGGTTTCAGCGGGCGCGCTGACGTCGGGCGTTCTGCAGTACCCGCAGCACGCCCACCGGTGACGGGCCGGCCGAGCCGCGCAGCAGCCCCGGTCCGCGCGCCGCCGCCGCGTCCGCGGTCAGGAGCTCGATGTCGATCACCGCGCTGAGCAGGGCGCGACCCTCGGGTGCGGCGACGGCGGGCAGTTCGCGTGCCTCCTCCAGGGCGGTCCGGGCCGCGCGGACCTCGTGGTCCACCAACGCGCCCAGACCCGGGGGCGTATGACCCGCCCTCAGGTCCTCCTCCGTGACGGAGAAGCGCTCCAGCGTCTCGGACGGGATGCCGAGCCGCCCCTGCGGGAGGTCCTCCGCGAGGTCGTTGACGAAGTCCAGCCGCTGGCTGCCCTCGATGAGTGTCCGGCACAGCGCCCGGTACCGCCCGTCGTCGCCCTCCGGCGCCAGCAACACGCCGACCAGCATGAAGGCGGGCAGCGAGTAGGCGTCCAGGTAGGCCTGGAAGTCGGCCTCGGTGGCGAAGCCGGCGAACTCCAACTCGGCCTCGGCGGTGGCCAGATACTCCTCCACCGTCCTCCCGAGCCGGGGACACGCGGTAACGGTGTGGGCCAGCGCGCGGGTCAGCGGATCGTCGCCCACCCCCGTCGCCACCACCTCGCGCACCCGCTGCTCCCAGGACGCCCACGCCGTGACCCGCCGCGCCTTCGGGCCGGTGTCCAGCAGGTCGTCCCCCTGGTGCATCACCGCCGTCGCCGCGACCGCGTGCGGCAGCATCGGCCGCGGCAACAGCACCCGCGCCGCCAGATACGAACTACGCCGACACCGCGCCACCAGCCGCCGCTGGACCCCGTAGTCACTCCGCAGCCCCGGCTCCCGAATCCCCGCGGCGTCCAGGGACCGCGTCCACCCGCTCATGGGGCGATCGTAGACAACCCCGCGCGGACGGCCCCTTGGCGCCCCCGGCGGACGCCCCGTCAGCCCCTCGCCTCCGCCGCGCGGACGCCCCTCAGCCGCCCGCCACCGCCCGGCAGGCCTCCGCGTACCCCCGTACCAGTGGTCGTCGGCCGTCCTCGATGCGCCAGGCCAGGGCGTAGCGGGTCGGGGTGAGGCCGTGCACCGGGCGGGTCACCACGCCGCCCAGGGTGATCAGCGGGGCGTTGCCCTCGGCGACCAGGCAGATGCCGAGGCCGGCGACCAGGGCCTCGTACGTCTCCTCCGTGCCGGCGATCTCCGCGCCGACGCGGACCGGGCGACCGGCGCGTTCGTCGAGGGCGAGCCAGTGGTCGCGCAGCGGGCCCGCGCTCTCGGGGAGGGCGAGAAAGGGCTCCTCGGACAGGTCGGCGAAGGTCAACTCGGGGCGGGCCGCGAGGGGGTGGGTGTCCGGCAGGGCGACCAGACGGGGCTCCTCGGCGACGACCGTCCAGGCGTAACGTCCCGCGTCCGGCAGCGGCAGCCAGACGAACGCCACGTCCACGTCCCCGTCCGCCAGACCCGCCGTGGGGTCCTCCCAGCTCACCTGGCGCACCCGCAGCACCGCCTCCGGGTGCGCGGCGGTGAAACGGGACCGTATGGCGGGCAGCAGTCCGCCGCGGCCCGGGCTGGTGCTCATCCCCACGACCAGCGTGCTGCGCTGCGCCGACCGGGCCGTCTCCACCGCCGCCGCGCCCGCCGCCCAGTCCGCCAGCACCCGCCGCGCGTGCGGCAGCAACGCCTCACCCGCCTCCGTGAGCGCGACCCCGTGCCGGTCGCGCCGGAACAGCTCCACGCTCAACTGCCGCTCCAGCGCCCGTATCTGCTTGCTCAGGGCGGGCTGGGACACGTACAGCCGCTCGGCCGCGCGCGTGAAGTGCAGTTCCTCGGCCACCGCCAGGAAGTAGCGCAGATCCCGTAGGTGTACGTCCGTTGTCATAGCCATCGGTTATCACCGTGGGTCTTGGACGGGCAACCGCCTTTCACAGCAGGCTGGTTCGTGAACCGATCGACAAGGGGATCGACATGAACAAGGTCTGGCTGATCACGGGCGCGAGCAGCGGCTTCGGGCGGGAGATCGCAAAGGCGGCGCTGGCCGACGGCGACATCGTCGTGGGCGCCGCCCGCCGGCCCGAGGCACTGGACGACCTGGTCGCCGCCCACCCCGACCAGGTGGAGGCGCTGCGCCTGGACGTCGCCGACACGGCGGCCGCCGAGGCGGCGGTACGGGACGTGGTGGCGCGGCACGGGCGGATCGACGTCCTCGTCAACAACGCCGGCCGCACCCACGTCGGCGCCTTCGAGGAGACCGGGGACGAGGAGCTGCGGGCCCTGTTCGACGTGCACGTCTTCGGCCCGGCGGCGCTGGTGCGTGCCGTGCTGCCGTCGATGCGGGAGCGGCGCTCCGGGGCGATCGTGCAGATGAGCAGCATGGGCGGGCAGATGTCCTTCGCGGGCTTCGGCGCCTACAGCGGTACGAAGTTCGCCCTGGAGGGCATGTCCGAGGCGCTCGCGGACGAGGTCGAGGAGTACGGCATCAAGGTGCTGATCGTGGAGCCGGGCGCCTTCAGGACCTCGCTGTTCGAGGCGGACCGGGCGGGGGCGAGCACGGACAGCGGCGTCTACGCCAAGGTCAGCGGCACCCGCGGTGTCGTCGCGGGCGGCGACGGCTCCCAGCCCGGTGACCCGGCCAAGGCCGCCGCGGTCATCCTGTCCGCTCTCCGGTCCGACCGCACCCCGCTCCGCCTCCCGCTCGGCGACGACGGCGTGACGGCGGTCCTCGGCCACCTGGACCAGGTCCGCGAGGACGTCGTGGCATGGGAGAAGAGCACACGCGCGACGGCCTTCGACGACTGATCAGTACCGGCGGCGTCCGAACCCCGGCCGCGTTGTCAGTCCCGGGTGCGACCATGGCAGGCGTCGGGGAGGGCACGGCGGGCGAGGGGGGTCATGGTGGCGGGCGAAGAGGCGGGCGCCGGGCGGACGGCCCGCGTGCGGGAGCCGTACGACGTCGGCGCGCCCGTGGGCCGCAGGGCCCGTGACCTGTACGCGCGGGCCGCCCGGTTGCACACCGTCGCCCGTGAGCTGCTCGCCGATCACACCCCGCGCCCTCGACGCGGTGCGCTCGGCCCTGGGGCCGCTCCGGGACGACCTGGTGGACAAGGAGCTGGAGGCCATCCCGGTCTCCCGGCTCAAGGACGCCACCGAGGGCCGGCTGCGGCTGGCGGCGGTCGAGGCGGCGGGGCTCGCCTCGGTGCGCGCGGTGTACCGGGCGAGCCGGTACGAGCTGCGGCAGATCCCGGGTGTCGGCGCCCAGACCGCCGACCAGGCGCTGGCCGCCGCCCGGCAGATCGCGCGGGCGGTCGAGGAGACCGTCTCCGTACGGATCGACGTCGACCACCCCGAACCCCGTACCGCGGCCCTGGTCGTCGCGCTGTACCGGCTCGTCGAGGCCGGCCCCGAGCTGCGCCGGGCGGTGGAGACGGCCGGGGAGCTCGATCGCAGACTCGGCGAGCTGCTGCCCGCGGCCCGCCCGGCGACCGGCCGGCTGCGGCTGGCGGTCACCGGCCGGCGCCGCCGGGAGGACGCCCTCGCGGCGGTCACGGAACTGCGCGCGCTGACGGCCGAGGCGGCCGAGCAGGATGTACGGCTGCGGCTCACCCAGGCCGCCACCGACCTGCTGCGCGAACCGGCCTCCGAGATCGAGGCGTGGGTCGACTTCGAGCTGCGCTCCGCCGAGTACTACAGCCGGATCGCCGAGATCGCCGAGCACCGCGCGGACGTGGCCGCCGCCGAGGGCTTCGTACCGTCGGAGGTGGCCGAGCGGGTGCACGCCCAGCCCCTCGACGACACCCACCTGCGGGTGTCGTTGCGCGGCTACCAGTCCTTCGGCGCCCGCTTCGCGCTCGCCCAGCGCAGGGTCGTGCTCGGCGACGAGATGGGCCTCGGCAAGACGGTCCAGGCCATCGCGGCGCTCGCGCACCTCGCGGCGGGCGGGCGGAGTCACTTCCTGGTGGTGTGCCCGGCGAGCGTCCTGATCAACTGGACCCGGGAGATCCGCGCCCGCAGCACCCTGCGCGCCCTGCCGGTGCACGGACCGGACCGGCAGGAGGCCTACGCCGAGTGGCGCGAGCGGGGTGGCGTCGCCCTGACCACCTTCGACGTGCTGCACACCCTGCCGGGGCCGGACGGCGTCGAGCCGGGCATGCTCGTCGTCGACGAGGCGCACTACATCAAGAACCCCGACACCCGCCGCGCCCGATCGGTCGCGGCATGGACCGGCCGCTGTGACCGCGTGCTGTTCCTGACGGGCACGCCGATGGAGAACCGCGTCGAGGAGTTCCGCACCCTGGTCCGCCATCTCCGGCCGGAGCTGGTTCCCGCGATCCGCGACAGCGACGCGGTCGCCGGCCCGCACGTCTTCCGCAGATCCGTCGCGCCCGCGTATCTGCGCCGCAACCAGCAGGACGTGCTCACCGAACTGCCCGCGCTCCTCCAGGTCGACGAATGGGAGGAGTTCACGGCCACGGACGCGGACGCCTACCGCGCGGCGGTCGCCGAGGGGAACTTCATGGCGATGCGCCGGGCCGCGTACGCCGACCCCGAGAAGTCCGCGAAGCTCCTGCGGCTGCGTGAACTGGTGGCGGAGGCGGCGGCGAACGGCCTGAAGGTCGTCGTGTTCTCGTACTTCCGGGATGTGCTGGCCGCGGTGCGGGAGGCTCTGGGCGAGGGCGTGTTCGGGCCGATCTCCGGCGACGTGCCCGCCGCCCGCCGGCAGCGGCTGGTGGACGAGTTCACGGCGGCCGACGGACACGCGGTGCTGCTCAGCCAGATCCAGGCGGGCGGCGTCGGTCTGAACCTCCAGGCCGCGTCCGTGGTCATCCTGTGCGAACCG
Organism: Streptomyces sp. NPDC034103; assembly: GCF_055575395.1. Taxonomy (NCBI): domain Bacteria; kingdom Bacillati; phylum Actinomycetota; class Actinomycetes; order Kitasatosporales; family Streptomycetaceae; genus Streptomyces; species Streptomyces sp. NPDC034103. The sequence goes on along the minus strand of NZ_JBVISS010000005.1, from coordinate 480,235 downwards.
CAGGTCAAGCCGACCCTGGAACACCAGGCCGTGGCCCGCGCCCACCGCATGGGCCAGGTCCGCACGGTCCAGGTGCACCGGCTGCTCGCCACGGACAGTGTCGACGAGCGCCTCCTGCACATCCTGGAGAACAAGGACCGCCTCTTCGACGCGTACGCCCGCCGCAGCGACACCGCCGACGCGACCCCCGACGCGGTCGACGTCACGGACGGCGGCCTGGCCCGGCGGATCGTGGAGGAGGAGCAGGCGAGACTGGCCACGGGCACGAGAGCCGAGGCCGACGGCTGACCCCACCGACCAGGACGGACCGGACCGACGTCGACGGCCCACCGCACCTACCGAAGCCCCCGCCACCGCCGGTCACCCCCGGCCGACCCCACCCGCACCCGAGTCACGCCCCCGCCAACCCCGACTTCACCCCCGCCCCGCACAACGGCACCACCCCACCCCGCTCCCCGAGCACCCCCGCCCGCACCGCCGCCCAACAGGCCACCCCGGTCGACTCCACGAACAGTCCCCGTGACGCCAGGTCCCGCTGGGCGTGCCGGATCTGGTCCTCCGTCACCGTCGTGAACCGGCCACCCGACTCCCGTACCGCCCGCAGGATCTGGCGGGCGCGCGGCGGGCGCGGGACGGCGATGCCCTCGGCGAGGGTCGGCGCGGACGGGGTCGCGCCGACGAGATCCTCCGCGCCCTCCTCCCAGGCGCGGGCCAGCGGGGCCACAGCCGCGGACTGGACCGCGTACAGGGCGGGCCGTCGGTCGATGAGTCCGGCGCCGTGCAGCTCGGCGACGGCGAGGGCCGCGCCCAGCAGGAGCGTGCCGTTGCCGACGGGGAGGACGAGGATGTCCGGGAGGCGGCCGCCGAGGTCCTCCCAGAGTTCGTGGACATAGGTCTTGGTGCCGTGCAGGAAGTACGGGTTGAAGACGTGCGAGGCGTAGAACGTGCCCGGGGAGTCCGCCGCCGCACGGGCCGCCTCGGCGGCCGCCTCACGGTCCCCGGCGACGACTTCCGGCCGCGCCCCGTGCGCCCCGATCTGCTCCAGCTTCTTCGCCGACGTGCCCTCGGGGACGTACACCGTGCAGGGCAGCCGCGCCCGTGCGCAGTACGCGGCGACGGCCGTCCCCGCGTTGCCGCTGCTGTCCGCGACCACCCGGCGCGGCTCCAGCCGCAGGGCCAGTTCGGCGAGCAGTACCGCGCCCCGGTCCTTGAAGGACAGCGTCGGCATCAGGAAGTCCAGCTTGGCCGAGACGCCGTGGTCGAGCGGGACCAGCGGGGTGCGGCCCTCGCCGAGGGAGACCGTGGGGGCGCCGAGGGGGAGGGTCTCGGCGTACCGCCACAGCGAATTGGCGCGCCCGGCAAGGGACTTCAGGGGCGCCGGGGTCGGGTGGAAGTCGAGGTCGAGGGGGCCGCGGCAGGCGGGGCAACACCAGGTGAGCGAGCCGCCGGGGACGCGGGTGCCGTCCAAGGGGCAGTAACAGTCCGGCAGGGGGGTCATGGACGCAGGGTAGTGGTGACGGTGTGTCATGAACGGTGTGCGGCGCGTTCGTCACGTCGGTGCAGGGCCCTTGTGCAATTCCTGTGGAGGCCTCAATCTTTCGGCGGGTGCACAGCATCCCCACAGCAAGTTGACATGCTCACATCCAATGCACCATCCATGAGGAGGATCCCTCAGATGGCAGTGATGCGTCAGCGAAGATATGCGGTGCTCGGCGCGGCCGTGACCGCCGCGCTCGCCGCGAGCCTCGTCTCCGCCCTCCCCGCCGAGGCCGCACCCGAAGGCCGTATCCAGTACGAGGGTGCCGTGAACGCGGTCGCCGACAGCTATGTCGTGACCCTCGAGGCGGACATCAAGGCCGGCTCGGCGAAGGGCCGGGCCCTGGCCAAGGCGTACGGCGCCGACATCGAGCGCACCTACACCAAGGCCCTCAACGGCTACGCGATCGAGGCCTCCGCGTCCGAGGCGAAACGTCTCGCCGCCGACCCGGCCGTCGCCTCCGTCGTGCAGAACCGCACCTTCTCCATCGCGGCGACCCAGCCCAGCCCGCCCTCCTGGGGCCTGGACCGCATCGACCAGAAGACGCTCCCGCTGAACAACTCGTACACCTACCCGGACTCGGCCGGCACGGGTGTCACGGCGTACATCATCGACACGGGCGTCCGCATCACCCACAGCGACTTCGGTGGCCGGGCCCGCTACGGCTACGACGCCATCGACAACGACAACACCGCCCAGGACGGCCACGGTCACGGCACCCACGTCGCCGGCACGGTCGCCGGCACCTCCTACGGCGTCGCGAAGAAGGCGAACATCGTCGGCGTGCGGGTGCTGAACAACTCCGGTTCCGGCACGACCGCCCAGGTCGTCGCCGGTATCGACTGGGTCGCGGCGAACGCGGTCAAGCCGGCCGTGGCCAACATGTCCCTCGGCGGCACCGCCGACACCGCCCTCGACACGGCCGTCCGCAACGCCATCGCCTCCGGCGTCACCTTCGCCGTCGCGGCCGGCAACGAGTCGACCAACGCCTCCACCCGGTCGCCCGCCCGCGTGACCGAGGCCATCACGGTGGGCGCCACCACGTCGACCGACGCCAGGGCGAGCTACTCCAACTACGGTTCGGCCCTGGACCTGTTCGCACCGGGCTCGTCCATCACCTCGACGTGGAACACCAGCGACTCCGCCACGAACACCATCTCCGGTACGTCGATGGCGACCCCGCACGTGGCGGGCGCGGCGGCGCTGTACCTGGCGGCCAACCCGTCCTCGACGCCCGCGCAGGTCTCCTCCGCGCTGGTGGGCCTCGCCTCCACCGGCGTCGTCACCAGCCCCGGCACGGGCTCGCCCAACAGGCTGCTGAACGTGCCCGGCGGCACGGTCACCCCGCCCGGCCCGCGCTTCGAGAACACCGCGGACTACGCCATCGCCGACAACTCCACCGCCGAGTCCCCGGTGACGGTCTCCGGCGTCGCGGGCAACGCGCCCGCCGCCCTGGCCGTCGAGGTGCACATCGTGCACACCTACATCGGTGACCTCCAGGTCCAGCTGATCGCCCCCGACGGCACGGCGTACACCCTCAAGGCGTACGGCACCGGCGGCAGCGCGGACAACATCGACACCACGTACTCGGTGAACGCCTCCTCGGAGGTCGCGGCCGGGACGTGGCGGCTGAGGGTCAGCGACAACGCGGCGCAGGACACCGGGCGGATCGACGCCTGGGCCCTTCAGTTCTAGCCCCTCTCACGGCAGGTCGTCCTCGCGGACGGGCGTCGGGTCGGTGACCCGGCCCGCCGCGAGGACGAGCCGTGTCCCGCGGCGCACGACGAGGAAGCCGAAGGGGCGCTCGAAGGCGACCGCGGCCCGCCGCTTCGACCCGTGCTCCGGCTCCGGTTCCCAGCCGAGCCAGTCCATGGCGTACGAGGTCGCCGCCGCCCGGAACCCCAGCGCACCGCACCCGACAGGATGTCCACCCCGGTCACGAGAACCTGCCCGGGCGTCAACTCCTCGTCGCACCCCGGGGCTCGGTTACCGCCCCCCACCGCCGTCCGCACCACCGCCACGCTGCCCAGGCCCGGGTCGGTACGGCTGAGCCCGGCCCGGTCCCGGCCCCGCCACGGCACGAGAGCGCCCGTGAAGGACGGCTCCCGGTCCGTACTCACCGGCACCAGCGAGAGTCCGGACGCAGCCTCACCGGCAGCCGCTCGCTCGCCCCGCCGGTTCGCTCGGCGGCCCACCTGTCCAGGGTCGCCTGGTCGCGTCCGCGACATGCGGCGCCCAGCGGCCGGTCAGGCCGTTCACCGCCCGGATCGTCGCATTCGTGACCGCCGTTCCGCCCCCGCTCACGCCGCGCTTACGATGCGCCCAGTCGCACGTGAGTTCTTCACGCCAGTCCGAGCCAGGAGCACGGTACCCGTGTCCATACCCCCGCCCCCCGGCCCCCACCAGCCCCAAGGGCCGTACCCGCCGGGCCCCTACACCCCGCCCGGCCCCTGGGGCTACGGCTACGGCGGCTACGCGCAACCCGTGCCCGTCAACGGCCTCGCCATCGCCGCCCTGGTCCTCGGCGTCCTGTGCTTCCTGCCCGCCGTCGGCCTGGTCCTGGGCCTGATCGCGCTCAGCCAGATCAGGAAGAGGGGCGAGCGCGGCAAGGGCATGGCGGTCGCTGGCGCCGTGCTGTCCTCGGTCGGCCTGGTCCTGTGGGCCCTGTCGCTCACGACCGGCGCCGCCACCGACTTCTGGGACGGCTTCAAGGACGCCGCGAAGGGCGAGGGCAGCGCCTACTCGCTCAAGAAGGGCGACTGCTTCGACTCCGGCACCGGATCCCTGACGGGCGAGACCTACGACGTCGACGAGGTGCCCTGCGCGAAGGCGCACCACGGCGAGGTCTTCGCCGTCGTCAAGCTCCCCGGCGGCGCCTTCCCCGGCGACAGCGCGATCGAGGACACCGCCGACGACCGGTGCTACGCGCTCCAGGAGACCTATGCCATGGACGCCTGGGCCGTGCCGGAGGACGTGGACGTCTACTACCTGGTGCCGTCCGAGGACAGCTGGTCCTTCGGCGACCGCGAGATCACCTGCCTGTTCGGCAACACCGACGAGGACAAGAGCCTGACCGGCTCGCTGCGCAACGACGCCACCACCCTCGACGCCGACCAGCAGGCCTTCCTGACGGCATCCAACGCCCTCGACACGATCCTGTTCGACGAGCCCGAGGACTACGCCGAGGACGACCTGCGGGCGAACACGCACTGGGCGGCCGAGGTCGACACCGTGCTCGGTGAGCAGGCCGAGGCACTGCGGGGCCGCTCCTGGTCCGCCGCGGCCGAGCGGCCCGTCGCCGCTCTGGTGAAGGACATGGAGGACGCCCGCGAGGAGTGGGCGAAGGCGGCGGACGCCGGGGACGCCGACACGTACTACGAGCACTACGACGCCGGCTACGAGTTCGTGGACGGCAAGACGACCGTCACCGCCCGCGAAGCTCTGGGCCTGGCCACGACCGTGCCGTCGTACGACGAGGAGGGCGACGGCGGCGGTGGCGGCGGGGGTGCCGGAGAACTCGATGTGTGATCACCGCTATACCGGGGAGAAAGTGCCTGCGTAAAGCCTGACGCGGGCACATGTCACTACATCGAGTGATTCTCTGGCCTTTGCTTGCGTCTCGGAACCCACGGTTGCCACGCTGTTGCTGTCTGTACAACCTGATGGGAGCGGCCAGTGACATTCGGTGAGCAGCCGGCGTATCTGCGTGTCGCGGGTGATCTCCGCCAGAAGATCGCCAACGGCTCGCTGCCACCGCACACCCGGCTGCCCTCCCAGGCCAGAATCCGCGAGGAGTACGGAGTCTCGGACACCGTCGCCCTGGAGGCGCGCAAGGTGCTGATGGCCGAGGGGCTGGTCGAGGGCCGCTCCGGCTCCGGGACCTATGTGCGCGAGCGTCCCGTGCCCCGCCGGATCGCCCGCTCCGGCTTCCGTCCGGACGGCGGGGCCACACCCTTCCGGCAGGAGCAGGCCGACGTCGAGGCGCGCGGCACCTGGTCGTCCAGCAGCGCCCAGACCGAGGCGAGCGTCGCCGTCGCCGACCGCCTCGCCATCCGGCCCGGCGACCGCGTGATGTGCACCAAGTACGTCTACCGGGACAACGGCGAGCCGATGATGCTCTCCACCTCCTGGGAGCCCCTCGCTCTCACCGGCCGCACCCCCGTGATGCTGCCCGAGGAGGGCCCGCTCGGCGGGATGGGCGTCGTCGAGCGGATGGCGGCCATCGACGTGATCGTGGACAACGTCACCGAGGAGGTCGGCGCCCGCCCCGGGCTCGCCGAGGAGCTGCTCGCACTCGGTGGCGTCCCCGGTCATGTCGTGGTGGTCGTCCACCGCACCTTCTACGCCTCCGGCCGCCCCGTGGAGACGGCCGACGTGGTGATCCCGGCGGACCGCTACCGGGTCGCCTACCACCTCCCGGTGAAGTAGCGCACGCCGCTACGGCAGTTGCCCCCGTCCCCACCCAACCGGTGGTCAGGGGACCGGCGTTGGAATCTGGCCGTTCTCGCAGGTCGTCCCGGGCGCGCGTAGACCGCCCTGACCCGATGCGTTCCCTGCTCCGCACGGCGCGTTCGACGACGTGCGCCCCCTGCGTTCTGGCTGGTTGCGTACCTCTTTGTGAGAATCCGTATCCGCTGCGTGAAGGTTAGGCGTAGGCTCGGGCATATGCGGAATGCGGTTTCCTTAGCGGGCGGGGCGCGGCGAGACCCGCGAGCGAAGCGAGATGGGGGTCCCCCCGGCCGAAGGCTGGGGGAGGGACTCGGGCGGGCCCGGGCGGGAAGGGGCGGTGAGGCGCGATGAACGACGGCACGATCACTCTCCCCTGGCTGGTCATACGGCAGGACGACAACGGCAACCGCTACCGCGTGGGCCGGTACGCCACCCGGGCCGAGGCCCAGAAGATCGCGGACAGTCTCGACGACCGCGGACACAGGCAGCTGTACTGGGTCGAGCGCATCGGGCAGAACGGCGGCAGCGCCACCGCGAACTGACCCACCAGTAGGCTCCGGTCCATGACCGAACGGATCGTGGTGGTGGGAGCCGCCCTCCTTGACGCCGGCCGCCTCCTCGCCGCCCGCCGCAGCGCGCCCCCCGAACTGGCCGGCCGCTGGGAGCTGCCGGGCGGCAAGGTGGAACCGGGCGAGACGCCCCAGGCGGCCCTGGTGCGGGAGCTGCTGGAGGAACTGGGCGTCGAGACCGAGGTGGAGGAGCGCGTCCCGGGGGAGTGGCCGCTGAGACCCCCGTACGTCCTACAGGTCTGGACGGCGCGCCTGCTTCCCGGCTCACCTGACCCCAAGCCCCTCCAGGACCACGACGACCTCCGCTGGCTGACCGGGGAGCAGCTCTGGAGCGTGGACTGGCTGGACCAGGACGTGCCGGCGGTCCGGAGTGTCGCCGCTCGCCTCTAGCTGACCCAGGGATGCGGGGACCGTATCGCCGCCCCCCGCGGCCCGCCCCCGCACGCGATCCGTATCCCCGACCCCCGGGGCGCCCCGCGATACGCCGTTCGCACCACAACGCGCCTTCATGCGCGGTACCAGGCCCTTGATATCGGGTATGTGCCCATTAACCCCATGAAACCGGACATGGGTGTGGCCGGGGAAGTGATCGGCGTGATCGACACCGAAGGCGGCTGCGCCGAGTGGACCTTTCCCGCGGACCCCGGCGCCGTACGTGCCGCGCGCGCGGCCGTTCGCGGCCGGCTGCGCGCCTGGGGCCTGGACAGCGTGGCCGACATCACCGCCCTGCTGGTCAGCGAGCTGGTGACCAACGCGCTGCGGCATGCCACCGGCCCCATCGGCGTACGCCTGGTACGTCCCACCCGCCTCGGTGACGCGCTGCTGGTCGAGGTCTCCGACCCGCTCCCGGACCCGCCCCGCGAACGGGTGGCCCGCCCCGAGGACGAGAGCGGCCGGGGCCTGCTACTCCTCGCCCACTCCTCGCGCCGCTGGGGCACCCGACCCGGCGAGGCGGGCAAGACGGTGTGGTTCGAGCTCACGGTGCCGCGATGAGCCGGGGTCGTACGAGGTGTACGGCCCGAGCCGCGCTGTCCACGGGCTGGTTCAGGCCACTGGCGGTTGCCGGAGGACGGGGTTCGACAGCGTGTTGGCTGGTTAGAAGACTGGAAGTGTTGTCGCGGTGCGGTCCAAAAAACGCTGGGACCGTGCTGTGATCGTGAACACCGTGTTGTGCGGCGCCGTAGTGCTGGATACTGCGGGCAGCCGCTGCCGGTGACCGGTGCCGGACGCGGTGAGCTGGAGGGGACGGTTCGCGTGAGCGAGATACCAGCGAAGGCCACGGAGTCCGAGGACCCGTCGGGCGGCGCGAGGACGGAGGCCGCGGGTGATGCCGCGGCGGCCGCGACGCCTGACGCCACGGGTGGGACACGCCTGGCCTCCCCCGGGATCCCGGACGGGCCGCCGCCGGGCGACGCGATATGGCAGAGCAGTCCGCCCGGCTCGATCTACGACTACATCAAGGTCGCGTCCTTCTCCATCGGCCCGGACGGGCTCGTCGACCAGTGGAGTCTGCGCGCCGAGCAGCTCTTCGGGATCCCCGCCGAGCACGCCGTCGGCATGGACCCCATCGAGGCGTTCATCGACCCGGACCTGCGGGCGCAGGGCCAGCGCAAGATGGCCGAGATCCTGGACGGCCGCGAGTGGACCGGGGTGGTCCCCTTCCGGGTGCCCGCGCCGAAGGCGCCGCACGAGGGCGAGTGCGGTCGCGAGGGCCTCGCCGAGGTCTACGTCATGCCGACGCGGACCGAGGAGGGGGAGAAGGCCGCGGTCTGCATCGTCGTCGATGTGCGCACGCTGCGGAGCATCGAGACCGACCTCGCCGCCTCGCAGGCGATTTTCGGTCAATCTCCCTTCGGATTCGTGCTGATCGACCCCGACCTGCGGGTCCGTCGCGTCAACTACCGATTCGCCTCGCTCTTCGGGGGCAGCCCGGACGACCACCGGGGCAAGGGCGTCCACGACTATCTGCCGCGCGCCGAGGCCGAGCGGGTCACCGCGACCCTGCGCCGGGTCCTGGAGACCGGCGACTCCATCACGGACATGCACGTCACCGGCTTCCTGCCGGGCTCCGACGAGCGCCGCCACTGGTCCATCAACCTCTACCGGGTGCGCAGCGGGTCGGGCCGGCCCATCGGCATCGCCTGGCTGGGCACCGACATCACCGCCCGCCGCGCCGCCGCCCGCGAGGCCGCCGCCGCCCGGCGCAATCTCGCCCTCCTCAACGAGGCCGGCGCCCGCATAGGCAACTCCCTCGACCTGGAGACCACGGCCCGCGAACTCCTCGACGTGGTCGTCCCCGGCTTCTGCGACCTGGCCACCGTCGACCTCTACCAGGGCCTCCTGGCCGGCGACGAGACCCCGCCCGGCCTCGCCGACGGCAGTGCGGAACTGCGCCGGGTCGCCTTCGCCAGCGCCGTCTCCGACGCCCCCTTCATCGGCTCGGGCCCGCCCGTCTCGGTCGGCGCCGTCCACCACTACCCCTTCAACTCGCCCTGCGCGGACGCCCTGCGCACCGCACGCCCGCAGCTCATCCCGGCCGAGGAGGGCGGCCTGGTGCAGTCCACGCTGGCCGTGCCGATGGTCGCCCACGACACCGTCGTAGGACTCGCGCAGTTCGCCCGGACCAAGGGCAGCGAGCCGTTCGGGGACCGGGACCGGGATCTGGCGGTGGAGCTGGCGGCGCGGGCGGCGGTCTGTATCGACAACGCCCGGCTGTACCGGCGTGAGCACGAGCGGGCGTTGATGCTCCAGCGGTCCCTGCTGCCCCCGGGCGACCCGGTCGCCTCCGGCCTCGACATCGCCTGCCGCTATCTGCCGGGCAACTCCTCCTCCGACCGGCCCAGCGAGGTCGGCGGCGACTGGTTCGACGTCATCGAACTGCCCGGTCACCGCACGGCGTTGGTCGTCGGCGACGTGATGGGCCGCGGACTGCGCGCGGCGGTGGCGATGGGCGAACTGCGCTCCGCCGTACGGACGCTGGCGTTGCTGGATCTCGAACCCGCCGAGGTGCTGAGCGCGTTGGACGAGATCGCGCGCGGCCTCGGCGCCCCCGGCGGTGTCCAGCAGGCCACCCGTGCGGCCCGCCGGCCCCGCGAGGCGGACCTGTCCGAGGTGTACCTCGCGACCTGCGTCTACGCCGTCTACGACTCCGTGACCAGAAGGTGCACCTTCGCCAACGCGGGCCATCTGCCGCCGGCGCTGGTCGAACCCGGCGAGGCGGCGCTCATGCTCGACGTGCCGCCGGGCATGCCGCTCGGTGTCGGGGGCGAGCCCTTCGAGGAGGTGGAGGTCGAACTACCCGAAGGCGCCCTGCTCGCGCTCTACACGGATGGACTGGTCGAAAGCCGCGATCATCCCCTGGACGAGGGGCTCCAGGCCTTCGTCGGAGCGCTCACCGACCCCTCAGCGCCCCTGGAGGACGTCTGCGACCACGTCCTCAACACCCTCGACAGCCACCACGGCGAGGACGACATCGCCCTGCTGATGGCCCGCGTCCAGGGGCTGCCCGCGAACTCCGTGGGCGACTGGACGCTGCCGCGGGAGCCGCGCAGTGTGGGCCGGGCCCGGGAGCACGCGCGCGGGCAGCTGCAGTCGTGGGGCCTGGAGGCGCTGGTCGACACGACGGAGTTGCTGGTCAGCGAGCTGGTGACGAACGCGCTGCGGTACGGCGAGGGCGAGATCAGGCTGCGGTTGCTGCTGGACCGGACGCTGGTGTGCGAGGTGTGGGACTCGGGGTTGGTCCAGCCTCGCCGCCGCCGGGCGCGGGACACGGACGAGGGCGGCCGCGGGTTGCAGCTCGTGGGGCTGCTGAGCGCCGCGTGGGGCTCGCGCCGCACGCCGCGGGGGAAGACCGTGTGGTTCGAACTGCCGCTGCCGGACGGGGAGACCGGGCTCACGGACCCCGCGGAGGCGTTGCTCAGCCTGTTCTGAGGCCGCCCCCGTGTGAACCGCGGGCCGGTCCTGCGTGCCGCGCGGGTTTTCGCGCCGCCCCTAGGTCGTTTCTGATGGCTCTTGGTGGGCTGGTTGGATCTCATGGTTGGCCGGGCAGGACGCCGGTATGGTGCGGCGACACGAACTCACGGACGCGCAGTGGCGGAAGATCGAACCCCTCCTGCCCGGCAACGGCAGGCCGGGTGGACAGTGGGCGGATCACCGCAGGGTGATCAACGGAGTGCTGTTCCGGGCCAGGACCGGGGTGCCCTGGCCCGACCTGCCGGAACGGTACGGGCCCTGGCAGACCGTCTACGAGCGTCATCGCCGCTGGTCGGCCGACGGCACCTGGAAGGCCGTCCTTGAGGAGCTGCAGATCGAGGCGGATGCCGGCGACCCGGACGGGGCGCTTGCCCGCCAGGCGGACCGGCAGGAGTGGGCCGTGAACATCGACTCCACGTCTTGCCGTGCGCATCAGCACGCGGCCGGGGCGCCCCGAAAGCCTCCGGCCGACCACCCGCAAAAGGGGGCGGGGCGCGTGAGGAGGCAGATGGGCGCGAGGCGTTGGGGCGCTCACGGGGCGGGCTGACCAGCAAGGTCCATCTGCTCTCCGACGACCGGGCGCGCCCGCTGCACTGGCTGACCTCGCCCGGTCAGCGCGGTGACAGCCCGATGTTCGCCCCGGTGCTGGACGGCTTACGCATCCGGCGCCGCGGACCAGGCCGCCCGCGCAGCCGACCGGACCGGGTACGCGGCGACAAGGCGTATTCCAGCCGGGACAACCGCGGCTATCTGCGGCGGCGCGGGATCAAGGCCACCATCGCCCAGCCCGATGACCAGCAGCTCCACCGCAAGCGCCGAGGACGAGCCGGGGGCCGGCCCCCGGCCTTCGACAAGGCCCAGTACCGCCGTCGCAACGCAGTCGAGCGGTGCGTGAACAAGTGGAAGCAGTTCCGCGCGGTGGCCACCCGGTATGACAAGCGCGACTACATCTTCAACGGCACCCTAACCGTCACCGCCATCGTCATCTGGCTCCGTGACACCGTCCAAGAGCCATCAGAAACGACCTAGGCCGCGTTCGCGCCCGTGCGGCGGTCGCGGGTGCGTGGGCCTCCGAAGGCCGCGGGGGTGTGGGCGTCCAACAGGACTCCGCCCAGCACCGCCCCCGCCACCCCGCTCTCATGTTCCTCCGCCGGGTTCCCGTGCACCCGTACGTCCTGCTCGGCCAGGCCACGGGCCTCCCGGGCGCAGGTGTCGGCGGCGGTGGGGTCCGTGCCGAGGAGCCGCCGTGCCTCCGCCAGACGGGTGCGGGCCGCTGCCCCCACCGCCGCCCGGTGCGTGCCGATGAACTCGTCCGCGGCCCTCGCGCCGGACCGGGCGACGAGCAGCGCGGCATGTCCCAGGACCCCGGTGGCCGGTGCCGCGCCGAGGGGCGCCGTCGCCCGCACGATCCGGCGCAGGGCGTCCAGGGGGTCGTACGGCCCGGCGGTCAGCTCTCCCCGTACGGCGCCGAGGACGCCGTCGGCGTGGTGGATCCGGGCGCGCAGCTCGCCGGCGGGCGCCTCGGCGCTGTCCTCCCGTACGCCCGCGAGCTGTGCCTCCGCGCCGGTCAGCGCGGCCGGGACCAGGGCCTCGGCGGCCGCCAGGTCCGCGCCGAGCCTCTCGACGGCGTCCAGGAAGACGGCGGCCTGGGCGATGGCGCCCTCGGCGGCACGCAGAGGGGCGGCGGCGGTGTCGGGTTCCTCGCGGTCGGCGCACTGGCGGGACTCGTTGAGGCGGAGGGTGGCGAACACCAGGCGGTCCTTGGCCTGTTCGGGGTGGCCGGTGACCTGGGCGGTGGCGGAGGGCGCGTGGCGTCGGCGCAGTTCGGCCAGGAGGCTCTCCACCGCACGGGTCCGGCCGGTCAGCGTCCGGAAGCGGTCCTCGGCGATCTCCAGGGCCTCGCCGACCCCCCGCTCCAGTGCCCGCAGCCGGTCGAGCCCGGCCGCCTCCCCGTCCAGCCGCCGCCCGGCCTCCTCGCACCGCCCGACGATCCCGGCGAGCGTGTGCCGCCGGGCCGCGGGCTCCCGCGGTATGCCGTCGTCGTACTGCTGCCGCATCCGGAACGCGGCCGCCAGCTCGCCCTCCGCGTCCCGGACCGCCGCCGCGAAGGGGGTGACGGCGGTCTCCCCGAACCGTGCCTCGGCATAGCCGAGTTCGGTACGGCTGGTGCGGACGCTGTCGTCGGCGGCGACCAGCGAGGCGCGGGCCCGTTCGTCGAGTTCGCCGAGGGGTGGGGCGGCCGGCCGGACAGGGGCGCCGCCGGGAGTGGTCCGGGGCCGGGTCCGCCGGAGATACGCGTAGCCCGCCACGACACCCGCGGCGCCCACCGCACCGAGGGGGAGGACGAGGTCGGCGGCCGAGGACTCCTCCGGCGGCGCCTCCTCCCGGGCGGCGGCCCGCGCCGGGGGCGCCGCGACCACGGCACCGTCACCGGACGCCATCCCCGGCAGCACCAGCCACAACACCCCGGCCAGCCCGCCCACCACGGTGTGCGCCACCCGCACGGATATGTGCGAGGTCGCGCGCCGCGGCCGGCCCCGGAACAAGGATGACGTCACATTTCGGAGCGTATGAGCAGGAATGCGCCAGCGCGACCGGGGTGCGTCAGGGGTGGGGCGCCGGAGACACAGCGGGGACACGGCGATCAGCGCCGGGAAGCGACCCGCCGACGGTGGCCGGGGCTACGAAGGCCTCCTTCTGATCTTCGAGCCCAGCCACACCAGTGGGTCGTACTTGCGGTCGACCGCGCGTTCCTTCAGGGGGATCAGCGCGTTGTCCGTGATCTTGATGCCCTCGGGGCAGACCTCCGTGCAGCACTTGGTGATGTTGCAGTAGCCGAGGCCGTGTTCGTCCTGCGCGGCCGCCTTGCGGTCGAGGCCGGTGTCGGCGGCCGCGTCCAGCGGGTGCATGTCCAGTTCGGCGACCCGCATCAGGAAGCGGGGTCCGGCGAACGCCGGCTTGTTCTCCTCGTGGTCACGCACCACATGGCAGGTGTCCTGGCACAGGAAGCACTCGATGCACTTGCGGAACTCCTGCGAGCGGTCCACGTCCTCCTGCATCATCCGGTACTCGCCGGGACCCACGTCCGACGGCGGCACGAACGCCGGGACCTCGCGCGCCTTGTCGTAGTTGAAGCCGACGTCCGTGACGAGGTCGCGGATCACCGGGAAGGCCCGCAGGGGGGTGACGGTGATCGTCTCCTGCCTCGTGAAGACCGACATCCGGGTCATGCACAGCAGCCGGGGCCGCCCGTTGATCTCCGCCGAGCACGAACCGCACTTGCCTGCCTTGCAGTTCCAGCGGACGGCGAGGTCGGGGGCCTGGGTGGCCTGGAGGCGGTGGATGATGTCCAGGACCACCTCGCCGTCGTTCACCTCGACCGCGAAGTCCTCCAGGCCGCCGCCGTCCACGTCGCCCCGCCACACCTTGAAGCGGGCCTTGTAGCTGCTCACTCGTACAGCTCCTCTTCGGCGAGGTACTTGACCAGCTCCTCCTTGTCGAAGAGGGCGAGCAGGTCCGGGCGGATGGGGTCGGTGGTCTCCCGGCCGAGGTCGATCTGGCCGCGCACCGGGTCGGTGGCCGCCAACCCGCCGGTGGGATCGGTCAGCCGGCACAGCAGGTTGATCCGGCGCCACTTGCGGTCCATCGTCGGATGGTCCTCGCGGGTGTGGCCGCCGCGCGACTCGGTGCGCTCCAGCGCGGCCCGGGCCACGCACTCGCTGACCAGCAGCATGTTCCTGAGGTCCAGGGCGAGGTGCCAGCCCGGGTTGAACTGGCGGTGGCCCTCGACGCCGGCCCGCCGCGCCCGTACCCGCAACTCGGCCAGCCTCTCCAGGGCCTGCTTCATCTCCGGCTCGCGGCGGATGATGCCGACGAGGTCGTTCATGGCCTGCTGGAGCTCCTGGTGGAGGGTGTAGGGGTTCTCCGGCGGGCGCCCGGCCGCGTCCTGCGGTTCCCCGGGCCAGGGGCCCTCCGCGGAGAAGGGGCGCAGCGCCTCCGCGGCGGCCGCGTCGACCTGGCCCTCGTCCACCCGGGGGCGCTCGAAGGCCAGGCCCGCCGCGTACTCGGCCGCGTGCAGTCCCGCCCGGCGGCCGAACACCAGCAGGTCGGACAGGGAGTTGCCGCCGAGCCGGTTCGAGCCGTGCATGCCGCCCGCGACCTCGCCGGCCGCGTACAGCCCCGGCACGTTCCGGGCGGCGGCGGTGTCGGAGTCGACCGCGACACCGCCCATGACGTAGTGGCAGGTGGGTCCGACCTCCATCGCCTCCGCGGTGATGTCGACGTCCGCCAGCTCCTTGAACTGGTGGTACATCGACGGCAGTCGGCGTTTGATGACCTCGGCCGGCATCCGGGTGGAGACGTCGAGGAAGACACCGCCGTGCGGGGAGCCGCGGCCCGCCTTGACCTCGGCGTTGATGGCGCGGGCCACCTCGTCGCGGGGCAGGAGTTCGGGGGGACGCCGGTTGTGGTCCGGGTCCTCGTACCAGCGGTCGCCCTCCTCCTCCGACTCGGCGTACTTCTCCTTGAAGACGTCCGGGACGTAGTCGAACATGAACCGCTTGCCCGCGGAGTTGCGCAGCACCCCGCCGTCGCCGCGGACCGACTCGGTGACGAGGATGCCCTTCACCGACGGCGGCCAGACCATGCCCGTGGGGTGGAACTGCACGAACTCCATGTTCAGCAGGGGCGCCCCGGCGAGCAGGGCCAGCGCGTGGCCGTCGCCGGTGTACTCCCACGAGTTCGACGTCACCTTGAAGGACTTGCCGATGCCGCCCGTCGCGATGACCACGGCCGGGGCCTCCAGGACGAAGAAGCGGCCGGACTCGCGCTCGTAGGCGAAGACGCCGCTGACCCGGGAGCCGTCCTTCAGGACGCGGGTGACCGTGCACTCCTGGAAGATTTTCAGACGGGACTCGTAGTCGCCGGTCTCCTTCTTGTCCTGCTGCTGCAACGAGACGATCTTCTGCTGGAGGGTGCGGATGAGCTCCAGGCCCGTGCGGTCGCCGACATGGGCCAGGCGCGGGTACTCGTGGCCGCCGAAGTTGCGCTGGGAGATCCGGCCGTCCTTGGTGCGGTCGAACAGCGCGCCCCAGGTCTCCAGCTCCCAGACCCGGTCCGGGGCCTCCCGCGCGTGCAGTTCGGCCATCCGCCACTGGTTGAGGAACTTGCCGCCGCGCATGGTGTCGCGGAAGTGCACCTGCCAGTTGTCGTGCTCGTTGGCGTTGGCCATCGCCGCCGCGATGCCGCCCTCGGCCATGACGGTGTGGGCCTTGCCGAACAGCGACTTGCAGATGACGGCCGTGCGCGCGCCCCGTTCACGCGCCTCGATGGCGGCGCGGAGGCCGGCTCCTCCCGCGCCGACGACTACGACGTCCCACTCCTGGTGGTCGACCACGGACATCAGCAGGCATCCCCTTCAGAAGAAGCGCGGGTCGTCGAAGGCACCGGAGGCGACGAGATAGACGTAGACGTCGGCGAGGGTGACGCTCGTCAACGACGTCCAGGCCAGCAGCATGTGATGGGCGTTCAGCCGGCCGACCCACCGCCACAGCCGGTAGCGCACCCGATGCCTGGAGAAGTGCTTGAGCTGGCCGCCGACGATGTGCCGGCAGGAGTGGCAGGAGATGGTGTACGCCCAGATCAGCACGATGTTGACCAGGAACACGAGGGTGCCGAGCCCCATGTGGCCCCACTCGTAGTGCTCGTCGCGGAAGGCGAGCACGGTGTCGTACGTGAGGACGCCCGCCACCAGCACCGCGGCGTAGAAGAAGTAGCGGTGGGTGTTCTGCAGGATCAGCGGGAAGCGGGTCTCGCCGGAGTACTTCTTGTGCGGCTCGGCCACCGCGCAGGCCGGCGGGGAGGCCCAGAAGCCCCGGTAGTAGGCCTTGCGGTAGTAGTAGCAGGTCAGCCGGAAGCCGAGCGGGAAGACCAGGATGAGGATCGCGGGCGACAGGGCCCACCAGCTGCCGAAGATCTCCCAGTTGGGCCCGCCGCGCATGGGTTCGCAGCGTTCCGCCAGACAGGGTGAGTAGAGCGGCGAGACATAGGGCGCCGCGTAGTAGTCGGCGTCGACGAACGCCCGCCACGTCGACCACACGACGAAGGCGAGCAGCCCGGCGGCGGTGGCGGCCGGCGCCAGCCACCAGCGGTCCGTCCGCAGATGCGGGGCGTCGATCGCGGCGCGCGTACCCGTGCGTACGCCGCCGCTTCTCGGTTGGGGTTCCGTACCAGTGGCCAACTCATGACTCCGGTCGGGTTCAGGGGGCGTGGCGGTCGCGGGCGCCGAGTCCCTCGTCGTCCGAGTCCGTCCAGAGGGTGTTGTCGTACGGGGTGTCGGGGATGGAGACCAGATCGGGGCGCTGGGCCTTGGCGAGCGCGGGATCGGCCTCCCTCAGCAGCGCGAGGCTCTCGCGCAGGCGGTCGGCGTCGATCCGGACGCGGCGCATCTCCAGTCCGCCGCTGCCCAACTGCTGTTCCAGGCGTTTGACATACCGGAGCAGTTCGTCGAGACAGCGCTGGGCTGATGCCAGTTCGTCGTGCAGGGCCATGACGTGACCTCGCTTAGGGGCGGGAACGTTCATGTGCGCCTGCGAGTGTTGCGCGTCACACCCGCGAATGTGAAGGCGTCTGCACGGA
This sequence comes from Streptomyces sp. NPDC034103, assembly GCF_055575395.1. Classification (NCBI taxonomy): domain Bacteria; kingdom Bacillati; phylum Actinomycetota; class Actinomycetes; order Kitasatosporales; family Streptomycetaceae; genus Streptomyces; species Streptomyces sp. NPDC034103. Next base: position 463,072 of record NZ_JBVISS010000005.1, on the reverse strand, counting down.
TTGGCGGATCGTGAGCCCGGGTGTGCGCCCCCCGTGCGCCTGGATTGCGCCGCACGGGTGGGCTTCGCCGCGCCCCTCGTCGTGTCGCCGTCCTCCGCCGAACCCTTTCCTCTTCAGTGGCCGCATACATCTGATCAGCTCCATATACCGCCAAACGTGATCCAAACCGGCGGCCCACCCCCGGAGGTATGCGGCATGTCCCACGACGGCGTCGGACCCAGGCCTTCGCGTGGCACGGTCATGCGCTCGGTCGCCTTCCTCACGGCGGGGGCGCTGACCGTGCCCGCGCTCGCCGGATGCAGCTCCGAGGACCCGACCGGCACACCACTCGCCGACCAGGACATCGCCCCCGCGGCCCGCGCCCTGGTGGCCGACGGCGGCACCCTGCGCTGGGCCGTGGACTCGGTGCCGGAGACCCTCAACACCTTCCAGGCGGACGCCGACGGCACCACCACCCGGGTCGCCCAGGCCGTCCTGCCCGCCCTGTACCGGCTCGACGCCGACGGGCGTCCGCAGGCCAACCCCGACTACCTGGAGAAGGCCGAGGTCGTCGAGACCGAGCCGAAGCAGGTCGTGCTGTACAAGCTGAACCAGCAGGCGGTGTGGAGCGACGGCCGGGAGATCGGCGCCGCGGACTTCGCCGCCCAGTGGCGCGCCCTGTCCGGCAAGGACACCGCGTACTGGACGGCCCGCAACGCCGGCTACGAGCGCATCGAGAGGATCGAACGGGGCGCCAACGACCTGGAGGTCAAGGTCACCTTCGGACGGCCGTACACCGACTGGAAGTCGCTGTTCTCGCCGCTGTACCCGAAGGACGTCATGGGCACCCCGGACTCCTTCAACGACGGGGCCCGCAAGAAGCTCAAGGTCACCGCCGGGCCGTACCGGCTCAAGGAGGTCGACCGCAAGGACGACGAGGTCACCCTCGACCGCAACCCGCGCTGGTGGGGCCACCCCGCCAAGCTCGACGAGATCGTGCTGCGCGCCGTACCGCGCGAGAAGCGGGCCGCCGCACTGGCCGCGGACACCCTCGACCTGGCCGAGATCGACCCCGAGTCGGTCAAGCGGATCACCCTCGCGGCCCGGTCGCGGAGCCGGACGGGCAGCACCCCGCTGATGGGTCCCGGCAATGACCTCAGCGCCGCCGACTCGCTGCGCTCCTGGGCCGTGGCCAACGGCTCCGACGAGGAGGCCGCGGACGAGGAGACGACCGCCCGCAGGAAGCAGCAAAAGGCGGTCACCGGGTACGCCCGGCAGCAGCAGGCGCTGCGCGGCTTCGAGGTCCGCCGCTCTCTGGAGCCCGCCTACACCCAGCTCGCCCTCAACGGCGCCGAGGGCCCCCTCGCCGACGAGCGGGTCCGCCGTGCGGTGGCCCGCGCCCTGGACCGGGAGGCCCTCGCCTCGGCCGTCCTCACCCCGCTCGGTCTGCCCGCCGAACCGGTCGGCAGCCACCTCGCCCTCGCGGGCCAGGCCGCGTACGCCGACAACAGCGGCGCCCTCGGCGGCCAGGACGCCAAGGAGGCGCGGGCCCTCCTCTCGGACGCCGGGTGGGTGCGGGGCGGTCCGGTGAAGAAGGAGAAGAAGAAGGGCGAGAAGGCGGCCGGCGCCGAGGGCGAGCGGGCCTCCAAGGGCGGCGACGACGGGACGTACATCGTCGGCGAGGACGACAAGGCGCGGCGCGACGCCGACCGGGAGAAGAAGCACCCCCAGGGGGAGCGCCGCAGCGGGGAGAGCTCCAAGCACCTCGCCCAGGACGGCAAGCAGTACACCAACAAGCTGCGCCGGGGCGGGGCGCCGGGCGCCTACGCCCCGCGGGGCACCGCGGCTCCCGCGAGCACCGCGGCCGGTGTGCTCGCCAAGGACGGCAAGGCGCTGACCCTGCGGTTCGTCCTGCCGTCCGGACCGGGCTCGCAGGCGCTGCGCACGGTGGCGGACCGGATCTCGGCCATGCTCGGCAAGGTCGGCATCCGCACCCAGATCTCCAAGGTCGAGGACGAGAGCTACTTCAAGGACCACATCGCCTCCGGCCAGTACGACCTCGCGCTCTACTCCTGGCCCGCCTCCGCCTTCCCGGCCACCGACGCCCGCCCGATCTACGCCAAGCCGGTCCCGGCGGCCGACGGCTCCCTGAACGTCGAGCAGAACTACACCCGGGTCGGCACCGACCAGGTCGACCAGCTCTTCGACCAGGCTCTCGCGACGCTGGACGAGAAGGAGAGCCGGGAGCTGATCCGCAAGGCCGACGCCCGTATCTGGGCGGCGGCCGGGTCGATCCCGCTGTACCAGCGACCCCAGCTGACGGCCGCGCGCAAGACCGTGGCCAACGCCGGCGCCTTCGGCTTCCAGACGCCCGTCTACGAGGACATGGGCTTCCTGAAGAAGGGCCGGGGCCCGGCCGCCGGTCCCACAGGGAAGTAGGGGATCATTCCCCACGTCGTACGACGTGGGGAACAGGAGTGACGGGGATCATGCGTGCTTGGGTGGCGGGGGCGGCGACGGTGGCCCTGGCGGCGGGGCTGACGGGCTGCGGCGGCTCGGACGAGCGGGCGGGGGCCTGCACCGACGGGACGTACACCTGGTCGGGCGTACGGCACACGGAGAAGCTGACCCGGCTCGCCGACCCCGTCGTGATCAAGAAGAGGACGGACTCCTACAAGGTCCGGCTCAGGTCCGCCGACATCGTGACGTATTACACCACCGTGAGCCCCAAGCCGCCCGGCGCCGGCACCTCCGGCGTGCTGGCGGCGCTCGGCAGGCACCTGAAGGCCAAGGAACCGCTGGGCGGCGCGAGTGACCGGGTGAACCCCAGGCTGGACACCTACTACGAGGTGAAGAACAGGGATCTACAGGGGGCGTACTACGCCTGGAACGCCCTGAAACTGGTGGACGCCGACTTCACGTACACCTGTGCGAGCGGCGGGCCGGTCAAGGGGCACGTCCGGACCTGGGAGGGGAGCGAGACCGGCTTCCTGTCCTGCGCCGACGCACCCCGGACCGGAGCCGCCGCCCACGAGGCCGCCGTACGCAGCTGTCCCACCGGTTCACGGGCCGCCGACGCGGTCTGAGGGGGCTGCGGAGGCTACCCCTGTCAATGACACGTACCATGGGGTGAGGCCGTGGCATGTACAGCCCGGCAGGGTCCGCGTAACACAGATGTACGCGTCGGCCCCTTCCTCACACTCCGGGAGTACGCCACACCATGGCTGTGACCTCAACGCGTCACGACATCCGCAATGTCGCCATCGTCGCCCACGTCGACCACGGAAAGACCACCATCGTCGACGGGATGCTGAAGCAGGCCGGTGCCTTCGCCGCCCACCAGCTCGAAGGCGTCGACGACCGCATGATGGACTCGAACGACCTGGAGCGTGAGAAGGGCATCACGATCCTCGCCAAGAACACGGCGGTGAAGTACCACCCGAAGGACGGGGGGGACGTCATCACCATCAACATCATCGACACCCCCGGCCACGCCGACTTCGGTGGCGAGGTGGAGCGCGGCCTGTCCATGGTGGACGGCGTCGTGCTGCTCGTGGACGCCTCCGAGGGTCCGCTCCCGCAGACCCGCTTCGTGCTGCGCAAGGCGCTCCAGCAGCGGCTGCCCGTCATCCTGTGCATCAACAAGACGGACCGGCCGGACTCCCGGATCGACGAGGTCGTCAACGAGACCTACGACCTCTTCCTCGACCTGGACGCGGACGAGGAGCAGATCGAGTTCCCGATCGTCTACGCCTGCGGCCGTGACGGCATCGCCTCGCTGACCAAGCCGGAGAACGGCACGGTCCCGGCCGACTCCGACAGCCTGGAGCCGTTCTTCTCGACGATCCTCCAGCACATCCCGGCCCCCACGTACGACGAGGAAGCGCCCCTCCAGGCCCACGTCACCAACCTGGACGCCGACAACTTCCTCGGCCGGATCGCGCTGCTCCGCGTCGAGCAGGGCGAGCTGCGCAAGGGCCAGACGGTCGCCTGGATCAAGCGCGACGGCTCGATCAGCAACGTCCGCATCAGCGAGCTGATGATGACCGAGGCGCTCACCCGCAAGCCCGCCGAGAAGGCCGGCCCGGGTGACATCTGCGCGGTCGCCGGTATCCCGGACATCATGATCGGCGAGACCCTCGCCGACCCCGAGAACCCGATCCCGCTGCCCCTGATCACGGTCGACGAGCCCGCGATCTCCATGACCATCGGCACCAACACCTCGCCGCTGGTCGGCCGCGGCGGCACCGGCAAGGGCGCCGACGCGAAGGCGGCCGTCAAGGACCGCAAGGTCACCGCCCGCCAGGTCAAGGACCGCCTGGACCGCGAGCTGATCGGTAACGTCTCGCTGCGCGTGCTGGACACCGAGCGCCCCGACGCCTGGGAGGTCCAGGGCCGTGGTGAGCTCGCGCTCGCCATCCTGGTCGAGACCATGCGCCGGGAGGGCTTCGAGCTGACCATCGGCAAGCCGCAGGTGGTCACCAAGGACGTCGACGGCAAGGTCTACGAGCCCGTCGAGCGCATGACCATCGACGTCCCCGAGGAGCACATGGGCGCGGTCACGCAGCTCATGGGTGTCCGCAAGGGCCGGATGGACAACATGTCGAACCACGGCTCCGGCTGGGTGCGCATGGAGTTCGTGGTGCCCTCCCGCGGCCTGATCGGGTTCCGGACCGAGTTCCTGACCCAGACCCGCGGCACCGGCATCGGGCACTCCATCCACGAGGGCTTCGAGCCCTGGTTCGGCACCCTGCAGACCCGTAACAACGGCTCGCTGGTCGCCGACCGCGCCGGCGCCGTCACCGCGTTCGCGATGACGAACCTCCAGGAGCGCGGCGTGCTGTTCGTGGACCCGGGCACCGAGGTCTACGAGGGCATGATCGTCGGCGAGAACTCGCGCTCCGACGACATGGACGTGAACATCACCAAGGAGAAGAAGCTCACGAACATGCGGTCGTCCTCGGCCGACTCGTTCGAGGCGATCGTCCCGCCGCGCAAGCTCTCCCTGGAGCAGTCGCTGGAGTTCTGCCGCGACGACGAGTGCGTGGAGGTCACCCCGGAGGCCGTTCGCATCCGCAAGGTGAACCTGGACGCCCGCGAGCGGGCCCGCGCCGCGAGCCGCGCCAAGCACGGCTGAGAATCCGTCGCCTGAAGCCCGGGTGCCCCCATCTTGGGGGCGCCCGGGCTTTTTGCAACTGGTTTTCAGTCGGATCATCGCGCTCTCGCGGTGAGCGATGTCCGTAATGCGGAGATCCGCGCCCGATACACATGTAACACGTCCGTTTCGCGGCCTTCTCCCGCCAGACGGTTTGTCCAAATTTCGGAAGATGTACGCGCCAGCTGTGACTGAATCGAGATTTAAAGACAGTGGTCGCCAGTTGGCTCATGGCAGATAGTTAGCCGCGTAGCGCTCGGGTCAATGGGTCTCGCGCCGTGGGGACGGCGCCGACTCACGAGCACCAGGGGGTGCCTGACCCTCCGTCAGGGGTGTCGGAGGAAAGGCATGTACCCCCTCCTGTTGGTGAACACGTGGAGTCATGAGGAGGAGTCCCATGCGCGGTGTCACAAGCACCAGGTGGGTCACAGCGTCCGCAAGTGCCGGCAACCGCGCCTCGGCGCACGGCGATTGGCTCTGAAGGGCCACGCCCTTCCCCCTACGCGCGTCCGGCTGCGGGTTCTCCCGTTGGCCGAGTGGCGCCGCTGACGCTTCTTCATGATCCGAAACGCGATCGCGCACACCTCGCGCCGGTCGCCGGTTCGGCACACCCACACCTGTGAAATGGGCGAACTGTGACAAGTCCTACCGACATCGAGGGCGGCGGTACGTCGGTCGTCGTCGACGGCGAGCAAACGCCGAAGGCGAAACCGGAGGAGGCCAAGCAGCTGCAGGGCCGCTCTCCCGGCCAGTTGATGTGGATCCGCTTCAAGCGCGACCGCACCGGAGTGATCTCGGCGTACGTCGTGATCTTCTTCTTCGTGGTCGGCCTCGCGGCCCCGCTGATAGCCAAGCTGTACGGCAAGGACCCGTACACGGTGTTCGCGGACGAGCGCCCCGAACTCTTCGACAGCGCCGGTGTGCCGATCCAGCCCAACGGCGGGATCAGCGGCGAGTTCTGGTTCGGCCTGGAGCCCGGCAACGGCTACGACGTCTTCACCAAGCTGATCTACGGCATCCGCAACTCCCTGATGATCTCGCTGGCGGTCACCGTCGCGACCGTGCTGACCGGCATCATCCTCGGTGTCGCGGCCGGCTACCTCGGCGGCCGGGCGGACAACCTGATCAGCCGGGTCATCGACTTCCTCCTCGCCTTCCCGGCCCAGCTGTTCTTCATCGCGAGCATGCCCGTCGTGGTCTCGCTCTTCGTGAGCCCCCGCGACGAGACACCGGTGTACGTCCGGGTGGTGGCCCTCATCGCGGTGCAGTGGTTCCTGGGCTGGATGAGCCTCGCGCGCATCCTGCGCGGCACCACACTCGCCCTGCGAGAACGGGAGTTCATCGAGGCCGCCAAGGTCAGCGGGGCGTCTCCGACGCGCATCATCCGCAAGGAGATCCTGCCCAACGTGGTCACGCCGATCCTGGTGCAGTCGACGTACATGCTCCCCAACTTCGTGACCGCCGAGGCCGGTCTGTCCTTCCTCGGTGTCGGAATCGTCGAACCGACGCCGGACTGGGGGCAGATGTTCTCCAAGGCGTCGACCGAACTCGTGATGCAGAACGACATCACCTACATGTTCTTCCCGGGCATCTCGATGATCATCTTCATCGTGGCGTTCAACCTGCTCGGGGACTCGGTCAGGGACGCCTTCGATCCCAAGACGGCGCGCTGACCGCGCAGTTGTGGGCATCCTCGCCCGACACAGACCGGATGGCACGTCTTATGCCGGTCCGCACTTCAATTCGCACCGGTGACAGTCGCACCGGTGACACAAGATGGGTGGAATCTGAGTGATGGGTAAGGGTGGACGCCGCGCGTACGCCGCGCTCTCACTGCTGGCGGCGGGGGCTCTCGTGCTCACCGGTTGCAGCGAGGGTGGCAGCAAGGGCAACGACAACGAAAAGCAGGACAAGGAGAACGCCGAGCGGCAGCAGTCCGGCATCACCTTCGGCGACGCCAAGGCCTCGACCGGCCCGGCCGCCGAGATAGCCGGCGCCAAGGCGGGCGGCTCGGTCACCGTGCTCCAGCGGGACAGCTTCGCGCACCTCGACCCCGGACAGATCTACGTCTCGGACGAGATGGCCCTGTCCCAGCTGATCCACCGCGGTCTGACCAGCTACAAGCCGACCAGCGAGGACGGTCAGAAGCACGAGGTCGTCGGCGACCTGGCCACCGACAGCGGCACGACCACCGACGGTGGCAAGACCTGGAAGTTCACGCTCAAGGACGGGATCAAGTGGGCCGACGGCGCCACGATCACCGCCAAGGACGTGCGCCACACCTTCGAGCGGCTCTTCGCGCCGTTCGTCTCCAACGGCCCGACCTACATCCAGCAGTGGATGGCCGACACCCCGGGCACGGAGTACCGCAAGCTGCTCCCGGACGGTCCCTACAAGGGCAAGCACCTGCCGGACACCGTCCTCCAGACGCCGGACGACAAGACGATCGTCTTCAAGTTCGCGAAGGCCCGTCCCGACCTGCCGTACGCGCTCGCCATGTCGGGCTACTCCATCGTGTCGCAGAAGAAGGACACCAAGGAGAAGTACGACAAGGCCCCGATGACCGCGGGCCCGTACAAGATCTCCGAGTTCAAGTCCGGCAAGTCGATGACGCTGGTCAAGAACACCAACTGGGACCCGAAGACCGACGCGGTCCGCCACCAGTACGTCGACCAGTTCAACTTCGAGTTCAACAAGCAGTTCGAGGACTCCACCAAGGCGATCCTCGACGACTCGGGCGCGAACTCGACCGCCCTCAGCTTCACCAACCAGGTCGACGCGGGCAACCTGACCAAGGTGCTCAACGACGGCGCGCTGAAGTCCCGTACGGTCTCCGGCTACCAGCCGTACGTGGGGCAGATGAACATCAACCTGTCCCAGCCGGAGATGCAGTCCAAGGAAGTCCGCGAGGCCATCGCCTACGCCCTGCCGATCACGCCGTTCGTGCGTGCCTTCGGCGGCACCGACGCCATGGAGGTCGCCGGCGGTCTGATCAGCCCGACCGTCTCCGGCTACGACCCCAAGTTCGACCCCTTCGGCAAGAAGGCCAAGCCCGCCGGTGACCCGGCCAAGGCCAAGGCCCTGCTGGAGAAGGCCGGCAAGACCGGTCTGAAGCTGACCTTCGGCTACATCAACACCCCCGAGGGCCAGCAGTACTCCACCGCCATGGCGGCGGGCCTGGAGAAGGCCGGCTTCGACGTGCAGCGCCAGGAGATCCCGGCCGAGACCTACTACGACCAGGTCGGCAAGGTCAAGAACAACTACGACATCTACCACACCGCGTGGGGTGCCGACTGGCCGAGCGCCTCGACCGTGATCCCGCCGCTGTACGACGGCCGCCAGATCCAGGACGGTGCCGCGAACTACTCGCACATCGACGACCCCAAGGTCAACGCCGACATCGACGCGGCCAGTGCCCTCACCGACCCGGTCAAGGCGGCCGAGGCCTGGAACAAGATCAACGAGTACATCGTGAAGGACGTCGTCTCCAACATCCCGACGGCGTACTACAAGCAGACCCAGATCGCCGGGTCCAAGATCGGCGGACTGGTGTACGACGACGTCATCGGTGGCGTCGATCCGCGCAGGCTGTACGTGAAGTAACCCGTCCAAGCGGCGCCGGTCGCGCCCCCTCCCGTGACGGGACGCGACCGGCGCCGCCAGGCCTGAAGCCCGAAAGCTGCCACTGAGATGCTGCGCTTCCTCCTCCGCCGGATCCTCGGCTCACTCGTGATCCTGGTCCTGCTGACCGTGGTCGCCTTCCTGCTCTTCTTCGGCATGCCCCGCGACCCGGCGCTGCTGATGTGCGGCAAGACATGCACGCCCGGCGCCCTGGAGAACATCCACCACACGCTCGGACTCGACAAGTCGATCCCGGAGCAGTTCTGGATCTTCCTGTCCGGGCTGGTGGCCGGTCGGGACGACTTCGCCCAAGGCCCCTGCCCCGCCCCGTGCTTCGGATACTCGTACCACACCAACGAGGCCGTCTGGACGACCCTGATGGACCGGCTGCCGCTCACTCTGTCGCTGGCGTTCGGCGCCACGATCGTGTTCCTGTTCGTCGGGCTCGGCACCGGACTGCTCGCCGCCTGGAAGCGCGGCACCCTCGTCGACAAGACGTTCACCGCGGGCTCCATGGCGCTCAGCTCGATGCAGATCTACTTCCTGGGCCCGCTCGCCCTCGCCATCCTCGTGTACCAGACGCACGCCTTCGACGAGCCCAAGTACACGCCCCTCACCGACAATCCCGCCGCCTGGTTCACCGGACTGATGATCCCCTGGGTCGTCCTGTCGACGATCTTCGCCGCGCAGTACACCCGTATGGCGCGCTCCGCGATGATCGAGCAGCTCCAGGAAGAGCACGTCCGCACGGCCAAGGCCAAGGGCATGAGCGGCCGCTATGTCTTCTTCCGGTACGCCTGGCGCGGCTCCCTCATCCCCATCATCACCATCCTCGGCATCGACCTCAGCTCGCTGCTCGGCGGCGCGATCATCACCGAGTACACCTTCGGACTGCCCGGACTCGGCCGGCTCGCGGTGGACTCGGTGCAGTTCAGCGATCTGCCGCTGCTGCTCGGGGTGATGCTGTTCGCGGCCGGCGTGATCCTGCTGTGCAACATCGTCGTCGACGCCTGCTACGCCCTCATCGACCCGCGCGTGCGGCTGTCCTAGGAGTTCTGTCGTGACCACTCTGACCAAGGAGGCCGGGGCGCCCGCCCCGTCCGACGCGGGCGCCTTCCTCTCGGTGCGGGACCTGCACGTCAGCTTCCGGACCGAGGACGGCATCGTCCGGGCCGTCGACGGACTCTCCTTCGACCTGGAGCGCGGCAGGACGCTGGGCATCGTCGGCGAGTCGGGCTCCGGCAAGTCGGTGACCAACCTGACCATCCTGGGCCTGCACAGCCCCAAGTTCACCACCGTCGAGGGCGAGATCCTGCTGGAGGGGCAGGAGTTGACCACCGCCCGCGAGTCCGAGCTGGAGAAGCTGCGCGGCAACAAGGTCGCCATGATCTTCCAGGACCCGCTGACCGCCCTGTCGCCGTACTACACGGTGGGCCGGCAGATCGCCGAGCCGTACATGAAGCACACCGGCGCCTCCAAGAAGGCGGCCTGGGCGCGGGCGGTGGAGATGCTCGGCAAGGTCGGCATCCCCAACCCCAAGGAGCGGGCGAAGGACTACCCGCACCAGTTCTCCGGCGGTATGCGCCAGCGCGCGATGATCGCGATGGCGCTGGTCTGCGACCCGGACCTGCTGATCGCCGACGAGCCGACGACCGCGCTGGACGTGACGGTCCAGGCGCAGATCCTGGACCTGCTCAAGGACCTCCAGCGGGAGTTCGGCTCGGCGATCATCTTCATCACGCACGATCTCGGGGTCATCGCCGACATGGCCGACGACATCATGGTGATGTACGCGGGCGGCGCGATCGAGCGCGGCACCACCAGAGAGGTGCTGCGCGCCCCGCAACACCCGTACACCTGGGGCCTGCTGAACTCGATGCCCCGCATCGACTCGGACCTCGGCGCCCCGCTCGCGCCGATCCCGGGCACCCCGCCCTCGCTGCTCACCCCGCCCTCCGGCTGCCGCTTCCACCCGCGCTGCACCTTCCAGGGCCGGGTCGAGGGCACCCGCTGCGTCGACGAGCGCCCCCTGCTGGCCCCGGACCGCGCCTCCGCCTGCCATCTCACGGCGGAGCAGAAGCGGACCATCTTCATCGAGGAGATCAAGCCCAGCCTGGGCTAAGGGCCTGGCCGGGAGGTCGGTCCGGCCCCTGGCCGGCGGGTCGGTCCGGCCGCAGGAGAACAGAGCATGTCAACCAAGTCGAGCGCGCGAACCCGGCATCATCCGCCGGACAGGTCCAAGGAGGACGCGTCATGAAAGAGGACCTGGTCCTGCCCGCCCCGCGTGAGGCGGGCACCGAGGACGGCGGGGAGCCGTTGCTGGTGGTCGAGGGGCTCACCAAGCACTTCCCGGTCAAGGGCGGCTTCCCGATCCGCCGTACGGTCGGCGCGGTGCAGGCCGTCGACGGCATCGACCTGACCGTGCGCGCCGGCGAGAGCTTCGGCCTGGTCGGCGAGTCCGGCTGCGGCAAGTCGACCACGGGTCGGCTGATCACGCGGCTCATGGAGCCGACGGCGGGCACGATCTCGTACCGCGGCAAGGACATCACGCATGCCAGCCGCCGCGAACTGGCGCCGATCCGCGCCGAGATCCAGATGATCTTCCAGGACCCGTACTCCTCCCTGAACCCGAGGCAGACGGTCGGCAAGATCATCTCCGGTCCGATGGAGATCAACGGCATCAACCCGGCGGGGGGCCGCGAGAAGCGGGTCCGTGAGCTGCTGGAGATCGTCGGTCTGAACCCCGAGCACTACAACCGCTTCCCGCACGAGTTCTCCGGTGGCCAGCGGCAACGTATCGGTGTGGCGCGGGCGTTGGCCCTGGAGCCGAAGCTGATCGTCGCCGACGAGCCGGTCTCCGCGCTGGACGTGTCCATCCAGGCGCAGGTCGTCAACCTGCTCCAGAAGGTCCAGCAGGAACTCGGCATCGCGTTCCTGTTCATCGCCCACGACCTGGCCGTCGTACGGCACTTCTCGCAGCGTGTCGCGGTCATGTACCTCGGCAAGGTGATCGAGGTCGGCGACCGCGACTCCATCTACACCCGCCCCCGGCACCCGTACACCCACGCCCTGCTGTCCGCGGTGCCCGAGGTGAACCTCTCGGACGAGGGCGCGCCCGCCCGGGAGCGGATCCGGCTGGCCGGTGACGTGCCGTCGCCCATCTCGCCGCCGTCCGGGTGCCGGTTCCGTACGCGGTGCTGGAAGGCGCAGGACAGGTGCGCGTCGGAGGAACCGCCGTTGGTCCAGATCGCCGGGAACCGGCCGGGGCATCTGACAGCGTGCCACTTCCCGGAGGAGCCGACGATCGAGGGGCGGGACGAGGACATCGTGCTGGATCCCGCGCTGGCGGCACTGGAGGAGAACCTGCACGACGGGTAGTTCCGTCGGGTCCCGGGCGCCGGGCGAGGGCGGGGAGGCGGTGATCGCGCGCCCCTGGTCACGGGGCGCTGCGCGCCACCGTGACCAGTTCCGGGCTTCCCGGCGTCACCGGGCCCCTGCCCCAGTCGCCGTACTGCTCCTCCACCACCAGGCCCGCCTCCGCCAGGAAGCTCTCCAGGCCCCACGTGTCTAGGAAGCGCAGTGTCGTGGTGGTGACCTGAGGGCGTTCCCAGCGGACACCCTGGAAGGTCGACGTGAAGGTCACGCGGTCGCCCCGCACCGGCTGGACGACCTCGTGCCACATCCACGCCACCGCGCCCTCCGGGTCGGCGGCCTCGTATATGTGGTCCGGGGTCCAGGACTCCCAGGCGCGTGCGGCCGGGTTGCGGGTGTCGAAGACGAAGCGCCCGCCGTCGGCCAGGGCGGCGCGCACCGCCCGCAGCGCGGTGCGCAGCTCGTCGTCGCCGAGGAGTTCCTGGAAGGCGTGCCCGGTCATCGTGACCAGGTCGAACTCCCCGCGCCAGGCCACCGAGCCCAGATCCCCGAGGACCCACTCCACGCGCGGTTCCCGTCGCCTGGCCTGGACGAGCATGGCGGCGGCCGGGTCGAGTCCCGTCAGCCGTCCCGGGTGGCCCATCTCCCGGCAGCGGGCGAGCAGTCGTCCGGTGCCGCAGCCGACGTCCAGGACGGTGGGCGCGGACATCACGCGGCCGGCGTAGAAGTCGTCACCCTGTCCCCACGGGTTGAGGGAGTCGTACAGCGCGGCGAGTGAGAGATCCGCGAACGAGCGATCGACCATCGCGGCAGTCTTCCACAGGTGTGGGGGCCGTACGACGGGATCCGCCCAGGGCGAAGGCCCGCGCCCGGGGAGGCGCGGGCCTTCTTTCCCCTGGAACCGGACGTTCATGGGCTCGGGTCAATGGGCCGAGAAAGTCCGTTCCACAAGGGCGGCGGCTGACGGAAAAGGGGTGTTGTCAGACCGCTGCCTCGGGGTTCTTGGAGAGACGAGGGGCCGGCACGGTTCCCTCCGTCTCGGGGTAGTGGCATGCGGTCAGGTGGCCGGGCTTGTTGCCCTCGACCTGGACCAGCGGGGGTGCCTCGGTCGCGCACTTCTCCGTCGCCTTCCAGCAACGGGTCCGGAAACGGCAGCCCGAGGGCGGGTTCAGAGGAGACGGTACATCGCCCGTGAGGCGGATGCGCTCGCGGGTCGGTGTATCGTCCACCGTTGCCTCCGGCACGGCGGACAGCAGGGCCCGTGTGTACGGGTGGCGCGGGTTGCCGTACAGGTCCTCGCGGTCCGCGATCTCGACGATCTTGCCGAGGTACATGACCGCGACGCGCTGCGAGAAGTGCCGTACGACGGCCAGGTCGTGGGCGATGAACAGGAACGCGATGCCCAGTTCCTGCTGCACCTTCTGGAGCAGGTTGACCACCTGCGCCTGGATGGAGACGTCCAGCGCCGAGACCGGCTCGTCGGCGACGATCAGCTTAGGCTCCAGGGCCAACGCCCGTGCCACGCCGATACGTTGCCGCTGACCGCCGGAGAACTCGTGCGGGAAGCGGTTGTAGTGCTCCGGGTTCAGACCGACGATCTCCAGCAGCTCACGGACCCGCTTCTCGCGGCCCCCCGCCGGGTTGATGCCGTTGATCTCCATCGGGCCCGAGACGATCTTGCCGACCGTCTGGCGCGGGTTGAGCGACGCGTAGGGGTCCTGGAAGATCATCTGGATCTCGGAGCGGATCGGCGCCAGCGCCTTGCGGGACGCGTGCGTGATGTCCTGCCCGCGGTACGAGATGCTGCCGCCCGTCGGCTCCAGCAGCCGCGTGACCAGCCGGCCGGTGGTCGACTTGCCGCAACCCGACTCGCCGACCAGGCCCAGGCTCTCGCCCTCGGCGACCTGGAAGTCCAGCCCGTCGACGGCCTGCACCGCGCCGACCGTGCGACGGATCGGGAAGCCGCCCTTGACCGGGAAGTGCTTGGTCAGGCCGGAGACGTCCAGGAGGGGGGTGGTGTTGCTCATGGTGGTGAAGTCCCGTCTCTGTTACGTCAGTGGGTCCGGGCGGCGAGGTGCTCGGTGAAGAGCTCGCGCTTCTGCTCGGCCGTCAGATGGCACGCCGAACCCCGCCCGTCCACGACCTCCAGCGCCGGCCGCTCAGTGGAGCAGAGGTTGCCCGCGACCTTCTCGGCGAAGGCGCACCGGGGGTGGAAGCGGCAGCCCGAGGGCGGGTTGAGCAGCGAGGGGGGCGAGCCGGGGATGGGGGAGAGCGGCACGTCGACCGGCCCGGTCAGGCTCGGCATCGAACCCAGCAGCCCCAGCGTGTAGGGATGGTCCGGGGTGCGCAGCACCTCCGCCTTGGTGCCCCGCTCCACACAACGGCCGCCGTACATCACCAGCACGTCGTCCGCGATGTCGGCGATGACACCGAGGTCGTGGGTGATGAAGATGATCGCGGTGCCGAACTCCTGCTGGAGGTCCTTGAGCAGGTCCATGATCTGGGCCTGGACCGTGACGTCGAGGGCGGTCGTCGGCTCGTCGGCGATCAGCAGCTCGGGGTCGCAGACCAGCGCCATGGCGATCATCGCGCGCTGGCGCATACCGCCGGAGAACTGGTGCGGGTAGTCGTCCACCCGCATGTCCGGCTGCGGGATGCCCACCCGGCGCAGCATCTCGACCGACCGCGCCCGGGCCTCGCCGCGGGAGGCGCCGGTGTGCTTGCGGTACGTCTCGCCGATCTGGGCGCCGATGGTGTGGTACGGCGACAGGGAGGCCAGCGCGTCCTGGAAGATCATGGACATCTTGTTGCCGCGCAGCTTCTCCAGCTGCCGCTCGGAGGCGGTGATCAGCTCCTTGCCGTCGAGCAGGATCTCGCCGTCGAGCCTGGTGTTGCGCGGGTCGTGCAGGCCCAGGACCGCCATGTTGGTGACGGACTTGCCGGAGCCCGACTCGCCGACGATGCCGAGGGTCTGGCCCTTCTCGACGTCGAAGGAGAGCCCGTCGACGGCCTTGACGACACCGTCCTCGGTGGAGAAGTGGACTTTGAGGTCGCGGACGGAGAGGAAGGGAGTGCTCATGGTCTCTCCTTAAGCGAGGCGCACGCGCGGGTCGATGAGGGCGTACAGGGCGTCGACGACGATGTTGAACACGACGATCGCGCCGGCCGCGACCAGGACGACACCGAGCAGCATCGGCAGGTCGTTGGTGCTGACCGCCTTCACCGAGAGCATGCCGAGGCCCTGGAGGCTGAACGTCGACTCGGTGATGATCGCACCGCCGAGCAGGACGCCGAGGTCGAGGCCGAAGATGGTGACGATCGGCCCCATCGCGCCGCGCCAGGCGAAGCGGAAGAAGACCGTACGGCGGGACAGGCCCTTGGCGCGGGCGGTACGGACGTAGTCCTCGCTGAGCGCCTCCACCATCTGGGAGCGCGTCATGCGGGTGTAGTTGGCCGTCCAGATCAGCGACAGCACGATCCACGGCACCAGCAGGCCCTTGGCCCAGGCCGCCGGGTCGTCGGTGAAGGGCGTGTAGCTGGCCCGGTCCAGCACCTGCCACTGGTCGACCAGCAGATAGGTGGCGAGGACGCCGACGACGTAGATCTGCATCGAGGAGGCGACGAGCGAGGCGGAGCTCGCGATCTTGTCCACGGCCTTGCCCTGCTTCACGGCGGCCAGCATGCCCGTGCCGATGCCGAAGATCAGGTAGATGACCGAGCTGCCGAGCGAGAGCGACAGGGTGGTCGGGAAGCGGTCCATGATGGTGCCGAGGACCGGCTCGCGGTTCTGGAACGAGTAGCCGAGGCAGGGCGCGTTGCAGTTGCCGAACGACGTGTAGTCGCGGCCGACGAAGAGGCCCTTGAGCCAGTCCCAGTACTGCACGGGCAGTGGATCGGCGATCCCCAGGTTCTTCCGCACCAGCTCCAGGGTCTCGGGGGTGCAGGCCTTGCCGCAGGCGATGCGGGCGGGGTCGCGCGGGGCGGCGTAGAACAGGACGAACACGATCGCGCTGATGATCAGCAGGATCACCGCGGCGCCGAGAATTCGTCGGACAAGGAAGCGGAGCATGGCAGTTGGGATTTCCTGACGGATGCCGAAGGGGGGAAGGAGGCGGGGCGGCCGAGGGCCGCCCCGCCACGAGGGCCGGTCGTCAGGCCTTCACGAACGTCTTGTAGAGCAGGGTCGCGGAGAAGTTCGGGTCGAACATCGCCCCGCCGACCTTGTTGCCGTAGACGTAGTAACGGCGCTGGTACATCTCGGGGATGATCGGCGCGACTTCTTCCATGATCCGCTTGTCGAGCGCGGCCCAGGCCTCACCGGCCTTCTTCTGGTCGGTGATGACCACGTTCTTCTGGATGGTCTCGTCGATCCAGGAGACCTTCGTCTGCGACACGTTGTAGAGACCGTCGCCGACGCTGGCGCTGTCGAACAGCGGCTGCATCATCGTGTAGGCGGTCGGCCAGTCCGGGGACCAGCCGTACCACATCACGTCGAAGTTGTTGTCGACCTTGGCGATCTGGTCGTAGTACGTCGTCGAGTCGACCGGCTTGATGACCGGGGTGAAGCCGGCCTCCTTCAGCGCGTTCTCGATGACGACCTTGGTCTTGTTGTAGGTCGGGTCCTGCGGGAAGGCGTAGACGATCTTCACGCCCTCCTTGCCGGCCTCCTTCAGCAGCTTCTTCGCGGCGGCCGGGTCGCCCTGCGGCTTCTTCAGCTTGCCGTAGACGTCGAACTTCTCGCGGCCGAGGATGTCGGGGCTGAGGATCGTGGTGGCGAACTCGCCGGAGGACGGGCCGCCGTAGATCTGGCGGATCTGCTGGAGCGGCCAGGCCATGTTGAGGGCCTGGCGGACCTTCAGGTCGGTGACGCGCTTGGTGTTGATCGCGTAGTAGTACGTGCCGGTGAGCAGGCCGTTGAAGGTGCGCTTCTTCAGCTCCGGGTCGGTGAGGACCTTCTGGATGCGCTCGGCGGGCACGCCCTTGTAGATGGAGACCGCGTAGGCGTCGGTGCCCTGGGAGGCGATGAGACGGTCCGTGGAGTCCAGCGTCTCGATGCCGAAGGTGAACTCGAAGCCGTCCGGGTAGGCGTTGCGGATCGAGTCGGTCGCCGGGTCCCAGTGCTTGTTGCGGACCAGCGTCATCGACTTGTCGGTCGTGTGGTTCTTGATCTTGTACGGACCACAGGCGGCCGGCTTCTTGTCGTACTTCTCCTTGGTGTCCAGCTTCGGGGACACCGCGGCGTACGAGTGCATCGCCATCGTGAAGTTGAAGTCGGGGCGGGCCTCGGCCAGCTTGAAGGTGATGGTCCGCTTGGCCTTGTCCGTCACGATGGAGTCGAGGTGCTTGCCCTTGTAGGGACCCTCGTAGGCGTCACGCCACTTGCCGCCCTTGCCGGTCAGCGCGATCTGCACATAGCTGGCGGACTCGATGATGTACGGGGCCCACAGGCGCTCGATGCCGTGGCGGACGTCCTCGACGGTCAGCTCGCTGCCGTCCTCCCACTTCAAACCCTCCTTCAGCGTGAAGGTCCAGGTCTTGCCCGCGTCGGACATCGTGCCGGTGTCCGTGGCCAGGTCGCCGACGAGCTTCTGCGAGCCGTCCTCGGCGACCTTGTAGCCGGTCAGGCAGCGGTGCAGGAGCAGCGCGGCGGTCGAGTTGTAGGCGTAGTAGATGCGCCCCGGGTCGAGGTGCGAGAAGTCGTCGGGGGCCAGGCCGTAGATCGTCCCGCCCTTCTTCGCGCCGGTGATCTCCGGCGCGGGGCCGGTCGAGTCCGCGGCGGTGCCGATGGTGACCTTGGAGTAGGTCTTGGCGCCCTCGGTCGCGCTGCCGCCGCCACCCCCCGCGTCGCCGCTGCTGCACGCGGACAGCAGTGTCGAGCCCGCGGCCGCGACGGAGGTGGCTATGACGAAGTTTCTGCGGGAGAGAGACATGGCTGACCCGATTTCTGTGGATTGGGATGGTGCGGGGAGTCTCCGGCCGGGCCCCGTCGCCCGTGCGGAGGGGGAGAGCTCAGCGCTTCGTCTTGGGGTCCAGCGCGTCGCGCACGGAGTCACCGAGGAGGTTGAAGGCGACGACGAAGATCACCATGGACAGACCGGGGAAGAGCATGAAGGTGATGTCGTCCTGGTAGTACTTGGCGCCGAACTGGAGCATGACGCCCCAGTCGGGCGTGGGGTCGGTGAGACCGACGCCGAGGAAGGCGAGGCCCGCCTCCGCCGTCACGTAGGCGGGCAGCAGGAGCGTCGACTGGATCAGGATCGGCGTCCACAGGTTGGGCAGCAGTTCCTTGAAGATGATCCGGCCCGGCGAGGCGCCGGTGACCTTGGCGGCCTCCACGAACTCCCGCTCGCGCAGGGCGAGGACCTCGCCGCGCAGCAGACGGGCAATGGAGGCCCAGCCGAAGGCGGTCATGACCGTGATGAGGCTGGTGACCGTCAGCCAGATCGGGGTGTTCTCCTCGGGCGACACGAAGATCGCCAGCACGACCGGCCAGAAGGCGATGAAGAACAGCGTCTGCGGGAAGGCCAGCAGAATGTCGATGACCCGGCCGACGAAGTAGTCGGTGCGGCCGCCGAGGTAGCCGGCGGTGATGCCGATGACGACACCGAGCATGACGGTCAGGAGCGTGGCCGCGGTGGCGATGAGCAGCGAGTTGCGCATGCCGTACAGCAGGAAGGTCAGCACGTCACGGCCGAGCTGGGGCTCGACGCCGAACCAGAAGTCACTGCTGATGCCGCCGTTGGGCTTGATCGGGAAACCGAACTCGTTCAGCAGCCCCGGCGTGTTGATGCCGTACGTCGTGTACGGGTTCTTGCCGTAGAGCTTGGCGATCAGCGGGGCGCCGAGCGAGACGACGAAGAAGAAGAGGACCACATATCCGGATATGACGCCCGCGCGGTCCCGTTTGAAACGGCTCCAGGCGAGCCGTCCCGGCGAGCGGCTCTCGTTGCCCTTGAGAGCCGAGGACTTCACCGGTGCCGCGCTGTCTTCATCGGACACCTCGAGTGAAGTGACCGGGGAAGGGGTTGGGGGGGTCATGTTGCTCCGTGCCCTGTGGATCAAGGACTCCGCAGGGCGCTCCCTACGGGCTACGCCGGACTTTTTCAACGCAATTCATTCAAGGTCAATAAATTCTCGGTCGGCTTGGGTTTGTCTTTACTTTCTTTACCAGTCTTTGACCAAGCTGTAGCTACGCGTGTAGCGTGCCGTGATCACCTTGTGTCCTACATCGGACCAACTGGCCGAATCGGGCAATGGGTTCGATATACGGACGGCGACCTGTCGAAATCCGTACATAGGTGGGTCCCAATCCAACGGTTCTGCATCGGATGGTGAAGATCCATTGCACGCTCCGCGGGAGCCCGTGGAGGTGTGGTCGGAGCTTTCCGGGTCGCTCCCCTAAAGGGTCAGTGCATGTGCGGTATGACTGTTTTGCGTCGATATTGGCCGGTAACGGAATAGCGCTGTCACACAGGAGGCACTCCATGCGCGGAGCCACGCACGCCAAATGGGCCGCATGCGCGGCGGCGGTAGCCCTCGCCGCCACGGCCTGCGGGGGTGGGGACGGCGACAGCGGCGGTGGCAGTGGCGACGGCAGCGCGACGCTCAGCTCCTCCTGGGGAGACCCGCAGAACCCGCTGGAGCCCGCCAACACCAATGAGGTGCAGGGCGGCAAGGTCCTCGACATGATCTTCCGGAGCCTCAAGAGGTACAACCCGGAGACCGGCAAGGCCGAGGACATGCTCGCCGAGAAGATCGAGACGAGCGACTCCCAGAACTTCACCATCACCGTCAAGGACGGCTGGACCTTCAGCAACGGCGAGAAGGTGACCGCCAAGTCCTTCGTCGACGCCTGGAACTACGGGGCGAGCCTGAAGAACAACCAGAAGAACGCCTACTTCTTCGGCTACATCGACGGCTACGACAAGGTCCACCCCGAGGGCGGCGGCAAGCAGAGCGCCCAGACGCTCTCCGGACTGAAGGTCACCGGCGACCGGACCTTCACCGTCAAGCTCAGCCAGAAGTTCTCGACGTTCCCCGACACCCTCGGCTACCCGGCCTACGCCCCGCTCCCGCGGGCCTTCTTCACCGACCACGCGGCCTGGGTGAAGAAGCCCGTCGGCAACGGCCCCTACACGATCGAGTCGTACACCAAGGGTTCGCAGATGGCCCTGAAGAAGTGGGACGGCTACCCCGGCGATGACAAGGCGCAGAACGGCGGTGTGACCCTGAAGGTCTACACCGACAACAACACCGCCTACACCGACCTGATGGCCGGCAACCTCGACCTGGTCGACGACGTCCCGGCCGCCCAGCTCAAGAACGTCCAGAGCGACCTCGGCGACCGCTACATCAACACCCCGGCCGGCATCATCCAGACCCTCGCCTTCCCGTTCTACGACAAGAACTGGAGCAAGGACGGGATGGAGAAGGTCCGCACCGGCCTGTCCCGGGCGATCAACCGCGACCAGATCACCAAGACGATCTTCCAGAAGACCCGCACCCCCGCCACCGACTGGACCTCCCCGGTCCTCGGCGACGACGGCGGCTTCAAGGACGGGCTGTGCGGCGACGCCTGCGACTACGACCCGGCGGAGGCCAAGAAGCTCGTCAAGGAGGGCGGCGGTCTTCCCGGCGGCAGCATCAAGATCACGTACAACGCGGACACCGGCTCGCACAAGACGTGGGTCGACGCGGTCTGCAACTCCATCAACAACGCGCTCGACAACGACAAGGCCTGCGTCGGCAACCCGATCGGCACCTTCGCCGACTTCCGCACCCAGATCACCGACAAGAAGATGCGCGGGCCGTTCCGGGCGGGCTGGCAGATGGACTACCCGCTCATCCAGAACTTCCTCCAGCCGCTCTACTACACCAACGCCTCCTCCAACGACGGCAAGTGGACCAACACGGAGTTCGACCAGCTCGTCGACGAGGCCAACGCCGAGACCGACACCGGCAAGGCGATCGGGAAGTTCCAGCAGGCCGAGGAGGTCGTCCGGGACAACATGGCCGCCATCCCGCTCTGGTACCAGAACGGCAGCGCGGGCTACTCGGATCGGCTGTCCGACGTGAAGCTCAACCCCTTCAGCGTCCCCGTCTACAACGAGATCAAGGTCAGCTGACCGGCCATGGGACGCTACGTCGTCCGGCGTCTGCTCCAGATGGTCCCGGTGTTCATCGGCGCCACCCTCCTGATCTTCCTCATGGTCAACGTGATGGGCGACCCCGTCGCGGGCCTGTGCGGCGACCGGGAGTGCGATCCCGCCACCGCCGCCCAGCTGAAGAAGGAGTTCGGCCTCGACAAGCCGGTCTGGCAGCAGTACCTGACCTACATGGGGAACGTCTTCACCGGCGACTTCGGCACCGCGTTCAACGGGCAGAAGGTCACCGAGCTGATGTCGACGGCGTTCCCCGTGACGATCCGCCTGACGGTCGTCGCGATCCTCTTCGAGGTCGTCATCGGCATCACCCTGGGTGTCGTCACGGGCCTGCGGCGCGGGCGGCCCGTGGACACCTCGGTCCTGATGTTCACGCTCGTGGTGATCTCCGTGCCCACCTTCGTCACCGGTCTGCTGCTCCAGCTCCTGCTCGGCGTCGAGTGGGGCTGGATCAAACCGTCGGTGTCGACGGACGCCACGTTCGGCGAGCTGATCGTGCCGGGGCTGGTGCTGGCGTCGGTGTCCCTGGCGTACGTCACCCGGCTGACCCGCACCTCCATCGCGGAGAACCGCCGCAGCGACTACGTCCGTACGGCGGTGGCCAAGGGCCTGCCGAGGCGGCGGGTCATCACCCGGCACCTCCTGCGCAACTCCCTGATCCCCGTCGTCACCTTCATCGGCACCGACATCGGCGCCCTGATGGGCGGCGCGATCGTCACCGAGCGCATCTTCAACATCCACGGCGTCGGCTACCAGCTCTACCAGGGCATCCTCCGCCAGAACACCCAGACCGTCGTCGGCTTCGTCACGGTCCTCGTACTGGTCTTCCTGGTGGCCAACCTCGTCGTCGACCTCCTGTACGCCGTACTCGACCCGAGGATCCGCTATGCCTGAACCACAGGAGCCCGAGGGCGCGATCGCCGGGACGGGAATGGGCGGCGCCATGGACCTGGCCGTGAGCGAGGCGACGACGCTGGAGAAGGGACCCGGCGGCCCCGGCCCCTTTGACCGGCCCCGCTCGCTGTGGTCCGACGCCTGGCGCGACCTGCGCCGCAACCCCGTCTTCATCATCTCCGGCCTGGTCATCCTCTTCCTGGTCGTGATCTCCCTCTGGCCGTCCCTGATCGCCTCCGGCAACCCCCTCAAGTGCGACCTCGCCAAGGCGCAGGAGGGCTCCCAGCCCGGACACCCCTTCGGCTACGACGGCCAGGGCTGCGACGTCTACACGCGCACGGTCTACGGGGCCCGGACGTCGGTGACGGTCGGCGTCTGCGCCACGCTGGGGGTCGCGGTCCTGGGCTCGGTCCTCGGCGGACTGGCCGGCTTCTTCGGCGGGTTCTGGGACTCGATCCTCTCCCGCGTCACCGACGTCTTCTTCGCGATCCCGGTGGTCCTGGGCGGCCTGGTGCTGCTGTCGGTGGTCACCAGCAACACGGTCTGGCCGGTGATCGGCTTCATGGTGCTGCTGGGCTGGCCGCAGATCTCCCGGATCGCGCGAGGCTCGGTGATCACGGCGAAACAGAACGACTACGTGCAGGCGGCGAAGGCCCTGGGCGCCTCGAACTCCCGCCAGCTGCTGCGGCACATCACGCCGAACGCGGTGGCCCCGGTGATCGTCGTGGCGACGATCGCCCTCGGCACGTACATCGCGCTGGAGGCGACCCTGTCCTACCTCGGCGTGGGCCTGAAGCCGCCCACGGTCAGCTGGGGCATCGACATCTCCTCGGCCTCCGCCTACATCCGCCAGGCCCCCCACATGCTCCTCTGGCCGGCCGGCGCCCTCGCCCTCACCGTCCTCGCGTTCATCATGCTCGGCGACGCGGTCCGCGACGCCCTCGACCCGAAGCTGAGGTGACGGCGTGAGGGTGCGGGAAGCGAGTGCGGCCGCGAGCGCGGGCGCGGGCGTGGTCCGGTGCGGGCGTCCGGCCGAGGGCGCCGGTGTTCAGGTTCCTTCCGCCGGGCGGCGTGTGCGTGGCGTGTGCGGGCGTCCGGTCGAGGGCGCCCGTGTTCAGGTTTCTCCCGCCCGGCGGCGCGTGCGCGGCGCCCTCGACCGGAAGCCGAGGTGAGTCGGCGTCATGCTGCTCGAAGTGCGTGATCTGCACGTGGAGTTCCGGACCCGGGACGGGGTCGCCAAGGCGGTCAACGGGGTCACCTACTCGGTGGACGCGGGGGAGACCCTGGCGGTGCTCGGGGAGTCCGGGTCCGGCAAGTCCGTGACGGCCCAGGCGGTGATGGGGATCCTCGACACGCCGCCCGGACGGATCGCGGGCGGCGAGATCCTCTTCCAGGGACGGGACCTGCTCCAGCTCAAGGAGGAGGAGCGGCGCAAGGTCCGCGGCGCCGAGATGGCGATGATCTTCCAGGACGCGCTGTCGTCGCTGAACCCGGTGCTCTCCGTGGGCGACCAGCTCGGCGAGATGTTCGTCGTCCACCGGGGGATGTCCAAGAAGGACGCCCGCGCCAAGGCCGTCGAGCTGATGGACCGGGTCCGCATCCCCGGCGCCAAGGAGCGCGTCAGGCAGTACCCCCACCAGTTCT
Source organism: Streptomyces sp. NPDC034103 (assembly GCF_055575395.1). Lineage (NCBI taxonomy): Bacteria > Bacillati > Actinomycetota > Actinomycetes > Kitasatosporales > Streptomycetaceae > Streptomyces > Streptomyces sp. NPDC034103. The sequence goes on along the minus strand of NZ_JBVISS010000005.1, from coordinate 439,246 downwards.
CCGGCGGTATGCGCCAACGCATCATGATCGCGATGGCGATGGCCCTGGAACCGGCCCTGATCATTGCCGACGAACCGACGACCGCGCTCGACGTCACCGTCCAGGCCCAGGTCATGGAGCTGCTCGCGGAGTTGCAGCGCGAGTACCACATGGGGCTCATCCTCATCACCCACGACCTCGGCGTCGTCGCGGACGTCGCGGACCGGATCGCGGTGATGTACGCGGGCCGGATCGTCGAGTCGGCCCCCGTCCACGACATCTACAAGGCCCCGGCGCACCCCTACACCAAGGGCCTGCTGGACTCGATCCCGCGCCTGGACCAGAAGGGCCAGGAGCTGTACGCGATCAAGGGGTTGCCGCCCAACCTGCTGAACATCCCGCCGGGCTGCGCGTTCAACCCCCGCTGCCCGATGGCCCGGGACGTCTGCCGCACCGACGTACCCCCTCTGTACGACGTCGACGACACACGGACCAGCGCCTGTCACTTCTGGACGGAGTGCCTCCATGGTTGAGCCGATCCTGGAAGTGAGCGGACTGGTCAAGCACTACCCGTTGACGCGGGGCATCGTGTTCAGGAAACAGGTCGGTGCCGTCAAGGCCGTGGACGGTGTGGACTTCACCCTCGACAGGGGCGAGACCCTCGGCATCGTCGGGGAGTCCGGCTGCGGCAAGTCGACGGTGGCGAAGATGCTCGTCAACCTCGAACAGCCGACCGCCGGTTCGATCAAGTACAAGGGCGAGGACATCACCACGCTCTCCGGCAAGGCCCTCAAATCGGTCCGACGCAACATCCAGATGGTCTTCCAGGACCCGTACACCTCCCTCAACCCCCGTATGACGGTGGGCGACATCATCGGGGAGCCGTACGAGATCCACCCCGAGGTGGCCCCGAAGGGCGACCGCAGGAAGAAGGTCCAGGACCTCCTGGACGTGGTCGGCCTGAACCCGGAGTACATCAACCGCTACCCCCACCAGTTCTCCGGCGGCCAGCGCCAACGCATCGGCATCGCACGGGGGTTGGCGCTGCGCCCCGAGGTGATCGTCGCCGACGAACCGGTCTCGGCGCTCGACGTCTCCGTCCAGGCCCAGGTGATCAACCTGATGGACCGGCTGCAGAACGAGTTCGACCTCTCGTACGTCTTCATCGCCCACGACCTGTCGATCGTCCGCCACATCTCGGACCGGGTGGGCGTCATGTACCTGGGCCGCATCGTCGAGATCGGCAGGGACGCGGAGATCTACGACCATCCCACCCACCCCTACACCCAGGCGCTGCTCTCCGCGGTCCCCGTCCCCGACCCGGAGGCCCGCGAACACCGCGAGCGGATCATCCTGTCCGGGGACGTCCCCTCGCCGACCAACATCCCCTCCGGCTGCCGCTTCCGCACCCGCTGCTGGAAGGCCCAGGAACGCTGCGCCCTGGAGGTACCCGCCCTGGCCGTACCTGCCGAGTTCCGCCACCTCCCGACCCCGGCGGCCCACGACTCGGCCTGCCACTTCGCGGAGGAGAAGCGGGTGGTGCCGGTGGAGGCGGATGGTGAAGGGGCGGGGGCGGGGAGCTGACGCCCGGGGTCCGGTCGCCGGTCATCAATGCCGCAAACGCCCACCAACCGCGTTAACACACAGGCAACTTGACTGACCCGGTCCCGATATACGGACGCGTCAGGCTGGTCAGCGTACGGCCGTGCGGGTGCCGTAAGCGGACCGGGGTGCGCCATGTCACCCCGGTCCGTTGCCGTTCCTACAGGCCCAGCGCGCGTTTGAGGAAGTCGACCTGGAGGAGGAGCAGGTTCTCGGCGACCTGTTCCTGCGGGGTCATGTGGGTCACGCCCGACAGCGGCAGCACCTCGTGCGGGCGGCCGGCGGAGAGCAGGGCCGAGGACAGCCGCAGGGCGTGGGCGACGACCACGTTGTCGTCCGCGAGGCCGTGGACGATCATCAGGGGCCGGTGCGGCTCGGCGGGCGAGGAGAGCCCCTCGTCGGTGAGCAGCGAGCTCTTGGCGTACGCCTCCGGTGAGGCCGCCGGATCGCCCAGGTACCGCTCCGTGTAGTGCGTGTCGTACAGCCGCCAGTCCGTCACCGGCGCCCCCGCGATCCCCGCGTGGAAGACGTCCGGGCGCCGCAGCACGGCGAGCCCCGCCAGCCAGCCGCCGTACGACCAGCCCCGGATGGCCACCCGGGAGAGGTCCAGGGGGTGGGCCTTCGCCAGGTCCTGGAGCGCCTCGACCTGGTCGTCCAGGGACACCGTCAGGTCCTGGTGGATCGCCTTCTCCCAGGCCGGCGAGCGGCCAGGCGTGCCGCGTCCGTCGGCGACGACCACCGCGAAGCCCTGGTCGGCGAACCACTGCGAGGTGAGGTGCGCGTTGTGGGCGGCCAGGACGCGCGGGCCGTGCGGACCGCCGTAGGGGTCGAGCAAAACCGGAAGTGGCTCATCCCCTTGGTGGTTCCGAGGCAACAGCACGGCGCACGGGATCCGCCGTGCGCCCCCCTCGGTGAGCGTCACGCGCGGGGACATACCGGGATCTTCGGCGTACGAGGTGACAGTCGCCGTCTGCTTCCCGTCCCGCAGCACCCGCACCCGGCTCCCGGGCCGGTCCGGCGTCGCCGACACCAGAACCGTGACAGCCCCGGCGCGCACCGCCGAGTGCACGCCCGGTTCCTGCGAGAGGCGCTCCAAGCCGAGCTCGTTCACCCGGTACACATGCACCTCGCCGGTCTCCGGCGCCGCCGCGCGCTCCCCGGCCGACGCCGAGATCAGCACGCTGTCGTCGGAGACGTCCAGCACGGCACGGACGTGCAACTGCGGTCCTGTCAAAGGGCGTTCACCCACGGCCAGCACCCGCGCGCCCCCCTCGTCCGCGATCCGGACGAGCCGCCCGGAAGGGCTCCAGCAGGGCACTCCCGGGAAAAGATCAAGCCAAGTTGGATCTTCGTCGGCGTGCACCATCCGGGTCACCCCGGACGCCGGGTCCACGGCCAGGTACAGCTGGCTGCGCTGGTCCCGGGCCTGCACCAGCAGCAGCGGGGCGCCCGCGGCTGACCAGTGCACATGCGCCAGATACGGGTAACGCGAGCGGTCCCACGAGACCTCGGTGCGCGTCCCGTCCAGCCCGATCACGAACAGCCGCACCTCCGCGTTCGGCGTGCCCGCGGCCGGGTACGCGACGTGCTGTGGATCACGTTCGGGCCGGGCAGGGTCGGAGATCCACCAGCGGTGCACCGGCGTGTCGTCCACGCGCGCGACCAGCAGCCGGTCCGACTCCGGCGACCACCAGAACCCCCGCGACCGCCCCATCTCCTCGGCCGCGATGAACTCCGCCAGCCCGTAGGTGACCCGGCCCGCCCCCGCCGCGGGCTCCGGCTCGGCCAGCGCCCGGTCGTCCCCGCCCTCGGCGCCCGTGACCCGCAGGGCGCCATGGGCGACGTAGGCGACGAACCGGCCGTCGGGGGAGGGGCGCGGGTCGATCACCGGTCCGGGGACCCGGAGTTCACGTGCCGTCCCGGCCCGCAGCTCCGCCGCGAAAAGCCGCCCTGACAAGGCGAAAGAGGCCAACTCCACCGCCGTGTCGGTGGCGTAGCCGACGATGCCCGCGCCGCCCTCGCGGCTGCGCTCGCGCCGCGCCCGCTCCTCGGGGGAGAGGTCCTCCGAGGCACCGCCCAGCAGGGCGCGCGGGTCGGCCGCCACGCGCTCCCCGCCGTCCGCGGGATCGAGCACCCACAGCGAACTGGCCCGGTCCGTACCGGAGGACGAGCGCAGGAACACGACACGGGAACCGTCGGGGGCCACCGTGAACGCACGCGGCGCGCCGAGCGTGAACCGCTGGGTCCGGGCGTGCCGGCGGGGGAAGGAGTCGGACGTCGTCGTCATGGTCCGACCTTAGTTTGGCCATGCGCCCCCTTGTGCGGCCGTGCGCCGACCGATGCGCGCGCACGGATAGTTATGATCACTAGCGCATAGTGGGTATGAACCTGCTGGCACCCGTATGGATTTATCTGCCCCTTGGTCCGACCCCGCGCTCTTGGGATCTTTGGAGGTGAACCGCCGTGGCACTCTCGATTTCGGCGGTGGTGCTGCTGGCGATCATCGTCTTCCTGCTGATCAAGAAGTCAGGGTTGAAGGCGGGTCACGCGATCGTCTGCATGCTGCTCGGGTTCTACCTGGCCTCGTCCACCATGGCTCCGACGATCAGCGAGCTCACGACGAACATCGCGGGGATGATCGGCAGCATCAAGTTCTGACGCCTTTAGGGTGGTCCCCATGACGGAACCACCCGCCCGGCGTCTGCTGCTGGTGCACGCGCACCCGGACGACGAGTCGATCAACAACGGCGCGACCATGGCTCGCTATGCGGCCGAGGGTGCCCGGGTGACTCTGGTCACCTGCACGCTCGGCGAGCGCGGCGAGGTCATCCCGGCCGAGCTCCAGCACCTGACCGGCGCCGCCCTCGGCGTGTACCGGCGCAGTGAGCTCACCGCCGCCATGCGCGCGCTCGGCGTCGAGGACTTCCGTCTGCTGGGCGGCGCGGGCCGCTACCAGGACTCCGGGATGATGGGGCTGGCCGACAACGACGACCCCGCCTGCTTCTGGCAGGCGGACGTCGACGAGGCCGCCGCCCATCTCGTCGAGGTCATCACCGAGGTACGCCCGCACGTCCTCGTCACCTACGACGACAACGGCGGCTACGGCCACCCCGACCACATCCAGGCCCACCGCGTCGCCATGCGCGCCGCCGACCTGGCCGCCGATGCGGGCTGGACGATCCCCAAGATCTACTGGAACCGCGTCCCGCGCACGGTCGGCGAACAGGCCTTCGAGCGGCTGGCCGGTGCCCTGCCGGGCCTGCCCTTCGACAAGACGGGCGTCCTCGACGACGTCCCCGGGGTCGTGGCCGACGAGCGGATCACCACCGAGATCGACGGCACCGCGTACGCCGGTGCCAAAGCCGCCGCGATGCGCGCGCACGCCACCCAGATCACGGTCGCCGAGCCCTTCTTCGCGCTGTCCAACGAACTCGCGCAGCCCCTCTTCGCCAACGAGTACTACGAGTTGGTGCGCGGCGAGCGGGGTGCGCCGGGCAGGGAGACCGACCTGTTCGCCGGTGTGGGGGAGACGTCGTGAACGAGCGCGGCCCGATGCTCGCCCAGCCCCTGCGGGCCCCGTCCGCCGGGCGGGCGCTGATCTTCGTCGCTCTCTTCGTGCTCGGGGCGGTCGTCGGCGCGGCCGGGGCCCTGGTGCAGGGCGGCTTGTTCCCCGGCGGCCTGCTGCTCGCGCTGGCCGCCGAGGCCGGGCTCTGTCTGGGCGGCGCCCGTGCCGTCGGCGCCCGCAGCGGGGCCGTCGCACCCGCCGCCGGCTGGATGCTCGCCGTCATCCTCCTCACCACCAGCCGCCCGGAAGGCGACTTCCTCTTCGGCGCGGGAACCGGCTCCTATCTCTTCCTGCTCGGAGGCATGGCTACGGCTGTGATCTGCGCCACGCTTGGGCAGGGACGGCAACCGGGCGGCGACGCCGTCCGACTTGGCAAGTGACGTACTACTTCGCCGCGATGGGGACGTGCGAGTCCGGTGTGGGTTTCCCCAGCGGTCGTGGGATACGCGCCAGAAGTGGCCAGTATGGTGGTGCGCGCCGCCGAGCCGCCCGCGCAGTTGAGGTCGACACGGGCGGTGGAGCCAACCGGGAGAACCTGCCTTGAGTCGTGAAACTGACAGTCCGTCCTCCGGGCCCAACGGGCGCGGTGGAGCCGCCTACCCCTCGGGCACGCCGCCCTACGGGACCCCCATGGCTCCCGGCGACGGTACGGACGCGGGCCGTTCGGGCGCGCAGTCCGAGGACCGCAAGACCGAGACCACGCTGACGACCCGGATCCGGATCAACATCCCCGGGTCGCGGCCCATCCCGCCGGTCGTCGTGCGCACGCCCGTCGGGGACACCGACGGCGCCGGCGACCCCGAGGCCGAGACGCCGGCGCCGGGTGCGGCCGCCTCCGTCGGCACCGCCGAGACTCCCGCCGAGCCCGCTCCGGCCGGCGAGGAGAAGGCGAGCAACTGGTTCGCGCCGCGCAAGTCCGGCCCGGCCAAGGGCGGATCGGGCGCCGGCGCGTCCAACGGGGCCGGGATCCCCGGGGCTTCGGGTGCGGCTCCCGGCGGTCCGCGTCCCGGTGCCGCCCCTGCTCCGGGCTCCGGCGCGGGGCGTCCCGGCGGTGTGGTCGGTTCCATGGGCGTGCCGGGCGGCTCCTCGCGCCCCGGCGGCAACGGCGCGGGCCTTCCCGGCGCGACCGGCGGTCCGGTGGCACCCGGACACGGCGGCGGCACGGGCTCCTTCGACGTGACCGAGGCGCTGGGCAACGGCACCCGCCCCGGCGGTGAGCCGCGACGCGACGAACTGCCGTACTTCGCGGAGAACGGCGGGGCGCCGACCGGTCAGCACGCGCAGCCCGGGCCCGGCGGTCAGCCCGGTCCTGGCGGTCAGAACGGTCAGCCCGGTCCTGGCGGTCAGAACGGGCAGGCCGGGCAGGGTGGTTACGGTGGTGCGGGCGCCTACGACGCCTCGAACGCCTACGACGCCTCGAACGACTTCAACGGCTCGACAGGCTCGCACCGCCTCGACGACCTGAACGACTTCAACAACTCGACGGGCTCGCACCGCTTCGACGCCTCCCACGACTTCAGCGGGCCGAACGACTTCGGCGGCCCGACCGGTCCCGGCGGCCCCGGCCCCCAGGGCCCCGCGGGTCCGACCGGCGGCCCGGTCACCGGCGACGGCCCGGCGATCCCACCGCTCGGCGGCGGCCAGGCCGGGCCCCCCGGGGGTCACCGCGGACCTGGCGGACCCGGTATCACGGGTGCTCCCGGTGGTCCGGGGGGCCCGAACACCTTCGGCGGTCCCGCTGGTCCGGGTGGTCCCGGCGGTCCTGGTGCTCCGAGCGGCCCGGGCGGTTACGGCGCCCCGGGCGGACCCGGCGCGCAGGGCGGCCCCGCAGGCCCCCACGCCTCCGCCCCCGGGATGACCGGCCTCCCCGGCGGCCCCGGTGCCGGACCCCAGGGCGTACCTGGCGCCGGACCCCAGGGCGTCCCCGGCGCCCCCGGGCGCCCCGGCGGCGGTCTGAGCGACGACACCGCGATCCTCACCCCGCAGAAACCGGCCCCCGAGCCGGGCACCCCCGGCTACGGCATCCCCGGCGCCCCGCCGGAGAACGTCTCCGGGCACACCGTCACCAGCGGTATCCCGGTCGTGCCGTCCTCGGGGCAGAACGCCCCGTTCGGGTCGGGCGGCCCGTCCGACGGGCCGATGCAGCACACCGCGCCCAAACTCCCCGAGCCGGTCGCGCCGAACGTGCCGGCCTCCTCCAAGAAGCCCAAGAAGAAGGGCCGCAACAAGCTCGCCCTGGTCGGCAGCGGACTCTTCGTCATCGTGGCGGGTGCCTACGGCGCCGGCCTGCTGATGAACCACTCCGACGTGCCGAAGGGCACCACGGTGCTCGGCGTCGACATCGGCGGCGGCACCCGTGACGACGCCGTCAAGAAGCTCGACGAGGCCTTCGGTGACAGCGTGAGCAAGCCGCTGAAGCTCTCCGTCGGCGGCAAGACCGTCGCGCTCAAGCCGGACCAGGCGGGACTCCAGTTCGACGAGCAGGCCACGGTCGCCGCGGCCGCCACGAGCGACTACAACCCGGTCTCCGTCATCGGCTCCCTCTTCGGCAACCACCGGGTCGTGGAGCCGGAGATGCCGGTCGACGAGGAGAAGCTGACCGCGGCCCTGAAGGACGCGGCCGGCGGCGCCGGCTCGGTGACCGAGGGCACGATCAAGTTCACCTCCGCCGGCAAGGCGGTCGCCGTGTACGGCAAGGCGGGCAAGGGCATCGACGTCGCCAGGTCGACCACCGCGGTGGAGGAGGCGTACCGCACCCAGGTGGAGACCGGCAGCGTCGGCGCGGTGGCGGTCGCGACGACCACTCAGCAGCCGTCGATCACGAACGCCGAGGTCGACCGCATGATGAAGCAGTTCGCGGAGCCCGCGATGTCCGAGGTCGTCACCATCACGGGTGGTTCGACGCCGATCCAGTTCGGCGCGGTGTCCCTGCCGAAGATCCTCGGGGTCAAGGCTGTCGACGGCAAGCTCGTCGAGACGTACGACCTGGAGGCGCTGAAGGAGGCCTACGGCACCGTCTTCGACGGCGTGAAGGTCAAGACGGCGACCGGGGAGCGGGACGTCCTGCCGCAGGACGTCGTCGCCGTGCTGCGCAAGGTGCTGCTCGGCAAGACGACGGCGGAGCGCACCGGGGCGATCGACACCAACCCCAGCTAGCGGCCCTCGCACCGACGAAAGGGGCACCCGGCACGCGCCGGGTGCCCCTTTCGTCGTAGACGTCGTATGACATCTGTCATCCGGCAGTCAGGACCGCAGACACTGCCGAGCGGCCGCTCCCGGGCGCCACTGTGGACACATGACAACGACAGCGGTCGCGTTCGACCGGGTGAGCAAGGGGTACGGCGAGGTCCGGGCCGTGGACGGGCTGAGCCTGGAACTGCACGCCGGGGAAACCGTGGCCCTTCTCGGGCCCAACGGTGCCGGGAAGTCGACCACGCTCGATCTGCTGCTCGGGCTCAAGAACCCCGACAGCGGCAGCGTGCGGCTCTTCGGTGGCGGACCGCGGGAGGCGATCGTCGCCGGGCGGGTCGGCGCGATGCTGCAGAGCGGCGGGCTGATGGACGAGGTGACGGTCGCCGAGCTGGTGCGGCTGGCCTGCGATCTGCACCCGAGGCCGTACCGGCCGAACGACGTGCTCGCCCGCGCCGGGATCTCCCAGCTCGCCGACCGCAAGGTCAACAAGCTCTCCGGCGGGCAGGCCCAGCGCGCCCGCTTCGCCCTCGCGACCGCCGGCGACAGCGACCTGATCGTCCTCGACGAGCCCACCACCGGCATGGACGTCACCACCCGCCAGGGCTTCTGGGCCACCATGCGCGAGCAGGCCGACCAGGGGCGGACCGTCCTGTTCGCCACCCACTACCTGGAGGAGGCCGACGCGATCGCCGACCGGGTGCTGGTCCTGCACCGCGGCCGGCTCCTCGCGGACGGCACCGCGGCCGAGATCAAGGCGAAGGCGGGCGTCCGGCGGATCTCCTTCGACCTGGAGGCCCCGGTCGACGAGACCGCCCTGCGCGGCCTCCCGTTCCTGACCACCCTCACCGTCTCGGGCCCCACCGTCCGCATCCAGTCCACCGACGCCGACGCCACCGTCCACGCCCTCTACGGCCTGGGCGTCTACCCCCGCAACGTCGAGGTCGCCGGGCTCGGCCTGGAGCAGGCGTTCGTCGCCATCACCGAGGCCGAGGAGGCCCGTACGTCATGAACAGTCTGATCAGGCTGGAGCTGGCCCGCGCCCTGCGCAACCGCAAGTTCCTGTTCTTCTCGGTGATCTACCCCTCGATCCTGTTCCTGCTCATCGGCGGCAGCGCCGACAGCACGTCGAAGGTCGACGGGACGGGCCTGACCCTGCCGACCTACATGATGGTCTCCATGGCCTCCTTCGGCGCCCTGACCGCCGTCCTGATGGGCAACAGCGAGCGCATCGCCAAGGAGCGGGAGGGCGGCTGGGTGCGGCAGCTGCGGCTGACCCCGCTGCCGGGCCGGGGCTATGTCCTCGCGAAGACCGCGAGCGCCGCGGTCGTCAGCCTGCCGTCCATCGTCGTGGTGTTCGCGGTCGCCGCGGTCGTGAAGGATGTACGACTGGACGCCTGGCAGTGGCTCGCCCTGACCGGCGCGATCTGGGCCGGCAGCCTCGTCTTCGCCGCGCTCGGCGTGGCCCTCGGGTACCTCGCGACCGGGGACGCGGTCCGTCCGATCACGATGATCACCTACTTCGGGCTGTCCATCCTCGGCGGCCTGTGGATGCCGACGACGAGCTTCCCCACCTGGCTCCAGGACATCGCCGAGTGGGTGCCCACGCACGCGTACGCTGCCCTCGGGCAGGCGATCGAGCAGAGCCAGGCCCCCCATGCCAAGGACATCGCCGTCCTCGCCGTCTACTTCGCCCTGTTCACCGGCGGCGCGGCCTGGCTGTACCGAAAGGACACGCTGAAGGCGTGAGCGCGATGACCGACGACCAGCTGCCCCCGGACGCCCGGCCGGAGCACGCGATCCGCGTGGGCCGGCCGCCCCGCAACGGTGCCGAGGCGACGCGCAAGCTCGTGTGGATACTGCCCTGGCTGATCTTCCTCGGTTCACCGGTGCAGGACCTGAGCTCCGGCGACCACGGCACGGCTGCGACCGTGGCCGGCTGGGTGGCCCTCGCCACCTTCACCGGCCTCTATCTGACCCTGGTCTTCCGGAACATGGGCCGGCCGTTCTCCGAGCCGATCGTGGGTGCCCTCGTCTTCGTGCTCGGCGCCCTCGCCGTGACCCTGTGCCTCACCCTCGGCGGTGCGTGGATCGGCCTGTTCGTGTACGTCTCCGTCACCTGCGGCGCCACGCTGCCGCAACGGGCCGCCTACTGGGCGGTCGGGCTGAACACCCTGGCGATGGTCCTCGTCGGCGTGGACGTCGGCCTGGACGACTGGAGCCTGGTCCTGGTGGTGCTGCTCCTGGGGTTCGCGATGATGGGCGTCAAGCAACTGGTGCGGACGACCGTGGAGTTGCGCAAGGCGCGCGCGACGGTCGCCCAACTGGCCGCCAACGAGGAACGGTTGCGCCTGGCCAGGGACCTGCACGACCTCCTGGGCCACTCGCTGTCGCTCATCACCCTCAAAAGCGAACTCGCCGGCCGGATGCTCCCCGACCACCCCGACAAGGCGGCCCGGCAGGTCGCCGACATCGAACAGGTCAGCCGCCAGGCCCTCGTCGACGTCCGCGCGGCCGTCTCCGGCTACCGCCGCACCCGGCTCTCCGACGAACTGGCCGGCGCACAGGTCGCGTTGAACGCCGCCGACGTCACCGCCGAGGTGCCCGCCGAACCCGACCTCGACGGCCTCCCCGAGGAGGGCGAGAGCGCGCTCGCCTGGGCGCTGCGCGAGGCGGTCACCAACGTCGTACGGCACAGCGGCGCCAGTCGCTGCACGATCGAGGTGCTGCGGCGGCAGACCCTCGACGGCCCGGTGTGGGAGCTCTCCGTGGAGGACAACGGCTCGGGCGGCTCCGGCGCGGGCCCCGGCAACGGTCTGACGGGCCTGACCGAACGCCTGGACAAGGCGGGCGGCACCCTGGAGGCGGGCCGTACCCGGCACGGGTTCCGGCTGGTCGCCCGGGTCCCCGCCGCCACGTCGGCGCCCGTAGGATCCGGCGCATGAGCCCTACGATCAAGGTCCTCCTCGCCGAGGACCAGTCGATGGTCCGCGAGGCCCTGGCCGCCCTCCTCGGCCTGGAGGACGACATCGAGGTCGTCGCCCAGGTGGCCCGCGGCGACGAGGTCCTCGCCGCCGCGCGTGCCCACGACGTCGACGTGGCGCTCCTGGACATCGAGATGCCGGGCGCCACCGGCATCGAGGCGGCGGCCCAGGTCCACAAGGAACTTCCGGCGGTCAAGCTGGTCGTCCTGACCACCTTCGGCCGCCCCGGCTACCTCCGCAGCGCGATGGAGGCCGGCGCCGACGCCTTCCTGGTCAAGGACGCCCCGGCGGCCCAACTGGCCCAAGCGGTACGCAAGGTGCTCGCGGGGGAGCGGGTCATCGACCCCACGCTGGCTGCGGCGGCCCTGGCGGAGGGCGCGAACCCGCTGACCGACCGGGAGCGCGAGGTGCTGCGCGCGGCGGAGGACGGCTCCACGAACGCGGAGCTGGCGACCAAGCTCCACCTGTCCCAGGGCACGGTCCGCAACTACCTCTCGACGGCCATCCAGAAGCTGGCGGCACGAAACAGAGCGGAGGCAGCCCGCCTGGCGAGAGAGAAGGGCTGGCTGTAACGCGCCTTGCAGGGGGCAGGGGAACCGCGCGCCTGGCAGGGCCCGGGGGCCGCGCACCCGGCGGCCATGCACAAGCAGGCCCCCACCCCTGGTCGCGCACCCACCCCCGTCCCGCCCCCCTCAGTTCAACATCGCCCGCGCCGCATGAGCCTGTCCTCGGACCCGTGCCGCGGCGGACTCGTCCACGGCTCTCACCACCTCCGCGTACGCGTCCAACTCTCGCGCCCCGCCCAGGAAATCGCCCCGCTGCACCAGCAACTGCGCCCGCTCGTACCGCAACCGCGCGGGATGCGAGGGCAGCAGCAGCGACAACTCCACCGCCCACAACGCCACGTCCGACCGCTCCGGCCTGGCCGTCGCCCACGCCCGCACGTTGTTCAGGATCCGCAGCACCACGTCCAAGGGATCCGCGGGCGTCAGCATCGACGGGTCCAGCGAGGCCCCCGTCGCCCCCGCCACCAGCAGCTCCGCGTCCGAGCCGGTCAACACCCGCCCCCCGTCGAACGGATCGGCGAGCACCTGCTCCGCCTCCGCCCCGAACCCGACGACGAAGTGCCCCGGCAGCGCGACCCCGTACACATGGGCCCCGGCTCGTCGAGCCACCTCCATCCACACCACGGACAGCAGGATCGGCAGGCCCCGCCGCCGCCGGAGCACCGAGTGCAGCAACGACGACTCGAGCCGCTGATAGTCCGCCGCCGAGCCGCGGTACCCGCACCGCTCGCCGAGCAGCTCGCGCAGGGCCGCCGCCCAGGAGCGCGGTCCGCCCGGTCGGAACGGCAGCTGTCCGGCCAGGTCGTCCAGTTCGATCTGTGCCGCGTCCATGCCCGCCTCGTCCAGTGTGCCGTCCGCCTGCGCGCCCACGAGGAGGCAGAGCAGGGACAGGTCGGGCCGCTCGGACCGGACCTCCTCGGCGAACCGGCGGCGCAGTTCCGCGGAGCGTTCCGGGGGCGGGGGGTGGAGGGGGTGCATAGCTGGGTCGTGCCCGGTCACGACGATCGGTACCGCTCGCCGTCGAGGCCGGTCGGTTGTCGGTAGTGGTGGTACGCGTGGTGCGCCGCGAACCCCATCCCGGCGTACAGCGCCCGCGCGCCCGCGTTGTCGTCCTCGACCTGGAGCCACGCGGCCGACGCGCCCTCGTCGAGCGCCCGCCGGGCCAGCGCGGCCATCACCGTGGTGGCCAGGCCCCGCCGCCGCTGTGCGGGGTCCACCTCGACCGCGGCGAACCCGGCCCACCGGCCGTCCACGACACACCGCCCGATGGCGGCCGGCGCGGCCCCCGCGGAGTCACCCGGCACCGTCGCGAACCACACCGAGGGGCCGCTCCCCAGCACCTTCAGGGCCACCTCGCTCACCCCCTTGCGCTGGTACCGCGCGAGCCATGCCTCGTCCGCCGCCCGGGACAGCGCGACCCCCTCGCCCCCGGTCCGGTCGGCGACCGGGGCCAGCGCGCCGATCCACAGCTCGGCGGTCACCTCACGCACCCACCCCCGCTCCTCCAGCTGCGCGCACAGCAGCTCCTGCGTGCCCTCGGCGCCGGTGGCGGTCTGGACGTAGGCGGGCAGCCCGCGGGCGCCGTACCAGCCCCGTACGGCCTCCAGAGCCCCGTCCAGGGGGAGGCCCGGGTCGCCGATCGGGAGCACCGAGTTGGCCCGGCGGGTGAAGCCCGAGGCGGCCCGCAGCTCCCAGTCGCCGAGCCGCTCGCTCTCCACCGGCCGCCACGCGCGGGTGGCGATCCGGGACAGTTCCTCGTAGGAGGCGGAGGGGCCCCGGCGGCGGGCCGGGGCGCTGGGCACCACCTTGCCCGCGACCAGCGAGGATTCCGCGATGTGGACGGTCTCGCCACTCTTGCGTGTGATCAGCAGCACACCGTCGTCCCATGATGCGAGAACACCCACCGTGTCGGTGAACTTCTCACCCGAAACGGCAGGATCGTTCAAGCGGCGTACCGACACTCGTTTACCCACGTCAGCAGTGGTGATACGGACCTCAAGGCGCCCCGTCGCAGAGATTTCCACAGGTCAGTTCACCCCTCCTGTTCGGATCATGCCCAAGAACGGAGATACTAGGGGCGGGCATCGACGACGCCGCGCTCCCGCGCGCCAGGCGGCGGAGCCTACGGAGGCCCGCCAGCGCCCTATCGAGGAGGAACGACAGCGTGACCTACGTCATCGCGCAGCCTTGTGTCGACGTCAAGGACAAGGCGTGCATCGAGGAGTGCCCGGTCGACTGCATCTACGAGGGCTCCCGGTCCTTGTACATCCACCCGGACGAATGCGTCGACTGTGGTGCCTGTGAGCCGGTCTGCCCGGTCGAGGCGATCTTCTACGAGGACGACACTCCCGAGGAGTGGAAGGACTACTACAAGGCGAACGTCGAGTTCTTCGACGAGCTCGGCTCTCCCGGTGGTGCCAGCAAGCTGGGCCTGATCGAGCGCGACCACCCGTTCGTCGCCGCGCTGCCGCCGCAGAACCAGTAGAAGCGGCCCACGCCAGCGCCGCCTCGGTCCCGTACGGCTCGATCGCCCTGATCGCCGTACGGGGCCGAGGCGTTTGCCGTACAGCGCCGTACCAGCGCCCGTACGCGTGCCGCACGCGTGCCGTCGAGAAAGTGAGCCAGACACCGTGTCCGCAGTCTCCGACCGTCTCCCCGCCTTTCCCTGGGACAAGCTGGAGCCGTACAAGAAGACGGCCGCCGCGCACCCCGGTGGCATCGTCGACCTGTCCGTCGGCACCCCCGTGGACCCGGTTCCGGACCTGATCCAGAAGGCGCTCGTCGACGCGGCGGACTCCCCGGGCTATCCGACGGTCTGGGGCACTCCGGCACTGCGCGACGCGATCACGGGCTGGGTGGAGCGCCGGTTGGGCGCCCGCGGGGTCACGCACCGCCATGTGCTGCCGATCGTCGGCTCCAAGGAACTGGTCGCCTGGCTCCCCACCCAGCTGGGCCTCGGCCCCGGCGATCGGGTCGCGTACCCACGCCTGGCCTACCCGACGTACGAGGTCGGCGCCCGCCTGGCCCGCGCCGAGTACGAGGTCTACGACGACCCGACGGAGCTGGACCCCGAGGGCCTGAAGCTGCTCTGGCTGAACTCCCCGTCGAATCCGACGGGCAAGGTCCTGTCGCAGGACGAGCTGACCCGGATCGTGGCCTGGGCTCGCGACCATGACGTGCTCCTCTTCTCCGACGAGTGCTACCTGGAACTGGGCTGGGAGGCGGACCCGGTCTCGGTCCTGCACCCGGCCGTCAATGGTGGATCGTACGAAGGGGTCGTATCGGTTCACTCCCTCTCCAAGCGCTCGAACCTGGCCGGCTACCGCGCCGCGTTCCTGGCCGGCGACCCCGCCGTCCTCGGCCCGTTGCTGGAGATCCGCAAGCACGGCGGCATGATGACCTCCGCCCCGACGCAGGCGGCGGTGGTGGCCGCCCTCGGCGACGACGCCCACGTGCACGAGCAGCGCGAGCGGTACGCCGCCCGTCGCAAGGCGCTGCGCGAGGCGCTGGAGGCCCACGGCTTCCGGATCGAGCACAGCGAGGCCAGCCTCTATCTCTGGGCCACCCGCGGCGAGTCCTGCTGGGACACCGTCGCCCACCTGGCCGACCTGGGCATCCTGGTCGCGCCGGGCGACTTCTACGGCGAGGCGGGCGAGCGGTTCGTCCGCGTGGCGTTCACGGCGACCGACGAGCGGGTGCGGGCCGCCGTGGAGCGGCTCGCGTAACGCCCGCGGACATGACGACGGGGCCCGGGGTGCGCGCACCCCGGGCCCCGTCGTCATGCCGGCCGGACCTCAGCCGAGCGGGAGGCTCTTCACCGGAAGGGACTCCGTGGGCAGCCCGCCCTTGGTCAGGGACTCCGTCGGCAGCCCGCCCTTCGTCGCGGTGGACGCGGTGTCGCCCAGGATGTCCCCGGCGGAACCCGCCGCGTCACCCGCGGTCTGCTGCGCGGCCGGGGCCGCCTTCTTCGCGACCTTGCCGCTGGTCTTGCCCGCCGTCGGGACCGCCTTCTTCACCGCGTTGCCGCCAGTGTTGCCCGCGAGGCCCGTGGCCTTCTGCGCGGCACCGTCGACGGTGTTGCCGACGCTCGCCCCGTCCAGCGCGGTCAGCCCGCTCAGGTTCGAGGTGGGCAGCTCGGCGGGGGCCGCACTGGCGGAGCCGGCCGCACCGACCCCGGCTGCCGCTCCCGCAGCGACGAGCAGCGCGGCACGGGCGATCCTGCGGGTCAGGGGGAGGGACATGATGCTCCTTTGACGGGAGAGAACATGGAAGTTGCCGTCCGTGCCCGGCAGTTGATCACCGGGCTCGGACGCAGTGACTACCGCTCGAAGCCCGCGAAGGTTGCGGCGGGCCAACGTAAAGAGTTGGCAATGCGTCGCATTATCGGCTGCGGATAAAAACGGGCAAAGGGTGCCTGGTCGGAAAGTGTGCCGAATCCTTGCAGCCCTTTGTTCTCAAGGGATTTCGCGAATGCGGGGGTGACCGCGCGAAAACCTGCGCACCTCACGGGACGCGGCGGCCGTGCGTAACCCCTGCGGGTGATCGTTCGTACTACTGCGCAGTCAGGATCCGCACCGATCCCGTGCCGCGCTCCGCCCCGCCGGTCCCCTCGGAGGACGTCTCCCGCCACTCGCTCTGGGTGTTCCCGGCGGTCCACTCCCGCCCCGCGTACGTCACCCGCTGGATGTGCAGTGCCGAGGCGTTGGCCACCGCCCAGTGCGCCAGCTGCCAGCCGCGCTCCCGGACGCTGCGCCCCTTGACCGCGCCCCGCACCGGCACCGTCACGGTCCGCCCGGACACCGTGGGCTCGGGCGCGGGGCTCGCCTCGGCGCCCCGCACCTCGTCGGCGGTGGTGTCGAGCGCGTCCCCGCCGAAGTCCCGCACGAGCGCCTCACGCACCCCCTGCGGGCCTGCCGCGAGGTTCGCCTCCGGGCGGCCCTCGCAGGTCAGCGTGGCCGCGGAGGTGCCGGTGAGAGCGGCGGCCAGCACGGTGGCGTCCGGCTCGTGCTTGGCGTACGCCTCCGGATAGCCGCTGCGCTGCACCCGCTGCGCCGCCACGGTGAGCGGCAGCTCGGTGTAGTCGGAGACCTTGACCAGGTGCTCGTAGAACTCGCCCGCCGCGTACGTCGGGTCCATGACCTGCTTCTCGGTGCCCCAGCCCTGCGAGGGCCGCTGCTGGAAGAGGCCGAGCGAGTCCCGGTCGCCGTGGGCGATGTTGCGCAGGCCCGACTCCTGCAGCGCGGTCGCCAACGCGATGGTCACCGCCCGCTCGGGCAGCCCGCGTCCGGTGCCGACGGCCGTGATCGTCGCCGCGTTGACCGCCTGCTCCGGCGTGAACTCGTACGCCACCCCGTCGTCCTTGCCCGAGACGACCTCGCAGCCCGGTTCTCCGGTGCCCGCGGTGATGTACTGCACCACCAGGTAGCCGGCGACGGCACACAGGACCACGAAGGCCGCGAGACCACGGACGAAACGGCCTCGACGACGCTGTTGAGGGTGGGACAGCTCTGGCATCCGTCCAAGGTAGCGGAGGCCCCTGTGGCCTCCGAGCGCGGTGTGGACAGAGCGGTGGAGACCCGGCGCGTTAGGGTCGACGCCATGGCCGATACCGCGCTTGACCTCACGCTGGACGCCGCGCAGCTCACCGCGCGGCTCGTCGACTTCCCCTCCGTCAGCGGCACCGAGAAGCCGCTCGCGGACGCCATCGAGACCGCGCTGCGCGCGCTCCCGCACCTGACGGTCGACCGGTACGGCAACAACGTGGTGGCCCGCACCAGCCTCGGCCGCGCGGAGCGGGTGATCCTCGCCGGGCACATCGACACGGTCCCGATCGCCGACAACGTCCCCTCGCGCCTGGACGAGGACGGCTACCTCTGGGGCTGCGGCACCTGCGACATGAAGTCCGGGGTCGCGGTCCAGCTCCGCATCGCGGCGACGGTCCCGTCCCCCAAGCACGACCTCACCTTCGTCTTCTACGACAACGAGGAGATCGCCGCCGAGTTCAACGGGCTCGGTCATGTCGCCGAGGCCCACCCGGACTGGCTCGCGGGCGACTTCGCGGTCCTCCTGGAGCCGACGAACGGCCAGGTGGAGGGCGGCTGCCAGGGCACGCTGCGGATGCTGCTGAAGTTCACGGGGGAGCGGGCGCACTCCGCGCGCGCGTGGATGGGCTCCAACGCGATCCACGCCGCCGCGCCCGCGCTGGCGAAGCTCGCCGCGTACGAGCCGCGCAAGCCGGTGGTGGACGGCCTCGAGTACCACGAGGGCCTCAACGCGGTCCGCATCGAGGGCGGCGTCGCCACCAACGTCATCCCCGACGCCTGCACGGTCACGGTCAACTTCCGCTACGCGCCCGACCGCAGCGAGGAGGAGGCGGAGGCCTTCGTCCGCGAGTACTTCGCCGACTGCGGCGTCGACGAGTTCGTCGTGGACGACCACACCGGCGGTGCGCGTCCCGGCCTGAACCACCCGTCCGCGGCGGCCTTCGTGGAGGCCGTCGGCGGCGAGGTGTTCCCCAAGTTCGGCTGGACCGACGTGGCCCGCTTCAGCGCGCTCGGCGTGCCCGCGGTGAACTACAGCCCCGGCAACCCGCTGTTGGCGCACAAGGTGGACGAGCGGGTGCAGGTGTCGCTGATCCCCGAGGCCGAGGAGCGCCTGCGCGCCTGGCTGACGGCCTGATCCGACGGCCCGCTCGGGGGCACCTCGCGTCGGACATGCGCATGTCCCCCCTCCGTAACCCGCGTAGATCTACCCTGAGGTGGAAACACCCGCAAGTGGAGGGAGCGCACATGGCTACCGGCAACCCCGAGGGTAAGAAGCAGCCACCGTCGGAGCAGCGCCTGGGACCGGTCCTCCGAAGGCGGGACCAGGTCACGGCGAGCACCACCGACCAGCGCCTCCTGGACGCGGGCGGCCCGTCGGACTGGGTCCACACCGACCCCTGGCGGGTCCTGCGCATCCAGTCGGAGTTCATCGAGGGCTTCGGCACGCTCGCCGAACTCCCGCCCGCCATCAGTGTGTTCGGCTCGGCCCGGACGCGGCCTGACTCCCCGGAGTACGAGGCGGGGGTCCGGCTGGGCCGGGGTCTGGTGGAGGCCGGCTTCGCGGTCATCACCGGCGGCGGCCCGGGCGCCATGGAAGCGGCGAACAAGGGCGCGTGCGAGGCGAAGGGCACGTCCGTCGGACTCGGCATCGAGCTCCCCTTCGAGCAGGGCCTCAACCCCTACGTCGACATCGGCCTCAACTTCCGGTACTTCTTCGTCCGCAAGATGATGTTCGTGAAGTACGCGCAGGGGTTCGTGGTGCTGCCCGGCGGTCTCGGCACCCTGGACGAGCTGTTCGAGGCACTGACCCTCGTCCAGACCCAGAAGGTCACGCGCTTCCCCATCGTCCTCTTCGGCAGCGAGTACTGGGGCGGTCTCGTCGACTGGCTCACCAACACGCTGGTGGCCCAGGGCAAGGCGTCGGAGAAGGACCTGCTCCTGTTCCACGTGACGGACGACGTGGACGAGGCGGTGGCCCTGGTGTCGAAGGAGGCGGGCCGGTAGGCCGAGGCCCGTCCAGGGCCGAAGCGGGGGTCCGGGGCAGCCCCGGACCGCACGGCAGGAGGGGCGGCGGGGGCGAGGAAGGCCCTACGCCAGCCCCCGCCGGGCGACAGCCGGCGGTCGGTGGCCCGCGATCGACGCCACCATGTCCAGCACCTGCCGCGTCTCCGCGACCTCGTGCACCCGGTACACCTGGGCCCCCAGCCACGCCGACACCGCCGTCGTCGCCAGCGTGCCCACCACCCGCTCCTTCACCGGCTTGTCCAACGTCTCCCCGACGAAGTCCTTGTTGGACAGCGACACCAGCACCGGCCACCCGGTCCCGACCATCTCGCCCAGCCGGCGCGTCGCCTCAAGGCTGTGCCGCGTGTTCTTGCCGAAGTCGTGCCCCGGGTCGATCAGCACCGACTCCCGAGGCACCCCCAGCGCGACCGCCCGCTCGGCCAGCCCCACGGTCACCCGCAGGATGTCGGCCATGACGTCGTCGTAGGAGACCCGATGCGGCCGCGTACGAGGCTCCGCGCCCCCCGCGTGCGTGCACACCAGCCCCACCCCGTACCGCGCGGCGACCTCCGCGAGCCCGGGATCGACCCCGCCCCACGCGTCGTTGAGCAGATCCGCGCCCGCCTCGCACACCGCCGCACCGACCGACGCCCGCCAGGTGTCGACGCTGATGACCACGTCCGGGAACCGCCGCCGCACCTCCGCCACGAACCCGACGGTCCGCCGCGCCTCCTCCTCGGCGGAGACCTCCTCGCCCGGGCCGGCCTTGACCCCGCCGATGTCGATGATCGCCGCGCCCTCGGCCACCGCCTGCTCCACGCGCGCGAGGGCCGGCTCGTCACGGAATGTCGCCCCCTGGTCGTAGAAGGAGTCCGGGGTCCGGTTCACGATCGCCATGATCACCGGCTCGTGCGGCCCGAATTCCCGACTGCCCAGCCTGAGCATCCGCTGTGACCTCTCGTAGTACGACCTGGGAGCGGCCGCTTCCTCGGCCGCCTGCGACCCTAACTGTCAGACTCGCATGGCACGATCGGACTCTGACACATTCGACTCCGGACACATTCACCGAGCGTGGGGGCCCTCAGCGATGGTTATGTTCTTGTTCCTGGTCGTCGCGCTCGCCGTCGTGGTCGCCGCGGTGACGCTCGCCGTGGTGGGCGGCGGCGAGACGGGCCCGCTGCCCGACGTCGCCCCCGAGCGGCTCCAGGACCCGCTGCCGCTGGAGCGTCCGGTCAACCGCGCCGACGTCGAGGCCCTGCGCTTCCCGCTCGCCGCCCGCGGCTACCGCATGGCCGACGTGGACGACGCCCTCAGCCGCCTCGGCGCCGAACTCGCCGAGCGGGACGCCCGGATCGCCGACCTGGAGTCCGCGCTGGCCGGCGCCCAGGCCGCCGCGACCGTCTCCCACGGCTCCCACGTGTCCATGGAGAAGCCCGAGCAGGGCGCGGGGGAGCAGCAGTGAGCGCCGGGACCGCCCTCGCGGGTCCGGACGGCGCGCCGCGCTGCCCCTGGGCCCTGTCCACCGAGGACTACGTCGCGTACCACGACGAGGAGTGGGGCCGCCCGGTCCACGGCGACGACGCCCTGTACGAGCGCCTGAGCCTGGAGGCCTTCCAGTCCGGGCTCTCCTGGATCACGATCCTGCGCCGCCGCGAGGGCTTCCGGGCCGCGTTCGCCGGCTTCGAGATCGCCAAGGTGGCCATGTTCACGGACGCCGACCGGGACCGCCTCCTGCTGGACGAGGGCATCATCCGCAACCGCGCCAAGATCGACGCGACGCTCGCCAACGCGCGCGTACTGGCCGACTGGGCGCCGGGTGAGCTGGACGAGCTGATCTGGTCCCATGCCCCGCAGACACCGGGCCCGGCCCCGAAGGCCTTGGGGGACGTTCCGGCGATCACCCCGGAGTCGACGGCCCTGTCGAAGGCGCTAAAGAAACGCGGCCTGCGTTTTGTGGGTCCGACCACGGCGTACGCACTGATGCAGGCGTGCGGCCTGGTGAACGACCACCTGGAGACATGCGCCGCCAGGAGCGCCCCTTAGGGCCCTGTCGGCCCGGGGCGCGGGGAACTCACGCGAGCAGCCCCCACGCACCCGCCCTCGCCGACGACTCAGCGCCCCAGGTACTTGGGCGCTTCCTTGTTCACGAAGGCCCGCACCGCGATCGCGTGGTCCTCGGACGAGCCCGCCCGTGTCTGGAGCTCGTCCTCCTTCTCCAGCGTCTCCGCCAGCGAGTGGGAGGAGCCGTACGCCACGGCCTCCTTGATCGCCGCATAGGCCACCGTCGGGCCCTCGGCCAGCGCCCGGGCGACCTTCTCGGCCTCGCCCGCCAGCTCGGCGGAGGCGACGAGACGGTTCACGATCCCCAGTTCGTACGCCTCCTGCGCCTTGACCGTCCGGGGGAAGAGCAGTAGGTCGGCGGCGCGCCCCGGACCCACCACCCGCGGCAGGGTCCACGAGACCCCGGAGTCGGCGGTCAGCGCGACTCCCGCGAACGAGGTGTTGAAGCCCGCCGTGTCCGCCACCACCCGATAGTCCGCGGCCAGCGCCAGACCGAACCCGGCGCCGGCCGCGACCCCGTTCACCCCGGCCACGACCGGCTTCGGCATCTGCGTCAGCGCCCGCAGGATCGGGTTGTAGTGCTCCGCGACCGTGCTCATGACCTTCGTCGAGCCCTCGGCGAGCAGACCGATGTGCTCCTTGAGGTCCTGGCCCACACAGAACGCCCGGTCCCCGGCGGCCGTCAGCAGCACCGCCCGTACGGCCGTGTCGGCCGCCGCGGATTCCACCGCCTCCCGCAGGGCGACCTTCGTCGCGATGTTCAGCGCGTTCATCGCCTCGGGGCGGTTGAGCGTGATCGTCGCGAGCCCGTCGCTCACCTCGTAGAGCACGGTGTCTGCCATGGTCCATCCCCTCCTGCGTCTTCGCCGGTCCGAAGGACAGCATGGCGGAGATCACCGCTCACGGACCGGAACCGACGTGTGACCTGCGTCAAAGAATGCGCGGCCGAGATCGGTCGGCGGAAACGTGTGCGGGCGCGCAGTATCGCAGTCACATCGCCGAAATGAGTGGTTTTGCTCGCGCGCGTTGCCCAAGCGATGCCGACTGATGTTGGTCATCGGGTCCTGAGATGCGGGATAATGGCTTGGAAGCAATGTGTTCGATGCCGGTGTCGCGTGCTTCACGCACGACACGCGTGCCCTCCCAGGGCCGTCGGCTTTGACGATGAGCTGGTTTCAGGAAGGGGAACGAGCATGGCGGCCATGAAGCCGCGGACGGGCGATGGCCCGCTCGAGGTGACCAAGGAGGGGCGGGGCATTGTCATGCGCGTTCCGCTCGAAGGCGGCGGTCGGCTCGTCGTCGAGCTGACCCCGGACGAGGCCGACGCGCTCGGTGACGCCCTCAAGAAGGTCGTCGGCTGACGCGGAAGCGACCATACCCCTTTCAGCTGCCCCGGCATCGTCATCGGTGCCGGGGCAGTTGTCTGCCCAGGTGGAAGCGGGTCCGCCGACCTGAGGTCAGCGCTTGACCGCGCACAGCAGGCCGTCGCCCACCGGCAGCAGCGACGGCACCATCTCCTGGCTCTCGCGCACCGACCGCAGCAGCTCCCGCAGCCGCAGCACCTCGGTCGGCTGCGGACCGGAGTCCACCGTCCGGCCGTGCGCGAAGACGCCCTCGAAGACCACCAGGCCCCCCGGGCGCAGCAGACGCAACGATTCAGCGAGGTAGTCCATGACCTCCTGCCGGTCGCCGTCGCAGAAGACGAGGTCGTAGCCGGCGTCGGCGAGACGGGGCAGCACGTCGAGGGCGCGCCCGGGGATGAAGCGGGCCCGGTTGCTGGCGAAGCCCGAGGCACGGAAGGCCTGCCGGGCGAACTGCTGGTGCTCCGGCTCGGGGTCGACCGTGGTCAGCACACCGTCCGGGCGCATGCCGTGCAGCAGATGGATGCCGGAGACGCCGGTGCCGGTGCCGATCTCGGCGACCGCCTTCGCGTCGACGGAGGCCGCCAGCAACCGCAGTGCCGCACCCGCGCCGGGCGACACCGAGCGCAGCCCTGCCTCGCGGGCCCGGTCACGGGCCCAGCGCAGTGCTTCGTCCTCGGCGACATAGGCGTCGGCGAACGCCCAGCTCGTCTGCCGGTTGGCGGTAATGACCCTCTCCTGTCCCCGTGGTTGCCTGGGCGTGACTGTATCCGTTGGGCCCGGGAACCCGCAGATGGGACCGGACGTTTAGAGGGGTGGAGACGCACCCGGGGGGACACAGTTGGATCACGATGACGAGCAGGGGCTCGAGCGGGCGGTGACGCAGCCGTATGAGCCGTGTCAGCCCAGATCAAATTCGCGTAAAACCGCTTATCCGGAGCTAACGGGCGAGGTGGCTATGGTAGGGGCTCCACTGGACACCACCAGAGCCGATAGGGGAGGTGCGGCTGCGCCTGGGGATCGGGGCGGAGTGCTGCGGCGCTTCCTCGGATCGGCGGGTAGGCCGACATCTGTGAACGACACTGCTGCTGACCACAGCCACGACGACTACGCCACCGCGACCTTCACCACCGACGCGGACGGGCAGGCGTGGACTCCCCCGACGTGGGAGGAGATCGTCAGCACGCACAGCGGCCGTGTCTACCGGCTCGCGTACCGCCTGACGGGCAACCAGCACGACGCCGAGGACCTCACACAGGAGGTCTTCGTCCGCGTCTTCCGCTCCTTGTCGACTTATACGCCCGGCACCTTCGAGGGCTGGCTGCACCGCATCACCACCAACCTGTTCCTGGACATGGTCCGGCGAAAGCAGCGCATCCGCTTCGACGCCCTCGGCGAGGACGCGGCCGAGCGCCTGCCCAGCCGCGAGCCCTCCCCCCAGCAGGTCTTCAACGACGCGCACTTCGACGCCGACGTCCAGCAGGCCCTCGACACCCTCGCACCCGAGTTCCGCGCCGCGGTCGTCCTGTGCGACATCGAAGGGCTGTCGTACGAGGAGATCGCCGCGACCCTGGGCGTCAAGCTCGGCACGGTCCGGTCCCGGATCCACCGCGGCCGCTCCCAGCTGCGCAAGGCCCTCGCCCACCGTTCGCCCGAGGCCCGCAAGGAGCGCCGCTCCTTCGTGCCGCGCGTTCCCGCACTGGGGGGAGGGGGCGCGACCGCGTGAGTGGATCACGGCCCAATCCCGCCGAAGGGCGATTTGCGGAACAGCACCTGGGAGACCGACTTGCCGCGCTGGTCGACGGCGAGCTCGGTCATGAGACGCGCGAGCGGGTCCTCGCCCACCTGGCCACCTGCGCCAAGTGCAAGGCCGAGGCCGACGCCCAGCGTCGACTGAAGAACGTCTTCGCGGAGGCCGCACCCCCGCCTCCCTCCGAAAGCTTCCTGGCCCGCCTCCAAGGGCTGCCCGGGGGAGGTGACACGGACGGGGGCTCGCCGTTCGGGGGAGGATTCCGCGACGGCTTCTCCGGACGGCCCGGCACCAGTGGGGTCTTCGGTGTGAAGCGCCCCGAGCGCTTCACGTTCGACTACGTCCCGGCGGCGCACGCCCCCGCCCTCGGCTCCTCGCCTCGCGACGCCTTCCACCTCCACGACGTCGGCCGGCACGAGGCCGAGCGCTCGGCGTCACGCGGCATGCGGTTCGCGTTCGTCGTCGGCGGGGCGGTGTCGCTGGCCGCGATCGCGCTGGGCGGCGTCACCACCGGAACGCCCACCGACGCCGACGCCCGAGGCCCGGGCGGCAGCAATGTGACCCCGGCGCGGACCCAGGGCGGCACCGGCACGGCGACGTCCGACACCCAGCGGCGCCGTGCGCTGGGCCCCCTGTTCGCCCAGGACCAGTCCCGGTTCGACGCCTCGGTCGCCTCGACCGAGGTGTCCGCGCCACTGGTGCCGGGCACGCGGGCACACGAGGCCGCGGTGACCACCCCGGTGGTGGCCGGAGCGGCCGCCATGTCCCCCCTGATACGTCCGCTCAGCGCGACTCCGCCGGTCACGCTGACCTCCTTGTCCACGGCCCCGGGCCTCGCCCCGCCGAACCTGCTCGCCGCACCCGTCCCCCTCGCGACCTCCTCCCCCTCCGGCACCACCCGCTGACCCGGTCTCTGCGCATCGTTCCCCGAACCTGGTTGAATCCAGGGAGAGCCGTGCCCGTGCCTGTCCGGCAGACCAGGTGCCGTGGCCGTGGCGACGTGCCTGACCGGCACAGGTGAACGGGGCCGACGTGCCGGCCAGGCCCTGGCTGTGGGGAGAGCATGAACGAGGGGAAGCCCACGAGGGCGAAGTGGTGGAGCCGACCGCGCCCGGAGGGACCGGCGCGGGGCGTGACCGCCGACGGGGACTACGAGCTGCGGCGGCCCGAGGACACGGTCGGCGGCGAGCCGGCCGACACGACGCCGCGCCAGGCGGTGACCGACGCGGCCACCGATAGCGACGCCGCCTACGACACGAGGCCGCCCCAGGCGGTGACCGACACCGCCGTCGATCCCGATACCGACATCGCCGTCGGGCGCTCCGCCGCGACGCGTTCCGGAGGCGACTTCGAGCTGCGGGCACCGGAGGATGCCGCCGGTCCGCGATCCGGCGACTTCGAGCTGGACCTGCCCACGTCCCCGCCCTCCCCGGCGCCGGACGGGCCCTCGCTGTCCCGTGCCGACGCTGACGCGGGCGGGGTCCCGGACGAGGCCCCCGCGACCGGCACCCACGAGGCGCCCGAGATCCCCGACAAGGCTGCCGACGCCGATGCGTCCGGGGTCCCAGACGGGCCCTCGTCGTCCCGTCCCGATGCCAATGCCGCCGGGGTCCCAGACGGGCCCTCGCCGTCCCGTCCCGACGCCGATGCCGCCGGAGTCCCGGACGAGGCCCCCGCGACCGGCACCCACGAGGCACCCGAGGTCCCCGACAAGGCTCCCGCCACCGCCACCGCCACCGCCACCGCCACCGCCACCGCCACCGCCACCCCCACCCCCGGCGAGCGCCCCAAGCCCCTGCACGACCCCGACCCCTACAGCACCCCGCCGTACGGCGAACCCGGTCCCTGGGCCCCGGCGCCGCCGGTCCTGCACCCTGTGACGGCGCCCCCGCACGGCGCCGCCCTGCCGACGACGCCGATCCCGACCCCGGCGCACACCGCCCCCACCCCAGCCGCGGCCGCCCCCGCCCCGCACGGCGACCCCCCGCCTCCCCTCAACCCCTGGCGGAACTACGACCCCTGGGCCCCCGTCCCCATCCCCACTCCCGTCCCCCTCCAGCAGACCGGCACCGGTGCCCCCGTCCCGGGCGGGCGGCGTGGGCGTGGTCGGAAGCTGCTCGTCGTGGGTGCCGTGGTGCTCGCGCTGGTCTCGGGGGCCGTCGGCGGGGCCGTGGGCGCGTATCTGGAGCGCAACGGCGCGATGGCGGACGTGGAGCTGCCGCAGGCCGACGCCGAGCCCGCGGGACGGGCACCGGACAGCGTGGCGGGGATCGCCGCGCGGGCGCTGCCCAGTGTCGTCACCCTGCATGTGAGCGGCGCCGAGGAGCAGGGCACCGGCACCGGCTTCGTGCTCGACGACCGGGGTCACATCCTCACCAACAACCACGTCGTCGAGCCCGCCGGGGCCGACGGCGACATATCCGTCACCTTCCACAGCGGGGACACCGCCGAGGCCACCGTCGTCGGCCGGGACAGCGGCTACGACCTCGCCGTCGTGAAGGTCACCGGTGTCAGCGGGCTCGAGCCCATGGCCCTCGGCAACTCCGACAGCGTCCAGGTCGGCGACCCGGTCGTCGCCATCGGCGCCCCCTACGACCTGGAGGGCACCGTCACCTCCGGGATCATCAGCGCCAAGGAGCGGCCCATCACCGCCGGCGGCGAGAGCGGTGACGGCAGTGACGTGTCGTACGTGGACGCCCTCCAGACCGACGCGCCCATCAACCCCGGCAACTCCGGCGGGCCGCTGCTCGACTCCGAGGCCCGCGTCATCGGCATCAACTCCGCGATCCGCTCCGCCGACAGCGGCTCCGAGGAGGGCGGTGGCCAAGCCGGGTCCATAGGGCTCGGGTTCGCCATCCCCGTCAACCAGGCCAAGCGCGTCGCCGAGGAGCTGATCAACACCGGCAAGGCGACCCACCCGGTCATCGGCGTCACCCTCGACATGGAGTACTCCGGCGACGGCGCCCGGGTCGGCACCCAGGGCAACGACGGCGGCCCCGCGGTCAACACGGGCGGCCCCGGTGACACGGCCGGGATCAAGGCGGGCGACGTCATCACCGAGGTCGACGGACAGCGCGTCCACTCCGGCGAGGAGCTGATCGTCAAGACCCGCGCCCACCGCCCCGGCGACCGCCTGGAGCTCACCGTGGAGCGCGGCGGCAAGGAGCTGACGATCTCCCTGGTGCTCGGCTCCTCAGGCGGCGACTGAGGGCCCGGCGATTGACACAAAGCTCACAGGCGCGCCCGCTCACCCCGTCCCACAAGGCAAAAAACCCTCAAAACCGCTCAGGTGCGCCCACTCGGGGGGCCCGGGACAGTACCGGTCGTACCGGATCGCCGGGTACCGTGGACCCGGCCCGGACATGGCAAGGAGCTTCAGGTGTTCAATGACATAGGACCGCTCGAGCTGATCACGCTCGTTGTCCTCGCCGTGCTCGTCTTCGGTCCGGACAAGCTCCCGAAGGTCATCCAGGACGTCATGCGGACCGTGCGCAAGATCCGCGAGTTCTCGGAGAGCGCCAAGCAGGACATCCGCTCGGAACTCGGCCCCGAGTTCAAGGACTTCGAGTTCGAGGACCTGAACCCCAAGACGTTCATCCGCAAGCAGCTGGACAACGACGAGCTGGGGCTCAAGGAGATCCGCAACGGCTTCGACCTGAAGAAGGAGATGGCCGAGGTCACCGATGCCGTCCACAGCCGCGACACGGACTCGTCGTCCTCGGCCGCGTCCTCCGACGGCCGGATCGACATGACCAAGAAGCCCGACGGCGACGGCAAGGACGACCGCCCGGTCTTCGACGCGGACGCCACCTGAGCGCCGTACCCCCGCAGCCGCACAGCCGCACCGGAGCCGCACGTCAGTGACGTGCGGCTCCGTCGTACGTGACGCGTCTCATACGCCGGACCCCCCTCGCGGGGCCTGAACCCGATGCCCCGGACGCCCCGCGCGCCGGGCGCTTTCCCTGCTGGTCCCAGTGGGGTGGCTATGCTGCCGAGTTGTTGTGCGGACCGGACGAGTCGCCCGAATGGGGGGCGGGCCGTTCCGGACCGACGAGGAACAAGGAGGCGTCCGGGCACATGGAGACGACGAGTCAGGCGGTCGCGCAGGCGTCGGCCGCGGAGGGCGGACAGCAGGTTCCCTCCGCCCGGCGCACGGTCGACGGCTACCTGCGGGCGCCCTTCCCGTGGTACGGCCTCGACGAGGCCTTCACGGGGCCGCGCTGGCTGATGCAGGTCGGTACGGCGGCCGACGGTGCCGTCGAGCACGGTTCGATCGGGCACGGCGACGAGCCCTCCGTACGGAACGAGGCGTCGGAGGACAAGGAGAAGTTCGCGGTGGTGGTGACCGTCGCGGCGAACCCGTCCCGGCGGAGCGCCGACGGCACGGGCCTGCTGGAGGCCACCTCGGTCTCCTCGGCGGCGTGGCTCGCGGGTGTGGGGCTGCTGTCCTTCACCTGGCCCGGCCAGATGGACCACTCGCTGCGCGATGACTGGCTGGACCAGCAGACCGAGACCGCGTGGGCCCTGGCCGACGACCTCGACGGCTCGGACTGGTCGACGCTGTCCCTGCCCGTGGACGGGGTACCGACGCCCTTCCACTACCGCGAGTCCGAGTTCGGGTGGGTCCTCGCCGGGTCCACGCCGGAGGGCGTGCACGTGGGGGCGTACGGGAGAGGCATGAGTGCGTACGGGCTCGGCTTCGCCATGATCAAGGACATCAGCGCCTACGCGTAGCGCGCGGGTACGACGAGGGGGGCGCCGTCCGAGCCGGACGGCGCCCCCTCGTCGTACGGGAAGAGCTAGAACTTGTTCCTCGGGGTGATTCCCAGGGACAGGCCCGCGAGGCCGCGCTGACGGCCGCCCAGCTTGCCCGCGATGGCCCGCAGGGCCGCGCCCGCCGGGGAGTCCGGGTCGCTCAGGACGACCGGCTTGCCGTCGTCGCCGCCCTCGCGCAGGCGGACGTCGATGGGGATGGAGCCGAGGACCGGGACGGTGGCGCCCGTGGTCCTCGTCAGCCCGTCGGCGACCGTCTGGCCGCCGCCCGTGCCGAAGACGTCGACCATCTCGTCGCAGTGCGGGCAGGGCAGGCCCGACATGTTCTCGACCACGCCGACGATCTTCTGGTGGGTCTGCACGGCGATGGCGCCGGCCCGCTCGGCGACCTCGGCGGCCGCCTGCTGCGGGGTCGTGACGACCAGGATCTCGGCGTTCGGGACCAGCTGGGCGACGGAGATGGCGATGTCGCCCGTGCCCGGCGGCAGGTCCAGGAGGAGGACGTCGAGGTCGCCCCAGTACACGTCCGCCAGGAACTGCTGGAGCGCGCGGTGGAGCATCGGGCCGCGCCACACCACGGGTGCGTTGCCCGGGGTGAACATGCCGATGGAGATGACCTTCACGCCGTGGGCGGACGGCGGCATGATCATGTTCTCGACCTGGGTGGGCCGTCCGTCGACACCCAGCATGCGCGGCACGGAGTGGCCGTAGATGTCGGCGTCGACGACGCCCACCTTCAGACCGTCCGCGGCGAGCGCCGCCGCCAGGTTCACCGTCACCGAGGACTTGCCGACGCCGCCCTTGCCGGAGGCGACCGCGTACACGCGCGTGAGCGAGCCGGGCTTGGCGAAGGGGACCTCGCGCTCGGTCTGGCCGCCGCGCAGGGCCGTCGCCAGCTCCTTGCGCTGCTCGTCGCTCATGACGTCGAGCGTGACGTCGACGCGGCTGACGCCCTCGACCGCCGAGACCGCGTCGGTCACGCGCTGCGTGATCGTCTCGCGCATCGGACAGCCGGAGACCGTCAGGTACACGGTGACCGCGACGGCCCCGTCCGCGCCGATGTCGACCGACTTGACCATTCCGAGCTCCGTGATGGGGCGGTTGATCTCGGGGTCGTTCACCGTCGCCAGTGCCTCGCGCACCGCGTCTTCCGTAGCCATAGGCACGATGGTACGGCGCCCCGAGGCACCCCCGGGATGCCGGTCAGCGGTCTTCTACGTCACGTCCCGGCGACCGTTCTGCCGGGAATACGCCGTGCCCGGGCCCGTGCCCGTTCTGTCGCTCCTCGAGTTCCTTCATCAGGTCCTGAAGTTCGGAGCGGATCCAGTCCCGGGTCGCGACCTCGCCGAGTCCGATTCGCAGGGCGGCGATCTCCCGGGTCAGGTACTCGGTGTCGGCGATCGACCGCTCGTTCTGCTTGCGGTCCTGTTCGAGGTTGACCCGGTCCCGGTCGTCCTGCCGGTTCTGCGCGAGCAGGATGAGCGGGGCCGCGTAGGAGGCCTGGAGGGACAGCATCAGGGTCAGGAAGATGAACGGGTAGTGGTCGAAGCGCAGATCGCCCGGCGCGAAGATGTTCCACAGCACCCAGACGATGATGACGACCGTCATCCAGACGATGAACCGTCCCGTGCCGAGGAACCGCGCGATGCGCTCCGACAGCCTGCCGAACGCCTCCGGGTCCCACTCGGGCAGCAGCCGCCGCCGGGGCGACCGGGGCTGGTCCAGGCGGGCGCGCGGGCGGGTGGTGGCCGTGGCGCCCGCGGGGGTGCGCTCACGGGCCGCCTCCCGCTCGGCGGCCGCGCGCCGCTCGGCGGCGTGCCGGCGTTCGGCAGGGGTACGTCGCGCGGGGGTCGCGCGCCGCTTGGACGTGGTACGCCGCTCAGGCGTCATGCGGGCTCACCTCGCTCCCGTCGAGGTGGAACTCCGTCTCCCGCCAGTCCTCCGGGAGCATGTGGTCCAGCACGTCGTCGACCGTCACCGCGCCCAGCAGCGACCCGGAGTCGTCCACGACGGGCGCCGCGACCATGTCGTACGTGGCGAAGAACCCGGCGACGACCGGCAGCTCGGCGTCCGGGTCCAGCGGCTGGAGGTCGTCGTCGATGATCGCGCTGACCAGGGTGTACGGCGGGTCCCGCAGGAGGCGCTGGAAGTGGACCGTGCCGAGGTACTTGCCGGTCGGCGTCTCGTCGGGCGGACGGCAGACGTAGACCTGGGCGGCGAGGGCGGGGGAGAGGTCGGCGTTGCGGACCCGGGCGAGGGCGTCGGCGACGGTGGCGTCGGGCCGCAGCACGATCGGCTCGGTCGTCATCAGACCGCCGGCCGTGTGCTCCTCGTACGACATCAGGCGCCGCATGTCGGCCGCGTCGGCGGGCTCCATGAGGCTCAGCAGCCGCTCCTGGTCATCCTCGGGGAGCTCGGAGAGCAGGTCGGCCGCGTCGTCCGGGTCCATGGCCTCCAGGACGTCCGCGGCCCGCTCCTCCTTGAGCTTGCCGAGGATCTCGATCTGGTCGTCCTCCGGGAGCTCCTCGAGTACGTCGGCGAGGCGGTCGTCGTCGAGGGCGGCGGCCACCTCCGCGCGCCGCTTGGGGGAGAGGTGGTGCAGGACGTTGGCCAGGTCGGCGGGGCGCAGCTGCTCGAAGGTGGCGAGGAGGTTCTCGGCGCCCTGGCCGTGCTCCTCCAGGGAGAAGCCGGTCACCGCGGACCACTCCACGGTCAG
Organism: Streptomyces sp. NPDC034103; assembly: GCF_055575395.1. Lineage (NCBI taxonomy): Bacteria > Bacillati > Actinomycetota > Actinomycetes > Kitasatosporales > Streptomycetaceae > Streptomyces > Streptomyces sp. NPDC034103. The sequence goes on along the minus strand of NZ_JBVISS010000005.1, from coordinate 407,153 downwards.
CGCCTCGCCCTTGCGCCGGAACGCGCCGCCCTTGCCGCCCTTGCGGACGAAGACCCGGTCGATCTCCCAGTCCCGGCGGGCCGGCAGCTGCTGCACGGACAGGTCCAGGACGGTCACCTCCGTACCGGCCTCGGCGAGTGTCACCCGCCGGTCCAGGAGCTCGCCGAAGACCAGGCGCTCGGTGGGCCGCTGCTCGAAGCGGCGGACGTTGAGCACACCGGTGGTGATGACCTGGCCGGACTCGATGCTGGTCACCCGGGTCATGGGCAGGAAGATACGGCGCCGGGTGGAGAGTTCGACGACCAGCCCGAGCACGCGCGGCGGCCTGCGGCCCACGCGCAGCATCACGACCAGGTCCCGCACCCGGCCCACCTGGTCGCCGTTGGGGTCGAAGACGGCGACACCGGAGAGGTGCGAGACGAAGATCCTGGGGACACCCCCTGCCATCCCTGCGCCTCCTGTTCGCGCTGAATTGCCCGCTCGGGTGGGCTTCAGGCTAGCCCGTCCCGATGCGGCACGCCCTGGTGGGGGGTCCGGACGGACTGGCTCCGTCCGGCCACCGGGGCACCGGTACTCTGCGGTACGCCGCCGATGGACCCTCGCCAGAAAGGCAGCCCACCTGTGACTGCGATTCCCCAGGGCCGCAACCGCCGGATCGGACTCGTGGGTGCGATGTGCGCCCTGGTCGTGACGGGAACGGGCCTGACGGGGTGCGGTGACGACCCCGACGCGGGTACCAACGGCGTCGGCAAGCTGCCGGCCGACCAGATCCAGACGAAGACCAAGGCGGCCGCCCGGTCCGCCGACGCGGTGCGTCTCTCCGGGAACGTGGTCACCAGCGGGCGCACTTACAAACTCGACATGCGTCTGAAGTCCGACGGCGCCAGCGGATCGGTCACCTCCGAAGGGGCCACCTTCGGCCTCCTGCGCATCGGCGAGCAGCTCTACCTGAAGGCCGACGCGGAGTTCTGGAGCCACGAGGACGGCGAGGACGACGACGGCACCACGGACACGGCCGCCGCGGAGAAGCTCGACGGCAAGTTCGTGAAGGTGCCGCAGGCGGACCCCTCGTACAAGAAGTTCAGCGGCTTCACCGACAAGGACGTCCTGCTGGCGGGTCTGCTCACCCTGCACGGCGAGCTGTCCACCGACGGCCACCACGAGCAGTCCGGCACCCGCACCATCCGCATCACCGGCGACGACGGCTCCGGCGGCCGGCTCGACGTCTCCCTGGAGGGCGAGCCGTACCCGCTGCGCCTGCAACGGGCGGGCGGCGCGGGCACGCTGACCTTCTCGGCCTGGGGCAGGCCCTTCACGCTGAAGGAGCCGGACAAGGACGAGACGGTCGACTACGGCAAGCAGCTGCCGACGTCCTGACTACCCGCGCCGGCGCTTCCTCAGCAGCAGCCGGGGAAGCCCGGCGGGGATCGGCTGCCGGGTCGTGGCCGCCGTGGGGAGGGGCGCCTCGGCCAGCGAGTCGTCGGGCAACGGTGACGTGGACCCCGTCGGCTCCAGCCGCAGCACCCGGCACTCCCGCGCCCAACGCTCCGTCATCGCCTCGCCGTCGGGCGCGTTGAGCCGCTTCCCCTTGAGCTCGGCGACCGCCGCCTCCCAGGCCGGCGAACCGGCGGTCAGCTGAACGACCCTCGCCGCCCAGGTGACGAGCCGACCGCCCTTGTCCTTGCTGCGGACCGTCACCTCGGCCCCGGCGCCGTCGGCCAGTCCCGGCAGCGGCTGCTCGCCCGGCCCGTCGCCCACCAGACACGCGGCGCCCTCGTGCCACACGTGCCACAGCGCCCGGGCCGGACCCTCGGGGCCCCGGACCCAGATGAGGCCGGACTTCTTGGTGGCCTCCTCGACGAGGGCCTTCTCGAGCAGCTCGCTTGTCATGCGCCCAGCCTAGCGAGGCGGCCTCACAGCCAGCCGTTGCGCTTGAGGGTGCGGTGGATGCCGAGGCAGATGCAGACCGTGACGCTCATGATCGCCGGGTAGCCGTACCGCCAGTGCAGTTCGGGCATGTGCTCGAAGTTCATGCCGTACACCCCGCACACCATCGTCGGTACGGCGATGATGGCCGCCCACGAGGTGATCTTCCGCATGTCCTCGTTCTGTGCGACGGACGCCTGCGCGAGGTTGGCCTGGAGGATGGAGTTGAGGAGTTCGTCGAAGCCGATGACCTGCTCCTGGACCCGGGCGAGGTGGTCGGCGACATCGCGGAAGTACTTCTGGATGTCGGGGTCGATCAGTCGCATCGGCCGCTCGCTCAGCAGCTGCATGGGACGCAGCAGCGGTGAGACGGCCCGCTTGAACTCCAGTACCTCACGCTTGAGTTGGTAGATCCGGCCGGCGTCGGTGCCGCGCGGCGTGCCCTTGCGGCCCGGGGAGAAGACCTCGGTCTCCACCTCGTCGATGTCGTCCTGCACCGCGTCGGCGACCGCGATGTACCCGTCGACGACGTGGTCGGCGATGGCGTGCAGCACCGCCGAAGGGCCCTTGGCGAGCAGCTCGGGGTCGTCCTGGAGCCGATGGCGCAGGGCCCGCAGCGAGCCCTGCCCGCCGTGCCGGACGGTGATGAAGAAGTCCCGTCCGGTGAAGCACATGACCTCGCCGGTCTCGACGATCTCGCTGTTGGCGGTGAGTTCGTCGTGCTCGACGTAGTGGATGGTCTTGAAGACGGTGAACAGGGAGTCGTCGTAGCGCTCCAGCTTGGGCCGCTGGTGGGCCTGGACCGCGTCCTCCACCGCCAGCGGGTGCAGCCCGAACTCGCTTGCGATACCGGAGAACTCGGCCTCGGTCGGCTCGTGCAGCCCGATCCACACGAAACCGCCGTCCCGGCGGACCTGGCGCATCGCCTCGTGCGGCGCCAGCGGCGTGGGGGTCTGGACGCGGGCCCCGTCGCGGTAGACGGCGCAGTCGACGACGGCCGAGGGGGTGCCGGGGTCGCGGGTGGTGTCGTAGTCGGCGCTGCTGCTCTTGCGCAGCGAGACACGGGAGGGACGGACCACGGCACGCAGGTCGCGGATCATCGACATGGCGGGCTCCTTCGCGACAGGCAACGAAAAGCCGCTTCAACGGGTGGAACTGCCCGGAATGGGGACGTCCTGACGAGGAGGATCTCCCGCCCTCGAAAACAGGGGAAGGATGTTTGGCACGTCCACAAAGCGGGGAGCACCGCACCATTGCGGTGGCGGGTTTCGCTGCTGATACAGATCAAACAGATCAGGCAAAACGAGACGAAGTGCTCTTCCGATGACGAAGGCGCGAAGGTGAGAGGCGGCGGTCAGCCGGAGCTGGATCAGCTACTTCACTTCACTGGGCGGAAGAGCGAGTGGTACTGCACGGGTGACTTCGATCCATGACAGCCCCACCTCCTCCGGCCGGTCCCTCGTAAGGGACGATCCATTCCCGCAAGGGAGTCTCACTGGCGTCGGGACTCGATCGCGACGCTTCTGCGTGCTGCCCCGAACGACCGGGCCAGAGTACCAGCCGGCTGAAGTGTCAAGGCGCTGCTTTGCCCGGTACTGACGAGTTCTATGCTCGCGGCATGGCAGATGTTCTTCCTCTGGTCGAGGCCCGGTTGCGCAACGCGCTGGGCGAACCGGACGCGCGCGCGGCGGTGACCTTCCTGGGCACGGACCGTATCGAGGTGCTCCGCTTCAGCGACGGGGACGTCGTCCGCTACGCCACCCTCGGCATGTCCGCGCAGCCGATGGGCGACCCCACCGCGATGCTCGCCGACCCGGTCAAGGGTCCCCGTGCCGAGCTGGTCCTCTCCGTCAGGGGCGGTCTGGCGGATACCGACAAGGTGCTCCGCCCGCTCGCCGTGCTGGCCGCGTCCCCGCAGGTCGAGGGGGTGGTCGTGGCCCCCGGCGCCTCCCTCGACGTGGGCGAACCCCTGTGGCCCGGCGCCCCGTTCACCTCGGTGCTGGTGGCCGAGCCCGGCGGCCTGGTCGAGGACCTGGAGCTCGACGACCCCATGGATCCGGTGCACTTCCTGCCGCTGCTGCCCATGACCCCGAACGAGGCCGCCTGGAAGCGCGTCCATGGCGCCCAGGCCCTCCAGGAGCGCTGGTTGACGCATGGGACGGACCTGCGGGATCCGTCCCGCACGTCCGTCCCGCTGGGGTGAGCAAGGTCACCAAGTAGTGCCTGAAGGCCGTCAGTTGGCGAAGACGGCCACGCTGTCCTCGGTGGCGTGCCTCGACTCCAGCTCCGCCGCCTCGTGAGTGAGTGCCTTGCGTCGCACGACCACCACGAGCGCGCCGAGGAGCGCGGTGACCGCGGCCACCACGAACGGGATGTGGATGTCGGTCCACTCCTCGATCTTCGGCGCGAAGAAGGGCGCGGCGGCGGCCGCGAACCAGCGCACGAAGTTGTAGCCCGCGCTCGCCACCGGGCGTGGCGCGTCCGACACGCCGAGCGCCAGTTCCGTGTAGACCGTGTTGTTCACGCCGATGAACGCGCCGGACAGGATCGTGCAGACGATCGCCGTGGTGTGGTCGCCGTAGCCGAGCACGAGGACGTCGACGGCGAGCAGGACCAGCGAGCCGCCGAGCACCTTCAGCGAGCCGAACCGCTCCTGGAGGCGCGGCGCCACGAGCACCGAGAACACGGCGAGCAGCACACCCCAGGCGAAGAACACGGCCCCCGACTTGTAGGGGGTCATGTCCAGGACGAACGGGGTGAAGGCCAGCACGGTGAAGAACGTGTAGTTGTAGAAGAACGACGAGACGGCGGCGGAGGCCAGACCGCCGTGGCCGAGGGCCTTGAGCGGGTCGAGGAGCGAGGTCTTCCTGGCGGGCGTCGGCTGTTCCTTGAGGAACGCCGTGATGCACAGGAAGCCGACCGCCATCAGGAAGGCCGTGCCGAAGAACGGGTAGCGCCAGCTGGCGTCGCCGAGCAGGGCACCCAGCAGCGGCCCGCACGCCATGCCGAGGCCGAGCGCGGACTCGTAGAGCAGGATCGCCGCGGCGCTGCCGCCGGCCGCCGAGCCGACGATGACGGCGAGGGCCGTCGAGACGAAGAGGGCGTTGCCCAGGCCCCAGCCCGCGCGGAAGCCCACCAGTTCGGCGACCGAGCCCGAGGTGCCGGCGAGGCCCGCGAAGACGACCACGAGCGCGAGGCCGAGCAGCAGGGTCTTGCGGCCGCCGATGCGGCTGGAGACGAAGCCGGTGACCAGCATCGCGATCGCGGTGATCAGGAAGTACGAGGTGAAGAGCAGGGAGACCTGGCTGGCCGTGGCGTCGAGGCCCTGAGCGATGGACGGCAGGATCGGGTCGACCAGGCCGATGCCCATGAAGGCGACGACGGAGGCGCCGGCCGTGGCCCAGACCGCCTTGGGCTGTCGCAGGAGGCTGCCTGCCCCCGCGTCGAAGGCGTCCATGGTTTCTCCAATTCCGGCGAGAGGATGGTTGCTATATACACATAGTAAGTTAGGGCAGCTAAATAATGCAAACTACATCTAGTTTCCCGTGCGGACGTTTCCGCCCGGACGGGTGATCGTCCTTGACGGGAGGCGGCAGGGGTAGGACCGTGGGGCTCTATGAGGGGCGAACCCAGTTGCCCGAAGTGTGGTGGCCGGGTCAGGGCTCCCGGACTCTTCGCCGACACCTGGCAGTGCGATGTGCACGGGACGGTGCATCCGCTCCAGCCGGTGATCCCGCCCAGCGTCGAGGCTCTCGGCGTCGTGGTGCACCGCACGCAGGTACCGGTCTGGATGCCGTGGCCCCTGCCGGTCGGCTGGCTGTTCACGGGCGTGACCTGCGCGGGCGACGACCGCAGCGGAGGGCGCGCCACGGCCGTGGCCTGCTCGGGACCCGGGCCGCTCGGCGGCATAGGGGAGCTGATCCTGGTCGCCGAGGAACTCGGGGTCGGGCTCGGTGCGCGGTACGCGGGCATCGACGCACCGGACCCGGGGCCGTACATGAACGTCGAGAAGCCTCCTCAGGCCAAGGTGCTGGCCGCCGGCCGACCCACTCCGCTGTGGCATGTCGCCGGGGTCCCGGACGACCGCGCGGTGTTCGCGGGCGAGGCGCTCGGACTGTGGCTGTGGGCGGTCGTATGGCCCGAGCAGTCCGGGTTGCTGATGTACGACGAGCTGGTGCTGACGGATCTGCGGGACGCGGGGGCCGAGGTGGAGCTGGTCCCCTGCGGGGCGCTGTCGCCGCGCTTGCTGGAGCCGTAGCGCTGCGCTTGCCGAGCCGTGGCGGCTGAGGGGTGGGGTGCCCTGCGTTGTCGGGCGGCTGCGGCTTCGTCGTGGCTGATCGCGCGGTTCCCCGCGCCCCTGGGGCGGTGTGTGTAAAGGGTGCTCACGGGTTTGGGGTGTGACAGGAAGGGCTGGAAGTGCGGCTATCCTTGAGCGTCCCCTTGCGTCCCGTCAGTGTCTGGAGTTCGTGTCGTGCGTATCGATCTGCACACCCACTCCACGGCTTCCGACGGGACGGACACGCCCGCTGAGCTGGTGCGCAACGCCGCCGCTGCCGGGCTGGACGTCGTAGCCCTCACCGATCACGACACCACCCGTGGGTACGCCGAGGCGATCGCCGCGCTGCCGGCCGGGCTCACGCTGGTGACCGGGGCCGAGCTGTCCTGCCGTGTCGACGGGGTGTCCCTGCACCTGCTGGCCTACCTCTTCGACCCCGAGGAGCCGGAACTGCTCGCCGAGCGGGAACTCGTGCGGGACGACCGGGTGCCTCGGGCGCGGGGCATGGTCGGCAAGCTCAACGAGCTGGGCGTGCCCGTCACCTGGGAGCAGGTCATGCGGATCGCCGGGGACGGGTCCGTGGGACGGCCGCACGTGGCGACCGCGCTCGTGGAACTCGGGGTCGTACCGACCGTGAGCGACGCCTTCACCGAGGACTGGCTCGCCGACGGCGGCCGGGCCCACGTGGAGAAGCACGAGACCGACCCCTTCGAGGCGATCCGGCTGGTCAAGGCCGCGGGCGGGGTCACCGTCTTCGCGCACCCGGGGGCGAGCAAGCGCGGGCACACCGTGCCGGAGTCCACGATCGCCGAGATGGCAGCGGCCGGGCTCGACGGCATCGAGGTCGACCACATGGACCACGACGACGCCACCCGCACCGCGCTGCGCGGGCTCGCCGCCGATCTGGGACTGCTCGTCACGGGCTCCTCGGACTACCACGGCAGCCGCAAGACCGTCACGCTCGGCGAGTACCGCACCGATCCCGAGGTCTACGGCGAGATCACCCGGCGCGCCACCGGCGCCTTCCCGGTGCCGGGGACCGGCGGAGCCTGAGACCGGTCCGCACGCCTCCTCGGCTTGAGGGCCGTTCCCCGCGCCCACCCGTACGTCCTTCTCCTCGCAAGGCTCCGCTGTGTTCGACGCCGCCGTTTTCGGCTCCCTGTTCCTGACCCTGTTCGTCATCATGGATCCCCCCGGGATCACCCCGATCTTCCTGGCGCTGACCTCCGGCCGGCCCGCCAAGGTGCAGAAGCGGATGGCCTTCCAGGCCGTCTGTGTCGCCGGCGGTGTCATCGCCGTCTTCGGACTGCTGGGGCACCAGATCCTCGACTATCTGCACGTCTCCGTCCCCGCGCTGATGATCGCGGGCGGGCTGCTGCTTCTGCTGATCGCCCTGGACCTGCTCACCGGCAAGACGGACGAGCCCAAGCAGACCAAGGACGTCAACGTGGCGCTCGTGCCACTGGGCATGCCGCTGCTGGCCGGGCCGGGTGCGATCGTGTCGGTCATCCTCGCCGTGCAGAAGGCGGACAGCGTCGCGACGCAGGCCTCGGTGTGGACGGCGATCCTCGCCATCCATGTCGTGCTGTGGCTGGTGATGCGGTACTCGCTGCTGATCATCCGGGTCATCAAGGACGGCGGAGTGGTCCTGGTGACCCGGCTCGCGGGCATGATGCTCTCCGCGATCGCCGTGCAGCAGATCATCAACGGCGTCACCCAGGTGATCCAGAGCAGCTGATCCGGAGCGGCTGCTCCGGAGCGGCTGATCCAGAGCAGCCGAGACGCTCGGCCGACATGCACGGAGCCCCGTACGACATCGAATGTCGTACGGGGCTCCGAAGCGTGTGTGTTACGAGGCCGCGGCCTCGGTCGGGCGGATCCAGAGTCGCTGGCCGATTGCGGCGGCCTGCTGAACGATCCGATTGACGGAGGCGGCGTCCACAACGGTGCTGTCCACGGGCGTGCCGTCGACGTCGTCGAGTCGCATGATTTCGAAGCGCATGGGCTTCTCCCTTCGTCTGGTCATCCTCCTGCGGAGAATTACTGCGTACACAGGTAGTCAACGGGGTGCGTGTTACAAACATTCCCTACGCTAAAGAAATTTTTCGAACAACTAACTACTGACGGGTAAGCGACCCCTCCGGGACTGATCGGGACCGGTTGTGTTCGCAGCGTGACCGCCGGGACAATGGTGCTGATGAACGACGACCTGGCGGCCCTCGCCGCCCGCATCGACCACACCAACGGGCTGCTGACGCGCATGCTCGCCGAGGTGGCGAAGACGCCCTCGACCCACGCGATCTTCGTCGACGCGGGATACCTCTACGCGGCCGCGGGCCGTCTCGTCGCCGGGACCGAGGACCGCCGGGCCTTCGACCTGGACGCCGAGGGGCTGATCGAGGCGCTCATCGACCGGGCCCGCACCATCTTCGCGGACAGCAGGCTGCTGAGGGTCTACTGGTACGACGGCGCCCGGCGCCGCATCCACACCGCCGAGCAGCAGACCATCGCCGAGCTTCCGGACGTAAAGGTGCGGCTCGGCAACCTCAACGCCAACAACCAGCAGAAGGGCGTCGACTCGCTGATCAGGAGCGACCTGGAATCCCTCGCCCGGCACCGCGCGATCAGCGACGCGGCCCTGCGCGGCGGCGACGAGGACCTGGTGTCGGCGGTCGAGGCGGCCCAGGGGTACGGCGCCCGCGTCCATCTGTGGGGCATCGAGGCGCCGGAGGGCCGCAACCAGGCCGAGCCGCTGCTCTGGGAGGTCGACAGCCAGCGCGTCCTCGACCTCGACTTCTTCAAGCCGTACGTGTCACGGCGCACGGCCGCCGGCTATGACGCCTCGGTGAACCGGCCCACCCGCGAGGACGTCCGTTTCGTCGGCGCCCAGGTCGCGGCGAAGTGGCTGGCCGCGCGGGGGCGGGAGTCCGTGGGGGAGCTGCTGCCGGGCCATCCGTATCTGCCCGGGTCCGTGGACCAGGATCTGCTGGTCGAGGCGGAGGGGCTGCTCCAGTACTCCCTGCGGGGCCAGGCGGATCTGCGGCGGGCCCTCCGGGACGGGTTCTGGGAGCACGTGCGGGGGCAGTTCTAGGGGCGGGTTGGGGTGTGCCGGGTGCCCCTGGGGTGCCAGGGCTGCCCGGTGTTGCCGGCCCTTGGGGCGTCAGGGCTTCCGGCGCTGTCGGGTTGCCCGGTGCCGTCCCCTGGGGCGGCAGGGTTGCCCGGCGCCGCCGTCCTTTGGGCCGTCAGGGCTGACCGGTGCCGTCCCAGAAGTCGGCGAGGGCGTGGGCCGTTTCCAGGGGGCGGTCGGTGTTGGGGGAGTGGTCGGCGCCCGGGACGACGGTCCGGTGGGCGTGCAGCCGGACGGACATCCGGTCGAGCAGCGGGATCGGCCAGGTGTCGTCGTGCGAGCCGGACAGCACGTGGAACGGCAGCGGTACGGCGGCCAGTTCGGCCACCCGGTCCGGTTCGGCGCACAACTGCCGCCCGGTGGCGATGAGTTGCGCGGGCTGGGTGCACAGCCAGCGGCGGCGCAGATCCTCGCGGTCGTCGAGCCCCGAGTCCAACTCGCCCCCGGTGTCGGTCTCCTCGGGCGGCTCCATGGCCTGGATCGCGTCCCACACCTCCGCCATGCTCATCACGGCCAGCGCGTCCCGGAGCAGCTTCACGCGCTGCTGCTGGGAGCCGGAGATCTGGGCGGGGCCCGAGGACATGAGGGTGAGGGAGAGGAAGGGCCCGGGGTCCAGGAGGACGGCGGCCCGCGCGATCAGCCCGCCCAGGGAGTGCCCGACGAGATGCACGGGTCCGCCGAGAGCCGCGGCCTGCGCGAGCACGTCCTTCGCCAACTCGTCCTGCGCGTACGCCGATTCGTCGTCCGCCGGGCCGTCCGTCTCGAACTGCCCCCGCCCGTCCACGGCGACCGTCCGGTACCCGCGCGCCGCGAGCGGCACGTGCAGCGGGTTGAAGTCCTCCTTGCTGCCGGTGAACCCGGGCAGCAGCAGCACGGTCCCCCGCGCCGCGACGCCGTCCGCCACGGGCGCGTCGACGACCGCGAACTCACCCCGCGCGGTGCGCAGGGAGTGGGCGCGGGCGCCGGGGGGCGGGGTGAAGGTGGGGGGCCTGCTCATGGCACGAGGCTATCCGGCGGGGCGGTCCGGGGGCCGGGGCGGCCATGTGAGGTGGGCCATGTGGCTCAGTCGGCCGGGGAACGCCGACGGCCCGGCCCTCACATGACGTGAGGACCGGGCCGTCGGGTGAGCGGTCAGCTCTCCGCGGACTCCGCGGCGGCCGTGGCCTTGCGGGCACGGCGACGCGGCTTGGCCTCCGGCTCCTCGGCGGCCTGGGCCGGGATGGCGGCGGCCGCGGCGGTCTTCCGCGCACGCGCCGGCTTGGCGGCGGCGGTCTCCGCACCGGTCTCCGTGGCGGCGGCCGTCTTGCGCGCACGGCGCGGCTTGGCCTCGGTGGTCTCCGACGCCGTCACGGCCTCGGGTGCCTCGGCGACCTTGCGGGTGCGGCGGGTGCGCGGCTTGGCCTCGGCGGCCTCGGCCGTGTCGACCGCGGCCTCGGCGGCTGCGGCCGTCTTGCGCGTACGACGGGGCTTGGCCTCGGCGGTCTCCGGCGCCGGCTCGGCGTCGGCCGCCTTGCGGGTACGGCGACGCGGCGCGGCTTCCACGACCTCGGCGGGGGCTTCGGCGGTGACGGTTGCCTTGCGCGTGCGGCGCGGCTTGGCCTCCGTGCCCTCGGCAGTGTCCACCGCGGTCTCCGCGGCGGCGGCGGCGGCCGTCTTGCGGGTGCGGCGCGGCTTGGCGGCCACCGGCTCCTCCGCGGCCTGGGCCGGGATCTCGGCGACCGGGGCGGCGGCCTCGGGTGCCTCGGCGACCTTGCGGGTGCGGCGGGTGCGGGGCTTGGCCTCGACGGCCTCGGCCGTGTCGACCGCGGTCTCGGCGGCGGCGGCCGTCTTGCGCGTGCGGCGCGGCTTGGCCTCCGTGACCTCAGGGGCCTCGGCGGGGGCTTCGGCGGTGACGGTTGCCTTGCGGGTCCGGCGCGGCTTGGTCTCCGTGCCCTCGGCGGTGTCCACCGCGGTCTCCGCGGCGGCGGCCGTCTTGCGCGTACGGCGGCGCGGCGCGGCGGGGGCCTCGGCCTCCGCGACCTCGACGGCGGCCGGCGCCTCGGCGACGACCGGCTCCGCGGCCTTGCGCGTCCGGCGGCGCGGCTTCGTCTCGGTGACCTCGGCGGCGGTGACCTCGGCGGCAGGGGCCTCGGGCTCCTTGACCTCCGCGACGACCTCCTGGGCGCGCTCCGCGACCTCGACGGCGGCCGTCTCCGCGGACCTGCGGGTGCGGCGGCGGCGCGGCTTGGTCTCCACGGCCTCGGCCGTGTCGACCGCGCTCTCGGCGGCCTCCACGACGTCCGAGGACGTCGTGACCGTGGCCGGCACCGACTCCGCCGGGGCGGCGCCGTTGCGGGTGCGGCGACGGCGACGCGGGGTGCGGGACGCCGGGGCGTCCTCGGTCACCGCGGCCGCGGTCTCTTCGGGCGCGACGGTGCCCGCCGGAGCGGCGGTTCCGTCCAGCTCCGTCCCGCCGCGCGTACGGCGGCGACGGCGCGGCGTACGGGCCGGGCGCTCGCGGTCGGCGGAACGGGACTCGTCCCGGCCGCCACGGCCTCCCCGGTCACCGCCGTTGCGGTCACCGCGACCGCGGCCACCGCGGCCACCGGTCTCGCCGAGGTCCTCGAGCTCCTCCGCGGCGAGCCCCGCGCGGGTGCGCTCGCCCCGCGGCAGGACACCCTTGGTGCCCGCGGGGATGTTCAGCTCCTCGTAGAAGTGCGGGGAGGTGGAGTACGTCTCCGGCGGGTCGTTGAACTTGAGCTCCAGCGCCTTGTTGATCAGGTTCCAGCGCGGGATGTCGTCCCAGTCGACGAGGGTGATCGCGATGCCCTTGGCGCCCGCGCGGCCGGTACGGCCGATGCGGTGCAGGTACGTCTTCTCCTCTTCGGGGCACTGGTAGTTGATGACGTGCGTGACGCCCTCGACGTCGATGCCGCGGGCGGCGACGTCGGTGCAGACGAGCACGTCCACCTTGCCGTTGCGGAAGGCGCGCAGCGCCTGCTCGCGGGCGCCCTGGCCGAGGTCGCCGTGGACCGCGCCGGCGGCGAAGCCGCGCTGCTGGAGCTGGTCGGCCAGGTCGGCGGCGGTGCGCTTCGTACGGCAGAAGACCATGACGAGTCCGCGGCCCTCGGCCTGGAGGATGCGCGCGACCATCTCGGGCTTGTCCATGTTGTGCGCGCGGTACACGTGCTGCTTGGTGTTCGCGACCGTCCGGCCCGCGTCGTCGGGCGAGGTGGCGTTGATGTGCGTGGGCTGCGACATGTAGCGGCGGGCGAGACTGATGACCGCGCCCGGCATGGTCGCCGAGAACAGCATGGTCTGGCGGCGGGCCGGCAGCATGTTGATGATCTTCTCGACGTCGGGCAGGAAGCCCAGGTCGAGCATCTCGTCGGCCTCGTCGAGGACGAGCGCCTTGATGTGGCCGAGGTTGAGCTTCTTCTGGCCCGCGAGGTCCAGGAGCCGGCCCGGGGTGCCGACGACGACGTCGACGCCCTTCTTGAGCGCCTCCACCTGGGGCTCGTAGGCGCGGCCGCCGTAGATGGCGAGAACGCGGACGTTGCGTACCTTGCCCGCGGTCTGCAGGTCGTTGGTGACCTGCGTGCACAGCTCGCGCGTGGGGACGACGACGAGCGCCTGCGGGGCGTCGGTCAGGGCCTCGGGCTTGGCGCGGCCGGCCTCGACGTCGGCGGGGACGGTCACGCGCTCGAGGAGCGGGAGGCCGAAGCCCAGCGTCTTGCCGGTGCCGGTCTTGGCCTGGCCGATGACGTCGGAGCCCGAGAGGGCGACCGGGAGCGTCATCTCCTGGATGGGGAAGGGGGTGATGATGCCGACGGCTTCGAGAGCCTCGGCCGTCTCGTTCAGAATTCCGAGATCGCGGAAGGTCGTAGTCAGGGTGCTGCCTCTTCTGTGTGCGCGGTGCGAGGCGAGCGCGGGGGTCTCTGAAAGACCGTGCTGGGGACGTCGACTGCCTTACGGGCGGGCCGTAATGGCACGGGACCTCTGCCGACGCTCTAGCGCTCGAACCGCTGAGGGTCCCTCCGGATGCCGTACGCACAGTGCCGTACGGCCAAGGAGAGCTGTCAGGTCGGAGCCGATCGGGCCACCGACCGGGCATCCTCATACGTGCGGCCCGTCGAGATACGCGGTCTACGGTGTCTTCTGGAGACGCACGTATTCAGCAGGCGCATTACCACCATACCCCGGAAACGCGCACATGCGATGGCCGATTCGGTCACGTAGCCGTTGTCACACTGGTTCACCAGGGACTTCCCCGGCGCTGGGAGCGGGCTATTGTGCGCTTCATGACGACGCCTGACAACACCTCTGACGCTGCTCCCGCACCCACCGGAGTCGCCGCCCAGGACTGGGCGACGGCCTCCGCCGAACCGCAGTACCGGGCCGCGGTCGTCGACCTGCTCGGCGCGCTCGCGTACGGGGAGCTGGCGGCGTTCGAGCGCCTCGCCGAGGACGCCAAGCTGGCGCCGACCCTGGCGGACAAGGCGGAGCTGGCCAAGATGGCGTCGGCGGAGTTCCACCACTACGAGAAGCTGCGGGACCGGCTGACCGAGATCGGTGCCGAGCCGACCGAGGCGATGGAGCCGTTCGTCGCCGCCCTGGACGGCTTCCACCGGCAGACGGCCCCCTCGGACTGGCTGGAGGGGCTCGTCAAGGCGTACGTCGGCGACTCCATCGCCAGTGACTTCTACCGGGAGGTCGCGGCGCGGCTGGACTCGGACACGCGTGAACTGGTGCTCGCCGTCCTCGACGACACCGGGCACGCCGAGTTCGCCGTGGAGAAGGTGCGGGCGGCCATCGACGCCGAACCGCGCGTGGGCGGGCGACTCGCGCTGTGGGCCCGGCGCCTCATGGGCGAGGCGCTGTCGCAGTCGCAGCGGGTGGTCGCCGACCGGGACGCGCTGTCGACCATGCTGGTCGGCGGCGTCGCCGACGGGTTCGATCTCGCCGAGGTCGGGCGGATGTTCTCGCGGATCACGGAGGCGCACACGAAGCGGATGGCCGCGCTGGGGCTGGCGGCGTAACGCAGCGTGTAGGAGCGGGGGCGAGGTCGGCGGGGGAGCGGGCTTCGCGGGGGAGCGAGGTCCGCGGCCGGCCGCGGGATCGTCGTGGCTGGTCGCGCGGGTCCCCGCTCGCCCCTGGGTTCGTCGTGGCGGGTCGCGCGGTTCCCGCTTGCCTCTGGGTTCCTAGGCCTTTACGCCGGTGCCGACCTGCGGCGGAATCTGCGCGCCGGGCGGAGCAGGAGCGACAGGGACGCCGCCGAGAAGACGATCGCGCCGATCAGGTTCAGCGGGATGCTGCCCGGGCCCAGGGAAGTGTGGGTCACGAAGGCGCCGAACAGGGCTCCGGCGACGCCCGTCGCCAGCACCAGGGAGCGGGCGGGCAGGCGGTGCCCCAGTCTGTGGGCCGCCAGGGCGGCCAGCGCGAGACCGAGCAGAGCGGAGCCGAGCGCTTCCAGCAACATCATCGAGGGTCCCTCCCACATGGCCACGCTGCGTATCACGGTCGTAGCCCGTCATACCCGTGACCTGCGGAATGCAATCCTCCTCCGTGCTCGCAGTGTGCTCCATACGGGGATAAAGCAGGGGATAAAACAACCGCGCGGGGCTCTCCACGTACGCCGCAGGGTGCCTACGCAGGGTGCCTGCGAGCGGGCATGACGAGAGGGGCCCGGCGACCTGAAGTCGCCGGGCCCCTCTCGTCATACGTCCGCCTACAGCGCGCCGAAGCCCACCTTGCGCGGGGCCGGCTCACCGAGCTCCACGTAGGCCAGGCGGTCCGCCGGGACCAGGACCTTGCGGCCGTGATCGTCCGTGAGGCTCAGCAGCTGCGACTTTCCGGCAAGTGCGTCGGCCACCACGCGCTCGACC
Source organism: Streptomyces sp. NPDC034103 (assembly GCF_055575395.1). NCBI lineage: Bacteria > Bacillati > Actinomycetota > Actinomycetes > Kitasatosporales > Streptomycetaceae > Streptomyces > Streptomyces sp. NPDC034103. The sequence goes on along the minus strand of NZ_JBVISS010000005.1, from coordinate 391,960 downwards.
TCCTCGGCGCTCTGACCGCTCTCCAGAACGATCTCGCGGGGCGCGTGCTGCACGCCGATCTTGACCTCCACGGCTATGTCCCTCCGACGGTCAGTGAAGTGCGCGACCTTCCGCGCCGTACCCCGCACACATTAGCCCGGTGAGGGGACGTGCACGCTCCGCGCAAGAACGCCATGAGCGAACAACGGCCGGGAATGAATCAGTGGTGGTCGATGCCGTGCAGCGGGAACCCGGCGATGCCGCGCCACGCCAGGGACGCCAGCAGCTGGACCGCCTGGTCCCGCGGGACACTGCGGTCGCTGTGCAGCCAGGACCGTGCCACGACCTGCGCGAGTCCGCCCAGGCCGGAGGCCAGCAGCATGGACTCCGCGCGTGAGAGGCCGGTGTCCTCGGCGATGACGTCGCAGATCGCCTCGGCGCACTCGTTCGTGACCTTGTCGACGCGCTCGCGCACCGCGGGCTCGTTCGTCAGGTCCGACTCGAACACCAGGCGGAAGGCGCCGCCGTCGTCCTCCACGTACGCGAAGTAGGCGTCCATGGTCGCCCGGACCCGCTGCTTGTTGTCGGTCGTCGACGCCAGCGCGTGCCGTACGGACTGGATCAGCGACTCGCAGTGCTGGTCCAGCAGGGCGAGGTAGAGGTCGAGCTTGCCCGGGAAGTGCTGGTAGAGCACCGGCTTGCTGACCCCCGCGCGTTCGGCGATGTCGTCCATCGCGGCCGCGTGGTAACCCTGTGCCACGAACACTTCCTGTGCGGCGCCCAGCAGCTGGTTCCGGCGGGCACGGCGCGGCAGGCGCGTACCTCGCGGGCGTGCCGCCTCTGTCTGCTCGATGGCTGTCACGCCGCCTCCCAAAAGTCGTCCACGTGCGGTGAGCGCCGCGCCGCCATCGTACTTTTCGGTAACCGTACTGTGCGCGGTGAGAGCGCAGAATTTCACGTACCGGACGGTGGCGATAGCCGCACGAAGGTTTCAAAGGGGTATGTAGCGGGCAGCGACTCCCGCGCAACCGCCGGAACAGCTGCTCGGGGGCGTCACCGATAGTCGTCCTCGTCGATCTGGACGACCCGGGCCTGTTCGACGAGGTCGGCCTCGTTCGCCACGCCGGGATCGACGCCGGTCAGCGGGTCGTCGCGGTCCGGGGCGACGTCCTTCTGCTGTTCGGCGGCGTCCCCCTCGGGGGCCTCCACGTCGAGCTCGACGTCACCGCCGCTGTCCTCGAAGGTGTCGGGGTCACTGGGGTCATACGTCATCACGGGCTCCCTTCCTAGAACGTCCCTGACTCACACAGGGGGCCACGTACGGGTGCCCTGCGTACGAGCCTAGGAGACACGCGATCTGGACGCCATGCGATGTGCGCGGTCTTTGTGACGGCGAACACATGAACCAGTGCGTGATCGTCTCGTAACATTGCCGCATGTCTTCGACCGAGTCGCCGCCCGTACCGGCCGCCAATGTGCTCCCGAGGGTGGCACCCGTCAGGGTGGCGGAGGGCGAGCGGCTCAGGTCGGTGGGGCTGCGGGGGGTCACTCTGACGGTGCGGTCGAGACCGCCCGCGCGCGAGGGCCTGCCGCCCGCGCTCTTCGTGCACGGCCTCGGCGGTTCCTCGCAGAACTGGTCGGCGCTGATGCAGGAGCTCGACGGCGACCTCGACGGCGAGGCCGTCGACCTGCCGGGCTTCGGGGACTCTCCGCCGCCGGACGACGGCGACTACTCCATCACCGCACACGCGCGTGCGGTGATTCGTTTACTGGACGCCTCCGGCCGCGGGCCCGTGCACCTCTTCGGCAACTCCCTCGGCGGCACGGTCGCCACGCGCGTGGCCGCGGTCCGCCCCGACCTCGTCCGGACGCTCACGCTCGTGTCGCCGGCGCTCCCCGAGATCCGCATCCAACGCAGCGCCGTACCGACCGCGCTGCTGGCGGTGCCGGGCGTGGCCGCGCTGTTCACGCGCCTCAGCCGCGACTGGACGGCCGAGCAGCGGGTCCGCGGGGTCACGGCGCTCTGCTACGGCGATCCCGCGCGGGTGACGGCGGAGGGGTTCCGGCACGCCGTCGAGGAGATGGAGCGCCGACAGCAACTGCCGTACTTCTGGGACGCGATGACCCGGTCCGCGCGCGGGCTGGTCAACGCCTACACGCTCGGCGGCCAGCACGCGCTGTGGCGCCAGGCCGAGCGGGTCCTCGCACCCACCCTGCTCGTCTACGGCGCCCGCGACCAGCTCATCGGCCATCGCATGGCCCAGAAGGCGGCCCGCACCTTCCGGGACTCCCGGCTGCTGAGCCTGCCGGAGGCGGGGCACGTGGCGATGATGGAGTACCCGCAGACGGTGTCCCGGGCGTTCCGGGAGTTCGTGGCGGACAAGGGGGGCTCCGGGGGTGGGGACGGGGCCGGGTCCTTGAACGGGGCCGGATCTTCGGAAGCGGCCGGGTCCGCGGAACCGCCAGGTTCTTCGGGTGAGCCGGGGTCGTCCGGCCCGGGTGGAGCGTCGGGCGAGGCCCGGTCCTCGGATGCGGCAGGCTTCTCGGGCGCGCCGAGGGCGTCCGGCGCGGCTGGGGCGTCCGGGACGGCCGGGGCGTCCGGCGCCGTCGAGTCTTCGAGCGCGGGGAGCTGAAAAGCGACGTGGGACGGCACAGCCGTCGCGGGCCCGCTCCCAAGGGTGACTCCGCAGACATCACCGCAAGACCCGGCGGCCGGGGGACCGAGAGCCCTCAGCCGCCCACAGGAACCTTCCCCCGGCAGGGCCCCGCTCCCGCACGGCAGCAGGGCGCACCGCCGCAGCAGGGGATGCCCGCGGCCGGCCCCGCGGCCTACGGGGACCCGGTCTACCGGGTCGCACCCGGGGGTCGACGGGCCCCGGAGGGAACGTCCGCGCGCGGCGTGCCGCGGGTTCCTGACGGCACTCCCGCGCGCGGGGTGCCCCGGTTCCCGGAGGGGACGCCCGCCCACGGGACGCCGCGGGTACCTGACGGCACTCCCGCGCGCGGCGTGCCCGGGGTTCGTGGTGGGCATCCCGAGCAGCGGGAAGCCAGGGGCGGTTGGGGTGACACGGGGGCGCACAGGACGGTTGCCGCGCCCGGTGTCGCATTTCCGAGGCAGCGGCAGGCGCCCCCGGACGGGGCCCGGCGGGGCGGTCCTCGGCAGGACTACCTCGACGCCTTCGGGGAGGGCGTAGACCTCTTCGCGGCCCGGGGTCCTCGCGGTCCTCGGCGCCCGGCCGATCCGTACGCCGCCGTCACCGACTGGCCGGCGGCCCCGCCGACGCGTACCGACGTGGACGACGACGCGCCGCCCAGCGGTGAGCCCGTGCGGCGGAAGGGCGGCAAGGGCCGGACCTTCACCGGTATCGCGGCCGCCGCCGTCACCACCGTGCTGGCCGTCGTCGTCGCCGGGCAGGTCACGGACGCGCGGGACGGCGGCGACGTACGGTCGCAGGCCGCCACCGATCAGGCGCGGGACGCCCGGGACTCGGCCTCGCGGTCGGACGGGCGGCCGACGCCGTCCACGTCGCCGAGAGTGACGCTGACGTACGAGCAGAAGATGGGGCAGAAGTACGCGCTCAGCGCGAAGCTGGCCGGGTCGGGGACGTTCGACGCGGTCGAGGGCATCGCCAAGGCGCCCGGGACCGGGCAGAAGTTCACCTACCGGGTGGACGTGGAGCAGGGGCTCGGGCTCGACGGCGAACTGTTCGCCGAGGCCGTGCAGAAGACGCTCAACGACGACCGCAGCTGGGCGCACAACGGTGCCCGCACCTTCGAGCGGATCCACTCCGGCAAGCCCGACTTCGTGATCACGCTCGCCAGTCCGGGGACGACCGCGAAGTGGTGCGCGAAGTCCGGTCTGGACACGACCGTGGACAACGTGTCCTGCGATTCGGCCGCCACCGAGCGCGTGATGATCAATGCGTACCGATGGGCCCAGGGGTCCCGGACCTACGGTGATCGAATTCACGCCTACCGGCAGATGCTGATCAACCACGAGGTCGGCCACCGGCTCGGCTACCACCACGTGACCTGCGACAAGAGCGGCGAACTCGCCCCGGTCATGCAGCAGCAGACAAAGTTCCTGTCCTACGGCGGGGTCACCTGCAAGCCCAACCCCTGGGCCTATCCCGGGAGTTGACGGACGCCTCGGACGTCACGTTGACATGCGCAGAAAAGTCGTACATATTTCTGCGCATGTCGACCCGTCACGCCTCCGCACGCGCAGCCATAGAGCTGACGCTCATCGGTGTGACCGCTCTGTGCGTGGCCGACATCCACTGTCGCTGACGTTCGCCCTCAGGCGCTCGCGTCGCGATCTCTCTTTTTCTCCCGTGACCCTCGGTCGCGGTTTTCCGGCGACCTGACGCCCGGGCAGACGTCTGTTCACGTTCGTCTCACCCCTTGTCTACTTGTCTCACCATTCGAGAGGTCGTCTCCGATGCGTCACCCGTCCGTCATAGCGCGCCGCGTGGCCGCGGCATCCGTAAGCCTGGTTCTGGCCGCGGGCGCCGCCGCCTGCGGCCCTGAGGACAACGATGCCAAGGGCTCCGGTGGTGACTCCACGCCCCACAAGGGCGGCACCCTGACAGTCCTGAACTCCAACCCGCAGCAGGACTTCGACCCGGCCCGCCTCTACACCTCCGGCGGCGGCAACGTCCCCTCCCTGGTCTTCCGTACGCTCACCACGCGCAACCGCGAGAACGGCGAGGCCGGCGCCGAGGTCGTCCCGGACCTCGCGACCGACACCGGGCGGCCCAACAAGGACGCGACGGTGTGGACGTACACCTTGAAGAAGGGGCTCGCGTACGAGGACGGCACCGCCATCACGTCCGCCGACATCAAGTACGGCATCGAGCGGTCCTTCGCGCCCGAGCTGTCGGGCGGTGCGCCCTACCTGCGGGACTGGCTGGTCGGTGCCGCGGACTACCAGGGGCCGTACCAGGACAAGGGCGGGCTGGACGCGATCGAGACGCCGGACGACCGGACCATCGTCTTCCATCTGAACAAGCCCGAGGGCGAGTTCCCGTACCTCGCCACGCAGACGCAGTTCACGCCGGTGCCGAAGGCCAAGGACACCGGGACGAAGTACGAGGAGCACCCGGTCTCGTCCGGCCCGTACAAGGTCGTCACCAACGAGAACGACGGTGAGCACCTCGTCCTGGAGCGCAACACGCACTGGTCCGCCGCGACGGACGCCGAGCGCAAGGCCTATCCGGACAGGATCGACGTACGGTCCGGGCTCGACTCCTCCGTGATCAACCAGCGGTTGTCCGCGTCCCAAGGGGCGGACGCGACCGCGGTCACCACGGACACCAACCTCGGACCGGCCGAGCTCGCCAAGGTGACGGGTGACAAGGAACTCGCCGCGCGTGTCGGCACCGGGCACTTCGGCTACACGAACTACATCGCGTTCAACCCGAAGGTCAAGCCGTTCGACAACGTCAAGGTGCGGCAGGCGATCTCGTACGCCATCGACCGGTCGTCGGTCGTGAACGCCGCCGGCGGGTCGTCGCTCGCCGAGGCCGCGACCACCTTCCTGCCGAACCAGAAGTCCTTCGGCCACGAGCCCTACGACCTGTTCCCGGCGGGTGACTCCGGCAACGCGGCCAAGGCGAAGGAACTGCTGAAGGAGGCCGGGTACGCGAACGGGCTGACCGTCACGCTGACCCACTCCAACGCCAAGGACTTCGAGACCAGCCCCGAGATCGCGACCGCGATCCAGGACGCGCTGAAGAAGGCCGGCGTCACGGTCAAACTCCAGGGTCTCGAGGAGAACGACTACTCCGACAAGGTCCACGACGTGAAGACCGAGCCCGGCTTCTTCCTCGCCCACTGGGGCGCTGACTGGCCGTCCGGCGGGCCCTTCCTCGCCCCGATCTTCGATGGCCGGCAGATCGTGAAGGACGGCGCGAACTTCAACACGGGCCTGTTGAACGACAAGTCGGTCAATGCCGAGATTGACGCGATCAACAAGTTGACCGATCTTGACGCTGCCGCCAAGAGGTGGGGCGCGCTGGACAAGAAGATCGGCGAGCAGGCGCTGACCGTGCCGCTGTTCCACCCCGTCTACAAGCGCCTGGTGGGCAAGGACATCAAGAACGTCGTGATCAGCGACTGGACCGGCGTGCTGGACATCTCGCAGGCCGCGGTGAAGTAGGCCGTGAGCGAGGCACTTGTCGCCACCCAGGCTCCCGGGGCGTCCGTCGTCCCGGGGGCCTCGGGGGCCCGTCAGTTCTGGCGGCGGCTGCGGACGCAGCGCGCCGCCCTCGTCGCGGCGGCCGTCGTCGCCCTGCTCGTCCTGGTCGCGCTCGCGGCACCGCTGCTGACCGCGCTGGAGGGCCAGGACCCGACCACCTACCACCCCTCGCTCGTGGACTCCGCGCGCGGTGGCGTGCCCATCGGCTCCTTCGGGGGTGCCGGCGGCGACCACTGGCTCGGTGTCGAACCGCAGACCGGGCGCGATCTGTTCGCGCGGCTCGTCTACGGGGCGCGCGTGTCGCTGGGCGTGGCACTGGCCGCCACCGTCGTCCAGGTGTTGATCGGTGTCGTGGTGGGCGTGACGTCCGCACTCGGCAGTCAATGGGTTGATCAACTGTTGAGCCGGCTCACCGACATCATCGTCGCCCTGCCGCTCATGATCATGGCGTTGGCGCTGCTCGCGATCGTGCCGTCGGACTTCCCCCGGCCCGTCCTGGTCGCCCTCGTCATCGGGCTCATCGCCTGGGGCAACATCGCGAAGATCACCCGCGCGCAGACCCTCACCCTCAAGCGGCTCGACTACGTCGCCGCCGCCCGGCTCAGTGGCTGGAGCACCTGGCGGATCGCCCGCCGGGAGCTGCTGCCCGGACTCGCCGCGCCGGTCATCACGTACGCCGCGCTCCTCGTCCCGATCAACATCACCGTCGAGGCCGCCCTGTCCTTCCTCGGCGTCGGCGTGAAGCCCCCGACGCCCTCCTGGGGACAGATGCTCACTGCCGCCGACGTCTGGTACCAGGCGGCCCCGCAGTACCTGCTGCTGCCCGCCGGCGCGCTCTTCGTGACCGTGCTGGCCCTCACCGTCCTCGGCGACGGCATCCGCACGGCGCTGGACCCGCGCGCGGCGTCCCGGCTGCGCGTCGGCACGGGCCGCAAGAGAGAGGCCAAGGGATGAGCCGTAAGAGAGAGGCCAAGGCATGAGCCGCAAGAGGGAGGCCAAGGCATGAACGGCTTCACCGGCTTCGTCCTGCGCCGTCTCCTCGGCGCCGTCGTCACCCTGTTCGCCGTCTCGGTGATCGTCTACGTCGTCTTCTACGTCACCCCGGGCAACGTCGCCCAGATCACCTGCGGCCCGCGCTGCTCACCGGCCCAGGTGCACCAGGTCGCCGAACAACTGCACCTCGACGACCCGCTGTACACGCGGTACTGGCACTTCCTCCAAGGGCTCGTTGCGGGCCAGGACTACTCGACGGGCACCTCCGTGGAGCACTGCTCCGCGCCCTGCCTCGGGCTGTCGTACCAGAGCGACCAGCAGGTCACCCAGCTGATCCTGGCCAAGCTGCCGGTGAGCCTGTCGCTGGTGTTCGGTGCGATGGTGCTGTGGCTGGTCCTCGGCGTCGGCACGGGCGTCCTGTCGGCCTGGCGGCGCGGCCGGCTCACTGAGCGCGTCCTGACCGGCATCACGCTCGCCGGTGTGGCCACCCCGGTCTTCGTCATCGGGCTCGTTCTGATGATCGTCGTCTGCGGACAGCTGCGACTGCTGCCGTTCCCGCAGTACGTGAAGTTCACCGACGACCCCGAACAGTGGGCGTGGAACCTCCTGCTGCCCTGGCTGTCGCTCGCGCTCATCGAGGCGGCCGCCTTCGCCCGCCTCACGCGCGCGGCGATGCTGGAGACGCTCGCCGAGGACCACATCCGCACCTTCCGCGCGTACGGCGTGGCGGAGCGGTCGGTCATCGGGCGGCACGCGTTGCGCGGGGCGCTCGCACCGGTCATCGCGCTCAACGCCAACAACTTCGGCGGTGCGGTCGGCGGCGCGGTGCTCACCGAGACGCTCTTCGGGCTGCCCGGCATCGGACAGGAACTCGTCCATGCCGTCAATGTGATCGACCTGCCGGTCGTGGTGGGCATGGTCCTGGTCATCGGATTCTTCGTGGTCGTCGCCAACGCCGTCGCGGACGTGCTGTACGCGGTGGCCGACCGACGGGTGGTGCTCGCATGAGCCTGGTGGAAGTCAGCGGCCTGACGGTCGAGTTCGGCGAGCTGCGCGCCGTCGACGGGCTCTCCTTCCGGCTGGGGCAGGGCGCCGCCCTCGCCCTGGTCGGCGAGTCCGGTTCCGGCAAGTCCACGGTCGCCTCCGCCCTGCTGGGGCTGCACCGCGGCACGGGCGCGAAGGTGGGCGGCTCGATCCAGGTCGCCGGCGTCGACGTGGGCGCGGCCTCGGACGCCGAACTGCGGCGGCTGCGGGGCGGCAAGGCGGCCATGGTCTTCCAGGACCCGCTGTCGTCCCTCGACCCGTACTACGCGATCGGCGACCAGATCGCCGAGGTGTACCGCGTGCACGCGCGTGCGTCGCGACGAGCGGCACGCGCGCGTGCGGTGGAGGTGCTGGAGAGGGTGGGAATTCCGGACGCACGGCGCCGCTCCCGGTCCCGGCCGCACGAGTTCAGCGGGGGCATGCGCCAGCGTGCCCTCATCGCGATGGCGCTGGCCTGCGAGCCGGACCTGCTGATCGCCGACGAGCCGACCACCGCCCTCGACGTCACCGTCCAGGCCCAGATCCTCGACCTGCTGCACACGCTCCGCGAGGAGACCGGCATGGGCCTGCTGCTCGTCACCCACGACGTGGGCGTGGCGGCCGAGAGCGTCGACGACGTGCTGGTCATGCGGCACGGGCGCGTGGTCGAGCACGGACCGGTCGGGGACGTACTGGGGGCGCCCTCGCAGACGTACACGCGGGAGTTGCTGGGGGCGGTGCCGCGGGTGGACACGCGGCGGGCCGTGGCGGCGACGCGGGACGCGGGGCGGGGTGGGGCGACCACTGCGGACGCGGGGCACGGCGTGGCCGTCAGCCCGGACGCGGGGCGGCGGGCCGTGGGGACGACCCCGGACGCGAGGCAGGGCGTGGTCGTCACGCCGGGCGCGGAAAAGGGCGTGGTGGCGCCCCCGGACGCGGGGTCCTCCGAGGCGGCCGGGGTCGTTCTCGAAGCGCGTGGTCTGCGCCGGGAGTTCGGGCGTGGCAAGCGAGCCTTCACGGCCGTGGACGACGTGTCGCTGACCATCCGGCGAGGGGAGACCCTCGGCGTCGTCGGCGAGAGCGGCAGCGGCAAGACGACGCTCGGACGCATGCTCGTCGGGCTCCTGGAGCCGACGGCGGGAGAGGTGCGGGACGAGGGGCACGCGCGCGTGGGCGTGAACGCCGCCGTCCAGATGGTGTTCCAGGATCCCGTGTCCTCCCTCAACCCCCGGCGCAGCGTGGGCGAGTCCATCGCCGACCCGCTCCGCGCGCGCGGCGAGAAGGACGAGGGACGCGTCCGGGGGCGCGTGACCGAACTGCTGGAGCGCGTGGGGCTCGAGGGGGCGCACTACGACCGCTACCCGCACGAGTTCAGCGGCGGTCAGCGCCAGCGCGTGGGCATCGCGCGGGCGCTCGCGGCCGACCCGCGCGTCATCGTCTGCGACGAGCCGGTCTCCGCGCTCGACGTGACGACCCAGGCCCAGGTGGTCGCCCTGCTCGGCGAGCTCCAGCGCGAACTCGGACTCGCGCTCGTCTTCGTCGCCCACGACCTCGCCGTGGTACGGCAGGTCAGCGACCGGGTCGCGGTGATGCGCCGCGGCCGGATCGTCGAGTCGGGACCCGCCGACGAGGTGTACGACAACCCCCGGGACCCGTACACCAAGCAACTCCTGGCGGCGGTACCGGCGCTCGATCCCGAGGTGGCCGCGAGGCGCAGGGCCGCACGTCGGGAACTGGCCGTTGCCTGACGTAACGTAACTGTTTGATCTCTTAGCGCGATCGAACGCGACCCGCACGGGAAAGTTACGACCGTTCACCCCTTCTGGTGGCGCGACGGACAACCGTCCGTCGCGCCACCGCCTTGTCCGCATACGTTCGTCCCGCTGCGAGCCGCCGGACCAACGGCGGCTCCCCATACGGGAGATCGGGGGTGCGCTCGTGCGCATCGGACTGCTTACGGAGGGTGGCTATCCGTATGTGAGCGGTGACGCCAGGCTCTGGTGCGACCGGCTCGTGCGCGGGCTCGGGCAGCACGAGTTCGACATCTACGCGCTCAGCCGCAGCGAACGCCAGGAGGACGAGGGCTGGGTCCCGCTTCCGCCGCAGGTCAGCCGGGTGCACACGGCGCCGCTGTGGTCGGCCGAGGACGACGGGGCGGTGTACGGGCGCCGCGCGCGCCGGCGGTTCGCCGAGAGCTACGGCGAGTTGGCGGCCGTCCTCTGCGCGGGCCCGGCGGAGGACCCGTCGGCCGCTGAGGCGGACCGTTTCCGCAACGCGCTGTACGGACTCGCCGAACTCGCCCGCGACGAGGGCGGACTGGTCGGGGCGCTCCGCTCCGAGACCGCCGTACGCGCCCTCGAACGCGCCTGTCGTGCGCCGGGCGCCGCCCGCACGGCCCGCGAGGCCCGCGTCCCCGATCTGCTCGCCGTCGCCGCACACCTGGAGCGCGCGCTGCGCCCCCTGTCCCTCGACTGGTACGGGGACGACGGGCTCGGCTCGGTCGACCTGTGCCACGCGGCCTCCGGCGGCCCGGCGGCCCTCCCCGGACTGCTCGCCGGGCATTTCTCCGACGTACCCCTGCTGGTGACCGAGTACGGCGTGCAACTGCGGACGCACTACCTGTCCGCGCCGGACGCCTCGCCCTCGGTGCGGTCCCTGGTCGCCGCCTTCCACGGCAGGCTCGCCGCCGAGATCTACGGCCGGGCCGCGCTCGTCACGCCCGGCAACACCCACGCCCGCCGCTGGCAGGAGCGCTGCGGCGCCGACCGCGACAAGATCCGCACCGTCTACCCGGGCATGGACGCCACGCACTTCGCGGAGGTCGGTGAGTCCCCGGAGCGCGCGGACCCCGACACGCTCCTCTGGGTCGGCCGCGTCGAACCGGTCAAGGACCTCATCTCCCTCCTGCACGCCTTCGCGGAGATCCGCAAGGAGGAACCCAAGACCCGGCTCCGGATCATCGGCGTGCCGGTGGGCTCCGAGGGCGCGGCCTACCTCGGTCACTGCAAGGCGCTGGCCGCGCAGCTCTTCCCCGACGAGGCGGACGGGCTGCACGCCGTCGGCGACAATCCCGTCTCCTTCGAGGAGATCGGCGGCCCGGAGGTCCCGACCCCCGCCGACGCGTACGCCTCGGGCGCCGTGACCGTCCTGTCCAGCGTCGTCGAGGGCTTCCCCATCAGCCTGGTGGAGGCCATGTTCTGCGGCCGCGCGACCGTGTCCACCGACGTCGGCGCCGTGGTGGAGGTCGTCGGCGGCACCGGGCTCGTCGTACCGCCGCGCAATCCGCGGGCGCTCGCGGAGGCGTGCGTGGCGCTGTTGCGCGACCCCGAGCGCCGTGCCCGGCTGGGCGCCGCGGCACGCGCGCGTGCGCTCGAGCTGTTCACCGTCGAACAGAACATCACGGCATTTCACGGCATTTACCTGGAGATCGTCTCGCGCCATCCGCTCCGCCGGGTCGTCGTCGACGACAGCACCGGGGAACCGCTCCCGTTCGCCGTCCCGGCCGAGGCCCATGTGCCCGGCTGCTGGACGGACCTCGGCGCCCGGGTCGTGGCCCGCGGCGGCCCCGGCTGGGCGGCAGGGCCTCCGGTACGCGCCAACACCCCGCTGCCCGCCACGGAGGGAGCCCGATGAGCGACCTCGGCGAACTGGACCGCCCCGGAACACCGGCGAGCCCCGGCCCCTGGGACACACGGTCGGGGGAGTGGCTCGCGGGGAACGGAGACGCGGGCGAGGGGGGTGAGGGCGGCCAGGGGAGCGCGGGCGATGACGACGCTGCGAGCGTGACCGGCGGGGCCCGGGCCGGAGTGGCCGTCGAGGGCGACGGTGGCGCGGTCGTGGTCGGTGGTGCCGGGGCCGCCGAAGGTGACGGTGGGGCGGCGGTGAACGGTGGCGCCGAGCCCGTTGTGGCCGTCGAGCGTGACGGTGATGCGGTCGTGGTCGGTGGTGCCGGGGCCGCCGAAGGTGACGGTGCCGCGGTGGTGAACGGTGGCGCCGAGCCCGTGGTGGCCGTCGAGGGCGACGGTGGCACCGCCGGATCTGTGCGCCGAACGTCCGACGCACCCCCGGCCCGCAGACAGCCCCCCGCCCCGCGTCGCGCCTCCGCCGTGGACCCCGTGAAGGCCTTGATGCACCGTCACCGCGACCTGTGCGAACGGGCGGTCGACCCGCTGGAGATCGCCGCCGGCCTGGAGGCGCACGGCGTCACCGACCGCACCGCGAGCCGCTTCCGCCACCGGGACGTCTTCTCCCTGGCGGAGGAGATGTACGCGCGCGTACCGAGAGGCGCCGAATCCCCGTCAGCCGCCCCACCGCCCTCCGAGGCCCCCCGCGCGAGCGCCGCCTGGCTGCTCCGCACCCTTCTCCCGGGCGCCCTGTGTGCGGCGACCGTGGCAGCCCTCCACCTGACCGACGGCCGGCCGCGCCTGATCGCGGCGGCCGTGGGCGCACTCGCCGTAGCGCTCGGCCTGCGCGCGGCACTGGCACGCGGCCCCCTGGGCACCCCGCACCCCACCGAGACCCGCACCCGCGCCCTGACGTGCTGGCTGGTCCTCTACGCCCTTCTGGGCGACGGTCTCCTGCGAGCAGCGGTGACCGGGGGCCCCGACGCCCTGCCCACCGGCGCCCCCGACGGTCCCTGGCCGCTGGTGGCGGCCCCTGTCCTGGCCCTCGCCCTGTCCTGCGCCCCCGCGGCCTGGACCGCGCACCTCTTCGCCACCCGGGCCCGCCGCAAGCTGGCCCTCAGCCGGGGCTTGGAGGACTTCACCGCCTCCGTACTGCCGCTGCTGTTCGCCGTGTTCGCCTTGTACCTGTGCGCCCTGACGGCCCTGCTGGCGGTGAGCGGCACGGTTCTCTCCGAGCCGGTCCCGTACGCCGGGACCCTCGCCCTCGGCGCCCTTCTCTTCCTGTCCCGCCTCCTCACCACCCACGGCTTCACCCACGCCCCGGCGCTCGTCCTCACGGCCACGGCCGCGACCGAGCCGGCGGCCGTCGCCGCGGTCTTCGCGGCCCGTCTCCCCGGCTGCGGCTTCCTGGGCGCCCCGGTCGAGACTCTGGTCGGGGCATGGGGTCCCGGCAGCGTCCCGGCCCTGGCCTGCGCGGCGGGAGCCGCGGCCCTGCTGTTCCACGCGACGCGCAGGCTGACACGGGCCTCGGCCCACGCGCCCATGGACCGGCAGTGGTGACGCCCCGCGGCACCGCCCGTGAGCCGGCCCCATCCGGTCGAGGCGGGCCGTCCCCCGGCGCGGCCCCGCCCCACCACCCCCGAGTAGGCACTCCGCGCACCCCCACCCACACCAGACAGGTCGCCGCACGCATCCCACCCCACCGTCGGCGGCCGGAGGCAACCCCCTCTGAAGGAGAGCATCAATGATCACCTCCCGACCCGACGACCTGGCGACGGGAGCCGCACGATGAGGGTCCTGTTGATCGGAGCCAACGGTTACCTGGGCCGCTTCGTGGCCGACCGCCTGCTCGCCGACCCGGCCGTGCAGCTCACCGCCCTCGGCCGCGGCGACGACGCCGACGTCCGCTTCGACCTCGCGTCCGGCAGCCCCGGCGCACTCACCCGCTTCCTCGACGCGGTCCACCCCGGCGTGGTCGTCAACTGCGCCGGAGCAACCCGCGGCGGCGCCCGCGAACTCACCCGCCACAACACGGTCGCCGTGGCCACCGTCTGCGAGGCGCTGCGCCGCAGCGGCTGCGGGGCACGACTCGTCCAGATCGGCTGCGGCGCCGAGTACGGCCCGAGCCAGCCCGGCTCCTCGACGGCGGAGGACGCCGTGCCACGCCCCGGCGGCCCGTACGGCGTCAGCAAACTGGCGGCCACCGAACTCGTCCTCGGCTCAGGCCTCGACGCCGTCGTCCTGCGCGTCTTCTCGCCCGCGGGCCCCGGCACCCCCGCCGGTTCCCCCCTCGGCCGGCTCGCCGAGGCCATGCGGCGCGCCATGCAGTCCGGTGACGGCGAGCTCAAGCTCGGCGGGCTCGGCGCCCAGCGCGACTTCGTCGACGTCCGTGACGTCGCCCGTGCCGTCCACGCGGCCAGCCTTTCCGCCGCACAGGGCGTGATCAACATCGGCTCGGGCCGTGCCGTCCGCCTGCGGGACGCCGCCGCCGTCCTCGCGCGCGTGGCCGGATACGGCGGCGCCCTCCACGAACTCGACGGGCCTCCCGGCCCCCTGCGCCCCGCCATCGGGCACCCGCGCTCCGAACCGGACCACGCGGCCCCGGTCGCGTATCCGTACCCCGACGGGTGCGGCAGCTGGCAGCAGGCCGATGTGCGCACCGCGCGCGACCGGCTCGGCTGGCGGCCCCGGATCAACCTCGAAGAGTCCCTGGCAGACATCTGGATGGAGGCGGCATGCCGCATCTGACCAGCACCAAAACCGTTGCACCCGACACCGGCATCCACCCCGGATTCGGCATCCCCGGCCTCGCGCACCCCCTCGTCGCCCCCGCCGAATGGGCCGAACTCACCCGCCCCGGCGCCCCCGTGCACTGGGTCGTCCTCAATGTCGCCGACGGCCCCGGCAGCCGCCCCGACCCGCACTGCCTGGAGGCGGCCGGCCGGCTGCGCAACGCGGGCGTCCGGGTCCTCGGCCACATCGACGCCACATACGGGGCCCGTGCCTTCGGCGAGATGATCTCCGAGGCACACCGCTACATCGACTGGTACAAGACCGACGGTTTCTATCTGGACCGCTGTCCCACCGAGCGCACCGCGCTCCCCGAGATCCGCCGCACGGTCACCACGCTGCGCGCGATCCACGACGACGCCCACGTCGTCCTCGGCCACGGCACCCATCCGTACCCCGGCTACGCCGAGAACGCCGACCAGCTGGTCACCTTCTCCGGCCCCTGGAGCGACTACCGCTGGTCGCAGGTGGCGGAGTGGACCGCCGACTATCCGCCCGAGCGGTTCTGCCACTTCGTCCACGGCGTGCCCCGCGGTCACCTCGACGAGGCGCTGCGCATCGCCCGCTGGCAGGGCGCCGCCACGATCTGGTTCACCGACCGCACGGATCACGGGGGCCGCACTGACCCCTGGGAGACCATGCCCGGCTACTGGGACGACATCGTCTCGCGGATCGGAACAGGTGTCTCGGAATGAAGAAGGCCGTGGCAGTGTTACGGGGAGAACAACTGTAGTGATTGACCGACCAACGGAGTCCCCGTGTCGCTGCCACCCCTGGTCGAGCCCGCATCTGAGCTCACCGTAGACGAGGTCCGCAGGTACTCCCGCCACCTGATCATCCCCGACGTCGGGATGGACGGGCAGAAGCGGCTGAAGAACGCCAAGGTGCTGTGTGTGGGCGCCGGCGGCCTGGGCTCGCCGGCGCTGATGTACCTGGCCGCGGCGGGCGTCGGCACGCTCGGCATCGTGGAGTTCGACGAGGTCGACGAGTCGAACCTCCAGCGCCAGATCATCCACAGCCAGGCCGACATCGGCCGCTCCAAGGCCGCGTCCGCGCGCGATTCCGTCCTCGGTATCAACCCGTACGTGAACGTGATCCTTCACGAGGAGCGGCTCGAGGCCGACAACGTGATGGACATCTTCAGCCAGTACGACCTGATCGTCGACGGCACCGACAACTTCGCGACCCGCTACCTGGTCAACGACGCGTGCGTGCTGCTCAACAAGCCGTACGTGTGGGGCTCGATCTACCGCTTCGACGGCCAGGCCTCCGTCTTCTGGTCCGAGCACGGCCCCTGCTACCGCTGCCTCTACCCGGAGCCCCCGCCGCCGGGCATGGTCCCCTCCTGCGCCGAGGGCGGCGTCCTCGGCGTGCTGTGCGCGTCCATCGGCTCCATCCAGGTCACCGAGGCCATCAAGGTCCTCACCGGCATCGGTGAGCCCCTGGTCGGCCGCCTGATGATCTACGACGCCCTGGAGATGCAGTACCGCCAGGTCAAGGTCCGCAAGGACCCGAACTGCGCGGTCTGCGGCGAGAACCCGACCGTCACCGAGCTCATCGACTACGAGGCCTTCTGCGGTGTCGTGTCCGAGGAGGCCCAGGAGGCGGCCGCCGGCTCGACGATCACTCCCAAGCAGCTCAAGGAGTGGATCGACGACGGCGAGAACATCGAGATCATCGACGTCCGGGAGATCAACGAGTACGAGATCGTCTCCATCCCGGGCGCCAAGCTGATCCCGAAGAACGAGTTCCTCATGGGCACCGCCCTGGAGAGCCTCCCGCAGGACAAGAAGATCGTCTTGCACTGCAAGACGGGTGTCCGCAGTGCGGAAGTCCTCGCCGTCCTGAAGTCCGCGGGCTTCTCCGACGCCGTGCATGTGGGCGGCGGCGTGATCGGCTGGGTCAACCAGATCGAGCCGGACAAGCCGGTCTACTGACCGCACCCGCTGCGAACGGCGGGGGCTGCTCCACTGCGGAGCGGCCCCCGCCGTCGTCATGAGCAGACCTTGCCGTCCTTCGGCACCGTGCCCTTGAGCAGATACGCGTTCACCGTGGAGTCCACGCAGTCGCTCCCGCTGCCGTAGGCGCCGTGGCCCTCGCCCTTCCAGGTGAGCATCACACCGACGTCCTTGCCCAGCTCGTCCGCCATCTTCCGGGCACCCTCGTACGGGGTCGCCGGGTCGCCGGTGTTGCCGACCACGAGGATCGGCGGGGCGCCGGGTGCGCTCACCTCCGGGGTGTCCCACTGCCCGGTCACCGGCCAGTCGTGGCACCAGCCGGCCGTGTCCCAGCCGAGGAAGGCCCCGAAGACCGGCGAGAGCTTCTCGAACGTCGGCAGCAGCTTCTTCGTCTCCGCCGCGGTCGGCCGCTGCTTGTCGTCCAGGCACGATATGACCCGCTGCGAGTGGGTCGTCGTGCCGTAGTGCCCCGAGGTGTCCCGCTCGTTGTAGCCGTCGGCGAGCGTCAGCAGCTCCGAGCCGTCGCCCTGTTCCGCCGCCTCCAGCGCGCTCGTCAGCGTCGGCCAGCTGGCCTTGCTGTACAGCGGCAGCACGATGCCGGTGACGGCGAGGGTCTGGGTGAGCTTGCGGTCGGAGCCTGTCGGCAGGGGGTTGGCGTCGAGGTCCTTCAGCAGGTCGGCGATCTTCCGCGTGCCCTGCTCGGGGTCCTGGCCGGTCGACTTCAGGTAGTCGTCGAGGGCCCGCTGGAAGCCGCGGGTCTGGTTCTCGGCGTGCCCCACGGTGTCGGCGCTCGGGTCGACGACCGCGTCGAGGATCAGCCGCCCCACGTTCTTCGGGAACAGGTGGGCGTAGACACCGCCGAGCTCGGTGCCGTAGGAGATGCCGAAGTAGTGCATCTTCGCGTCGCCGAGCACCTGGCGCATGAGGTCCATGTCGCGGGCGGTGTCGGTGGTCGACACATGCGCCATGAGGGCGCCGGCGGACTTCTCGCAGCCCTTGCCGAAGTCGGCGGCGTCCTTGAAGTACGCGGCCTCCTCGGCCGTGGTGTCCGGCGTGGCGTCCAGGCTCTCGGCGGACTGGATCTCCCTGTCGTTGCGGCAGCGGATGCCCTCACTGGCGGCGACACCGCGCGGGTCCCAGCTCACCAGGTCGTACCGCTCGCGCAACGAGGAGACCGTCGAGCCGTACATCGGCATCATGGAGACCCCCGAGCCGCCCGGGCCGCCGAAGTTGAACAGCAGGGAGCCGATGCGCTCGCTCTTGTCGCCGCGCGCCTTGGAACGGATCAGCGCCAGTCCGATCGTCCTGCCCTTCGGCTTCGACCAGTCCAGCGGCACCTTGAGCGTCGCGCACCGCCAGTCGCTGCTCGGCGCGGGGGAGTCCGCCGTGCTTTTGCAGCCCGCCCAGTCAAGCTTCTGCGAGGTCAGCGAGGACGGCAGCGCGTCGGCCTTCTCCGTCCCGGAGGAACCCGACGACGGGTCGGCCGCCTGCGTCCCCTCATCACCCTTGCCGTCGTCGGACGAGCCGCCGCTACAGCCCCCCACCAGCAGTGCCGCGGCGGCGGCCAGAGCCGTCCACCGTACGAAACGCGTCATCGCATTCCCCCCTCGCAGGCCGCCCGCACCGTGCAGCGGATGGCGGTTCTGCCATGGTAGGCGGCTCGCAACACCGCTGCGCAGGGCTGTGGATAACGCTCTGACCTGCTGGTTTCTGTGATGTGGGTGGTCCATGGCGGGTGGTGCGTGGCCCATGGCGGGTCGTGTGGAGGGGGCCAGGCGTCCGGCGGTCGGTCGGAGGTCGGCGCTCGGCTCTCGGGAGCAGGCCGGCCCGGGGTTCAGGAGCAGACCGTCCCCGCCGCCGGCACCTTCCCGTTCAGCAGATAGCCGTTCACCGCGCTCTGTACGCACCTGTTCTTGCTGTCGTAGGCGCCATGCCCCTGCCCCTTGTACGTCAGTTCCACGCCGACGCCCTTGCCGAGGGCGTCCACCATCTTGCGTGCCCCCGCGTACGGCGTGGCCGGGTCGCCGGTGTTGCCGATGACGAGGATCGGGGCGGCGCCGGGTGCGCTGACGTCGGGGTGCTCGGCGGCGCCCGCGACCGGCCAGTCGGTGCAGCTGACCATGGACCAGGCCAGGTAGTCCCCGAAGACCGGCGAGGCGGACCGGAACGCGGGCAGTTTCCGCGTCACGTGGTCCTCGGTGTAACGGGGCTTGTCGTCGGCGCAGTTGATGGCGATGTTGGCCGCGGCGAGGTTGCTGTACTGACCGTCCTCGTTGCGGCCGTTCATGGAGTCGGCGAGCACCATCAGCCCCCGCCCGTCCCCGTCGTACGCCTGCTCCAGGCCCTCGGTGAGGTACTCCCAGAAGTCCTTCGAGTACAGCGACTGGGCGATGCCGCTGGTCGCGGCGGTCTGGGTCAGCTTGCGCAGGCCGATGCCGGGGAGCGGCGCGCTGTCGAGATCCTTCAGCAGCTTGGCGATGCGGTCCTTGACGCTCTGCGCGCTGTCGCCGATCGGGCATTCCTCGGTCTGCGAGACACAGTCCTCGGCGAAGTTGTCGAGTGCGAGCTGGAAGCCCTTGGCCTGCCCGAGCGAGCCCTGCTCGGCGTCCTCGGTCGGGTCGACGACCGCGTCGAAGACGGCACGGCCCACCTTCTTGGGGAACAGGTGGGCGTAGACGCCGCCGAGCTCGGTGCCGTAGGAGACGCCGAAGTAGTGCAGTCGTTCGTCGCCCAGGACCTGGCGCATCAGGTCCATGTCGCGGGCCGCGTCGGTGGTGCCCACATGGGGGAGCACCTTCTTGGAGTTGTCCTCGCAGGCGGCGTTGAACTCCTTGGTGTCGGCCAGCAGCTTGGCACGCTCGGCCGCGTCGTCGGGGGTGGCGTCCTGCTGGAAGTACGCGTCCAGCTGGAGCTCGTTGAGGCACTCCACGGGCGCGCTGCGGCCCACTCCGCGCGGGTCGAAGCTCACCAGGTCGTAGCGGGTGCGCAGTTTCGCGTAGTCCTCGCCGAACGCGGGCAGCGTGGTGACGCCCGAGCCTCCGGGGCCGCCGAAGTTGAAGACGAGCGAGCCGATACGCCTGCTCTCGTCGCCGCTGGCCTTGGCGCGGATCAGCGCGAGCTCGATCGTGTCGCCCTTGGGTCTGGCCCAGTCGAGGGGCGCCTTCAGGGTGGCGCACTGCCATGTGTCGCCGTTCGGCAGGGGTGACGGGGCGTCACCGCCGCCCTCCGCCGCGGACGGTGCCGGACAGTCCTTCCAGCTCAGCTTCTGGGCTGTCACGTCCTGGTGCTCGGAGTCGTCGCCGCAGCCCGCGAGGAGGGCGGCCAGCAGGACGGCGGAGACGCTCAGGGCAGCGGCGCGCAGGCGGAAAGGGTTCGGCATGCTCCCATCCTGCGGTCGGGCATGCCGGGCCGCTCGGGGCACGGGCCGTACGAGGTACGCGTGCACGGGCGGTGCGAGGTGCGCGTGCACGTGCCGTATGAGGTACGCGTGAGCGCCACGCGCGCGTGGTCTCCTACAGCGCGCCCTTGCGGGTGAGGTGGTTGAAGGCGAGCCAGCCCGGCAGCACCGGGATCCACAGGGTCAGCAGCCGGAACAGCAGTACGGCCGGTGCGGCGACCTCGCTGGGCAGTCCTACGGCGATCAGACCGACCGTCAGGGTCGCCTCGACCGCGCCCACGCCTCCCGGGGTCGGGGCCGCCGAGCCGAGCGCGTTGCCGGCGAGGAAGACGACGGCGACGCTGGCGATGCTGATCGAGGAGCCCTCGGTGCCGAACGCGCGGATCGAGGCGTCCAGGCACATCACGAAGCAGGCGGTCAGCAGGAGCATGCCGCCGATGCCGGTGAGGAGTTTCTGCGGCCGCTGGAGCACGTCGAGCATGCGCGGCACGACACCCGCGAAGAGCGAGCGCACGCGCGTGACGACGAACTTGCGCAGGAACGGCACCGAGGTGACGACGAGCACGAGCACCGCGACCGTCAGCAGGCCCGCGATGACCGTCCGGGACGGTGACAGCGACGGCGTCTTCTCGGTACCGGTCAGATAGCCGAAGGACAGCAGCATCAGGATGTGGCAGCCGAGCCCGAACAGTTGCGAGGCGCCGACACTGGCCACCGCGAGCCCGGGCCGCACCCCCTGGCGCTGGAGGAAGCGCGTGTTGAGCGCGACACCGCCCACCGCGGCCGGCGCGACGATCTTCACGAACGACCCGGCGACCTGCGCCCCCACGGTCCGTACGAACGGCACCCGCTCGGGCACGAACCCCAGCAGCGACATCGCCGCCGCGAAGTAACTGGCCGCCGAGAACAGCACGGCCGCGGCGACCCAGCCCCACTCGGCGTTCTTGATGAGCGGGCCGAACTCGATGTGGGTGAGCTGGGTCAGCAGGAAGTACGCGCCGATGGCCCCGGCGATGAAACTGATCAGCGTCCGCGGCCGCACCCGTTCCAGACGGGCCGGCTCGACGGGGGCCTGCGGCCTGATCAGCAGCACCTCGTGGCGGATCTGGGTGAGCAGGTCCTCCTCGCGTGCCTCCTCCAGTGCCTCGTCGATGGCCCGCTTCTCGGCCCGCGCCTCCGCGCGTACGGCTTTTTTGTCGGGTTTCTCGAGTACGGGTCGAGCGTTGTCGTGGGCCTCTTCGAGCCTGGCCTGCTTGGCCTGACGGGAGGCTTCGAGGATCGCGTCGCGCTCGCGCTGGGCGCGTTCCCGGGCCAGTGCGCGCAGCGTCGCGCGCGTGGAGCGGCTGAGCGCGATGGGCTGGAGCATCGGCAGACAGTCGGCCACGGCGTCGGGACCGAGCACGCTCACCGCCGCGGCCACCGCGCGTTCGGCGCCCACGCGCAGCCCGAGGGTCACCAGCAGCTGGGAGATGTCCATGCGCAGCAGCAGGTCGCCGGCCGCGATCTCGCCGACCCGCAGGTCGGTGAGGATCACCGTGCCGGAACGATCCACCAGGATGGCGTCCCCGACCAGCCTGCGGTGTGCGATCCGCCGGGACTGAAGTGCCCGCACCTGGTGCCAGGTGTCGCGCAGGAGGTCGTCGGTGATGTCCTCGTCGGGCAGCGAGTCGAGGGTGCGGCCGCCAGTGTGCTCGTAGACGAGTATCACCGCGTCGGGGCCGAGCTCGGAGGTCGCGATGAGCTTGGGGGCGTTGGCGCCGGCCGCGATGGCCGCGTAGGCGAGCAGGGCCTCCTGCTCCAGTGCCTGGCGCAGCGAGGGAAGGCTGCTGCGGGTGGCGAAGCCGCGCAGGGTCAGATTGCGCCACGCGCGGTAGAAGAACCCCTGCGCCTGCTGCTCCCGGTCGACCACGGTCACGTCCAGCGGCGGGCCGTCCTCCAGGGTGACGAAGTAGCGTCGGCCGCGGTCGCCGGTCTCCGGCGTCTCCGGGACCTCCTCACGGGCCGCGCTCACCGGGTGGAACCCGACGTGCCGAAGGCCCGCCATCAGCGTCCGCCCGGTGGGCTGGACGTTGGGCGAGCCGACCGCGTAGAGCGTGCCGTAGGCGACGGTCCAGCCGATCAGCACGGTCAGGATGATCGAGAACGGTGTCGTGTATCCGGTGACGAGCATCGAGAAGGCGTCGAGCATCAGCACGATCCACAGCACCGCGCGCCAGCGTGGTCGCCGGGACATGCCGACCGCGGTCATGTACGCGATGACCGGCGCGAGATAGCCGTGCACCGGGTCCGTCAGGGCATGGATGTCGCCGGGGGAGGGCTGGGTGAGCGCTTCCTGGATGGAGTCGGGGGCGCCCTTGGCGACCCAGAGGTCGGTGGCGAGGGTCACGCCGTGCGCGAGGACCGCCGCGAGCACGCCGTCGGCGATGCGTAGTCCGTCCCGCTTGATCAGCCGCTCGATCGCGAAGGCGACCGGCACCAGCAGGATGGCGATGCTGGAGGCCAGCCCGGCGATCTTGATGAGCAGGTCGGGCGCCTGTCCGGTGCCCTTGTTGATGTCCTGTTCCAGGCCCGAGGTGGTGCCGTGCGCGAACGCGGCGATCGCCAGCAGGATCACCACCGCCAGCACCCCGACCAGCAGCCGCATCAGGTCCGACGGGCGGTGCACGCGCGCGGGGAGGAGGGGTTCGTCGCCCTCGACCGCGTCGCTGTGAGTCTCGTCGTCGAAGTCCGCCGCCGTGGTCGGCGTCTCGTCCCTGCCGCCGGTGTCCGACACCGATGCCTCGTCCTTGTCGCCGGTGCCCGGGCGCGACGAAGCGTCAGAGGTGCTTTCCGCGTCCTCCGGGTGCACGCCCTGCTGCTTCATCGACTCTTCTTGATCTCGTATCACCGGTCACCGCCCGCACGATGGTGGCATGCTCCACCGACACACGGGGGCATCA
Source organism: Streptomyces sp. NPDC034103 (assembly GCF_055575395.1). Classification (NCBI taxonomy): domain Bacteria; kingdom Bacillati; phylum Actinomycetota; class Actinomycetes; order Kitasatosporales; family Streptomycetaceae; genus Streptomyces; species Streptomyces sp. NPDC034103. The sequence goes on along the minus strand of NZ_JBVISS010000005.1, from coordinate 369,059 downwards.
GGGTGCAAACGCGGGGCGCACAGTCTGCCGGAAGCGCCGCTCCGAGGCGAGGGACCCCCGCGGCCGCCAGCGCGTCACATTGTCGGTGGGGTGGGGCAGGATGGGGCGGATGAGCGACGAGAGCCTCCCGCGCGACGCCCTGCCGGAGTACGCCGAGCGGGTCCTGGACGTGGCCGAACTCATCCCACCCGGGCGCGTCATGACGTACGGCGACGTGGCCGAGTGGCTGGAGGAGGGCGGCCCGCGCCAGGTCGGCCGGGTGATGGCCCTGTACGGGGGAGCGGCGCCGTGGTGGCGGGTGGTCCGCTCGGACGGCGTGCTGCTCCCCGGCCACGAACTGCGGGCCCTCGACCACTACCGGGCCGAGGGCACGCCGCTGAGGACGGCGAGCAGGACCGCCGAGGGCCATCTGCCGCGTCTCGACATGAGACGGGCGCGATGGGACGGCGGCGAACGCGCGGAGGGTCACATCTGACAGCTTCCGCCATCGGACGGGTCCAGGGGCGAGAAGTGATCCGTCCGAGGGAAACGGGCGAAAGCGGGCACGTCGGTGGCATGGCGTACGTTCGTGGGGCGAGGGACACAGGAGTCGTGAGCGCCGCGAGGGTCGCGAGGGAAGAAGCGGAAGCCCTGCTTCCGATCTGTCCGTCGGCGTAGCGTCGGCTGCACACGTCCCCCTCACCCCGCGCCCACCGCCCCCCACACGCGGTGGCCATTCGACCAGCACACCCACCAGGACCGGCGAACCACGTGAGCTCCTCTTCCTCCACCAGGCGCCTGTCGCACCCCCAGGTGCGACAGGGGAGCCGTGGCGCTTACCGACTGGTGCGTACCCCGCCGGCCCGCGTGGACCCCCCTCGACTGGACGCCGCACAGCGCTCCGTGGTTGAGCACCGGGCCGGTCCGCTGCTCGTCCTCGCGGGCCCGGGCACCGGGAAGACCACCACCCTCGTGGAGTCGGTGGCCGCCAGGATCGCCCGCGGCGGCGACCCCGCGCGCGTGCTGGTGCTGACGTTCAGCCGCAAGGCGGCCGTCGAGCTGCGCGACCGCATGGCCCTGCGCATAGGAGCCGCGCGCGCTCCCCAGGCGACCACGTTCCACTCGTTCTGCTACGCCCTGGTCCGCGCCCACCAGGACAGCGACCTGTTCGTGGAGCCGCTCAGGCTGCTGTCAGGCCCCGAGCAGGACGTCGCCGTCCGCGAGCTGCTCGCCGGCCAGCCCGACCTGGAACGGCTCGGCCTCGCGCATGTGCGCTGGCCGGACGAACTGCGCGCCTGCCTGACCACGCGCGGGTTCGCCGACGAGGTCCGCGCTGTCCTCGCCCGCAGCCGCGAACTGGGCCTCGGTCCCGGCGCGCTGGACGCCTTCGCCCGCCGTATCGGCCGCCCCGACTGGCGGGCCGCGGCCGCCTTCCTCGCCGAATACCTGGACGTCCTCGACCTGCAGGGCGTCCTGGACTACGCCGAACTGGTCCACCGCGCGGTGCTGCTCGCCCAGCGCGACGAGGTCGCCGAGCGGCTCGCCGCGCAGTACGACGCCGTCTTCGTGGACGAGTACCAGGACACCGACGCGGCCCAGGTACGGCTGCTGCACGCGCTGGCCGGCGGCGGCCGCACCCTCGTCGCCTTCGGCGACCCCGACCAGTCCATCTACGCCTTCCGGGGCGCCGACGTGAACGGCATCCTCGACTTCCCGCACGCCTTCCCGCGCGCGGACGGCCGCCCGGCGCCCGTCGAGGTCCTGCGCACCTCCCGCCGCTCCGGCGCCACCCTTCTCGCCGCGACCCGCCTGTTGACCCAGCGCATGCCGCTGACCCGGCTCCCGGCCGAGAAGGTCCGCGCCCACCGCGAACTCGCCCCGGTCCTTGAGGGCGGCCGAGTCGAGGTCTTCACGTACCCGACGCCCGGGACGGAACTGGACAACATCGCCGACATCCTGCGCCGGGCGCATCTGGAGGACGGCGTCCCCTGGGGCGAGATGGCCGTCCTGGTGCGCGCCGGCTCGCGCACGATCCCGACGGTCCGCAGAGCCCTCACCGCGGCCGGGGTGCCCCTCGACATCGACGGCGACGACCTGCCGCTGCGCCATGAACCGGCGGTGGCGCCCCTGCTGACAGCGCTGCGCGCGGTGGCGACCGCGGAGACCTCGACGCGTCCGGAGGAGGCCCTCGCCGAGGATCTGGAGCACAGCTCCGTGGAGTCTGCCGCCGAGGGGCTGGAGCACGGTCGCGGGGAGTCTGCCGCCGGTGGTCTGGAACACAGCCGCGGGGAGTCCGGCGCCGAGGATCCGGTGCCCAGCTCCGTGGAGTCTGCCGCCGAGGGGCTGGAGCACGGTCGCGGGGAGCCCGCCGCCGAGGTGCACGGCTCCGTGGAGCCCGCCGCCCAGGAGCCGGAGCACGGCTCCGAGAGGGGCGCCCCGGCCCCCGACCCCTGCTGGCTCGACGCCGAGACCGCCCTCACCCTTCTCGCATCCCCCCTCGCCAGCATGGACGCCGCCGACCTGCGCCGGTTGGGCCGTGCCCTGCGTGACGAGGAACGGGCCGCCGGCAACCCGCTGCCGCCGCCCTCGGACGAACTGCTCGCGCGGGCGCTGGCCGAGCCGGAGCGGCTGGCCGTGCACGACCCCGTGTACGCGCGCGGCGCCCAACGTCTCGGCGCGCTGCTGCGCAAGGCCCGGGAGCGTCTCGCGGGCGGCGGCAGCGCCGAGGAGGCGCTCTGGGACCTGTGGGAGGGCACACCGTGGCCCACCCGTCTGGAGCGGTCCGCGCGGCGGGGCGGCGCGGCGGGCCGTAACGCCGACCGTGACCTGGACGCCGTGTGCGCGCTGTTCGCGACCGCCGCGCGCGCGGAGGAACGCACCGGCGGCCGGGGTGCCCTGAACTTCCTGGCGGAGATCGACGCCGAGGACATCGCCGCCGACACCCTCACCCGGCGTGCCGTACGCCCCGACGCCGTCCGCCTGATGACGGCGCACCGCTCCAAGGGGCTGGAGTGGCGCCTGGTCGTCGTCGCGGGCGTCCAGGAGGGCCTCTGGCCGGACCTGCGCCGCCGCGGCTCCCTTCTGGAGGCCGACCGCATCGGCCGCGACGGACTCGCCGAACCGCTGACCCCGGGAGCCCTCCTCGTCGAGGAGCGTCGCCTGTTCTACGTGGCCGCCACACGCGCGCGTGAGCGACTCGTCGTCACGGCGGTCAAGGCGCCCGCCGACGACGGCGACCAGCCCTCCCGCTTCCTCACCGAACTCGGCGTCGAGCCCAAGGACGTCACGGGCCGCCCCCGCCGCCCGCTGTCCGTCGCCGCGCTCGTCGCCGAACTGCGGGCCACGACCGTCGACCCGCGCGTCTCCGACACCCTCAGGGAGGCCGCGGCCCGCCGGCTGGCCCGGCTCGCCGCGCTCGCCGACGAGGACGGCCGTCCACTCGTCCCGTCCGCCCACCCCTACCGCTGGTGGGGCATGTACGAGCCGACCGAGAGCAAGGTGCCGCTGCGCAACCGCGACCAGCCCGTCGTGCTGTCCGGCAGCGCCCTCGACCAGCTCGCCAACACCTGCGCCCTCCAGTGGTTCCTGGGTCGCGAGGTGAAGGCCGACGCGCCCGCCACCGTCGCCCAGGGCTTCGGCAACGTCGTCCACGTCCTCGCCGACGAGGTCGCCTCCGGCCACACCCCGGCCGACCTCGCCGTTCTCATGGAGCGCCTCGACTCCGTGTGGAACGCGCTCGCCTTCGACGCGCCCTGGAAGTCGGCGCAGGAGAAGGAGAACGCGCGCGTGGCGCTCGAACGCTTCCTGAAGTGGCACGTGATGGACCGCGCCGGCCGCACCCCGGTCGCCAGCGAGCACGACTTCGACGTGACCCTGGAGGCGGGCGACTACGAGGTGCGCATCCGTGGCCAGATGGACCGGGTCGAGACGGATGCCGAGGGCCGCGCCTACGTCGTCGACTTCAAGACCGGCAAACAGGCCCCCACCGCGCGCGAGGTCGAGCACCACCCGCAGCTCGCGGTCTACCAGCTGGCCGTCCGCGAGGGCGCGGTCGACGAGGCCTTCGACGGCGAACGACCGCGGCCGGGCGGCGCCGAACTCGTCCAGCTGCGCCAGGGCGCGGCCAAGCGGGACGGCGGCGAGACGCTGCCCAAGGTGCAGGCCCAGGAAAGCCTCGAAGGCGCGGCGGGGGAGTGGGTCGGTGACCTGCTCGCCACGGCGGCCGGCAAGGTCCTCGACGAGCGGTTCACCCCGAGCGCCGGGCAGCACTGCACGCACTGCGCGTTCCGTGCGTCGTGCAGCGCGCGGTCCGAAGGACGTCACGTGGTCGAGTGAGCGCACCGGTGTGACCGGTTGCACCACGCGTGCTGACCTGCGCCTCTTGCGACCCTGAGGCGGTCCGGAGGGTGATTCGTCCTCGACTGTCAGTGGGCGCCGCTAGCCTCTGCCACATGCCCGCCCGTCTCACCGATCCCGATCAGCTCAAGGAGCTCCTCGGCATCCCGTTCACCCCGGAGCAGATGGCCTGCATCGTCGCGCCGCCCGCCCCGCAGGTGATCGTCGCCGGTGCCGGCTCGGGCAAGACGACGGTGATGGCGGCGCGTGTGCTGTGGCTGGTCGGCACCGGCCAGGTCGCCCCCGAGCAGGTTCTCGGCCTCACCTTCACCAACAAGGCCGCCGGCGAACTCGCCGAGCGCGTCCGCAAGGCGCTCGTCAGGGCGGGCATCACCGACCCCGACGTCATCGACCCGGACAACCCGCCCGGGGAGCCGGTGATCTCCACCTACCACGCCTTCGCCGGCCGCCTGCTGACCGACCACGGCCTGCGCATCGGCCTGGAGCCGACCTCCCGCCTCCTCGCCGACGCCACCCGCTACCAGCTCGCCGCGCGGGTGCTGCGCGAGGCCCCCGGGCCCTACCCGTCGCTGACCCGCTCCTTCCCCGACCTCGTCGGCGACCTCCTCGCCCTCGACGCCGAACTCTCCGAACACCTCGTACGGCCGGAGGCCCTGCGCGCGTACGACGCGGAGCTGCTGCTCGGCCTCCAAGGCGCGAAACTCACCAACGCCGACCTGCGCAAGGTCCCCGAGGCGGCCGCCGCCCGCCGTGAACTCGCCGAACTGGTGGGCCGCTACCGCGCGGCCAAGCGCGAGCGCGACCTGCTCGACTTCGGCGACCAGATCGCCCTGTCCGCCGAACTCGCCCAGAACCCCGAGGTGGGCCGCATCCTGCGCGACGAGTTCCGCGTGGTCCTCCTCGACGAGTACCAGGACACCTCGGTCGCCCAGCGCATCCTGTTGGCGGGCCTGTTCGGCGGCGGCACCGGACATCCGGTGACCGCGGTCGGCGACCCCTGCCAGGCGATCTACGGCTGGCGCGGCGCCTCGGTCGCCAACCTCGACGACTTCCCCCAGCACTTCGCGCACGCCGACGGCCGGCCCGCGACCCGCCAGGCGCTCAGCGAGAACCGCCGCAGCGGCGGTCGCCTCCTCGACCTCGCCAACAGCCTCGCCGAGCCGCTGCGCGCCATGCACGCGGGCGTGGAGGCCCTCCGCCCGGCCCCCGGCGCCGAGCGCGACGGTGTGGTGCGCTGCGCCCTGCTGACCACCCACGCCGAGGAGATGGAGTGGATCGCGGACTCGATCGCCCATCTCGTACGGACCGGCAAGGCACCCGGCGAGATCGCCGTCCTGTGCCGCACGGCGACCGACTTCGCCGAGATCCAGGGCGCGCTGGTGGCCCGGGACATCCCGGTCGAGGTGGTCGGCCTGTCCGGACTGCTGCACCTGCCCGAGGTCGCCGACCTGGTCGCCGTCTGCGAGGTCCTCCAGGACCCCGGTGCCAACGCCTCCCTGGTCCGGTTGCTGACCGGGCCCCGCTGGCGCATCGGCCCGCGCGACCTCGCCCTGCTCGGGCGCCGGGCCCGGCTGCTCGTGGCCCACGCGCGCGTGGACGCGGGCGACGACCGGGACCGGCGGCTCGCCGAGGCCGTCGAGGGGATCGACCCGTCCGAGGTGATATCGCTGGCGGACGCCCTGGACACGTTCCTGGAGCTGCCGCTCGACATCGAGCACGAGGACGACGGACTCCCCTTCTCGCCGGACGCGCGCGTGCGGTTCGCCCGCCTGGCCACCGAGCTGCGCGACCTGCGCCGCTCGCTCTCGGACCCGCTGATGGACGTCCTGCACCGTGTCCTCGCCGTCACCGGTCTGGAGGTGGAGCTGTCGGCGTCACCGCACGCCCTGGCCGCCCGCCGCCGCGAGACCCTGTCCAACTTCCTGGACATCGCCGCCTCCTTCGCCGCGGGCGACGGCGAGGCGACCTTGCTGGCCTTCCTGGGTTTCCTGCGCACCGCCGCGCAGTACGAGAAGGGCCTCGACAACGCGCTGCCCGGCGGCGAGAACACCGTCAAGGTGCTCACCGCGCACAAGTCCAAGGGCCTGGAGTGGGACGTCGTCGCCGTGCCGGGCCTGGTCACCGGCACCTTCCCCAGCACCCAGGGGCGCGAGAAGTGGACCGCGCAGGGCAAGGTGCTGCCGCACGAGCTGCGCGGGGACGCGCCCACCCTGCCGGATGTCGAGGGCTGGGACGCACGCGGCCTGAAGGCCTTCCAGGAGGCCATGAAGGACCACCAGCACACCGAGGAGCTCCGCCTCGGCTATGTCACCTTCACCCGCCCCCGCTCCCTCCTCCTCGGCTCCGGTCACTGGTGGGGCCCGGCCCAGAAGAAGCCCCGCGGCCCCTCCGACTTCCTGCGGGCCCTGTACGAGCACTGCGAAGCGGGTCACGGCGAGATCGAGGCCTGGGCGGACGAGCCCGCCGAGGGCGCGGAGAACCCGGCCCTGCACCGGGCCGACGCCGACCAGGTCTGGCCCCTGCCCCTGGACGACGCGGCCCTGGCCCGCCGTCGCGCCGCTGCCGAGACCGTCCTCGCCCACCTGGACCGTCTCGCGGACGGCCATCCCGCGGCCGCCCACGACCCCGACACCTACGACGACCCCGACTGGCCACCGCCGCCCGAGGACGACGAGCCTCTCTTCGAAGAGGACGACCCCTTCTCCGATGCCTTCCCCGACGAATCCGCCGACTGGGACGCCTGGCCGACCGACCGCCCGACCGTCCCGCACCAGGCGACGGCACCCGACCCGGCCGGAACCGAGCACGCGCGTGCGCATCCCACGGACGCCGACACCTGGGAGCGCGCTGAGCCCGCCCGCCCCCGCCTGACCCCGGAGGAGGCCCGCACCCTCGCCTCCTGGGACCGCGACCTGGACGCCCTCACCGGCGAGCTCCTGCGCGCGCGGGAGGCCGTCACCGACGTACCCCTGCCCGCCGCGCTCACCGCCTCCCAGCTGCTGCGGCTGGCCGCGGACCCGGACGGGTTCGCGCAGGAACTCGCGCGCCCCATGCCACGCCCTCCACAACCGGCCGCGCGCCGAGGCACCCGGTTCCACGCATGGGTGGAAGCCCGTTTCGAAGCGCTGACGCTGCCCATGCTGGAGCCCGAGGAGCTGCCCGGCAGTGACGCCGAGATCGCGGACGAACGCGACTTGGAGGCCCTCAAGGACGCCTTCGAACGCACCGAGTTCGCCCACCGCACGCCCCACCGCGTCGAGGCGCCCTTCCAGCTCGCCATCGCCGGCCGCGTGGTGCGGGGCCGTATCGACGCCGTCTACAAGGAGGGCGACGGGGAGCGGGCGACGTACGAGATCGTGGACTGGAAGACCAGCCGGGACCGCTCCGCCGACCCGCTCCAGCTCGCCCTGTACCGGGTCGCCTGGGCCGAGCAGCAGGGGGTGCCCCTGGAGTCGGTGACGGCCGCGTTCCTGTACGTCCGCAGCGGTGAGGTGGTGCGACCGGGCGATCTCGCGGACCGGCGCGCGCTGGAGCGGCTGCTGCTGGAGGGTCCTTCCGCGCAAGCACAGTGTGAGGAACCGCCCAGCGAGGATGTCGGTGCGGGCCGATAGGCTCGTGACCATGAGCCATCCCGTTGACAGTGTCGTCAGCGCTGTCCGTACGTACATCGAGCAGCACCGCATCGCCTTCCTCGACGACCTCGCGGAATGGCTGCGCATTCCCTCCGTGTCGGCCCAGCCCGACCACGCGCCCGATGTACGCCGCAGCGCCGACTGGCTCGCCGCCACACTCCGGGAGACCGGCTTCCCGACCGTCGAGGTCTGGGAGACCCCGGGCGCCCCCGCTGTCTTCGCCGAATGGCCCGCCCAGGACCCCGGCGCCCCGACCGTCCTCGTCTACGGCCACCACGACGTGCAGCCCGCCGCCCTGGAGGACGGCTGGGACAGCGAGCCCTTCGAGCCGGTCGTGCGGGGCAACCGCCTCTACGCGCGCGGGGCCGCCGACGACAAGGGCCAGGTGTTCTTCCACACACTGGGTGTCCGCGCCCACCTCGCCGCCACCGGCCGTACCGCCCCCGCAGTCCACCTCAAGCTGCTGATCGAGGGCGAGGAGGAGTCCGGCTCCCCGCACTTCCGTGCCCTTGTCGAGGAGCGCGCGCAGCGGCTCGCCGCCGACGCGGTGATCGTCTCCGACACCGGCATGTGGGCCGAGGACACCCCGACCGTCTGCACCGGCATGCGCGGCCTCGCCGAGTGCGAGATCCGGCTCCACGGCCCCGACCAGGACATCCACTCCGGCTCCTTCGGCGGCGCCGTCCCCAACCCGGCGACCGCGGTGGCCCGCCTGGTCGCTGCCCTGCACGACGAGCACGCACGCGTGGCCGTCCCCGGCTTCTACGACGGCATCGTCGAGCTCACCGACCACGAGCGCGAACTCTTCGCCGAGCTGCCCTTCGACGAGCAGCGGTGGCTGCGCACCGCCACGTCGTACGCCACCCAGGGCGAGGCCGGGCACACCACCCTGGAGCGCGTCTGGGCCCGCCCCACCGCCGAGGTCAACGGCATCGGCGGCGGCTACCAGGGCCCCGGCAGCAAGACGATCATCCCGGCCTCCGCGATGGTGAAGCTGTCCTTCCGGCTGGTCGCCGGACAGGACCCCGACCACGTGGAGAAGGCCGTCCGCGCCTGGGTGGCCGATCAGGTGCCCGCCGGCATCCGCTGCGAGATCACGTTCGGTGCGGCCACGCGCCCGTGTCTGACCCCGCTGGACCACCCGGCCCTCCAGTCCGTCGTCCGCGCCATGGGCCGCGCCTTCGACAAGCCCGTCCGCTTCACCCGCGAGGGCGGCTCGGGGCCGGCGGCCGACCTCCAGGAAGTGCTGGACGCCCCGGTGCTCTTCCTCGGCATCTCGGTCCCCTCCGACGGCTGGCACGCGCCGAACGAGAAGGTCGAGCTCGACCTTCTCCTCAAGGGCGTCGAGGCCACCGCCTACCTGTGGGAAGACCTGGCGGAGCACTGGTCCCATGCGCCCTGACCGCCCCGAGTCCCGTCGCACGTCCCGCCGAAACAATCCGTTCCACCGGGGGAGTTGGAAGCACCCGTGACCACCTGGACCGACCACACCGCCGACCGACCCATCTCGCTCACCGCCGCCAGCGGCATCGACCGGGCCGCCCACCACCGGCTCGACGAGGCCTGGCTCGCGGCGGCGTGGAGCCACCCCACGACGCGCTGCTTCGTGGTCTCCGGCGGTCAGGTCCTCATCGACGAGACGGCCGACGGCCGGACCGAACTCGTCATGACACCGTCCTTCGAGGCCCCGCTCACCGAGGCACACCGCTACTTCCTCGGCATCGACGAGGACGGCGTGCGCTACTTCGCCCTCCAGAAGGACACACTGCCCGGCCGCATCGACCAGTCGGCGCGCCCGGCGGGCCTGCGCGAGGCCGGACTGCTGCTGTCGCCGCGCGACGCGGGCCTGATGGTGCACGCGGTCGGCCTGGAGAACTGGCAGCGCACCCACCGCTTCTGCTCCCGCTGCGGCGACCGCACCGTCATCGCCGCCGCCGGCCACATCCGCCGCTGCCAGGCCTGCGGCGCCGAGCACTACCCGCGCACCGACCCGGCCGTGATCATGGCCGTCACCGACGAGGACGACCGCATCCTGCTCGGCCGCCAGGTCCACTGGCCCGAGGGCCGCTTCTCGACGCTCGCCGGGTTCGTCGAGCCCGGGGAGTCCATCGAGCAGGCGGTGCGCCGCGAGGTCTTCGAGGAGGCCGGCGTCACCGTAGGCCCTGTCGAGTACGTCGCCAGCCAGCCCTGGCCGTTCCCGTCCAGCCTCATGCTCGGCTTCCTGGCCCGCGCCACCACCACCGAGATCAACGTCGACGGCGACGAGATCAGCGAGGCCCGCTGGTTCTCCCGCGACGAACTGGGTGCCGCCTTCGACTCCGGCGAGGTCCTGCCGCCCTACGGCATCTCGATCGCGGCCCGCTTGATCGAGCTCTGGTACGGCAAGCCGCTGCCGACGCGCAGCGTGTAGCTCTGGTACGGCAAGCCGCTGCCGACGCGCAGCGTGTGACGACACGCGAGCGGGGCCGCTGCCCACCGGGAGCGGCCCCCTGTCGCGTCGTACGGCACGTCAGTCCAGCAGCGCGGCGGTGACGACGTTCTCCGGGCACACGTCGTTCGCCAGGTCGATCGCGCTGTCGCCGAGCCGCCCCGCACAGGCCGGGTACACAAAACCCCCGATCGGCGCCAGGCCGGTCGGGGGTCGTGGGCCTCAGGTGACTCAGACGCCGAGCGCCTGCTTCACCTGGGCAAGGCTCGGGTTCGTCATCACGACCTCAGCGCCACCGGTGGAGGGAACCACCTGGACGGTCGGGACCGTCTGGTTGCCGCCGTTCGCCTTCTCGACGAACGCCGCGGACGCCGGGTCCTGCTCGATGTTGATCTCGGTGTACGCGATGCCCTCGCGGTCCAGCTGCTTCTTCAGCCGCTGGCAGTAACCGCACCACGTGGTGCTGTACATCGTCACAGTGCCCTGCATGTCTCGCGCGCTCCTCTGTTGGCTCGGGGGAGAAGGTCGTCCAGGGGGAGAACGCATGCCGCCCGGGTGCCATTCCCGGCCCGCTCCGCCCTGGCAGGTGATGCCTGCCGCATTAGTACGACTGCGAGCCCCCACCTGTGGACAACCGGCACAGCCGTCTCCGCCGACCTGGCAGCATGGCGGTGTGACAGCAGCAACGCACTCCTCGCTCTTCCCGCAGGTCCCCGACTCGGCCGACGCGGTGCTCGAAGGGCTCGACCCCGAGCAGCGCGAGGTGGCCACCGCCCTGCACGGCCCGGTGTGTGTGCTGGCCGGCGCCGGGACGGGCAAGACGCGGGCGATCACCCACCGCATCGCCTACGGAGTGCGCGCCGGCATCCTCCAGCCCTCCAGCGTGCTGGCCGTCACCTTCACCAACCGTGCCGCCGGGGAGATGCGCGGCCGGCTCCGCCAGCTCGGCGCCGCTGGGGTTCAGGCCCGCACCTTCCACTCGGCCGCCCTGCGCCAGCTCCAGTACTTCTGGCCCAAGGCGGTCGGCGGCTCCATGCCCCGGCTCGTCGACCGCAAGATCCAGCTGGTCGCCGACGCGGCCGCCGCCTGCCGCATCCGACTCGACCGGGGGGAGCTGCGGGACGTCACCGCCGAGATCGAGTGGTCCAAGGTCACCCAGACCGTCCCCGCCGACTACGCCCCCGCCGCCGCCAAGGTGGGCCGCGTGGCACCCCGCAATCCCGGTGAGATCGCCCAGCTCTACGCCGCCTACGAGGACCTCAAGCGCGAGCGCGGAGTGATCGACTTCGAGGACGTCCTGCTGCTGACGGTGGCGGTCCTCCAGGACCGGCACGACATCGCCGACCAGGTCCGCACCCAGTACCAGCACTTCGTCGTCGACGAGTACCAGGACGTCAGCCCCCTCCAGCAGCGCCTGCTGGAGCTGTGGCTCGGCGACCGGGACAGCCTCTGCGTGGTCGGCGACGCCAGCCAGACGATCTACTCGTTCACGGGCGCAACCCCCGACCATCTGCTCGACTTCCGTACCCGCCACCCCGGGGCCACGGTCGTCAAGCTGGTCCGCGACTACCGCTCCACCCCGCAGGTCGTCCGTCTCGCCAACGGCCTGCTCGCCCAGGCCAGCGGCCGCGCGGCCGATCACCGCCTGGAACTGGTCTCCCAGCGCGCCCCCGGGCCCGAGCCGGTCTACACCGAGTACACCGACGAGCCCGCCGAGGCCGAGGGCGCCGCCCGGCGCATCCGTGAGCTGATGGTCGCCGGCGTCCCCGCCGCCGAGATCGCCGTCCTGTTCCGTACGAACGCCCAGTCCGAGACCTACGAGCAGGCCCTCGCCGACGCGGGCGTCCCCTACCAGCTGCGTGGCGCGGAGAGGTTCTTCGACCGCCCTGAGGTGCGCAGGGCCATCGTCAACCTGCGCGGCGCGGCCCGCTTCGGCGGCAACGACTCGCGGCTGGACGACGCCCCCGACCTGCCCTCCCAGGTGCGCGCCGTGCTCTCCGGCGAGGGCTGGACCTCCGAGCCCCCGGCGGGCTCCGGCGCGGTCCGGGAACGCTGGGAGTCGCTGGCCGCCCTGGTGAACCTGGCGCAGGACTTCGCCGCCGCCAGAACCGGCGCCACGCTCGCCGACCTCGTCGCGGAACTGGACGAGCGGGCCGGTGCCCAGCACGCTCCGACCGTCCAGGGCGTCACCCTCGCCTCCCTGCACTCGGCGAAGGGCCTGGAGTGGGACGTCGTGTTCCTGGTCGGGGTCGCCGAGGGCATGATGCCGATCACCTACGCAAAGACCGACGAGCAGATCGAGGAGGAACGCCGCCTCCTCTATGTCGGTGTCACCCGTGCCCGCGAGCACCTGCATGTCTCCTGGGCGCTCTCCCGCGCGCCCGGCGGGCGTCCCACCCGGCGCCCCAGCCGCTTCCTCGACGGCCTGCGACCCGGTTCGACCGGCACCGCCGGGCGCGGCGCCGCGGTCGGGTCCCCGGGCGTGGAGCGCGGCTTCAGAAACGGCGGGGCGGAGGCCCGGCCGCGCCGCACCCAGCGCACCCCGGCCCGCTGCCGGGTCTGCGGCCGCACTCTGACCGACGCCGGTGAGATGAAGCTGATGCGGTGCGAGGACTGTCCGTCGAACATGGACGAGGGCCTCTACGAGCGGTTGCGCGAGTGGCGGGCGGAGCAGGCTCGGCGCAGTGGACAGCCCGCGTTCTGCGTCTTCACCGACAAGACGCTGATGGCGATCGCGGAGGCCGTCCCCGACGACGAGGGGGAGCTGGCGCGGATCTCCGGGGTCGGGGTCCGCAAGTTCAACCGGTACGGGGCCGATGTGCTGGCGATCTGCGCAGGCCAGGACCCCGGGGCGGAAGAAGTTGGGAACTGATCCGAACTCGTCGAGAAAATAGTTTGCGCATGCCCCAGCGATCCCCATAGGTTCTTAGCCACGGGAACGGAAGCCTTCTCGAAGGCCCTATTCCCATGCTCTACTTACATACCCGTAGGACTGGTCCGACCAGTCCCCCGAGACGCCGAGAGGAGGCGAGACCAGTGACCAGGATCAACACCAGCTTCACCGTGAAAATGACCGATCGCTCGGTCGTCGCTTCCCTGTGCATGCTCGCCGTCTCGAACCAGGGCACCGGTCTGTCCGGCATTCGTGCCGCCCAGTCCGCGTCCTCCGTGTCTCTCGCGGGTCTTCCCGTTCGTGAGCGCAATGAGCGACCGACCAAGGCACTGGAAGCAGTAGAGGGACAGGCGCACGCCTATGCCTTTACGGCGGCCGGTGCCGCAAGCCGGAAGCAGACGACGCAGCACCACCTGATGTGGGCCTTCCGTGGGCCAGAACCCTGGAGTGATCCAGCCTGATCGTCGATCAGGCCGGCGCCTTCAGGGCCGCGGAACCCCATCCGGGATCCGCGGCCCTTCTGTTTGTCCCCGAACGGGGATGACGGAGCCGAAGGGGCCTCGGGACAAGAAAAGACCCGGTACCAAGCCGACCACCGGTCCAACAGGGCCGGGCCGACCAGACGAGGAAGACCAACCGTGCAACTCGAAGCGCACGCCCCGTCCGTACCGCCTTCCGAAACGATCCCCCCGCCCGGCCTCACGGAGGACTCCGCCTTGACCCCGCTCAGCCCCCTCACCGCGCTCACCGCGCTCGACGACGCCATCGAGAACCTCGGCGTGCCCGTCCCCTGCCGTTCCTACGACCCGGAGGTCTTCTTCGCCGAGTCGCCGGCCGACGTCGAGTACGCCAAGTCCCTCTGCCGCACCTGCCCGCTGATGGAGGCCTGCCTCGCTGGCGCGAAGGAGCGGCGTGAGCCCTGGGGCGTCTGGGGTGGGGAGCTGTTCGTCCAGGGTGTCGTCGTCGCCCGGAAGCGGCCGCGTGGCCGCCCGCGCAAGAACCCGGTCACAGCATGAACACAGCAGGAACGATCGACCACCCCTTCACGCACGACCCCAAGAAGCAGGCCCCGATGAAGCCGTCCACCACCGAGCCCGCAGGCTCCGCGATTCCAGACTTCACGATCACCGGCGCGAGCGACTTGCGCCAGAACAGGACCCGAGAGATGCAACTCCAACCAGAAGCCCTGGCTCGTGCGCATATGCACGAGCGACTGCATGAGGCGCAGCGGGAGCGCCGGGCCATCAGCCTGGCCGCCGCGCGCCGGATGCAGCGCCGGGCCGAGCGCGCCTCGATGCGCGCCCGCCGTGCGCTGGCCCTCGCGGTCATGCAGTAGCCGACATCATCTGAAGCGATGCCCTCCCGGAAGCCGGAAGGGCGAAAGCTCCCCGCGGGGCCGGTCCGTCCGAACGGACCGGCCCCGCGGTGCGTTGTGCCCGGCGATCCGGCGGCTGCGGCGATATCGTCGCCGCGTGACGAGTCCTTCCGGAGGCAGTGACGACGGCTGCTTCACCCCCGAGCCCCGGACCCTCGAATGTGCCCGTTGCGGCACCACGGCCGACGGGCCCCGGCCCACCTGGACCTGCTCCATGGACAACGGCGTCCGTCAGTACCTCTGCGACACCTGCTCCAGGGAGAACCTCAGGGCGATCGAGGGACGCCTGGACCCGGCCTGGTGGTAGCCCGGTCCGCCGAGGCGCACGGCGCACCGGGGCTCGACCTGGTCGCGGCCCCGGTCCGTCGAGAACTCACGCCTCGGCCGCTGCCTCCTCCTCCGTCTCCCGCGCCACGAACCCCGGCAGCCACTCCTCCAGTTCCTCACGCAGCCGGACCGTCGCGCCCAGCTGGCACAGGACGCCGATGGTGCTGAGCGTGACCCGGTGGATCAGGAGGTAGGCCGGGGGCAGGTTGAGCTGCTTGCCCAGTTGGTAGGCGGGGGAGCGGATGTCGCCTATGCGGGCCGCCTGGCTGCGCATCCAGCCGCGGGTGAAGGTGAACTCGTCGAGCAGGGCCGGTTCTATGATCGGCAGCAGGTAGTCGAGGACGGCCTCGGGGTCCAGCTCTATGGACTCCTTGACGAAGCCCTCCAGACACAGCAGTTCGTAGACGGCCTCGGCCTCGCCGTCCAGAGTCATCCGCAGGGACTCGCCGATGGGGGTCGGCAGGCCGCCCGGGAGCCGGTCGACCGTGCCGAAGTCCAGGACGCCCAGGCGCCAGTCGTCCTCGCCGGCCGGGCCGCCGGGCAGCAGGCGGAAGTTGCCGGGGTGCGGGTCGGCGTGGAGCAGGCCGGTGCGGGCCGGGCCGGAGAAGAGGAAGCGGGCCAGCAGCTGGCCGGCGCGGTCGCGCTGCTCGGGGGTGCCGTCCGCGATGATCTCCGACAGGGGGACGCCGTCCATCCACTCGGTGATCAGGATCTGGTCGCACTGGTGGACCACCGCGGGCACCACGACGTCCGGGTCGCCCTCGAACTCCTCGGCGTGGACCTGCTGGGCCTGTGCCTCCAGGCCGTAGTCCAGCTCCTCGGAGACCCGGTCCTTCAGTTCCGCGATGAGCGGTTTGATGTCCATACCGGGGATGAGCGGGCCCAACAGTCGGGCGAAGCGGCTCAATTGGTTCAGGTCGGACAGCAGGGCCTCGCCGGCCCCGGGGTACTGCACCTTGACCGCCACCTCGCGGCCGTCGGCCCACACGGCGTGGTGCACCTGGCCGATCGACGCCGCGGCCGAGGGCTTTTCCTCGAACTCCAGGAACAGCTCCTGCCAGTCCTCCCCGAGCCGCTCCGCCAGCACCTTGTGCACGGTGCGCGTCGGCATCGGCGGCGCCGCCTCCTGGAGCTTCGTCAGCGCGGCGCGGTAGGGGCCGGCGACCTCCTCGGGCAGGGCCGACTCGAAGACGGACAGGGCCTGGCCGAACTTCATCGCCCCGCCCTTGAGCTCGCCGAGCACCTTGAACAACTGCTCCGCCGTGCGCTGTTGCAGCTCACGGCCGACGATCTCCGCGGACTCCCCGACGATTCTCTTGCCGAGCCCCCACGTGGCCCGGCCGGCGAAGCCGAGCGGGAGCGCGGCGAGCTTGGCGGTCCGGGTGACCGCCTTTCGGGGAAGATCAGACATGCGCCCTCCAGGTCCCTGCCGGCCGTGCCGTATCCGCAGTGCGGCGCAACTCCTTCGACGGCCCTTGCCCCGCCATTGTCTCGTGTGACTCCCCTTCGGTGGCGGTGTGTTCCTCGTTACCTTTCGCAGCGGCCCCGCACGGGCATGCGGGATGGGCCCAGACCGGCCGCGCGTGCCAGTTCAGGGCGGGCAGGGACACCTCCCAGCGGGCACCGGCGCTCGACGGTGTCCGGCCGTCGAGGAAGGAGAGGGCGTGCGCCGCCGCCAGACCCGCCACCGTGGTGGCCAGTGCCAGGTCGCACGGGCGCACGTGCCGCGACCGCCCCGAACCCGAGCGCCACTGCGCGACCAGCCGGGGCCAGACCGGATCCCGGTCGGCGCGCCCCTCGTGCAGACAGCCCGCGCAGCTCGTCACTCCGGGCAGGACCAGCGGCCCGACGACACCGGTCGCCTCCACGACGCCGGCGTACAGATGGGGCGTACCGGAGTCGACCAGGAGGTCGGCGGTCGGCGGGGCGTGCACCGCCACGTCGTCCCTCGGGGCGAGGATCACCAGCGAGTAGCCGGGCTCACCGTCCACGGAGGGTGACCGGCGCGGGGCGCGGTCCGGCGCGGATCGGCGTACCGCGCGCCGCGCCGCCTCGTCCCGGCGCTCGCCGATTGCCTCGGCGGGCAGCCCGCCCGGCGCCACGTCCCACGGCTGCACCTCGCCGACGTCCCGCACGTCGACCTCGCCGACCCCGGCGCCGGACAGCAGCGCGGCCAGCATCGCGCCCACCCGGCCGGCACCCCTGACCTGCACGCGCAGCGCGCGCCGGGTGGCCAGCAGTCCCATCGCCTCGCCCGGTTCGGACGTCGTCAGCGACAGCGAGGCCAGGTCCGGGCGGAGCCGGTCGAGAACCCGCTTCTTCCTGCGCAGGGCGTCACCGGCCGGGCCGCCCCCGCGCGCGTCGTCGAGCAGCCCGGAGCGCGCCAGCCCCTCCAGGAGCCGGTCGACATGACCGTCGGGCAGATCCATGCGCCGCCCCTCCTCACGCAGCAGCCCCGGACCGCGGGTGCCGTTGAGCAGGTCGAGAAAGCTGCCCGTCGCCGTGTCCATCGGACCCAGCGTCATCGCGTGCGCCGGGGTCATCCCGAACTGCACGGTGTTGAGGTCGCGCCAGCCGCGCCGCAGAGCGGGCTTGACCAGCGGAACCAGCGGGATCGCCGTGACCGGCGGATCTTGTGAAGACTGCATGACAGGCCCCCGTAGCCGTGATGGAACAACCGTGATGGAACAACCGTGTGGAACAGCCGTGCTGAAACACACCGTGAAGGAACGGCTGTGATGGGAACGGCCGCGATGGAACGCCCCGTCCGCCGCCGAAGACCGTTGGGCGGTCGGCCGTGGTTTCCGACGGCGATGCCAGCATGCCTGGCCCCGCCGGCCGGTGCCGAAAGTTGTCCACAGGCGGTGGGTATTCGTCGTACAAATCAAACGCATGGTGGGGGATCCGGACCGAACCGTCCCGGAGTCGGGACTTCCACCGTGTACAGCGGGTAACGTCGGGGCGTGTCCGCCGACCCACTTCACCGCGCCGGAACACCACAGCGACGCACGTCGAGCCAGCCGCCGAACGGCTCGGGTGCGAGCGCGATCGAGGTGCGCAGGAGCGCCCGCCGACGCAGGACGGTCTCCGCGTACCGCGAGGGCGACCGCACCGTCGTGCTGATCCCTGCCCGGATGTCCGAGGCGGAGGAGCAACGCTGGGTGAGCGTCATGCTCGACAAGCTGGCCGCCCAGGAGAGCAAGAGGGTGCTCGGGGACGCGGAGCTGTCCGAGCGCGCCGAGCGGCTGTCGGCCCAGTACTTCGACGGACGCGCCCGGCCCAGTTCGGTGCGCTGGGTCACCAACCAGAACACCCGGTGGGGGTCGTGCACCCCGGCCGAGGGCAGCATCCGGCTCTCGCACCGGCTCCAGGGCATGCCCGAGTACGTCGTCGACTACGTCCTCGTCCACGAGCTCGCCCATCTGCTCGTCCCCGGACACGGGCCGCGTTTCTGGCGGCTGCTGGAGGCGTATCCGCGCACCGAGCGGGCCCGGGGTTACCTCGAGGGCGTCGTCGCCGCCGACCGCCTGCCCCATCTGCCGGGCGCGCGCGGAGACTGACCCGCGCGGTGTGACGTACGCCCCGCGCGGAGCGCGACCGGCACGGTCACGAGCGCGCCGCGCGGAGAGTCCCCCGAGGATCCACCCCGCGCCCCGCGCCCGCGCCCGCGCCCCGCGCCCGCGCCCCCGCGGCCCCGCGCCCCGCGCGGAGACCGATCGGCTCGGTCCCCCCGCACCCCCCGTCAGCGGAGTTGTGTACCGGGTCTGTACCGACTTCCTCCGTTGTCCGAGTTTGCCGTTAGCCTGGCGCGACGCACTCGCATTTGGATGGGGGACGGTCGTTACGCATGGCCAGGGAATTCCAACGCGGCCACAAGGCCAAGGTCAGTGACCTCACCGCGGGCACCGATCTGTACGTAGGCGTGCAGATCACCGGCCCCGGACTGAGCTTCGACATCAGCTGCTTCGGTCTCGACGCCGACGAACGGCTCTCGGACGACCGGTACTTCATCTTCTTCAACCAGCCGAAGTCCCCCGAGGAGTCCATCCAGCTCCTGGGCGCCCAGGCGGGTGACACGGAGTCCTTCCGCGTCACCCTCGACCGGATCCCGGCGCAGATCCAGAAGCTGTCCTTCACCGCGACGATCGACGGCGCCGGGCAGATGTCCCAGGTCGCCCCGGGATACCTCCGGATCGTGGCCGGCGGCGAGGAGGTGGCCCGCTACTCCTTCACCGGCTCGGAGTTCACCACCGAACGTGCCGTGATGCTGGGCGACTTCTACCTGAAGGACGTCTGGCGGTTCGCCGCGGTCGGCCAGGGCTTCGACGGCGGCCTCGAGGCGCTGCTGAAGAACTTCGGCGGCGAGGTCGCCGAGGAGGAGGCCCCCGCGGCACCGCCGCAGCCGCAGGCCGGCGCCAACCTGGGCTTCGCCCCGCCCGCCCAGGGCACCGCGCCCCCCTCGTTCGGCGCCCCGCCGGCCCCCGCGCCCGCCCCGGCCCCGCAGGGCTTCGCGCCCCCGCCCGGAGCGACCCCGCCCCCGGCACCGGCCCCCGCGCCGAACGTGCACTCCCAGCCCACCATCGTCGCGCCCATGACCCCGCCCGGCGGTGCCCCGGTCCCGCCCCCGGCCGCGCCCTACGGTCAGCCGCAGCAGCCCCCGTACGGCCAGGCCCCCGGCCAGACCGCCCCGCTGCCCCCCGGCTACGGCGCCCAGCCCCAGGCCCCGCACGCACCCCACGCCCCGGCCCCGCCGCCCGGCTACGGTCAGCCGACCCCGCCCCCGGGCTACGGCCAGCAGCCCCCGTACGGCCAGGCACCGGGTCAGCCGGCTCCGTACGGCGCGCCCCAAGGCATGCCGCACGGCGCGCCCCAGGGCATGCCGCACGGCGCGCCCCAGGCCGCCGGTGTCGCGGGCGCCCTCGCCCAGTTCAAGGAGACCCCCACCGGCCAGCGCTGGACGCAGCAGAACAAGAAGCTCGTCCGCGTCGACCTCGGCATCGGCGGGCAGGCCGTGCTGGCCCGGCAGGGCAGCATGGTGCTCTACCAGGGCAAGGTCGACTTCAGCTACAAGGGCGCCGGGTTCGCCGGCCGGGTCGTCGGCAACGCGACCGGCCAGGAGATGCAGCTGATGCGCTGCACCGGCCAGGGCCAGGTCTTCCTCGCCGAGAACTCCACGATGCTGCACCCGATCGAACTCCAGGGCGACGGCATCTGCGTCTCCGCCGAGAACGTCCTCGCCTTCGACGAGGGCCTCCAGTACGAGGTCCGCCGTATCGAGGGCCACGGCATCCCCGGCGGCGCGCTGTTCACGATGATGTTCCAGGGCACCGGCACGATCGTCCTCAAGACGCACGGCACGCCCGTGGTGCTGCCGGTCACGCCCACGACGTTCGCCGACGCCAACGCCGTGGTCGCCTGGTCCTCCGCCGCCCAGGTGGTCGTATCCAGCCAGGTGCGGATGCGCCGCAACGCCTACCCCGGCGACACCGGTGAGAGCGTGAACCTCCAGTTCCGCGCGGCGCCCGGCAACTTCATCGTCGTCCAGCCGTACGAGATCTGAGGGAGTCCGTCATGAACCAGCCACTCGCGGGCTTCGCTCCCGCACCCGTCACCGCCCGCATGGAGAACCACGGCAACCACATGGCGAAGATCGCCATGCAGACCGGGAACGACCTCTTCGCGCGCGTGGGCTCGATGGTCGCCTACGAGGGCTTCGTCCAGTACGAGCCCAACCCGCCGGCCGTGCGCCAGATCGCCAAGGACTGGATGACCGGCGAGGGCGCGCCCCTGATGAAGTGCTCCGGCGACGGACTGCTCTACCTCGCCGACTACGGCGCCAACGTGGTCGTCATCAACCTCAACGGCGACGGCATCTCCGTCAACGCCACCAACCTGCTCGCCTTCGACGCGCACCTCACCTGGGGCGTCGAGCGGGTCAAGGGCCTGGCCAAGTTCGCCGGACAGGGGCTGTGGAACACCAAGATCTCCGGGCAGGGCTGGGTCGCGCTGACCTCCCGGGGCAAGCCGATCGTCGTCGACTGCGGCGGCGGCGAGGACGAGACGTACGTCGACCCCGACGCGCTCGTCGCCTGGTCGCCCAACCTCAAGGTCAAGGGCAAGCGCAGCTTCAAGGCGCAGTCGCTCATCGGCCGGGGCAGCGGTGAGGCCTACCAGATGGCCTTCTCCGGCCAGGGCATCGTCGTCGTCCAGCCCAGCGAGGACAGCACCGACCGCCTCCGGGTCCGGGGCTGAGGGGGAGCCAGAACGTCATGCAGAGTCCGCTTTTCGCCTACAACGACCAGCAGACCCAGGAGCGCTGGGCACTGCAGAACAAGCAGATGCTCCGCGTCACCCTGGAGGGTCACGACGACATCCTCGCCCGCAAGGGCACGATGGTCGCCTACCAGGGTCTGATGGAGTTCGACGCCGAGTACCAGAGCAACCAGCAGGGACGCGCGCGTGCGCGGACCGGCGAGGGCCTGGACCTCATGCGCTGCCACGGGCAGGGCACGGTCTACCTCGCCAACCTCAAGCAGCACGTCCACCTGGTCGATGTGGAGCAGGACGGCCTGACCGTCGACAGCTCCTACGTCCTTGCCATGGACTCCTCGCTGCACCACGAGGTCATCGCCGTCGACAGCCTCTACGGCATCTCCGGCTCGGGGAAGTACCAGCTCAACATCACCGGTCGCGGCAAGGTCGCCCTCATGACCTCCGGCGCGCCGCTGATGATGCAGGTGACGCCCGACAAGTACGTCAACTGCGATGCCGACGCGATCGTCGCCTGGTCGACCTCGCTGCGTGTCCAGATGCAGGCCCAGACGCACTCCTCCGGAGTGTTCCGGCGCCGGGGCAACACCGGTGAGGGCTGGGAGCTCAGCTTCATGGGAACCGGTTACGCCATCGTCCAGCCCAGCGAGCTGATGCCTCCGCAGAACGCCCAGATCGGCTCCGGCCTCGCCGCGCAGTACGGCATGGGCCAGCAGGGGGCCCGGGGACAGAACCAGGGCAACGCCTGGAGTTAGCCGCACCCAGAGGCAGGTGTAAGGGGCGACCACCATGGGCGGTCGCCCCTTACACACGTCCGGCGGTCACAGCCGGGCGCGCGTCGCTTCCAGCAGTCGTACGACCGACTCGTCGGCGACGTCCGCCACCTCGTCGTAGGGGAACCAGCGCACGTCCAGGGACTCGTCGCTGATCTCGTGGACCGCGCCCGGCGGAGCGACGACCGCGTACTGGACGTCGAGGTGCCAGTGGCAGGGGGCCGGGATCGGATGGCGGTCCAGCCGCACCGGGCCGCCCGGGAGCAGCGTCAGCCCGGTGATGCCCGACTCCTCCGTGGCCTCACGCAGGGCCGCCGCCTCCAGCGAGACGTCACCCGGCTCGCAGTGCCCGCCCATCTGGAGCCACATCCGCAGCTTCCGGTGGAGCGTGAGCAGCACCTGCCCGCGCGACGGGTCGACGACCAGCGCGCTCGCCGTGATGTGGCCCGCGTGGCAGGCCTTCCACATGCCGTCCGGGTGCTCCGCGAGATGGTCCAGGTAGACCTGGCGCAGCTCTTCCTGGTCCTCGTAATCCTTCAGTACGAGGACCGCGTCGTCGAACAGGCTCACTCGGTGTCGTCGCCCTTGTCGTCCGTGTCGGTGTCCTTCTTCTTCAGGTCGGGCTTCTGCGCCGCCTCGCCGAGCATCTTGTCCAGCTCGGAGAAGTCCAGCTGCTCGCGGTGGACGAAGCCGTCCGGGTCGTCCAGGTCGGAGGCGGTCGGCAGCATGTCCGGGTGGGCCCACAGACCGTCCCGGCCGTCGACACCGCGCGCGTCCGTGAGCGAGGCCCACAGCCGGGAGGCGTCCCGCAGCCGGCGCGGACGCAGCTCCAGGCCGATCAGCGTGGCGAAGGTCTGCTCGGCCGGGCCGCCCGAGGCGCGCCGGCGGCGCAGGGTCTCGCGCAGCGCGTCCGCCGACGACAGGCGGGGCTTCGCGGCCGCGTGGACCACCGCGTCCACCCAGCCCTCCACCAGCGCCAGAGCCGTCTCCAGACGGGCCAGGGCCGCCTTCTGCTCCGGGGTGTCCTCCGGCTGGAACATGCCCTGCTGGAGCGCGTCCTGGAGCTGCTCGGGATTCTGCGGGTCGAACTGGCCGACCACGTCCTCCAGCTTGGCGGTGTCGACCTTGATCCCGCGCGCGTAGCCGTCGACCGCGCCGAACAGGTGCGAGCGCAGCCAGGGCACATGCGCGAAGAGGCGCTGGTGGGCGGCCTCGCGCAGGGCGAGATACAGCCGCACCTCGTCCTTGGGCACGCCCAGGTCCTTGCCGAACGCCTCGATGTTCACCGGCAGCAGCGCGGCCTTGCCGGCCGGACCGAGCGGCAGGCCGATGTCGGTCGAGCCGACGACCTCGCCCGCCAGCACGCCGACGGCCTGCCCGATCTGGGTGCCGAACATGGCGCCGCCCATCGAGCGCATCATGCCGATCAGCGGGCCGGCCATGGCCTGCATCTCCTCCGGCAGCACGTCGCCCATGGCGGTGCCGACGCGCTCGGCGACCGGGTCGACGAGCTCCTTCCACGCGGGCAGGGTCGCCTCGACCCACTCCGCGCGGGACCAGGCCACGGCGGAGCCCGCGCCGGACGGCAGGGACGTCGCGTCGTCGAGCCACAGGTCGGCCAGGCGGACGGCCTCCTGGACGGCGGTGCGCTCGCCGGGGCCGACGCTCGCGTCCTTGGTGCCGTCGGCGGTGCCCTGGGAGACCGTCTGGCGGGCGATCTGCTTGGCCATGTCCCAGTTCACCGGTCCGCCCTCGTACGAGAGCATCTGGCCCAGCTGCTGGAAGGCGGCGCCCAGGTCGTTGGGGTTCAGGGAGCCGAACATTGCGGCGAACGGGTTGTCGGCGCCAGGGGCGCCGAAGCCGCCGGCTCCGGGCAGCCCGCCGAAACCGAACGGGTTGGCCGGGCCCTGACCACCACCGCTCTGCTGGTCCTTCTTCTTGCCCTCGTCGCCGTCTTCCGGCTCCTCCGGCGGAAGGCCGAATCCGAATGGGGTGTCACTCACGGGATTCCTCGGCTGGTAAGGCCGCCGGTATCTCTCCGACGGCGCGACTGCCCGATAACACCACCCAGCGTAGACACCGTGGGCGGATCGGGCCTCGGTGCTCCGCCGACTCGCGGCCTGCGGCAGGATGGATGCCACCTGGTACGTACGCGTCACTCGCGCCCGTACTGAAGACAACCGCTGGAGACGCCCGGTGAGTTCCCCCGATCCACAGGTTCGCGCAGCGCGAAACCAGTCCGCCCACCCGTCACCCGACCACCGCCCCTCGACGACGCCGCTTCGCGCCGGCGCGTCGACGGGTGTGCGCGGGCCCGTCGTCGCCGTGACCGGTGCCGCCGAAGGTGTCGGCGCGCTGCTCACCGAGCGGCTCGCCGCCTCGGCGGAGATCAAGCAGGTCATCGCCATCGACGAGCGGCGCGGCGAGTGCGCGGCGGCGCAGTGGCACATCCTGGACGTGCGGGATCCGGCCATCGCGGAGAAGCTGCGGGGCGCCGACGTCGTCGTGCACCTGGCGCTGGACCTCGATCTGGAGACGGACGGTGCCGCCCGTACGGCGTACAACGTGCGCGGCACCCAGACGGTCCTGACCGCCGCGGCCGCCGCCGGTGTGCACCGCGTCGTGCTGTGCACGTCCGCCATGGTCTACGGGGCCCTGGACGACAACGAGCTGCCGCTGTCCGAGGACGCGGAGCTGCGCGCGACCGCGGAGGCGACCGGCGTCGGGGACCTGCTGGAGATCGAGCGGCTCGCGCGGCGCGCGCCCCGGGCGCACCCCGGGCTGAACGTCACCGTGGTGCGGCCCGCGATCCTGGTCGGAGGCACCGACACCGCGCTGACCCGGTACTTCGAGTCGCCGCGGCTGCTCGTCGTGGCCGGTTCCCGGCCCGCCTGGCAGTTCTGCCACGTCGAGGACCTGTGCAGCGCCCTGGAGTACGCCGTCCTGGAGAAGGTCGAGGGCGAGCTCGCCGTCGGCTGCGACGGCTGGCTGGAGCAGGAGGAGGTCGAGGAGCTCAGCGGGATCCGCCGGATGGAGCTGCCGTCGGCCGTCGCGCTGGGAGCGGCGGCCCGGCTGCACCGGATCGGGCTCACGCCGTCCCCGGCCGGGGACCTGGCGTACACGATGTACCCCTGGGTGGTGAGCGGGAGCCGGCTGCACGACGCGGGGTGGCGGCCGCAGTGGACCAACGAGGAGGTGCTCGGGCAGCTGCTGGAGGAGGTCTCCGGGCGGCGCACCGTGGCCGGGCGCCGGCTCGGCCGCAAGGACGCGACGGCCGCGGGCGCGGCGGGCGCGACGGTGGCGCTGCTGGGCGCGGCGGCGGTGGTGCGCAGGGCTCGCAAGGCGCGGCGCCGGATCTGAGGCGGGGGCCGCGGTCCTGTAGGAGGCTCCAAACGCGCACGCGCGTGTGCCGGTCGATGACGCTATTCCGCGTGGTCCGCGGCGTGGGGCACGATGGGCCCATGGCAACCACGAACGACCACCCGGGTGAGCAGGCCGCCGACGAGCCGATCAAGCTCCTCGCCATCCGTGAGACCCCGCTCTCCCTGGACGAGGTCTTCCAAGCCGTCGGGGACGACGCGGCCGGGGGGACTGCGCTGTTCGTGGGAACCGTGCGCAACCACGACGGCGGCGCCGACGTCGACACGCTCGGCTACTCGTGCCATCCGAGCGCCGAGGCGGAGATGCGGCGGATCGCCGAGAAGGTCGTCGCCGCGTACCCGGTGCGGGCGCTGGCCGCCGTGCACCGGATCGGGGATCTGGGCGTCGGGGATCTCGCCGTCGTCGTCGCCGTGTCGTGCCCGCACCGCGGTGAGGCCTTCGAGGCCTGCCGGAAGCTGATCGACGACCTCAAGCACGAAGTGCCCATCTGGAAGCACCAGAAGTTCTCCGACGGCACCGAGGAGTGGGTCGGCGCCTGCTGAGCCCGGCGCCCCGCCCCGATCGCTGCTGAATGCTTCCTTCACTGTTCTCCGGTTGCGTAACCGCACCCCTGGCGTGAGCGTTGTCAGTGCGGATGGTTAATCTGCTGATCAGTCAGTTGCGGTCGCTCATCGGGGTTGGGAGGTCTGCATGGCGGCGCTCGCCTGGTTGCTGATTCCGCTGTTGGCTGCGATCGGTGCCGGTCTGTGGGGGAGTTGGGCCACCCGGACCCGCAAGATCCGCGGCGACGGTCCCGAGCTCGACGGCTACGCCCGGTTCCGCGAGGCCATGGAGAAGCAGCCCTGAGGCCAGGGGAAGCAGCCCTGAGGACATGAGGAAGCAACCCTAGGGTCGCCCTGACGGGTCGCTGACAGAAGCGTCCCGTACTGTCGTGCCATGCCACGCCGCACCGCGACGATGCTCGCCTCCACCCTGATGCTGATCGCGCTCCTGTGCGCGGGAGTCTTCATCCCCGTGCCGTACGCGGAGATGTCCCCGGGGCCGACGGTGAACACCCTGGGCGAGCACGACGGCGAGCCGGTGCTCCAGATCTCCGGGCGCAAGACCTACGCGACCAGTGGGCACCTGAACATGACCACCGTCCGGGTCACCAGCGCCGACTACCGGATGAACCTCGTCGAGGCCGTCTACGGCTGGCTCGCGCACGACAACAAGGTCGTGCCGCACGACACGCTGTACCCCGACGGCAAGACCGAGGAGCAGTCCACCCAGGAGAACGCCGAGGAGTTCAGCCAGTCCCAGGAGAGCGCCAAGGTCGCCGCCCTGGAGGCGCTGGACGTCCCGGTGAAGTCCTTCGTGATCGTCTCCACGGTCGTGAAGGACTCCCCGGCCGAGGGCGCGCTGCACGCCGGTGACGTCATCAAGGCCGTCGACGGCAGGGCGGTGAAGGAACCCGCCGACGTCGCCGAGCGGGTCACCGAGCACAAGGCCGGCGAGAAGGTCGTCTTCACCATCGTGCCCGCCAAGGAGCAGGCCGCCGCCGAGAAGGAACAGCGGACGGCGACCAGGACCGAGAACGTCACGATCACCACCAAGGAGTCCGACGACGACGGCGAGAAGCGGGCCATCGTCGGCATCTCCGCCGGGGTCGACCACACCTTCCCGTTCACCATCGACATCAAGCTCGCCGACGTCGGCGGCCCCAGCGCCGGCCTGATGTTCGCGCTCGGCATCTACGACAAGCTCACCCCGGGCGCCCTGACCGGCGGCGCGTTCGTGGCCGGCACCGGCACCATCGACGACGACGGCAAGGTCGGCCCGATCGGCGGCATCGAGATGAAGACCGTCGGTGCGCGCGGCAAGGGGGCGCAGTACTTCCTGACGCCTGCCGAGAACTGCGCCGCCGCCGCCAAGGACACCCCGAGCGGGCTCACCCTGGTCAAGGTGAAGACCATCGACGACGCCCTCGGCGCCCTCAAGGACATCCGCTCCGGCGACACCGCCGACCTGCCCAGCTGCACGACCAAGGGCTGATACGGCGCCCACGCGCGCGTACGTGAACGAGGGCGCCCCCGCAGGCCGGGGGCGCCCTCGTCGGCGTGACGGACGACGTCAGTCCGCGAACGTGGCCGACAGCGCCTCGGCCAGACCCGGCACCAGGTCGCCGCCCGTGAGGACCTCCGTCGGGGAGTCCTTCTCACGCAGGCGCAACGCCGAGTCGCGGGTGCCGTCGCGCAGGACGGCGACCGTCATGCGCACCTCCTGGCGGTCGGGGTGCTCGGCGACCCACTGGGCGAGCTTCTTCTCGTTCAGGCCCTCCGGGACCGAGGCCTCGGCGGACGGCGGCAGCATCAGGCGCTCCACCGTCAGCGCGCAGCCGACCACGGCGTCGGGCCAGGCGATCGTGCCGAGGAACTCGTCCAGCGGCCTGCCCGCCGGGATCTCCTCCTGCTCGATCGGGGTGAGAGCGGTGGTCGCCTGCTCGTCCTCCAGGCCGAGCTGGGCCGCGAGCCCGGGTTCCTGAGCGCGCAGCCGGGCGGTGTCTACGAGGGCGAAGAGGCGGGCGGGCTGGTCCCAGCCGAGGCCGGAGACGTACTCGTCGATCTCGAGTACGGCCCGGGTCAGGGGGCTCGCTGCCATGGGTGTGTTGGACATGGTCACAATCCTGCCTCGTTCATGGCCGGAATCGGGAACCGAGTAAAGCGTGAGTAAGTTGCATAGGTGAGGGCCTACGATCACGTGGCCCACGGACGGCCCGCGGGGACGCGGGTCTGACGGACCAACAGCGACTTTCGAGGTGCGCACCTTGGCTTTCCAGATGCCGGACCGCGGCGGAGGCCCGACGGGGCCACGGATCAGAGTGGGCCGCCCGTCCCGGCGTGTCCGGACCCTGCTCATGACACTGGGCGTCCTTGCCGTGCTCGGCATGGCGTTCACCATGTTCGCCGGGTTCTGGACGGACTGGCTCTGGTACCGGTCCGTCAACTACTCGTCCGTGTTCACGACGACCCTGTGGACGAAGATCGGGCTGTTCTTCGTCTTCGGTCTGCTGATGGCCCTCGCGGTCGGCGTCAACATCTGGCTGGCCCACCGGCTGCGCCCGCCGCTGAGCGCCATGTCGATGGAGCAGCAGAACCTCGACCGCTACCGCATGGGCATCGCGCCCTACAAGAAGTGGCTGCTGCTGGGGATCACCTCCCTGGTCGGGCTGATCGCCGGCGCCTCGGCCTCCAGCCAGTGGCGGACCTGGCTGATGTGGGTCAACGGCGTGTCCTTCGGAGAGAAGGACCCGCAGTTCAAGCTCGACATCTCCTTCTTCACCTTCGACCTGCCCTGGTACCGGTTCCTGCTCGGCTTCGGCTTCGCCGCCGCGATCCTCTCCCTGATCGCCGCCGCGATGACCCACTACCTGTACGGCGGCCTCAGGATCACCAGCCCGGGCGCGCGCGCCACGGCCGCCGCCACCGGCCATCTGTCGGTGCTGATGGGCGTCTTCGTCGCCCTGAAGGCGGTGGCCTACTGGCTCGACCGGTACGGCCTCGCGGTCAAGTCCAGCGACTTCAAGGCCACCGACAACTGGACCGGCCTCAGGTACGTCGACGCGAACGCCTATCTGCCCGCCAAGACGATCCTGTTCTGCATCGCCGTCATCTGCGCCCTGCTGTTCTTCGCCACCCTGTGGCGGCGCACCTGGCAGCTGCCCGTCATCGGCTTCGGCCTGATGGTGCTCTCGGCGATCCTCATCGGCGGTCTGTACCCGGCGATCGTCCAGAAGTTCCAGGTCCAGCCGAACGAGCAGGCCAAGGAGGCGCCCTACGTCTCCAAGAACCTCAAGGCCACGCGTGAGGCGTACGGCATCGACGACGCCCAGGTCACCGAGTACGGGGGCGCGTCGGCCACCACGGACAAGACCAAGCTGCGCGACGACGTCGACAGCACGGCCAGCATCCGTGTGCTGGACCCCAACGTCGTCTCGCCGACGTTCCAGCAGCTCCAGCAGATGCGTAACTACTACGCGTTCCCGACCAACCTGGACGTCGACCGGTACAGCAAGGACGGCAAGGACCAGGACACGGTCATCGGTCTGCGCGAGCTGAACCTCGCGGGCATTCCGAAGAACAACTGGATCAACGACCACTTCCGCTACACCCACGGCTACGGTGTGGTCGCCGCCAAGGGCACCACCGCCGACTCCGAGGGGCGCCCGGTCTTCACCGAGTCCGACCTGCCCTCGCAGGGCGACCTCGGGACGTACCAACAGCGCGTGTACTACGGCGAGAAGACCACCGAGTACTCGATCGTCGGCGGTCCCCAGAAGGAGATCGACTACTCCGACGACAACGGCGAGAAAACCTTCAGCTACACCGGCAGGAGCGGGGTCAACCTCTCCAACCCGATCAACCGGGCCGCGTACGCGGTGGCGTTCAGCGAGCCGCAGATCCTCTACTCCGGCGCGATCGGGGAGGGTTCGCGGATCCTGTACAACCGCACGCCCAAGGAGCGCGTCGAGGCGGTCGCCCCGTGGCTGACCATCGACGGCGACGCCTACCCGGCGGTCGTGGACGGCAAGATCCAGTGGATCGTCGACGCGTACACGACGACGAACGGCTACCCGTACTCGTCCCGTACGACCCTCGGTGACACCACGGCGGACTCGCTGACCGCGACGAACAACTCGCGCGCGGTGGTGGCCCAGCAGAACCAGGTCAACTACATCCGCAACTCGGTGAAGGCGACCGTCGACGCGTACACCGGTCAGGTCAAGCTCTACCAGTGGGACACCCAGGACCCGGTCCTGAAGACCTGGATGAAGGCGTTCCCGGGCACGGTGAAGGCGAAGACCGAGATCTCCAGCGCCCTCATGGCCCATCTGCGGTACCCGCAGGACCTGTTCAAGGTCCAGCGCGAGCTGCTCAGCCGCTACCACGTGAAGGACGCGACGACGTTCCTCAGCGGCTCCGAGGTCTGGCAGGTGCCGGACGACCCGACCAACACCTCGGGCGAACCGGTGCCGCCGTACTACCTGAGCATGAAGATGCCCGACCAGAAGGCACAGGCGTTCTCGCTCACGACGACGTTCACGCCCAACGGCCGGGACAACCTCAGTGCGTTCATGTCGGTCGACGCCGAGGCGGGCACCAGTGACTACGGCAAGATCAGAGTCCTGAAACTGCCGACGAACACCACCGTCAACGGGCCCAAACAGGTGCAGAGCCAGTTCAACTCCGAACAGGACATCGCCGAGACCATCAGCCTCCTCAACAGAGGCGACTCCAAGGTGGAGTACGGCAACCTGCTGACGGTGCCGCTCGACGGAGGACTGCTGTACGTGGAGCCGGTCTACGTACGCGGTGGTGGACTGAAGTACCCGCTGCTGCGGAAGGTGTTGGTGACCTACGGAGGCAACACCGCCTTCGAGGACACCCTCGACGAGGCCCTCAACAAGGTGTTCGGTGCCAAGGGCGAGACCCCGACGCCACCGGAGGACGACGGCGGGGACACCACCACTCCGCCACCGACGTCCGACAACCCCACGGTCCAGGAGGCGTTGGACGACGCCCAGAAGGCCTTCGACGCCGGCCAGGAAGCTCTGAAGAAGGGCGACTGGGAGGCGTACGGCAAGGCGCAGAAGGACCTGGAGGACGCCCTGCGGCGGGCCGAGGACGCGCAGGCCGGGGACAAGACCGGCAGCAGTCCCAAGCCGGGCAGCACTCCCAAGCCCAGCGGAAGCCCGAAACCCAGCGGCAGTCCGAAACCCAGCGGAAGTCCGAGCCCGAGCGGCAGTCCCAGCGGCTGATCAAATACTCCGTCCCGCGCCGTGGTACGGTTGCAACACAACGGCGCGGGGTGGAGCAGCTCGGTAGCTCGCTGGGCTCATAACCCAGAGGTCGCAGGTTCAAATCCTGTCCCCGCTACTGAAAACGAAGGCCCGGATCCTGATCAAGGATCCGGGCCTTCGTGATGTGCGAACGCATGTGCCGGAAGGGGTGAGTGCCGCGCCGCCATGGGGAGTTGGGGGGAACTGTGTTTGACTTGTCTCTCTGTGGGCATGTCGACAAAACGCTGAAGTGACCTCACTGGCTGCGGTATACCAGGTGTACCCAGGTTGCAGGTGGTGCGACGATGGACGTTATGGGGGACAAGGCAACTCTGTTCGAGACAGGGCGATTTGTGCAGCCCTCCGGGCCGGGAGAGACCGAGGCCACGGAGGTCGCCGACGACGCCGTCGAGGAGTTGCGCCGACGGCTCGCCGCGGAGGCCGGCGACGTCGAGGCCATGAGCGTCCTCGGCGCCATGCTGCTGCGCCGCGGTGATCTCGACGGAGCCGAGCCCCAGTTGCGTGCCGCCACCGCCGCCGGCGACCGGGCCGCCGCCAACAATCTCGGAGTCCTGCTGCACCAGCGCGGTTACGCCGACGAGGCCGCCGGATGGTGGCGGATCGCCGCCGTCGCCGGGTCCGCCGCGGCCGCGCACGCGCTCGGGCGCCACCACCGGGAGAAGGGCGACGAGCCCGCCGCCGAGTACTGGTTGCGCCAGTCCGCCGAGCAGGGCCACGCCCTCGGCGCGTACGCGCTCGCCGATCTGCTGGAGCACCGCGGCGACGCCGCGGCCCGCCAGTGGATGCGGGCCGCGGCCGAGCGCGGGCACCGCGAGGCGGCGTACCGGCTCGCGCGCGCCCTTGATCGCGAGGCGCCCACCGAGGCGCCCACCGAGGGTGACGCCGAGGGGGACGCCGGGTCTGACAACGGTGTCTGTGCGGAGGCCGAGCAGTGGTACCGCCAGGCGGCCGCGCGCGGACACCGGCGCGCCGCCCTCCATCTCGGCACGATCCTGGAGAAGCGCGGCGAGCTGAAGGAGGCCGGACGCTGGTACCTGACCTCCGCCAAGGACGGCGAGGCACGGGCCGCCTGCGCGCTCGGGTTCCTGCTGCGGGACGCCGGGGACGTCGACAGTGCCGCGGTCTGGTGGCTGCGGGCCGCGCAGGACGGGGACGGCAACGCGGCGAACGCCCTCGGAGCGCTGCACGCCGAGCGCGGCGAGACCCAGACCGCCGAGCGCTGGTACCGGGCCGCCATGGACGCCGGTGACGTCAACGGCGCGTACAACCTCGGGCTGCTCTGCGCCGAGCAGGGCCGGACCGCGCAGGCCGAGCAGTGGTACCGCCGGGCCGCGTACGCCGGGCACCGCGAGGCCGCGAACGCGCTGGCGATCCTGCTGCTCCAGGTCGGGGACGCCACCGGCGCCGAGCCGTGGTTCTCCAAGGCCGCCGAGGCCGGAAGCGTGGACGCGGCCTTCAACCTCGGGATCCTCTTCGCGGGACGGGGCGAGGACACCGTGGCGCTGCGCTGGTACGAGCGGGCCGCCGCCGCCGGGCACACCGAGGCGGCGCTCCAGGTGGGCATCGCGCTGCTGCGGGACGGGGACGAGGCGACGGCCGAGCGGCATCTGCGGTGCGCGGCGGGGGGCGGCAACGCGGAGGCCGCGTACCGGCTGGCCACCGTGCTGGACGCGCGACGCCCGCCGGCGTCCGCGCACGAGCTCGGGGAGCCGGTGTACTCCGCCAAGTCCGAGTGCGAGGAGTGGTACGAGCGGGCGGCCTCCCAGGGGCACCGCCGCGCGCAGGTCCGGGTGGGCATGCTCGCCGCGGCGCGGGGTGACGTCGTGGAGGCGGCCCGCTGGTACCGGGAGGCCGCGGAGGCCGGATCCCGCAACGGGGCCTTCAACCTGGGCCTGCTGCTCGCGCGGGAGGGCAGCGAGCCCGAGGCGGCCGTGTGGTGGACCCGTGCCGCCGACGCGGGGCACGGGCGGGCGGCACTGCGGTTGGCCCTGGTCTACGCGCGTCGTGGCGAGCTGATGGAGGGCCAGCGCTGGGCCGACCGGGCGGTGACGCTGGGGCCGCGAGAGGTGTCCGAGCGCGCGGGTCGGCTGCGGGACGCGCTGCGGCAGGAGCTGTCGGCGTGACCGCGCCGACCAGCGCGAACAAAGCGATTTGCTTCCGTCCGCACCGTTGACGTAGTGTTCATTTCATCGACGCGGGGTGGAGCAGCTCGGTAGCTCGCTGGGCTCATAACCCAGAGGTCGCAGGTTCAAATCCTGTCCCCGCTACTGAAGGCCGAGGGCCGGAATCCGAAAGGGTTCCGGCCCTCGGTGCGTTTCCGGACCCCTGCTTGGGGAGCGCGTCCGGTGTCGGCGGCACCTTGCGGGTGACATCCAGGCTCTCCCGGCCCTCCCGCTCGATCCGGGAAGTCCGCGGACAGCGCGAAGCCCCGGCACCTGGGGGTGCCGGGGCTTCGGAAGCGGGGTTACGCGGCCGCGCAGTTCGGGCAGACGCCGCGGTACGTCACCTCGACGCCGGAGACCGTGAAGCCGAAGCGCTCCGAGTCGGGCAGGTCCGTCAGCGGGTCGCCGCTCGGGTGGACGTCGCGGATCGCGCCGCACTGGGCGCACACCAGGTGGTGGTGCGGCCGGTGTGCGTTCGGGTCGTACCGCTTGGCGCGCTTGTCGGTGGCGACCTCGAGGACCTCGCCCAGGGACACCAGCTCGCCCAGCGTGTTGTAGACGGTCGCCCGGGAGATCTCGGGCAGCTTGGCGACGGCCCGCGCGTGGACCTCGTCGGCCGTCAGGTGGACGTGATCGCCGTCGAGGACCTCGGCCACGACACGCCGCTGCGCGGTCATCCGCCATCCGCGGCCGCGCAGTCGATCCAGAAGGTCGCTCATAGGGGTCACCTTAACAGCAGGGGACGAAGGTCCCGAAGAGATGTGATTTTAGATCTTTGTCGAAGTTAGACATATTCCATTGTAGGATCGCCCGCGCTCGGCGCCAAGTGGGCGGAGTGTCCCGGGTGGCGTGCGCGGACGGCCGGGCCCCTCCCGGCGAGAGGGGCCCGGCCGTCCGTGTGGTCAGGCCGGGGCGGGGGCGTGCTGCCGGGTCGGTGCCCAGCAGCGGATGATGTCGCGGACCGAGACGATGCCGACCGGCTCGTCGTGGTCCAGGACGATGAGGTGCCGGAAGCCGCCGTGGGTCATGGCCCGGGCCGCCTCCTCCAGGGTCCAGGACGGCGTCGCGAAGACGACGTCGGTGGTGGTGTGGTCGTGGACGCGTTCCGTGTCCGGGCTCTGGCCCAGGCCCACGGCGTTGAGGACGTCCCGTTCGGTCAGGATGCCGACCCCGCCGGCATCGGGGTCGAGGATCACGGCGGCGCCGACGCGGCGGGCGGACATCAGGGCCGCGGCCTGGCGGAGGGTGTGGGTCGGGCCGATGGTGAGGACCACTGTGCTCATGGCGTCACGGACGAGCATGGGTGCGGAGTCACCTCCAGAGGAAACCGCCGCATTGGTTCAGCGGTTCACAAGTTCACAAATGAGGGTGCTCACAGAGTCGCAGGTAAAGCGTGGGTCAACAAGAGGGCGCGTGCGGCCGATTGAGGGCGCACGCGCTCATCCGTGCCGATCAGTAACGCTGGTTGAGATAACCCAGCAGCTCGTCATGGAGCGGGCCGTTGGAGGCGGCCGCGTTGCCGCTGTGCGGACCGGGGCGGCCGTCCAGGCCGGTGAAGGTGCCGCCGGCCTCCGTGACGATGATCGCGTTGGCGGCCATGTCCCAGAGGGAGAGCTCGGGTTCGGCGCACATGTCGACGCAACCCTCCGCGACCATCATGTAGGGCCAGAAGTCGCCGTACGCGCGCGTGCGCCACACCTCGCGGGTCAGGTCCAGGAAGCCGTTCAGCCGGCCCTGTTCCTCCCAGCCGCTCAGCGAGGAGTACGCGAAGGAGGCGTCCGACAACTTCGAGACCTGGGAGACGCGCAGGCGCGAGGCCGAGGAGAGGCTGCGGCCGGTGTAGGCGCCGTGGCCCTTCGCGGCCCACCAGCGGCGGCCCAGGGCGGGCGCGGAGACGACGCCGACGACGGGCTGGTAGCCGCCCTCGGTCGCCTCCATCAGGGCGATCAGGGTGGCCCAGACGGGCACCCCGCGGACGTAGTTCTTGGTGCCGTCGATCGGGTCGATCACCCAGCGGCGCGGGCCGGTGCCCTGGACGCCGAACTCCTCGCCGAGGATCGCGTCCCGCGGGCGGGCGCGCTGGAGGTGGGTGCGGATCAAGTCCTCGGCGGCCTTGTCCGCCTCGCTCACCGGGGTCATGTCCGGTTTCGTCTCGACCTTGAGGTCCAGCGCCTTGAAGCGGTCCATGGTCGCCGCGTCCGCCGCGTCCGCGAGGACGTGGGCGAAGCGGAGGTCGTCGAGGTAGTCCGGCATGGGACGAACGCTATCCGCCGTCGCCACCGCGGGGCCACACGGGACCACGGTGTGGACGGCGCCGCCGCGGGCGGCGTGCGGTGGATCGGGGGCGCCCCTCCATGCCCTCGCGAACCCTTGACAGTGCCCTCACGCGCGTCAAATCTGGGGCAGAGCCGCTCGCCCCTAGGAGGCGATGATGCCCGCAGCGAGGGAATCCCTGCTGGACGCCGCGTACACGGCGCTGGCGCGTCGGCCGTGGTCCGCGGTGCGGATGGTGGATGTCGCCGCGGCGGCCGGGGTCTCACGGCAGACCCTGTACAACGAGTTCGGGAGCAAGGAAGGTCTGGCCCGGGCCCTTGTCAGAAGGGAGGCCGACGGCTACCTCGCCGGCGTGGAGCGCGCGCTCACCACCCACAGCGACGCACGGGAGCGGCTGACCGCGACCGCCGAGTGGACCGCCGCCACCGCCCGGGACAACGCGCTGGTGCGGGCCATGCTCACCGGCTGCTGGAGCGAGCGCCTGCCCGCCCCGACCCTGTCCGCGGTCCCGTCCGCCTCCGCGGTGCCGGCCCAGCGCCGGGCGGACGGCCCGCTGCCCTCGCCCAGCGACTTCGTGGCGCTGGTGCGCGACCGCGCCGTGGCCGTGCTCGCCGGACCCGGCGCGCACAAGACGGACCTCACGGACCTCGCCCGCTCCTGCGAGCTGACCATCCGGATCGCGCTGTCCTGCGTGGCGGCCCCACCCGGCGAGGGCGGGGTGTCCGAGCTGGTCCGCAGCGCGCTGCACCGACAGCCGGTGTAGACGCCGGGACCGGGCCTAATGCGCCGAGCCCGACAGCTGGAGGCCGATCACGCCCACGATGACCAGGCTGATCGAGACGATTTTCAGGGTCGAGACCAGGTCGCCGAGGAAGATCATGCCGTAGATCGCGGTGCCCGCCGCGCCGATGCCGGTCCACACCGCGTACGCCGGGCCGACGTCGAGCTTCTTGAGCGACAGGGTCAGCAGACCGAAGCTGCCGAGGGCGAAGACGCAGAAGGCGACCGTCGGCCAGAGCCGGGTGAACCCGTGCGAGAGCTTCAGACACACGGCGAATCCGGTCTCCAACAACCCGGCCACCACCACCAGCAGCCACGCCATGTGCTGTCCTCCCCTGTGTCCGGCTCGGTGCGAGTATGCCTTTACCTGACCTGTACGCAGACAAACAACGCGGAGGTCAGTCGCCTTCCCTGCGTTCCCTCGTCGACAACAGCCTGCGCAGCGAGTAGAGCCGGGCCGGGTCCGCGTGTCCGTCGGCCACCCATTGGTCCAGCGCGCAGTCCGGCTCGTCATGACTGCACGCACGGGGACAGCCCTCGGTTCCCGGCTCCAGGTCCGGGAACGCGTGGATCACACGGGACGCGTCGACGTGGTGCAGTCCGAACGACCGTAGACCCGGGGTGTCGATCACCCAGCCGCCCTCCCCCGCCAGGGGCAGGGCGAGCGCCGAGGTCGTGGTGTGCCGGCCGCGTCCGGTGACCGCGTTCACATGGCCCGTCAGCCGGCGCCGGTCCTCGGGCACGAGCGCGTTGACCAGGGTCGTCTTGCCCACGCCGGAGTGGCCGACGAACGCCGTGATCTTGCCGTCGAGTTGCTCGCGGACCCGGTCCGTCGCGTCGCCGTTCTCCAACTCCTCACGGCTGGTGACGACAAAGGGGATGTCGAGGTCGCCGTAGAGCTCCAAGAGCTTGTCCGGCGGGGCCAGGTCCGACTTGGTCATCACCAGCAGGGGCTCCAGGCCACCGTCGTACGCCGCGACCAGGCAGCGGTCGATCAGGCGGGGGCGGGGCTCGGGGTCGGCGAGGGCCGTGACGATGGCGAGCTGGTCGGCGTTGGCGACCACCACGCGCTCGAACGGGTCGTCGTCGTCCGCCGTGCGACGCAGCACGGAGGTGCGCTCCTCGATGCGGACGATCCGCGCGAGGGTGTCCTTCGTGCCGGTCAGGTCGCCGACCAGGGCCACCCGGTCGCCGACGATCGCGGCCTTGCGGCCCAGTTCGCGGGCCTTCATGGCCATCACGATCCGGTCGTCGACGAGCACGGTCAGCCGTCCCCGGTCGACGGTGAGGACCATGCCCCAGGCCGCGTCCTCGTGCTTGGGGCGGATGTTGGTCCGCGGCCGGTTGCCCTTGCGGTTGGGACGGGAGCGGATGTCGTCCTCGTCGGTGTGCTTGCTGTAGCGGCGCATGATCTCTCGGCTCCTACGCCCCGAGCATCCCGGTCCACAGCTCGGGGAAGTCCGGCAGTGTCTTCGCCGTCGTCGCCACGTTCTCGATCCGCACGCCCTGAACCGCCAGGCCGATGATCGCGCCGGCGGTCGCCATGCGGTGGTCCTCGTAGGTGTGGAAGGTCCCGCCGTGCAGGGTGCGCGGGCGGATGTGCAGACCGTCTGCCGTCTCGGTCACGTCACCCCCGAGTTCGTTGATCTCCTTGGTGAGCGCGGCCAGCCGGTCCGTCTCGTGCAACCGCAGATGGGACACGCCGCGCAGGGTCGAGGGGGAGTCCGCGAGAGCCGCCACCGCCGCGATGCCCGGGGTCAGCTCGCCGACCTCGCTCAGGTCGGCGTCGATGCCGTGGATCGAACCCGAGCCGGTGAACACCAGTCCGTAGTCGGTGAGTTCGCAGGAACCGCCCATCTCGGTGAAGATCTCCCGCAGCCGGTCGCCGGGCTGGGTGGTGCGGCTCGGCCAGTCCGGGATCACGACCTTGCCGCCGGTGACCAGGGCCGCCGCGAGGAAGGGCTGGGCGTTGGAGAGGTCGGGCTCGATCGTCAGGTCCCGGCCGAGCAGCGCGCCCGGAGTGACCCGCCAGACATCGGGCTCGCCGCCCGCCTCCGGGGTGTCGACCTGGGCGCCGACCGCGCGCAGCATGTCGACCGTCATGCGGATGTGCGGCAGGGAGGGC
Source organism: Streptomyces sp. NPDC034103 (assembly GCF_055575395.1). Classification (NCBI taxonomy): domain Bacteria; kingdom Bacillati; phylum Actinomycetota; class Actinomycetes; order Kitasatosporales; family Streptomycetaceae; genus Streptomyces; species Streptomyces sp. NPDC034103. Next base: position 330,465 of record NZ_JBVISS010000005.1, on the reverse strand, counting down.
AGCGAGGAGCCGGTGTGGCGGACCTCGACCCCCTGGTTGAACCGCGGGCCGCTCAGCAGCAGCGCGCTCACGAACTGCGACGACGAGGACGCGTCGATCTCCACCGGACCGCCGTCCAGCGCGCCCCCGCCGTGCACCGTCAGCGGCAGGGCACCCCGGCCGTCGTCGTCGATCCGGGCGCCGAGGACGCGCAGGGCGTCGATCACACCGTTCAGGGGGCGCTCGTAGGACCGGGGGTCGCCGTCGAAGCGGATGGGGCCGTCGGCCAGGGCGGCCACGGGGGGCAGGAAGCGCATGACCGTGCCCGCGTTGCCCACGTGGACCGTGGCCGGGCCGCGCAGACCGGCCGGGAGCACCCGCCAGGACTCGCCGGTGCCGTCGGGGCCCACGCCCTCCTCGATGCCCACGCCCATCTCACGGAGCGCGGCCGCCATGAGGAGGGTGTCGCGGGAGCGCAGGGGGCGGCGCAGCCAGCCCGGTTCCGAGGCGAGGGCCGCGAGGACCAGGGCGCGGTTGGTGACGGACTTCGACCCCGGGACGTGGACCGTCGCGTCGACGGCTCCGCTCGCGTGGGGTGCGGGCCAGAGGGCGGTTTCTGAGGGGTTCAAAGCCATGCGTCCACTCTAGTGGGGGGCCGTGTTCCGGGTGCGCCGCCGTTGTGGCTGGTCGCGCCCCGCGGAGCGGCTGATCGCCGCGGCCCCGCACCCCTGTGGCACGGCTCCCCGGACCTCCTCACACCTCCAGCAACCACCGGCCGCCGCCTATCAGCGAGCACAGCGACACCGCGTGGAACAGGAACAGCCACAGGCCCGCCGGCACATGCGTCAGCCGCGACAACTGGTCCGCGTCCGAGTCACCCGCCCCGCCCCGCACCCGCTTCGCCTGCAACTCGAAAGCGGGACGCACGCCACCCGCGAGCAGGAACCACACCGCCGCGTACGCGAACGCCGCCTGCACCTGGGGGCCCGCGAGCCACGACACCACCACGAACGTGCCGCCGGTGACGATCACCGTCAGGGCGCCGTACGCGTTGCGGATCATCACCAGCATCGCCAGCAGCAGGGCCGTCGCCACCCACAGCAGCAGGGTGATGCGGCCGGTGGCCAGCAGGGCCGCGCCACCCAGGCCCAGCAGCGGGGGAGCGATGTACCCGGCCGCGGCCGTGAGGATCATGCCGAGGCCGTGCGGCTTGCCCCGGCTGACCGTGAGCCCGCTGGTGTCGGAGTGCAGCCGGATGCCGGTGAGCTGACGGCCGGTGAGCAGCGCGACCAGACCGTGGCCGCCCTCGTGGGCGATGGTGATGGCGTTGCGCGAGACGCGCCACAGGGTGGGCGGTACGACTATGGCGAGCGCCGCGCCCAGGGTGGCCAGGACCACCCACAGGTCCGGGTCGGGCTGGGTGCCGATCAGCTCGTCCCAGAGAGAGGTCGCTGTGCTGGTGTCCATGTTCGGCGGGGGCTCCCTCTCGTCGTACGGAGTCTGGCAGTGTGGCACGTATGTGCGGACGGTATGCAGCGAGTCGTGGACCCGAGGATCTCGCAGGAATCTTTGAGATCGAGAAGTGGGAGGGGGAGCCCGAGGAGACCCTGGCCCCCGACTACAACGTGGCCCCGACCAAGGAGGTCTACGCCGTCCTCGACCGCCCTGTGAAGGACGCCGACGACCCCCGGCCGGTTCGGCAGCTGCGCAGGCTCCGGTGGGGGCTGGTGCCGAGCTGGTCGAAGACCCCCGAGGGCGCCGCCCGGATGATCAACGCCCGCGCCGAGACCGTCCACGAGAAGCCCTCGTACAAGCGGGCCTTCTCCTCGCGCCGCTGCATCATCCCCGCCGACGGCTACTACGAGTGGGTCACCGCCAAGGCCGAGCGGGAGCTGGAGGTCGAGGGGAAGAAGAAGCGGCCGCGCAAGCAGCCCTACTTCGTGCTGCCCGCCGACGGGTCGGTGTTCGCGATGGCCGGGCTGTACGAGTTCTGGCGGGACAAGACCCTCCCCGACGACCACCCGCAGGCCTGGTGGGTGACCTGCTCGGTCATCACCACCGAGGCCGAGACCGGCCCCCTCGGCGTGGCACCGGAGGAAGGCCCGCACTCCCTCTCCGAGATCCACCCCCGGATGCCCCTCATGCTCACCCCGGACCGCTGGGACAGCTGGCTCGACCCCTCCCGCACGGACGTCGAGGACCTGCGCTCGCTGCTCGCGCCCCCGCCCGAGGGGCTCATGCGCGCCTACCCGGTCTCCACGGCCGTCAGCAACGTCCGCAACAACGGACCGGAGCTGCTGACCGAGCTGGAGGGGCCCGAGGAGGGCACACTCTTCTGATGTGACCAACGTGACCACCGAGATCATCGGTACGGATGCCGGCGACGCCCGCATCACCTGGCACCCCGCGAAGAAGGCACGCCTCGTGCTCGCCGTCAGCCATGGCGCCGGCGGCGGCATCGAGGCGAGGGATCTGCAGGCCCTCGCGGGGACTCTCCCGGACCACGGCGTGAGCGTGGCGCTCGTCGAGCAGCCCTGGCGGGTGGCGGGCAAGAAGGTGGCACCCGCGCCGAAGACGCTGGACGTGGGATGGCGGGGGATCTGGCCCGCCGTGGCCGCGCCGGGGCTGCCCGTGATCTCCGGCGGGCGCAGCGCCGGCGCGCGCGTGGCCTGCCGTACCGCCGTCGAGCTGGGGGCCGCCGCCGTCCTCGCGCTCAGCTTCCCGCTGCACCCGCCGGGCCGGCCCGAGAAGTCCCGCGCCGGGGAACTGCTCGGCGCCGGGGTGCCCACGCTCGTCGTCCAGGGCGGCAACGACCCCTTCGGGAAGCCGGAGGAGTTCCCGGCCGGTGGTCATGAACTGGTCGAGGTGCCGTACGGCGACCATGGGTTCGCCGTGCCGAAGAAGGCGGGGATCTCACCGGAACAGATCGTGACGGTCATCACGGACGCGGTCGTGAAGTGGACCGGGTCACTCGGGTGAAGCCCCGGGAATGCCGCGCTCCGAAGCTCTGTTGTGCCGGACAGAAGTGCTGAAGACCAAGCACCGACCGTCGTAGAGAGGAAGTCCGCCGCATGGGTTCGACCTTCTGCCCGTCCGTCACCCGCCACCATCCCGTGGCCGGGCTGCGCCCGGCAGAGTCTGATTCGAGCCGCAGCAGCCGCGCTGACCTGGACTGGACGGTGCTGCACGCGGCCAAGACCGCCCCTATTCGGGCGGCGGGCGGACCGGATCGTGTTCTATCCTCCGATTCTGGTGGGATCGGTTTCGGTCCTGCCCGCAATCTTGAGGAGGTGGGTCCGGTTCCCGGTACCGACGCAGGGACCGAACACGGCCAGGCGGAGCAGCCCGAGGGCCAGGGCACGAGCACGGAGAGCACCGCGGAGCGCAGCGCGCGCTTCGAGCGGGACGCGCTCGAATTCCTCGACCAGATGTACTCGGCCGCGCTGCGCATGACACGCAACCCGGCCGACGCCGAGGACCTGGTACAGGAGACCTACGCCAAGGCGTACGCGTCCTTCCACCAGTTCCGCGAGGGCACCAACCTGAAGGCCTGGCTGTACCGGATCCTCACCAACACGTTCATCAACTCGTACCGCAAGAAGCAGCGTGAACCCCAGCGCTCCGCGGCCGAGGAGATCGAGGACTGGCAGCTGGCGCGTGCCGAGTCGCACATGTCGACCGGTCTGCGCTCCGCCGAGTCGCAGGCGCTGGACCACCTGCCCGACTCGGACGTGAAGGAAGCCCTCCAGGCGATCCCCGAGGAGTTCCGCATCGCGGTCTACCTCGCCGACGTAGAAGGCTTTGCGTACAAGGAGATCGCCGACATCATGGGGACACCCATCGGTACGGTGATGTCCCGGCTGCACCGGGGCCGTCGCCAACTGCGCGGCATGCTCGAGGACTACGCCCGTGAGCGCGGGCTCGTCCCGGCCGGCGCCGGAGAGTCGGACGAAGTGAAAGGTTCGGGCTCATGAGCTGCGGAGACCCGCACGAGACGGACTGCGGTGAGGTACTCGACCATCTCTACGAGTTCCTCGACAGCGAGATGCCGGACGTCGACCGCGACAAGTTCAAGCAGCACTTCACGGAGTGCTCGCCGTGCCTGGAGAAGTACGGCCTGGAAGAGGCCGTGAAGAAGCTGGTCAAGCGGTGCTGCGGACAGGACGACGTACCGACCGACCTGCGCGCCAAGGTCCTCGGGCGGCTCGACCTGATCCGCTCCGGGCAGGCCGTGCCCGAGCACGACATCACGACCGCCCCACAGGACTCCTGAACGCAAGGTCGTCACTCGAACGTGCTAATCCGCGGGTAATCGCCCCGCAGGACCCGCCGACGCCCCCCTAGGCTCCGAGCTGAGTCGGCTCAGGAGATCCAAAGGGGCGTCATGGACGGGTTGACGGCACGGGCACGTGTGTACGTGGTCTGTGTCGTCCTCGTTGCCCTGTACTGCGTGCACGCGGTGCCGTCCGTGACCAGCCCCTGGTGGGTGGTGGGCCTGCTCGCCGCCCTGTACGCCGGGGGCGAGCGGTTCTCCGGCACCTTCCATCCCGTGCTGCTCGCCGGGGCCTTCCTGCTGCCGCCCCCCGCCGCCGCGCTCGTCGCGGTGCCGGGGGCGCTGCTGTCCCCGGTGGAGCGGCGGCCGCGCGCGCTCCGGCGGATCTGGCGGGCCGCGCAGCTCGCCGTCACCGTCTGGGCGGCGTCCCGCGTCCACTGGGGGCTGGGCGGCCGGGACGCCGTCGTCGCCTCCGACTTCCCGTACGCGCTGGTGCCCGCCGGGGCGGCCGTGCTCGTCTTCTGCCTGGTGCTGACCGCGCTGGACGGCGGCATCCTGGCGCTCGCCGAACGGGTGCCGGCACGGCTGGCGTGGCGGGGCCTGTTCGTACGCTCCCTGGCACCGATCGCCGTGCACGGACTCGCCGGGCTGATGATGGCCGTGCTGTGGCGCAGCCCGTACGGGCCCGTCGCCGCGCTGCTCGTGCTGCTGCCGATGTGCGTGTCCTGGTGGGCCTTCGCGCAGTACCACCGGGAACAGGCCGCCCATCAGGCCACCATCCGCGCGCTCGTGCAGGCCGTCGACATCAAGGACGAGTACACCCGCGGGCACAGCGAGCGCGTCGGACAGGCCTCCATGATGATCGCGCGCGAACTCGGCATGGACGAGGGCCGCATCGAGGTGCTCCGGTTCGCCGGGATCCTGCACGACGTCGGCAAGCTCGGCGTACCGACCCGGCTGCTGCGCAAGGACGGCCCCCTGACACCCGAGGAGCGGCGCGTCATCGAGCTGCACCCCGAGTACGGGCACGAGATGGTGCGGGGCATCTCCTTCCTCGGCGAGGCGCGGGCCGCCGTACTGCACCACCACGAGCGGCTGGACGGCAGCGGGTACCCGTACGGGCTGGTGGGCGGTCAGATCCCGGAGTCCGCGCGGGTGGTGGCGGTCGCCGACGCCTTCGACGCCATGACCTCGACCCGCTCCTACCGGCGGGCCAGGCCCGTCCCCACCGCGCTGGAGGAGCTTCAGCGGTGCGCGGGCACGCAGTTCGACCCGCGGATGGTGACCGCCCTGGTCCGGGCGCTCGGCAGGCACGGCTGGCATCCCGTCGTGACCGCGGACGAGGAGAACCTGCCCCGTCCCCGGCCCGGGGCCCCCAGCCGGCCCGGGGTCCGTCGATGAGATGGCCCCGTCTCGTGGTGCACGGCTCGGCCGGTCTCCTCGCCCTGGTCTCGCTCGCCGTCATCCTCTGGACCGGCCTGGAGGAGCGCGGGGTCGCCCTCGCCTTCGGGCTGCTGATCACGGTCGGTGAGCTGGCCCGCTGGACCGGAGCCCGGGTGCGGGAGGCCGCTCCGATCGGCGCCGCCGGGGCACTGGCCTACGCGCTGCTCGGGGCCGACGCCGGACGGCCCACGTCCCACGGCGCCCTCCAGGTCGTCACCGTGGTCCTCGCCGCCTCGCTCCTCGGCAGCGTGCCGCACATCGCGCGCGGACAGGGGCCCATGGTCGACCACCTCGCGCGGCGCGTGCTCAGCACCGCCTTCGCCGCCGTCTGCTTCCAGCCCCTGTACAACCGGGGCGTCTTCGACACGTGGGGCGGACCGGCGTACGCGCTGACGCTGCTGGCGCTCCTCGCGCTGACCGCCCTCTGCGACGCCGTGCTCGCCGCCGCGCTCGCCCACTCCCGCACCCGCTGGCCGTTCGCCCCACTGCTCCGCCACGAGCTGCGGGCCCTGCTCGGCATCGGGTCCGCCGTCTGCGCGACCGGAGCGGTGATAGCCCTCGCGGTCGCCGTCGTCGGGCTGTGGGCGCTGCCCGTCTTCTCGCTGCCGCTGCTCCTCACCCAGCTGGCCTTCCGGCGGTACGCCGCCGTGCGGACCACCTACCGGCAGACCATCGCCTCGCTCGCCCGGGCCACCGAGATCGCCGGGTACACCCCCGCCGGGCACGCCCACCGGGTCGCCGAGCTCAGCAAGGCCGTGGGACGGGACCTGGGGCTGTCCGGACCCGACCTCACCGTCCTGGAGTACGCCGCCCTGATGCACGACATCGGGCAGCTCAGCCTGGTCGACCCGGTGCCCCACGGGGCCACCGCGGACCTGCCCGCCGAGGAACAGCGGCGGATCGCGCTGCTCGGCGGGGCGGTCGTCCGGCAGACGGGGGTGGCCGGGGCGGTCGCCGTGGTCGTGGAGCGGCAGGCCGACCCCTACCGGGGGCAGCCGGTCGCCGCGCGGATCGTGCGGACGGTGAACGCCTACGAGGAGAAGGCGCGGGACGCGGGGCCCGGCGGCCCCCTGACCGCCCTGGAGGAGCTGCGGCTCGCCACCGCGGGGGAGCACGCGCCCGAGGTCGTCGAGGCCCTGGCACGGGTCCTGGCACGAGACTGTCTGACCCTCCCCTCGGCTGGGTAACCCATGGGTAATGAGCGCCCTTCCAGCCGCGCATGGTTGGATGCGAAGAAGAGGGTGTCCGGGGGCAGTGGCCAGCCCACTGAACGGAACTGGCAGGCGGGAATCGTGAGGATCTTCGGCAAGGGACGGCACCGGCCCTCCGCCTCCTGGCGGCAGGCCACAGACCGCGCGTTCACGCTGATCGGCGACGGTCGGTACGAGGACGCGGGCGCGCTCCTGACGCGCGCCGCCGACCTGGAGCCCTGGCTGTCGGAGTCCTGGTTCAACCTCGCCCTGCTGCACAAGTTCCGGCACGACTGGGAGCAGGCCCGCGCGGCCGGCCTGCGTGCCGTCGCCCTGCTCGACCGGGAGGCGGGCGCACCCGACTGGTGGAACGTCGGCATCGCGGCCACCGCGCTCCAGGACTGGCCGCTGGCCCGGCGGGCCTGGCAGGCCTACGGGCTGCGGGTGCCGGGCGGCGCCGCGGACTCCGGCGAGCCGGTCGGCATGGACCTCGGCAGCGCCGCGGTACGGCTGTCGCCGGAGGGTGAGGCGGAGGTGGTCTGGGGCCGCCGTCTCGACCCCGCGCGCATGGAGGTGCTGTCGATTCCCCTGCCGTCCTCCGGGCGGCGCTGGGGCGAGGTCGTGCTCCACGACGGGGTGCCGCACGGAGAGCGGACCACCGCTGCCGGGCACTCCTACCCCGTGTTCGACGAGATCGAGCTGTGGGCGCCCTCGCCGGTGCCGACGTGGGTGGTCCTCCTGGAGGCGGCCACCGAGGCGGACCGGGACGCGCTGGAGCAGCTCGCGGCCGACGCCGGGTTCGCGGCGGAGGACTGGTCGTCGTCGGTGCGGCTGCTGTGCCGGATGTGCTCGGAGTCCCGGATGCCCTCGGACGAGGGGGACGGGGAGCATCTGGATCCGCATGACCACAGCGAGCCGGGACACCCGGGGCCGCTCGGGCATCGGACCGACGGGCAGCTGTGGGTGCCGGAGCGGGAGTGCGGGGTGGCCGCGCCGGCTGGGCTGGTCCGGGGGTTGCTGGACGGGTGGGTCGCGGACAGCCCGGATTCCCGGGACTGGCGGGATTTGGAAGAGGTCTGTTAGGTCGTCTTTCACCTGCGGGCCGGTGGGGGCTGGGTGCGCAGTTCCCCGCGCCCCTGAAGGGGCGCGTCCACGTACCCTGTATCAGCAACTTCACCCCTGATTGTTTAGGAAGGCATCGTCGGTCATGGCGCAGCAGGACACCGATCAGCAGCACGCGGGCGTGCTCCCCGTGGACGACGAGGGCTTCGTCATCGACACCGAGGAGACCGAGGAGCGGGAGAACGGCTGGCGGGAGCGGGGCACCTCGCGGCCCATCACCGTCGTCGGCAACCCGGTGCTGCACAAGGAGTGCAAGGACGTCACCGAGTTCGGCGCGGAGCTGGACCAGCTGATCGCGGACATGTTCGCCTCGCAGCGCACCGCCGAGGGCGTGGGCCTGGCCGCCAACCAGATCGGCGTCGACCTGAAGGTCTTCGTCTACGACTGCCCTGACGACGAGGGCGTACGGCACGTCGGGGTGATCTGCAACCCCAAGCTCGTGGACCTGCCCGCCGAGAAGCGCCGGCTGGACGACAGCAACGAGGGCTGCCTGTCCGTGCCAACCGCGTACGCGCCGCTCGCCCGGCCCGACTACGCCGAGGTGACCGGGCAGGACGAGAAGGGCAACCCGATCCGGGTCCGCGGCACCGGCTACTTCGCCCGGTGTTTGCAGCACGAGACCGATCACCTCTACGGGTACCTCTACATCGACCGGCTCTCCAAGCGTGAACGCAAGGACGCGCTGCGGCAGATGGCCGAGAACGAGCCCCGCTACCCCGTGGTCGCCAACGACTGAGACCGACCGGGAGCCCCACAAGTCCCTTGCGCACGGCGTCTGTTCAGGTTCACCTTCCTGACCAGGCGCCGTTCGCCTGTCCGTCGCACGTTCGATCGCATGCGCTCCCTTAATGATCCAGAACCAGTCACGCAAGGGGAGATTCTCGGCACCGTGGGGTAGTGAATGGTGCAAATCCATTCCCAGAACGGTCAGTTGTGGTGCTGAATGGGAAGTGCGGGGATACGCAACGGCGCACGCCCGGCACGGCGGGAGGGGTGTGCGCAACTGGCGGCTGAGAGGGGTTAGTTCGTGCATGCTTTCTCACACGGCACCACATCGACACCGGCAGTGATCGCGGTCCCACCGTCGCTCTCTCTGCCGGTGATCGAGGCGGCGTTTCCCCGGCAGCTGCACCCGTATTGGCCCCAGCTCCAGGAGAAGACACGCACCTGGCTGCTCGAAAAGCGGCTCATGCCGGCGGACAAGGTGGCGGAATATGCCGACGGTCTTTGCTACACGGACTTGATGGCGGGCTACTACCTGGGCGCCCCCGACGAGGTCCTCCAGGCGATAGCGGACTACAGCGCGTGGTTCTTCGTCTGGGACGACCGGCACGACCGCGACATCGTCCACCGCCGCCCCGCGGCCTGGCGCCGGCTCAGATACCGGCTGCACGCGGCACTCGACTCCCCCGAGGAGCACCTGCACCACCAGGACCCGCTGATCGCCGCGTTCGCCGACAGCATGGTGCGGCTGTACGCGTTCCTGCCCGGCACCTGGAACGCGCGGTTCGCCCGGCACTTCCACGCGGTGATCGAGGCGTACGACCAGGAATTCCACAATCGCACCGAGGGCACGGTGCCGACCGTCGAGGAATACCTCGCCCTGCGCCGCCTCACCTTCGCGCACTGGATCTGGACCGATCTGCTGGAGCCGAGCGCGGGCCAGGAACTCCCGGACCGCGTACGGAAACACCCGGCATATCGGCGGGCGGCATTGCTGAGTCAGGAATTCGCCGCCTGGTACAACGACCTCTGCTCGCTGCCGAAGGAAATAGCGGGCGATGAGGTGCACAATCTCGGGATCAGTCTCATCAAACACGAGGGACTGACTCTGGAGCAGGCGGTCGTGGAAGTGCGGCGGCGCGTCGAGGAATGCGTCACGGAATTCCTCGTGGCCGAGAAGTCCGCCCTGCGGCTGGCCGCCTCGCTCGATGACGGAACCGTGCGCGGAAAAGAGCTCGGCGCCGCCGTGCGGGCCTGTGTCGGCAATATGCGCAACTGGTTCAGCACCGTCTACTGGTTCCACCACGAGTCCGGCCGCTACATGGTCGACAGCTGGGACGACCGGTCCACGCCCCCGTACGTCAACAACGAAGCGGCAGGTGAGAAATGACCGTCGAGTCTGTGAAACCCGAGGCCCCGCTGTCCCCGGCGTCCGGGCTGCGTGAGCCGGTGTTCGCGGGCGGGGGAGTCCCCCTCCTCGGGCACGGCCTGAGGCTGCTGCGCGACCCGCTGGCCTTCATGTCGGCACTGCGTGACCACGGTGACGTCGTACGCCTCAAGCTCGGCCCCAAGACGGTCTACGCCGTCACCACGCCCGCCCTCACCGGGGCCCTGGCCCTCAACCCCGACTACGTCATCGACGGGCCGCTGTGGCAGTCCCTGGAGGCCCTGCTGGGCAAGGAGGGCGTGGCCACCGCCAACGGCCCGCGGCACCGCCGCCAGCGGCGCACCATCCAGCCCGCGTTCCGGCTCGACGCGATCCCGGGGTACGGGCCGATCATGGAGGAGGAGGCGCACGCGCTCACCACGCGCTGGCGGCCCGGCGAGACCATCGACTGCACCTCGGAGTCCTTCCGGGTGGCCGTGCGCATCGCGGCCCGCTGTCTGCTGCGCGGGGACTTCATGGACGAGCGCGCCGAGCGGCTGTGCGTCGCCCTCGCCACCGTCTTCCGCGGTATGTACCGGCGGATGGTGGTCCCTCTCGGGCCGCTCTACAACCTGCCCCTGCCGCCCAACCGCAAATTCAACGCGGCATTGGCCGATTTGCATCTCCTCGTCGACGAGATCGTCGCCGAACGCCGTGCGTCTGGTCAAAAGCCGGACGATTTGCTGACGGCATTGCTGGAGGCGAAGGACGACAATGGCGACCCCATCGGGGAACAGGAGATCCACGACCAGGTGGTCGCCATCCTCACCCCCGGCAGCGAAACGGTGGCCTCCACGATCATGTGGTTGCTCCAAGTCCTGGCGGAACACCCGGAACACGCGGACAGGGTGTGCGAGGAGGTGCAATCCGTAACAGGCGGGCGTCCTGTCGCATTCGAGGATGTCCGGGCGCTCACCCACACGAACAATGTCGTCGTCGAGGCCATGCGTTTGCGGCCCGCCGTATGGATATTGACGCGCCGGGCGGTCGCCGACACGGAACTCGGCGGGTACCGCATTCCGGCCGGTGCCGACATCGTGTACAGCCCGTACGCGATCCAGCGCGACGCGAAGTCCTACCCGGGCAACCTGGAGTTCGACCCCGACCGCTGGCTCCCGGACCGGGTCAAGGAGGTGCCGAAATACGCCATGAGCCCGTTCAGCGTGGGCAACCGCAAGTGCCCGAGCGACCACTTCTCCATGGCGCAGCTGACGCTGATCACGGCGGCGATCTCGGCCAGGTACCGCTTCGAGCAGGTGGAGGGCTCCGACGACGGCACCCGGGTGGGCATCACGCTGCGTCCGCACAAACTGCTGCTGCGGCCCGTCGCGAGGTGAGGCTCAGGCCGCCTCCCCTCCCGCCTCGGGGCCCCGGAACGCCCGTCGGTAGGAGTTCGGGGTGGTGCCCAGGGCCCGGACGAACTGGTGGCGCAGTGCGGCCGCGGTGCCGAACCCCGTTCGGCCCGCGACCGCGTCCACCGTCTCGTCCGTGGCCTCCAGCAGGTGCTGGGCCAGCAGCACGCGCTGGCGCAGGATCCAGCGGTACGGCGTGGTGCCGGTCTCCTGCTGGAAGCGGCGGGCGAAGGTGCGCGGCGACATGTGGGCGCGGGCGGCGAGCTGCTCGACGGTGACCTCCTCGTCGAGGTGCTGTTCCATCCACACCAGCACCTCGCCGACGGTGTCGCAGGTGGAGCTGGGCAGCGGCCGCTCGATGTACTGCGCCTGCCCGCCGTCCCGGTGCGGCGGCACCACCATCCGCCGGGCGATCTTGTTGGCGATCTCGGGGCCCTGTTCCTTGCGCACGATGTGCAGACAGGCGTCGATGCCGGCCGCGGTGCCGGCGGAGGTGATCACCGGGTCCTCGTCGACGTACAGGACGTCGGGTTCGATGAGCGCCCGGGGATTGCGGACGGCGAGTTCGTCCGCCTGCCGCCAGTGCACACTGCACCGCCGCCCGTCGAGCAGCCCGGCGGCGCCGAGCACGAAGACGCCGGAGCAGACGCTGAGCACCCGGGCGCCGCGGTCCACGGCCCTGCGGAGCGCGTCGAGCAGCTCGGGCGGATAGTCCCGCACGACGTAGTCCGCCCCCGCCGGCACGGCGATCAGGTCGGCCTCCTCCAGCCGCTCCAGCCCGTAGGGCGTGCCGACGGTGAGGCCGCCGACATGGGTGGAGAGCGAGGGCCCCTCCGCCGAGGCGACCGCGAAGTCGTACGTCGGCAGCCCCTCGTCGCTGCGGTCGATGCCGAACACCTCACAGATCACCCCGAGTTCGAAGGGGTGCACGCCGTTGAGCAGGACGGCCGCCACGTTCTTCAGCATGCTGTCCAGTGTGCCTCGGCAGTGGCAGTAAATCGAGGGTGTACGGCAGTACTGCCACTGTTTGTAAGGAGCATCCGGCGCGAGAGTGGTGTCATGACTACCGCACAGACAGAGGGGCTGATCGGAATGCTGTTCGTCCTCGGAATCCTCGTCCTGCTCGTCGCGCCCGCGGTGACCGGCGTCATCCGCGACCGGCGCATCGACCGCCAGATCAGGCAGGCGGAGCTGGACCGCGCGGGGGCCGTCGAACCTCGCGCCCGCCGGGAGCGCCGCGGCTACCTCACCGCCACGGTGACCCACCACTCCTGAAGTCCCTGGCACGCGATCCGGCCCGTTCCGGTGGCGCACAGGGGCCGGGACGAAGCGAGCCGGACCGTGCCCCGGGAGACCGCCTCGAACGCGGCGTTCGCGTCGCCGGGCAGCAGGACGATGCCGCTGTTGGCGGCCTCCAGCCCGGCGCCCTCGACGGTGACCGGCTTCCAGGGACGGTCCTTCTCCCCGTCCAGGCCGACCCGGACCGTGCCGCCCACCCGCAGGCAGACCGTACGGCCGCTGTCGGCGGCGTGCAGCTCCGGCACGGACGGACAGCCGGACGGCGACGGCGACACCGCTTCACCGCTGTCGCCACCGGCCCCGGTTCCGCACCCCGCCAGCAGCAGGGCCGCGGCGGCGAGAATCCCGATACGGCGCATGAGTATCCCTCCTCACCGCTCTGACGTGTCAGCGGCGAGGAGGGATCCATGCCGTACGGCGGATCGTGTCGACAGGCACCCGGGGCGGGCTCTGCCGCGCCCCGGGTGCCGCGACCCTAGAAGTCCTCGTCCAGGTCGACCGTGCCCTCCACGGCGACCTGGTAGGCGGACGGCCGCCGCTCGAAGAAGTTGGTCAGCTCCTGGACGCCCTGGAGCTCCATGAAGGAGAACGGGTTCTCGGAGCCGTAGACCGGGGCGAAGCCGAGGCGGGTGAGGCGCTGGTCGGCGACGCACTCGAGGTACTGGCGCATCGACTCGGTGTTCATGCCCGGCAGGCCGTCACCGCACAGGTCGCGCCCGAACTGCAGCTCCGCCTCGACGGCCTCCCTCAGCATGTCCGTGACCTGCTGCTGGAGCTGGTCGTCGAAGAGCTCCGGCTCCTCCTTGCGGACGGTGTCGACGACCTCGAAGGCGAAGGACATGTGCATGGTCTCGTCACGGAACACCCAGTTGGTGCCGGTGGCGAGGCCGTGCAGCAGACCCCGGCTGCGGAACCAGTAGACGTACGCGAAGGCACCGTAGAAGAACAGGCCCTCGATGCAGGCCGCGAAGCAGATCAGGTTCAGCAGGAAACGGCGGCGGTCCGCCTTCGACTCCAGGCGGTCCAGCTTCTCGACCGAGTCCATCCACTTGAAGCAGAACTCGGCCTTCTCGCGGATGGAGGGGATGTTCTCCACCGCCGCGAACGCGGCCGTGCGGTCCTCCGGGTCGGGGAGGTAGGTGTCGAGCAGCGTCAGATAGAACTGGACGTGGACCGCTTCCTCGAAGAGCTGGCGGCTCAGGTACAGCCGCGCCTCCGGGGAGTTGATGTGCTTGTACAGCGTCAGCACCAGGTTGTTGGCGACGATCGAGTCGCCGGTCGCGAAGAAGGCCACGAGACGGCCGATCAGGTGCTGCTCGGCCGGGGTGAGCTTCGCCAGGTCGGTGACGTCCGAGTGGAGGTCGACCTCCTCGACGGTCCAGGTGTTCTTGATCGCGTCCCGGTAGCGCTCGTAGAAGTCCGGGTAGCGCATCGGGCGGAGGGTCAGCTCGAAGCCCGGGTCGAGCAGGTTCTTGGCTTCGGTGGTCATTACTGGCAGGCCTCGCAGGACTCGGGGTTTTCCAGGGAGCAGGCGACCGCGTCCTCAGGGGTGGCCTGGGGGACGGGGACCGTCGCCTGTGCGGCGCGGGCGATCCTGGTCGCCGGGCGCGAGCGCAGGTAGTACGTCGTCTTCAGCCCGGACTTCCAGGCGTACGCGTACATCGAGGAGAGCTTGCCGATGGTCGGCGTCTCCAGGAAGAGGTTCAGGGACTGGGACTGGTCCAGGAACGGCGTGCGGGCCGCCGCCATGTCGATCAGGCCGCGCTGCGGGATCTCCCACGCCGTGCGGTACAGGTCGCGGACGTCCTGCGGGACCCAGGTGAAGCCCTGCACCGAGCCGTTGGACTCGCGCAGCGCCTCACGGGTCTGCGCGTCCCAGACGCCGAGCCTCTTCAGCTCGGTCACCAGGTAGGAGTTGACCTGGAGGAACTCGCCGGACAGCGTCTCGCGCTTGAACAGGTTGGACACCTGCGGCTCGATGCACTCGTAGACGCCCGCGATGGAGGCGATGGTGGCCGTCGGGGCGATCGCCAGGAGCAGGCTGTTGCGCATGCCGACCGCGGCGATACGGTCCCGCAGGGCCGCCCAGCGCTCCGGCCAGGTCAGTTCGACGCCGTAGTGGTCGGGGTGCAGGACACCGCGGGCCGTGCGGGTCTTCTCCCAGGCCGGGAGCGGGCCGTTGCGCTCGGCGAGGTCGGCGGAGGCCTCGTACGCGGCGAGCATGACGCGCTCGGCGATACGGGTGGACAGGGCGCGGGCCTGCGGGGAGTCGAAGGGCAGGCGCAGCTTGAAGAAGACGTCCTGGAGGCCCATCGCGCCCAGGCCCACCGGGCGCCAGCGGGCGTTGGAGCGGCCCGCCTGCTCGGTCGGGTAGAAGTTGATGTCGACGACCCGGTCCAGGAAGGTCACGGCGGTGCGGACGGTCTCGTCCAGCCGCTCCCAGTCGATGTCGTCGTCCACGACGAAGGCGCCGAGGTTGACGGACCCCAGGTTGCAGACCGCCGTCTCGCCGTCGTCGGTGACCTCCAGGATCTCCGTGCACAGGTTGGACGAGTGGACGACATGGCCCGCCTCGGCGGTCTGGTTGGCGGTGCGGTTGGCGGCGTCCTTGAAGGTCATCCAGCCGTTGCCGGTCTGCGCGAGGGTGCGCATCATGCGGCCGTACAGGTCACGCGCCGGGATGGTCTTCCTGGCGAGTCCGTCCGCCTCCGCCTTGCGGTACGCCGCGTCGAACTCCTCGCCCCACAGGTCGACCAGCTCGGGCACGTCGGCCGGGGAGAACAGCGACCACTCGGCGTCGGCGTTCACGCGGCGCATGAACTCGTCCGGGACCCAGTGCGCGAGGTTCAGGTTGTGCGTACGCCGGGCGTCCTCGCCGGTGTTGTCCCTGAGTTCCAGGAACTCCTCGATGTCGGAGTGCCACGTCTCCAGGTAGACCGCGGCGGCACCCTTGCGCCGGCCGCCCTGGTTCACGGCGGCGACCGAGGCGTCGAGGGTCTTCAGGAACGGGACGATGCCGTTGGAGTGCCCGTTGGTGCCGCGGATCAGCGAACCGCGGCTGCGGATGCGGGAGTACGACAGTCCGATGCCGCCGGCGTGCTTGGAGAGGCGGGCGACCTGGTGGTAGCGGTCGTAGATGGAGTCCAGCTCGTCCTTCGGGGAGTCGAGGAGGTAGCAGGACGACATCTGGGGGTGCCGGGTGCCGGAGTTGAACAGGGTGGGGGAGGAGGGGAGGTAGTCGAGGCGGCTCATGAGCCGGTAGAGCGCGGCGACCTCGTCCACGGCCCGTGCCGTGTCGTCCTCGGCGAGGCCGGACGCCACCCGGAGCATGAAGTGCTGGGGCGTCTCGATGACCTGGCGGGTGATCGGGTGCCGCAGGAGGTAGCGGCTGTGCAGGGTGCGCAGGCCGAAGTAGCCGAAGCGGTCGTCGCCGTCCGGGTCGATCAGCGCGTCCAGACGCTCCGCGTGCACCCGTACGAACTCCGCCGTGCGGTCGGCGATCAGGCCCTCGCGGTGGCCGACCGCGACCGACTCGGTGAAGGACGTGACGCCCTGCGAGGCGGCCTCGGCGGCGATGCCGATCGTCAGCAGCCTGGCGGCCAGCCGGGAGTAGGCGGGGTCCTCGGAGATCAGACCGGCGGCCGCCTCGGTGGCCAGCTCGCGCAACTCCGCCTCGTCGGCCCGGGCCGACCGGCCGCGCAGCGCGGCGGCGGCGACGCGTCCGGGGTCGGCGTCGGGAAGGTCGGCGGTCAGCTCGGTCAGGGTCCGCAGCAGCGCGGTACCGGGACCGTCCTCGTCCACGGCGGCGATGCTGGTCGCTGAAGCCGGGTCGGCTGGCGCGATGGTCACGTGGGGGCACTCCCTCGCTCGGCACGGGGCCTTGCGGAGGGCAGGGGGCAGCACACGAGCGCACGCGGCGTCGCGTCCACCGGCCCACTCCACGAGGCCCGGACGTCATGGCACCCGGGCCACGGCGGCCTGGGCGCACTGTCGACAGGTCCTCGGACTGACTCTCATGTGCGCGAACATGGGGGTGTTTGCACGCATGAGTACACCGTTGCGGGACAGTTCCGGATTCGCACCGGATTCCCCTGCGGCGACAGCGAGCATGAGCATACATCTTGTGCCGGGTTCGAGTGGCACCCCCAGATGTTGTGTCGCGGCGACTTCGGAGCGTGTCAGAACGTCAACTCATAGGTGACGAGCGTGAAGTCGTCGCCCTCGATCGGGCGCCAGTCGCGCTCAGGGGCGCGGACGAAGCCGAGGCGCTCGTAGATGCGGCGGGCGGCGTGCATGACCGGCTGGGTCGACAGGACCATGCCGGTGCAGTCCTCGGTGGCCCGCGCGCGGTCGACACAGGCGCGTACGAGGGCCTCTCCGGCGCCTCTGCCGCGGGCCGCGCGGGCTACGGCGAGCATCCGGATCTCGGCCTCTCCGGGGCGGGCGCGTTCGGCCATGGGCCCGCCGGCCGGGGAGACATAGGTGATGGTGCCGACCGGATCGCCGCCCAGGGTGGCCACCAGTACGTCCGCCGCGGCGGCACGCTTGGCGACATCCCTGAGTTCGCCGAGGTACCAGTCGCTCCCGCCGAAGATGAGGAGACCGTCCAGAAGATAGGCCTGGGCTGTGATCTCGCCGATGGTGGCGTATTCGCCGGGGTCCGCTGCCCGGATCTCGATGTCCATGAGAGCGAGTGTGCACGACGGGCACGACAACGGGCCGCCGGATGTACCGACGACCCGTTGAACAGCGCAGACCTCAGGGCGAGTTGGGCCTCAGTGCGAGGTGCCCGCCGTCGCCGGCGGCAGCTCCACCTCGACGCCCGGGTCGCCCGCGTCCGCCGTGTAGTCCGCCGGGCTCGTCTCGTCGACGCCCTCGGGAGCCTTCGCGGCCCTCAGGACGAACGTCAGCACCACCGTAACCACCACGTTGAGGACGAACGCCGTCAGACCGATGTAGCCGATCTCGCCGATGCCCGGGATCTCCTTCGACGAGCCGCCGAAGTGCTTCTGGGTCGGGGAGGCGACCCCGTACGCGGCGAGCGTGCCGTAGACCATGCCGACCGCCCAGCCCGCGAGCAGCGCCCAGCGGTGGAACCAACGGGTGAACAGGCCGCCGACCAGGGCCGGGAAGGTCTGCAGGATCCAGATGCCGCCCAGCAGCTGGAAGTTGATCGCGACGGTCTTGTCCATGGTGAGGACGAAGACCAGGGCGCCCACCTTCACCAGCAGCGAGACCAGCTTGGAGATCTTGGTCTCCTGCTGGGGCGTCGCGTCCGGCTTGATGAAGTCCTTGTAGATGTTGCGGGTGAAGAGGTTCGCCGCCGCGATCGACATGATCGCCGCCGGGACCAGCGCGCCGATGCCGATCGCCGCGAACGCCACGCCCGCGAACCAGTCCGGGAACATGTCCTCGAAGAGCTGCGGGATCGCCAACTGGGGGTTGGTGACGTCGACGTTCGCCGCGATCGCCATGAAGCCGAGCAGCGCGAGCAGACCCAGCATCAGGGAGTACAGCGGCAGGATCGTGGTGTTGCGACGGATCACCTCACGGCTCTTGGAGGAGAGCGTCGCGGTGATCGAGTGCGGGTACATGAAGAGCGCGAGCGCGGAACCCAACGCCAGCGTGGCGTACGTCCACTGGCCCGCCTCGGGCGGCACCAGCCCGCCCGCCTTGGCGGCCGTGTACTTCTCGTTCGCCGCGCCGAAGATCTCGTCGAACCCGCCCAGCTTGATCGGGATGTAGATGATCGCCACCGCGATGACGATGTAGATCAGCGTGTCCTTCACGAACGCGATCATCGCCGGGGCGCGCAGCCCCGAGGAGTAGGTGTACGCCGCCAGCACACCGAAGGCGATCAGCAGCGGCAGGTCCTTGACGAACCAGTTGGTGTCCTCGCCACCGCCGACACCCATCACGTCCAGCACCGCCTGGATGCCGACGAGTTGGAGGGCGATGTACGGCATCGTCGCCAGGATGCCGGTGACGGCGACCGCGAGCGACAGACCCTTCGAACCCCACCGGCCGCGCACGAAGTCCGAGGTCGTCACATAGCCGTGCTTGTGCGAGACCGACCACAGGCGGGGCAGGAAGGTGAAGATCAGCGGGTAGACGAGGATCGTGTACGGCACCGCGAAGAACCCGGCCGCGCCCGCCGCGTAGATCGCCGCGGGAACGGCGACGAAGGTGTACGCGGTGTAGAGGTCGCCGCCGAGCAGGAACCAGGTGATCCAGGTGCCGAACGAGCGGCCGCCCAGGCCCCATTCGTCCAGGGTGTGCTCGTTCTCGGCCTTGCGCCAGCGCGAGGCGAGGAAGCCCATGACCGTGACGGCCAGGAAGAAGAGGATGAAGACGGTGAGTGCCACGCCGTTGACGTCGTTCTTCACTGCGCGCCACCCCCCTTGCGGGCGCGCTGGTCACGCTGCCACAGCTTGTACGCGATCATCGTCAGCGCCGTGGAGATGAGCACCCACGCCATCTGGTACCAGTAGAAGAACGGGATGCCGGCGAAGGTCGGGTCGACCTTCGCGTACGACCCCACCCAGAGCATCGCCACGAAGGGCGCGAGCAGGCAGAGGGCTATGACCACCCGGACCGGTGTCACCACCGGTGGTCTGGCCTCGGGCGATTCTGATGACATGCGGCGGCTCCGATCCCTCACTGATCACCGTGAACGCGCAGGCAATCTAGGTCACGGTGTGACAGCAGTGGAAGACCTCGTCCGCATATCGGTATGTCGATTCGGTGAAGGTCCGGACGGCGATGGTTCGGACGTTCGCGGTACGCACAGCGCGGTCCTCCCGTCCATACGGAGACGGGAGGACCGTAGAGCGGGAGGCGCGGTCGCGCTACACCACGAGCAGCGTTCGCGAGGGCGCCGGTCCGTGGGCCGCTGTAGGTGTGAAGTCTCGGTCCGTGGGCCGCTGTCCCCGTGAGGGGCTCAGTCCGTGGGTCGCTTGAGTCGTGCCACGAACTTGTACCGGTCCCCGCGGTACACCGACCGCACCCACTCCACCGGCTCACCGTCCTTGTCGAAGGAGTGCCGGGACAGCATCAGCATCGGCAGGCCGACGTCGGTGCCGAGCAGGCCGGCCTCGCGCGGGGTGGCCAGCGAGGTCTCGATGGTCTCCTCGGCCTCGGCGAGATGGACGTCGTAGACCTCGGCCAGTGCCGTGTAGAGGGACGTGTACTTGGCCAGGGACCTGCGCAGGGCCGGGAAGCGCTTGGCGCTGAGGTGGGTCGTCTCGATGGCCATCGGCTCGCCGTTGGCCATGCGCAGCCGCTCGATGCGCAGCACCCGGACGCCCGCGGTGATGTCGAGCAGCTCGGCGAGCCGGTCGTCGGCGGTGATGTAGCCGATGTCCAGCAGCTGCGAGGTGGGTTCGAGGCCCTGGGCGCGCATGTCCTCGGTGTACGAGGTGAGTTGGAGCGCCTGGGAGACCTTCGGCTTGGCGACGAAGGTGCCCTTGCCCTGGATGCGTTCGAGGCGGCCCTCGACGACGAGCTCCTGGAGGGCCTGGCGGACGGTGGTGCGCGAGGTGTCGAACTCGGCGGCGAGCGTGCGCTCGGGGGGTACCGGGGTGCCGGGTGACTGGGTCTCCGTCATGTCCAGCAGGTGCTTCTTCAGACGGTAGTACTTGGGCACGCGCGCGGTGCGGACGCCCGCCCCGCCCTCGCTCTCAGCACTGCTGACGTCGGTGCTCATGGTCTGCCTTCCCGGCTCCGGATGCGGGTCACCTCGTGATCCCTTCTGTATACCGTCGCCGCCTCTTTTGGTCTAGTCCACAGAGGTAAGTGGTCTAGCGGAAGAGAGTACTCCGGCGGCGCCCTTTTCGCTGGCTTCTTACTTAAAGGTTCCTGCATATGTAGGTCGCATAACGGCTGGTCAGGGCGTATTCGACCACCCTTGACAGGCCCCATGGTCTGGGCCAAGCTCCCGGTACTGGTCTACACCATTGGTCCAGAACCCAGCTCCATGGGTGGGGGGTGTGGGCATCCCTGAGGAGGGTGGCGTGAAGCGCAAGCTCGTAGCCGCGATCGGTATCGCGGGCATGATGGTCTCCATCGCGGCGTGCGGTGGCGACGACGGCGGCAGCTCGGACAACAGCGGCGCCGACGCCAAGGAACTGACCGTCTGGCTCACCGTGGACGCGCAGAACAACTGGCCCGAACTGGTGAAGGCCGCCGACGCCGCGGTGACGAAGAAGCACCCCGGCATCAAGATCAAGCACGAGTACTACGGCTGGCCGGACAAGAACGCCAAGCTCGACGCGGTCCTCGCCACCGACAAGGCCCCCGACGTCGTCGAGATGGGCAACTCCGAGATGCTCGGCTACATGGTCAAGGGTGCCTTCGCCCCCGTCGACGCGGCCGACTTCGACAACTCCGGGGCCTGGCTGGACGGCCTGAAGACCTCGGTGACCTACGAGGGCAAGACCTACGGCGTCCCCTACTACGCCGGTGGCCGCGTCGCCAACTGGCGCAAGGACCTCTTCGCCTCGGTCGGCGTCAAGTCCACGCCGAAGACCTACGACGAGCTCACCGCCGCCCTGGACAAGGTCCAGAAGAAGCAGGGCGACAAGTTCAGCGCCTGGTACCAGCCCACCCGTGACTGGTACGCGGCCATGTCCTTCGTCCACGACGCCGGCGGCTCCATCGCCGTCGAGTCCGGCGGCAAGTGGAAGGCCAACCTGTCCTCGCCCGAGTCCATCAAGGGCCTGAAGGCGTTCCAGAACGTCGTCGACACCTACATGCACGGCGACAAGACCAAGGACGAGTCCGACCGCTACATCGTCTACGGCCAGGGCAAGTCCGGCATGATCTTCGCCCCCGCGTGGGAGGGCGCCACCGCCGCGGCCAAGGAGAACGACAAGACCGGCAAGCTCGAGGGCAACGTCGAGAACTTCGTGATGCCCGGCCCGTCCGGCAAGAACCTCCCCGTCTTCCTGGGCGGCTCCGACCTCGCCGTCCCGGTGAAGTCCGACGCGCAGGCCGTCGCCGCCGAGTGGATCAACGCCCTCACGGGCTCCACCGGCCAGAAGGGCCTGATCGCCAAGGGCAACCTGCCCAACAACAAGACCGACCTCGCCACCCTGAAGAACGACCCGGCGACGGCGGTCCCGGCCACCGCGGCCGAGTCCAACTGGTTCGTGCCCATGGCGCCGGGCTGGGGCCAGGTCGAGAAGGCCCAGGTCCTGCAGAAGATGCTGCAGTCCATCGGCACCGGCAAGAAGTCCGTCGAGGACGCCGCGAAGGAAGCGGACGCCGCGATCGACAAGGTCATCAACACCAAGTGACCACCGGCGGGGCCCTGTCGAGACCGACAGGGCCCTGCTTCTCGTACGACCTGAGGGACCGCTGAGGAGCGCGCGGATGAGTGCCGCAGACACGACCACTGCCAAAGTGCCGCCGACGCGGCAGTCACCACCGCCGGCACCGGCCGCGGTGAGGAAGCCACCCGGAGGCCGGGGCTCCGGCTCCGGCACCCCCTGGCTGCTGCTCGCCCCCTGCCTGCTGATCCTGGCGCTCGTCCTCGGCTATCCGCTGGTCCGCCTGGTCACCCTGTCCTTCCAGGAGTTCGGGCAGTCCCAGCTGTGGGGCTTCAAGCCGGCCGAGTCGGTCGGGCTCGACAACTTCACCAAGGTGCTGGGCGACAGCGAGTTCTGGGCGGTCGTCGTCCGCACCATCGTCTTCGCGGCCGGCTGCGTCATCTTCACCATGGTCGCCGGCATGCTGATCGCGCTGCTGCTCCAGCGGGTCTCCGGCTGGGTGAAGACCCTCGTCAACATCGCCCTGGTGGCCAGCTGGGGCATGCCGATCATCGTCGCCACCACGGTCTTCAAGTGGCTCTTCGACGCGGACTACGGCATCCTCAACGCGCTGCTCAGCAAGTTGCCCGGTGTCGAGATGGTCGGCCACAACTGGTTCGCGAGCGGACCGCAGGGTCTGGCCGTGATCATGCTGCTGGTGGTCTGGGGAGCGGTCCCCTTCGTCGTCATCACCCTCAGCGCCGGACTCACCCAGGTCCCGGCCGAACTGGAGGAGGCGGCCCGCCTCGACGGCGCGGGCGCCTGGGGCGTCTTCCGTTTCGTCACCCTCCCCATCCTCAAGCCGATCATCGTGATGCTGACGACGCTCTCGGTCATCTGGGACATGGGCGTCTTCCCGCAGGTCTTCGTGATGCGCAACGGGCACCCGGAGGCCGAGTTCCAGCTCCTCACCACCTACTCCTACGACCGTGCCTTCGTGGTCAACGACTACGCCCAGGGCTCGGCGATCGCCCTGCTCACCGTGCTGCTCCTGCTCGGCGTGGTCGCGGTCTACATGCGCCAGATGCTGAAGATCGGAGACGTCGAATGACCAGCGTGAGCACGATCGCCACGGCGGGGCGCGGCTCGGAGAAGGTCGCGGAGGGTTCGGGGCGCGGCTCCGAGCGCCGCTCCAAGCACCGGAAGTCCAAGGCCGGCTGGAACCTCCTCGGGCTCCTCGTCTTCGTCACCGCGGGCTTCCCCGTCTACTGGATGCTCAACACGGCCTTCAAGCCGGCCAAGGACGCCATCGACCCGGACCCGAGCCTGCTGCCGACCGGCATCACCTTCTCCAACTTCGACCGGGCGCTGCACATCGCCGACTTCTGGGGCCCGGTCGGGCGCAGCCTGATCGTCTCCGTCTCGGTGGTCGCGATCGGCGTCGTCATCGGTCTGCTGGCCGCGCTCGCCATCTCCCGGTTCGCCTTCCGCGGCCGCAAGATCGTGATCGTCGGCATCCTGGCGGTCCAGATGGTCCCGCTGGTCGCGATGATCATCCCGGTCTTCCTGCTCCTCAACGACCTGGGCCAGTACGACCGGCTGTCCGGCTTGGTCCTCACCTACCTGACCTTCATCCTCCCCTTCACGGTGTGGACGCTGCGCGGCTTCATCGTCAACATCCCCAAGGAGCTGGAGGAGGCGGCGATGGTCGATGGCTGCAGCCGCACCACCGCCTTCATCCGCGTGGTCTTCCCGCTGCTGGCCCCCGGCATGGTCGCCACCTCGGTCTACGGCTTCATCCAGGCCTGGAACGAGTACCTCTACGCCCTCATGCTGCTCAGCCAGGAGAACCAGACCGCGACCGTGTGGCTGGGCAACTTCACCACCAAGCACGGCACCGAGTACGCCCCGATGATGGCCGGCTCCACCCTGATGGCCGTGCCGATCGTCGTCCTGTTCCTGCTCGTCCAGCGCAAGATGGCCGCGGGGCTGACCGCCGGCGCCGTGAAGGGATAACGCCACCCGATGACGACTTTCGCCAGCGGTACGGACACGCTCACCCGCGACGCCCTGACCGTCCTCCAACCCGGCTTCACCGGCACCACCGCCCCCGACTGGCTGCTGCGCCGCCTCGGGGAGGGCCTGGCCTCAGTGGGCCTGTTCGGCCGCAACATCGCCACCCCCGACCAACTGGCCAACCTCACCGCCCAGTTGCGCGCCGAGCGCGACGACGTCCTGGTCGCCATCGACGAGGAGGGCGGTGACGTGACCCGCCTGGAGGTGCGCAACGGCTCCTCCTTCCCGGGCAACCACGCGCTGGGCGCGGTGGACGACGTGGAACTGACCCGCGAGGTCGCCACCGAACTCGGGCGCCGCCTCGCCGCCTGCGGCGTCAACCTCAACTGGGCCCCGTCGGCCGACGTGAACTCCAACCCGTCGAACCCCGTGATCGGCGTCCGCTCCTTCGGCGCCTCCGCCGACCTCGTCGCCCGGCACACGGCCGCCTACGTCACCGGCCTCCAGTCGGCCGGAGTCGCCGCCTGCACCAAGCACTTCCCGGGCCACGGCGACACGGCCGTCGACTCCCACCAGGCCCTGCCCCGCATCGACGCCGACCCCGCGGTCCTGCGGGAACGCGAACTCGCCCCGTTCCGCGCCGCCATCGCCGCCGGCTCCCGCGCGATGATGAGCGCCCACATCCTCGTCCCGGCCCTGGACCCCGACCACCCGGCGACCCTGTCCCGCAAGGTGCTCACCGACCTCCTGCGCGGCGAACTCGGCTACGACGGCCTGATCGTCACCGACGGCATGGAGATGCAGGCCATCGCCGGCACCTACGGCATCGAGCGCGGCAGCGTCCTCGCGATCGCCGCCGGCGCGGACGCGATCTGCGTGGGCGGCGGCCTGGCGGACGACGAGACGGTACGCCGTCTGCGCGACGCGTTGATCTCGGCGGTCCGCTCGGGCGAGCTCCCCGAGGACCGCCTCGCGGACGCGGCGGAACGGGTACGGTCCCTGGCCCGCTGGACGGCCACGGCCTCGGCGGCCTCGGCGGCGGGCCCCGAGTCCGGGGCCGACCCGGAGGTGGGCCTGCGTGCCGCGCGCCGCGCCCTCACCCTGACCGGCGCCGAGGGCTTCACCCCCCTCACCGCCCCGCCCTTCGTCGCCTCCTTCACCCCGGTCGTCAACTTCGCGGTGGGCGACGAGACCCCCTGGGGCGTGGCCGCGGAACTCTCCCGCCTCCTGCCGGGCACGGAGACCGGCAGCTTCGTCGGCGACGGCGCCGGCATGGCGGCCCTGGCGGCGGCCGGACCCCGTCGCATCGTCGCCGTGGTCCGCGACGAACACCGCCACCCGTGGATGGCGGCGGCCCTGACCAGCCTCCTGCGCTCCCGCCCCGACACCATCGTGGTGGAGATGGGCGTCCCCCAGTCCCCACCACGCGGCGCCCTGCACATCGCGACCTACGGCGCGGCGAGGGTCTGCGGAAGAGCCGCGGCGGAGGCCATCGCGGGGGAGTAGCGCCGAGCGACTACGACGAGCCGGGCGTCGGTCCCGCGAAGGGGACCGGCGCCTGGCTGGGCTTTCAGGGGCTGGGGGACCGGCGCCCCACTCCGCCTGTCCCCGCCAGGGAGCTTCGGTGCCAGACCGTGCCTGCCGCGGGCGGGGGACCGGCGCCCGGTTCTGCTCTTCAAGGGCGCGCGGGGAACCGCGCGCGCCGGACGCGGCCGGCGCGTGGTCCGCCGCTCCCTCTCAGATCCCCTGCCACTCCGGCTTGTTGGCGAAGGTGTGCCGGAAATAGTCGGCCAGCTTCAACTTGGACGCGGCCCCCTCGTCCACGACGACCGTCGCGTGCGGATGCAGCTGGAGCGCCGACGCCGGGCACACCGCGGCGACCGGCCCCTCCACCGTCGCCGCCACCGCGTCCGCCTTGCCCTCACCCGTGGCCAGCAGGACCAGGTGCCGGGCCTCCAGGATCGTCCCGATCCCCTGCGTGATGACGTGGTGCGGTACCTGCGCGATGTCCCCGTCGAAGAAGCGCGCGTTGTCCACCCGGGTCTGCTCGGTCAGCGTCTTGATCCGCGTCCGCGAGGCCAGCGAGGAACACGGCTCGTTGAACCCGATGTGCCCGTCGGTCCCGATCCCGAGCAACTGCAGATCCACGCCCCCGGCACTCGCCAGCGCCGCGTCGTACGCCTCGCACGCCGCCTGCACGTCCTCGGCCGTGCCGTCCGGGCCCATGAAGGCGTCCATCCCGATGCCCAGCGGCTCCAGCACCTCCCGGCGCAGCACCGACCGGTAGGACTCCGGGTGCTCGGCGGGCAGCCCCACGTACTCGTCGAGCTGAGCGATCCGCGCCCGTGAGGCGTCCACCGCACCGGCCCGCACCTTCGCCGTCAGCGCCTGGTAGATGGGCAACGGCGTCGAGCCGGTGGCCACCCCCAGCAGTGCGTCGGGCTTGCGCCGCAGGAGCCGCGCCATGGCCTCGGCGATGAGCTCGCCGCCCGACTTGGCGTCCGGAACGATGACAACTTCCACGCTGGGCCTGCCGATCTGAGAGGCGATGAGGTACGGGCTGCGTCTGTGTGGTTTAGACCAATTTAACAGAATCAGCTTTCCCTGCCCAGGTGAAGCGGACCGCACCGGAGGGCCAGGACCAGGTGTGGACAAGGTGTCGAGGGGCCCACCCGTCGGCCCGTTCCCTCAGGTGAGCGAACCCCCCGTCACGTCCACCCAGCTCCCCGTCACCCACCGTCCCCCGTCGGACGCCAGGAACGCCACCACGTCGGCGACGTCCGCGGTCTCACCGACCCGGCCCAGTGCCGACAGCGAGGCGGCCTGGGTCCAGCCGTCCTCCGTGCCGTGGAGGAGCTCCGCGGTGTTGTCGGTGTCGATGATGCCGGGCGCCACCGAGTTCACGGTGATCCCGCGACGGCCCAGCACCTTGGACAGGTCCCGGCTGAAGATGTCGAGGGCGCCCTTCGTCATCGCGTACGCCATGAGATGCGGCATCGCCGCGGTCCGGGCGAGGCCGGAGGATATGTTGATGATCCGGCCGCCGTCCCGCAGCCGGTCGAGGCCGTGCTGAACGATGAAGTGCGGTGCCTTCACGTTCACCGAGAAGACCTTGTCGTACTCCTCCTCGGAGATCTCCTGGAGCGGGGACGTCGTGCCGATGCCGGCGTTGTTCACCAGGACGTCCAGTCCGTCCGCGTGCCGGTCGAACTCCTTCCACAGGGCCTCGGCGTCCCCCGGCAGTCCCAGCTCCACCCCGATCGCGAACGCCGAGCCGCCCGCCTCCTCGATCGCGGCGACCGTCTCCTTCGCCGCCGTCTCGTTCCGGCCGTAGTGCACCGCGACCCGCGCCCCCTCGCGCGCCAGCCGCTCGGCGATCCCGCGTCCGATGCCCCTGCTCGCCCCCGTGACGAGAGCCGTCCTGCCCGCAAGCATGCCCGTGTCCACGCCCATGTCGGCGCCCCTCCGTAATTTCCTAGCGGTCGCTACAGAAAGAACGTACAACACGTTCCCGTCCTTTCTCTAGCGCCCGCTCTACAATTCACTCCATGGTGAGCGGCGAGAAGACGAAAACGCAGGCCGGCGAGGTCGCGACCCCCTCCGGGGCGCGGACCGGGCTGCCGCCCAGACCCCGGGGCCGTCCCCGCTCCTTCGATCGCGCCACCGCATTGGAGAAGGCGATCCTCGCCTTCTGGGAGCACGGCTACGAGGCCACCTCCGTCTCCGACCTCACCCGCGTGATGGGCATCGGCGCCCCGAGCCTGTACGCGGCGTTCGGTGACAAGCAGGCACTGTTCGCGGAGGTCGTCCAGGAGTACGGCACCCGGTACGGCTCCTTCGGTGACCGCGCGCTCGCCGAGGAACCCACCGCCCGGGCCGCCGTCGAGCGGATGCTGCGGGAGGCGGCCGTCGAGTACACCGCCCCGGGCCGGCCGCACGGCTGTCTCGTCGTCCACGCGGCCACCAACTGCACCAGCCCGGAGGTGGAGGCGTCCCTGCGGGACCGGCGCAACGCCAACATCGCCGCCGTCGAGACCCGTATCAGGGCCGGGATCGCGGCGGGAGAGCTGCCCGCGGACACCGATGCCGCGGCGCTCGCCCGGCATACCGGGGCGATGATCCAGGGCATGTCCCAACAGGCGCGGGACGGGGCGAGCAGGCGGGAACTGGAAGCCCTCGCGGAAATTGCCATGGCCATCTGGCCGCGCACATGAACCCACACGGGTTAGGCTGCGTGGTGGATGCCAGGGCGTCCGATCGGTTCTCCAGCGGGGCTCGAGGCGGTTTGCGGACCCTCGGAGAACTGACAACAACAAACAGCCTCGAACGCGTGGACACATCGAGTGGTCTAGTCCACAATGCGTACAGAGAACTGAAAAACACGGACCTCCGTCTTCCCCGCACAGGAAGGCGGACCGAGGAACCGGTGCTCTCTGCCCTGACTGCCCCGGCTCCTCATCCTCGGCCGACCGGGACCGCACACCCCGCGGCCGATATTGCTCCGGGCTGCGGTGCCGAGAGGGTTGAGGGTCCCTCTCAGGCGCCGCGGCCCGCGGGTGTTTTCAGACCCTCTGGCCCGAGCGACCCAGAGGGGCTGGATGTCCCTGGAGGCCCGGAAGCGCCTGGGTGGCCCGAAGTCCCTGTGCGGCCTCGAAGTCCCGCTGCGGCCCGAAGACCCTGTGCGGCCTCGAAGTCCCACTGCGGCCCGAAGTCCCCGGGCGGCCCCGGAAAACCCCGTGCGGCCCCCGAAGTCCCTGCCTGGCCCCAGGCGGCCGATTTCCGGCCCTGTCCGTACCGCCAGGTACGCTCGCACCCGTGCCCTCCATGAACGAACTGGTCCGCCAGCACACCGCGCTCGACGACTCCGACCTCGAGTGGCTCCATCTGCTGGTCTCGGAGTGGCAGCTGCTCTCCGACCTCTCCTTCGCCGACCTCGTCCTGTGGGTCCCCACCCGGGACGGCGCGCGCTATGTCTCCGTGGCCCAGATGCGGCCCAACACCGGACCCACCTCCTACCAGGACGACATGGTCGGCCACCTGGTCCCGCGCGGCCGCCGCCCCCTGCTGGACGCCGCTCTCGACGAGGGCCGGATCGTGCGCGAGGGTGACCCGGAGTGGCGCGAGGAGGTCCCCGTACGGGTCGAGTCGATCCCCGTACGACGAGAGGGCCGGGTCCTCGGTGTCATCGCGCGCAACACCAACCTGCTCACCGTGCGCACCCCGAGCCGCCTCGAACTCACCTATCTCCAGAGCGCGTCGGACCTGGCGCAGATGATCGCGGCAGGATCCTTCCCGTTCGCGAACCAGCAGATGGACATGGACGCCGCCCCGCGCGTCGGCGACGGCCTCATCCGCCTCGACGCCGACGGCGTGGTCCAGTACGCCTCCCCGAACGCGCTCTCCGCCTACCACCGCCTCGGCCTCGCCTCCGACCTGGTCGGCCACCACCTCGGCCGGACCACCGCCGAACTCGCCCCGACCCGCGGTCCGGTGGACGAGGCGCTCGCCAAGGTCGCCAGCGGCTGGGCCCCCCGCGAGTTCGAGATCGAGTCCGGCGACGGAGTCATCCAGTTCAGGGCCATTCCGCTCAAGCCCAAGGGCATCCGCATCGGTTCGCTGGTGCTGCTCCGGGACGTCACCGAACTGCGGCGTCGCGAGCGCGAGTTGATCACCAAGGACGCCACCATCCGGGAGATCCACCACCGGGTGAAGAACAACCTCCAGACGGTCGCCGCCCTGTTGCGCCTCCAGGCCCGCCGTATCGAGTCCGACCGCGGTCGCGAGGCCCTGGAGGAGGCGGTGCGCCGGGTCGGATCGATCGCGATCGTGCACGAGACGCTGTCTCAGAACCTGGACGAGCGCGTGGAGTTCGACGAGATCGCCGACCGGGTGCTCGCGATGGTCGCCGAGATCTCGCCGGGCAAGGTCACCGGCCGGCGCACCGGACGCTTCGGCATCCTCGACGCCGAGGTCGCCACACCGCTGTCGATGGTGCTGACCGAGATCCTCCAGAACGCCCTGGAACACGGCTTTCGCGAGGGTGAGACCGGCACGGTCGAGGTCTCGGCCGTCCGCGGCGGCACGACGAAGGAGGCCCGCCTGCTCGTCACCGTCCAGGACGACGGCGTCGGCCTGCCCGAGGGCTTCGACCCGCACACCGGGGGCAACCTCGGACTGCAGATCGTGCGGACACTGGTGGAGGGCGAGTTGGGCGGGACGTTCGACATGGTCCCGGCGCCCGAGCGGGGGACCCGGGTCATCCTGGACGTCCCGGTGAGTGCGAACAAGTAGGTCTGAAACGGCCGGTGTTCAGTACCGGGGCACAGCAAGAAGCCCCGGACCTGATGGGGTCCGGGGCTCGAATGCTCGTTGCCAGCTTGTGCTGCGCATCGGGGGTACTGCGCGCTGCGGCTCGGGGGCGGGAGATGCGTACTCGCTGTACGCGCCGCCAAGCTCAGGCGGGGTGGGTGTGTCAGGCAGAGGCCTGACGGGCCCGGTTGCGGGCGGCACGGCGCTTCATCGCGCGACGCTCGTCCTCGCTGAGACCACCCCAGACGCCGGAGTCCTGGCCGGACTCGAGCGCCCACTGCAAGCACTGCTCCATGACGGGGCAGCGGCGGCAGACGGCCTTGGCTTCCTCGATCTGCAGCAGCGCAGGACCGGTGTTGCCGATGGGGAAGAAGAGCTCGGGGTCTTCCTCGCGGCAAACGGCGTTGTGACGCCAGTCCATGGCTGCTACCTCTCCTTGGTATTACGTGCAAGTTGCTTGTGAATGTGAACGCTTTCACGAATCCCTCAACAAGTGAAGGGCCGAACGTCAGGTTTCCCTGGCGTGGTCCTGGTTTTGTAGAGGGGTTCCGGTGATCTGTGGAGCCGGTGTTGCGGGCTGTCCCGATCGCCACGTAGAGACTCGCAAACCTCAGCGGCGGATACAACCCCTTCCGGAAAGTTTTTTTTGATTCCTCGGTGTCGACTAGGTCACAGCCGTACTTCCATGGGGTGGATGCTGGCCTAAACGTTCGAGTGAAAGGACTTTAGCCCCTTCTGCTCACACAATCACACGCAGTGCACGGCGTACGCCTGTGAACGTCACGCTCGTACGCAGCCCGAGGTGGTCGCCGTCCATCTGAAGGGGGAGGGGCACCTTCGAATGCAAGGTGAACCGGTCCAGGTCATGCAGGGAGACGGCGTGCTTGCCGTGCGGGCCCCGCTCGGGGGACGAAGTGAGCAACTGGGTGCCATACCGGGCAACCGCGGTCGTCGTCATACGGCTGAGACCGAGTACGTCGAGGCCTTTATCGAACGAGGCCTTAGGTGACGCGTACATCGGGTGATTGCCCAGGAACGTCCACGGCGAAGTGTTCGAGACTATGGAGAGCACCAGATCCGTCACCGGATCCGCACCCGAGCGTTCCAATGTGATGGTGCCGTGGCGGCGGTGCGTCTCGCCGAAGAACTGGCGCAGGGCCTGGCGGACGTAGAGCGCGTGGGTGGATTTCCTGCCCCGCTCGCGATGCTGCTCCACCCGGCCGACGACACCGGCGTCGAAACCGAGTCCGGCGTTGAAGGTGAACCAGCGGGAGGGGACCGCTTCGTCCTCGGTGCCCGGTGTCCCGGACGTCAGGCCGAGGCCGACGGTCCGCTCGCTGCCCTCGCGCAGGGCGTCCAGCAGGGCGCCGGTCGCCTCGACGGCGTCGTTGGGCAGGCCCAGGGCACGGGCGAAGACGTTGGTGGAACCACCGGGGACCACGGCGAGACGGGGGAGCCGCTCCGGATCGGGGCCGGCGTGCAGCAGTCCGTTGACGACCTCGTTCACCGTGCCGTCGCCGCCGAGGGCGACGATCAGGTCGACGTCCCGGCTCTCCGCCGCCAGCCGTCCCAGGTCGCGCGCGTGGCCACGGTACTCGGTGGTGACCGCATCGAGCTTCATCTCGCTCGCGAGCGCGTGGATCAGCACATCGCGCGTACGTGCGCTTGTGGTGGTAGCTGCCGGATTGACCACGAGAAGTGCACGCATGAGTTGCAGCGTACCTACTGGGTGGTACCCGGCACAGGTCGAGGTAGGGATCAAGTAAGAGATCCCACGTGAACCTCACCACGACCGCCCCCCTGAATCCGCCGGGCGCCCCCCTCGATCCCGCAGAGCGCGCCCGGGCTCCGCCGGGGCGGTACGGGGGCGTGCGGTCGGTCGTCGAGAGGCGGGCCGGGGCCGTCGTAGAAGCGCTCGAACCCGGCACCTGGGGCGGTGGGCCGGCGGATACCCTTCAAGGGTGACCAGTGAGCAGATGCCCGTATCCGAGGAGACCGTCGGTCCGCGGCCGCGGCGGTTGACGTATGCCGCCGCGCTGGCCGGGCTGGAGGGGCTCGCGCTGGTGGTCGGGGGTGTCTGGATGCTCGTGGAGGGGTTCACGGGCGATGCGGACCACCGGCAGACCGCCGTCACCGGCGGTATCACCGTGATCGTCCTCGCCCTGCTGCCGCTGCTCGCCGCGCGCGGGCTGCTCGCCCGCCGCAGCTGGAGCCGCGGGCCCGCCGTCATCACGCAGATCCTGGCGCTGCCCGTGGCCTACAACCTGCTCCAGGCCGACAGTGTGGCCATCCCGGTGGGCATCGCGCTCGCGGTCGTCGCGATCACCGCGCTCGTCCTGCTGATCAACCCCGAGACGACCCGGGCCCTCGGGATCCGCGGGCCCGGCAACGCCGGCGGCGCCGAGAAGTAGGCCCCGCCCCCGCTCTGCCCCGGTCGGCGCCTACTCCTCCACCAGGAGCTTCTCCCGCAGCTGGGCCAGTGTCCGCGCCAGCAGGCGCGAGACGTGCATCTGTGAGATGCCGACCTCCTGCGCGATCTGCGACTGCGTCATGTTCCCGAAGAACCGCAGCAGCAGGATCCGCTTCTCGCGCGGCGGCAGGTCCTCCAGCAGCGGCTTGAGGGACTCGCGGTACTCGACGCCTTCCAGCGCCTCGTCCTCCGCGCCCAGCGTGTCCGCCACCGCCGGCGACTCGTCGTCGGTGTCGGGGACGTCCAGGGAGAGGGTGGAGTACGCGTTCGCCGACTCCAGGCCCTCCAGGACCTCCTCCTCCGAGATCGCCAGCTTCTCGGCGAGCTCGTGGACCGTGGGGGAGCGGCCGTGCTGCTGGGACAGCTCCGCCGTCGCCGTGGTGAGCGAGAGGCGCAGTTCCTGCAGGCGCCGCGGCACCCGCACCGCCCAGCCCTTGTCCCGGAAGTGCCGCTTGATCTCGCCGACCACCGTCGGGGTCGCGTACGTCGAGAACTCGACGCCGCGCTCCGGGTCGAAGCGGTCCACCGACTTGATCAGACCGATGGTGGCGACCTGCGTCAGGTCGTCCAGCGGCTCGCCGCGGTTGCGGAAGCGGCGCGCGAGGTGCTCGACGAGCGGCAGGTGCATACGGACCAGCTTGTTGCGCAGGTCCGCGTACTCCGGGCTGCCGTCCGCCAGCCTGCGCAGCTCGACGAACATCGCGCGCGCTCCGCTGCGGTCCTGAGGGTCGTGCTGCGTGGCCTGCCCACTCTGCGCGCCCTGCTGATCGTCTCGCTCGTGCTCGCTCATCGTCCCGCCCGTCGCCCTTCCCCGAGCTTTCGTCTCCGCTCGGACAGGGGAGACCCCGATCCGTCCGTCCGGAGGCGCGCTCCGCACGGCACCTTCCTGATCCCGCTGCCCGTCGTCCAGGAAGCCGGCCTCCGGCGAGGCGTCCTCCGGGTGCGGCCGGGCCTGTTCGGGGATGCCGTTGACCGTCTCCCCCATGCGTCGGGATGCGCCTGTGCCCTCGGCCGGCAGCTCCCGTGTGCCGCGCTCTTCGTCACGCACCGGCCCGTCCCCTGTCCTCACGCCGGCCCGGGTCCCGCGCCGCGCTGTTTGTAGAGGCTGATCGAAACGGTTTTGTCCTCGTCCACCGCGGAGGAGACCTTGCCCGCGAGAGCGGACAGGACGGTCCAGGCGAAGGTGTCCCGCGAGGGGGCGTGACCGTCCGTGGTCGGCGCCGAGACGGTGACCTCGAGTGAGTCGTCGACGAGTCGGAAGACACAGCTGAGCACCGAGCCGGGCACGGCCTGCTGGAGCAGGATCGCGCAGGCCTCGTCCACGGCGATGCGCAGGTCCTCGATCTCGTCGAGGGTGAAGTCCAAACGGGCCGCGAGACCGGCAGTCGCCGTACGCAGCACCGACAGGTAGGCACCCGCGGCCGGCAGCCGGACTTCGACGAAGTCCTGGGTCGCGGGCTCGCCTGCGATCTGGGACACCCTCACCTCCAAGGTGGTACAAGCTTTTCGGGGGCCGAGGGTCGCCCCCCGGGGTAACGCGACGTGTGTTCAGCGGTGACGCTATCGCGCTCTCAACTTTCCTGTCCCCAGGACCCCAGCCCCTGGGCGTCACTCACAGTAAAACTGTGGATACGCTCCGTGTCTAGGGGTCTGCGGCTCCAATTGGGAAGAAGGCGCGCCGGGTTGACGTACCCAGACGTCAGACCGTCGAACCGTCGGGAAGCGGAGTCGGCCGTCACACGAGGACATGGTCGACGAAACACCAGCGCCAGCTCTCACCGGGCTCGAACGTGCGCATGATCGGGTGACCGGAATCCTTGTGGTGCTCGGTGGCATGCCTCCCCGGCGAGGAGTCGCAGCAGCCGACGTGACCGCAGGTGAGGCAGAGCCGTAGCTGCACGGGGTGCTGGCCGTCGCGCAGACACTCCGGGCAGGTGTCGTTCAACGGCGCGGGTTCCGGGTGCGGCAGCGCGTCGGAGTGCGTGCACTGTTTCATGATTGCCAGATTACGACGGCTGTGCGGATGGTCGCGCGGAAAAACGAGGGTGGGCGAAGGTCATGGACGTGATGCCACTGCTGCTGCTGGTGGCGGGGAGCGCCGCGGTCGCGGCTGCGGCCCGGCGCACCCCGGTGCCGGCACCGCTGCTGCTGGTCGCCGTGGGGCTGGTGTTCTCGTACGTCCCGGGCGTCCCGGAGTACACCCTCGACCCGGACATCGTGCTGCCCCTCGTCCTGCCCCCGCTGCTGCACACGGCGGCCACGGACAGCTCCTACCTCGACCTGCGGGCGCAACTGCGGCCCGTGGCGTTGCTGTCCGTCGGATACGTGCTCTTCGCGACGATCGTCGTCGGCTGGGCCGCCTACCAGATCGTGCCGGGCCTGTCGCTGACCGGGGCGCTGGTGCTGGGCGCGGTGGTCGCGCCGCCGGACGCGGTCGCGGCGACGGCGGTCGCCCGCCGGGTGGGGCTGCCGTCCCGGATCACCACGATCCTCCAGGGCGAGTCCCTGGTGAACGACGCCACCGCGATCACCGCCTACCGGGTCGCCCTCGCGGCCGCGGTCGGCGAGGGCGCGTCCTGGGCGGGCGGCATCGGCGAGTTCCTGCTCGCGGCGGTGGGCGGAGTCCTGGTCGGCCTGGTGCTGATGGTCCCGATCCACTGGCTGCGCACCCACCTCAAGGAGCCGCTGCTCCAGAACACCCTCGCGCTGCTGATCCCGTTCGTCGCCTACGCCTCCGCCGAGCAGTTCCACGCCTCCGGAGTCCTCGCGGTGGTCGTGGTCGCGCTCTTCCTGGGACACCGCGCGTGGGAGGTCGACTTCGCCACGCGCCTTCAGGAGGAGGCCGTGTGGAAGATGGTCGCCTTCGTCCTGGAGTCGTCGGTCTTCGCCCTCATCGGCCTGCAACTGCGCGTCGTGCTGAAGGGCCTCGGGGAGCAGTACGAGGGCGGCCGCGCGGTCTGGTACGCCGTCGCCGTCTTCCTCGTGGTGGTGGTGTCCCGGTTCGTCTGGGTCTATCCGGCGACGTACCTGCCCCGGCTGCTCTCCGCCCGGATCCGGGAGCGCGAGGACGACCCCACCTGGAAGGGGCCGTTCGTCATCGCCTGGGCCGGGATGCGGGGCGTGGTGTCGCTGGCCATCGCCTTCTCGATCCCCGAGACCCTGCACGGCGGCGAGCCCTTCCCCGGCCGCAACCTCATCCTCTTCTTGACCTTCACCACCGTCATCGGCACCCTCGTGGTCCAGGGCGTCACCCTCCCGCCGCTGATCCGCATGCTCAGGCTCCCCGGCCGCGACACCCAGGCCGAGACCCTCGCCGAGGCCAACGCCCAGGCGCAGGCGTCCCGGGCCGCCGAGCGCCGTCTGGACGACCTCTTGTCCGACGAACGCAACACCCTCCCGCAGCCCCTCGCGGACCGCCTCCGTACGGTCCTGGAACGCCGCCGCAACGCCGTCTGGGAACGCCTCGGCTCGGTCAACCCGGTCACCGGCGAGACGGTCGACGACACCTACCGCCGCCTGTCCCGCGAGATGATCAGCGCCGAACGCGCGGTCTTCGTGAAGCTGCGGGACGGGCGCTACATCGACGACGAGATGCTGCGGACCCTGCTGCGCAGGCTGGACCTGGAGGAGGCGGCGGCGTACCGGGAGGCGGCCTGACGGCTTCCCCGCTCCCGCGTCCCTCTGGCGGGGGTCATGGGCGGGAGGCGATCGGCGCGGGGTGACCCGGGGGGTGGTGCGGCCGACACCTGAGCCGTGGTCGGCGGTCGAAAGCCGTGGTCAGCCGCTGAACGGGGCCCCGGTGATCACGGCGACCACCGTGGTCCCCGTCGCGAACGCCCCTTCCTCCACCAGGGCGACAAGTCCATACAGCAACTTGGCGACATAGAGCCGCTCCACCCCGAACCCGTGCCGCTGCTCGAAGTCCTCCGCGAAGGCGTCGAGGCCAGGTGTCGTCCGCGCGTACCCCCCGAAGTGGAACCGCTCGTCCAGCGACCACGCACCGCGCCGGCCCCCGAACGCCTCCCGCTGAAGACCCTCTATGCCGGCCGCCAGGAACCCGCCCTTGAGCACCGGTATCCCCAACGCCCGCTGACCCGGCCCCAGCCCCGCGGCCAGCCCCGCGAAGGTCCCGCCCGTCCCGCACGCCGTCGCGACCACGTCGGCCCGCCCGCGCAACTCCTCGCCGAGCGCCCGGCATCCGCGTACCGCGAGGGCGTTGCTGCCGCCCTCGGGCACCACGTACGCGTCCCGCGCGTTCGCGGCGCCGAGGATCCGCGCGAGGACCGACGGCTCGGTCTTGCGGCGGTACGTCGATCTGTCCACGAAGTGCAGGCGCATGCCGTCGGAGGCGCAGCGGGTGAGGGAAGGATTCAGCGGACGGTCGGACAGTTCGTCGCCACGGACCACGCCGACCGTCGGCAACCCGAGCAACCGCCCCGCCGCGGCGGTCGCGCGCAGATGGTTGGAGTACGCGCCGCCGAAGGTGAGGACCGGGCGGCCGGCCGCCGCCGTGAGGTTCGGCGCGAGTTTGCGCCACTTGTTGCCGACCAGGTCCGGGTGGATCAGGTCGTCACGCTTCAGCGAGAGGCGGACGCCCCGGCGAGTGAAACGGTCGTCCTCGACGTCCTGGAGCGGCGACGGGAGCCGGGGGCGCAGGGCGGCGAGGTCGGTGCTGGTCACGCCCTCATTGTCGCCCCCGGGACCGCCGCGCCGTCACTTCAGACGGTTCCTGATCCGCTCCCGCATCGACGCCATCGTGAACCCGCGCGGGTCCACCTTCCCCGGCTGCCACTCCAGGTGGCCGATGACCGACCGTTCCGTCCAGCCGTGGCGGCGGCAGATCGCGGCCGCGACCCTCTCGATCGCCTCCAGCTGGACCGCCGGCCACGGGTCCTGGCCGTCGCCGAGGTTCTCGCACTCGAAGCCGTAGAAATGGCGGTTGCCGTCGGTGTTCGCCTCGTTGTCGTGGGGGAGGGCCTTCTCGGCGATCACCGCGCGCAGGACGTCGTCGTCACCGAGACCGGCGTGGTTGGCGCGGCCGTAGCCGACGAGGTGGACCCGGCCGTCCTTGGTGATGACACCGTGGCAGAGCGGGCCGGGGAGGTCCGCGTAGCCCTCTCGGCACAGCTCGACCGTGCGGGCACTGCCCTTGGTCACGGTGTGGTGGATCATCACGCCGTGCACCGGGCCCCAGGGGCCCTTGTGGTTGCGGTTGTGATGTCTCCAGTCGCCGACCTGGACGACGGTGACGCCCTCGTCCTGAAGGGCGTCCAGGAAACTGCTCGCGGACATGGGTGGGGCCATGCCGCCTCCTTCGCGTGCGCGACGACCGCGTCTCGCGATCGCCTGGTAACGCTGCTTGTACCGGAGCGGGGCGGCCGGGACTACCTGGTTCGTACGGCGTGCGAGCCGTTTCGGACAAGGGACCTGGCCGAGGCGGCGGGCGAGATCTCGGTATTCCCCGGTTATCGAAGATCCATTCCAACTCTTTCGTGTAATAGCACCAGCACGTTCTGTGATGGAAGGGTGGTCCGCAGATCGATGCCTCGGTGCAGACCGGCGCCGGAGCATGACCGGGAGGGCAATTCTCATATGTCGGTAGGCGAAGAGGTCCGCACCGAGCAGGGTCGGCCGCAGCAGAGTCTCGGCACGGCCGCCGCGCGGAACCTGGCCACCACCACCAAGTCCGCACCCCAGATGCAGGGAATCAGCTCCCGCTGGTTGCTGCGCATGCTGCCCTGGGTGAATGTCCAAGGTGGTACGTACCGCGTGAACCGGCGGCTGACCTACGCCGTGGGGGACGGCCGGGTCACCTTCGTCAAGACGGGGGACCGGGTCGAGGTCATCCCGGAGGAGCTGTGCGAACTGCCGGCGCTGCGGTCGTACGAGGACGAGGAGGTGCTGACCGAACTCTCCCGGCGCTGCCAGCAGCGCGAGTTCGCCGCGGGCCAGGTGATCGCCTCGTTCGGCAGCCAGGCCGAGGAGGTCTTCCTGCTGGCGCACGGCAGGGTGGAGCAGATCGGCACGGGCCCGTACGGCGACGACGCGGTCCTCGGAGTCCTCGCCGACGGCGCCTACTTCGGCGACCAGACGCTGCTGGACCCGGACGCCATCTGGGAGTACACCGCACGCGCGGTCACCGCCTGCACGGTCCTCGTCCTGCCGCGCAACGACGTCGAGCAGGTCGCGGAGCGCGCCGAGTCCCTGCGCGAGCACCTCCAGCAGCAGCGTGCGATCCCGGAGCAGAGCACCAACAAATACGGTGAGAAGGCGATCGACGTCGCCGCCGGCCACAGCGGCGAGCCGGACATCCCGCACACCTTCGTCGACTACGAGGCCCGGCCCCGCGAGTACGAACTGAGCGTCGCCCAGACCGTGCTGCGCATCCACTCGCGCGTGGCGGACCTCTACAACCAGCCGATGAACCAGACCGAGCAGCAACTCCGGCTCACCGTGGAGGCGTTGAAGGAGCGCCAGGAGCACGAGCTGGTGAACAACCGCGAGTTCGGGCTGCTCAGCAACTGCGAGTACGACCAGCGCCTCCAGCCGCACGACGGCGTGCCCAGCCCCGACGACCTGGACGAACTCCTCAGCAGGCGGCGCGGCACCAAGCTGCTGCTCGCCCACCCGCGCGCGATCTCCGCGATCGGCCGTGAGCTCAACAGGCGCGGACTGGTCCCCGAGACCATCGACGTCGGGGGCAACCGCATCCCGACCTGGCGCGGTGTGCCCATCTACCCGTGCAACAAGATCCCGGTGACCGAGGCCCGTACGACCTCCATCATCGCGATGCGCACCGGCGAGGCCGAGCAGGGCGTGATCGGTCTGCAACAGGCAGGCATCCCGGACGAGATCGAGCCGAGCCTGTCCGTGCGGTTCATGGGCATCAACGAACAGGCGATCATCAACTACCTGGTGACGGCCTACTACTCGGCCGCCGTCCTCGTGCCGGACGCGCTCGGCGTCCTGGAGAACGTCGAGATCGGTCGCTGGAGGTGACGTCCCCCGCGCCGGGGATCGTGTCCCCGCCCTCAGGGGCGGGTACACCCCAGTCGTACGCGCCCAGTCGCAGCGGAACCGCCACCGTCCGCGGACGCTCCGAGGAGAACCCCATGGCCGAGCCCATGACGGAGGCGGCACAGCAAGCCACCGGGACCGGCCCGCTCGACGGGCACGAGGCGACGGCCATCCTGGAGCGGACCCGCGCGTCGGTCGACCCGGTGCTGCGCGCGGCGATCGACTCGCTGCCCGGGGCCATGCGCCGGATCGCGCTCTACCACTTCGGCTGGGAGCACGCGGACGGCACCCCGGCGGCGGGCCACGCCGGCAAGGCGATACGGCCCGCGCTCGTTCTCACCGCGGCCGCGGCCCTCGGGGGAGCGCGGGCTCGGGACGCGGCGGTGCGGGCGGCCGCGGCGGTGGAACTGATCCACAACTTCACGCTGTTGCACGACGACGTGATGGACCGCGACACCACTCGCCGGCACCGGCCCACCGCGTGGACGGTGTTCGGGGACGCCGACGCGATCCTCGCCGGGGACGCCCTTCAGGCACTCGCCCTGGGGCTGCTCGCCGAGGACCCGCACCCGATGGCCGGGGTTGCCGCGGCCCGGCTGGCGTCCTGCGTCATCGAGCTGTGCGAGGGGCAGCAGGCGGACGCGGCCATGGAGAAGCAGGGCCCCGGCGAGGTCACCCTCGACGAGGTGCTGGCCATGGCCGAGGCCAAGACGGGCGCGCTGCTCGGGTGCGCCTGTGCGCTGGGCGCCCTGTACGCGGGGGTGTCGAAGGACGACGTCGAGGCGCTGGACGCGTTCGGGCGGGAGGCCGGGCTCGCTTTCCAGCTCATCGACGACGTGATCGGCATATGGGGCGACCCGTCCCGCACCGGCAAGGCGGTCGGCGCCGACCTCGCCGTCCGCAAGAAGTCCCTGCCCGTGGTCGCCGCGCTGGTCTCCGGCACCCCGGCGGCCGCGGAGCTGGCGGAGCTCTACGCGGCCCCGTACGCCAAGGAGGACCTGGACCGGACGGCACGCGCCGTCGAACGGGCCGGCGGACGCGACTGGGCGCAGACCCAGGCGGCCGACCGGATGGCCCGAGCACTGCGGGAACTGTCCCACGCGCTGCCCGAGCCGGAGGAGGCGGAGGGGTTGCTGGCACTGGCGGAGTACGTGACGCGGCGCAGCGGTTGAGCGCTGTGACGGACAACAGAGGACGTATGGCTCCACGGCCGACGGCCGGGCGAGTACGCGTCCATGACCCCGGACCCCCGGGAGCGTGCGGTTCCTGACCCCGCGCGGTCCCGAGAGGCTCCGGTCAGGCGGGTCCCGCACATCCCCACGGCGTGCGGGCCCCGCCTTCTTGCGCCGACCCGCCCCACCGGCCCCTACGCACGGATAGTCTCAACGCCCGTACGATCAAGGTCGGTTGACGCGAGGGGCGGCGGGACATGGGTGTGGCGATCCGGACGGCGGGCGAGGGGGACCGGGAGCTGGTCGTCGGGCTGTTGGACGCGGCGTTCCAGGACGACCCGGTCAGCCGCTGGGTGTTCCCGGGGGACGAGCACCGCCGTACGACCCACCCCCGGCTCATGGCCGCCTTCACCGACATCGTGCTGGCCGAGGGGCGCGTCGACGTCACCGAGGAGGGCACGGCCTGCGCGCTGTGGCTGCCGGTGCCGGAGGAGGAGCACGCGGGCGAGGGCGGGGCGGACGACGACGGCCCCGCCGCACTGCGCGCCGACGTCGACCCCGAGAACGAGCGCGTGGAGCTGATAGGCCGGCTGACGGCGGACATCCACCCCGCCGGCCGTGCCCACGAATACCTCTGGATGATCGGCGTGGCACCGGAACACCAGGGCCAGGGCCTGGGCACCGCCCTCATCGCCGCCGTCCTCGACCGCTGCGACCGCGAGGGCCGCGCCGCCTACCTCGAAGCGAGCAGCGCCCGCAGCCGCGCCCTCTACGAACGCCTGGGCTTCCACGCCGCCGGCCCCGCCCTCACCCTCCCCGACGGCCCGCAGATGTGGCCGATGTGGCGCGACCCGCGCGACTGAACCGGCCGCCGCACCGCGACCGGCCCGGGGCGCGAGGTCGCCGGATGCCGCGGCACGGCCCGGTCCGGCTGGGCCCGGCACGGTCCGGCTCGGTCGGCTCGGCTCTGCCCGGCCCAAGCCGGTCCGGCTCGGCCCGGCCCGGCCCGGCTCGGTCGGCTCTGCCCGGCCGGCTCGGCTCTGCCCGGCCCAAGCCGGTCCGGCTCGGTCCGGCCCAACCCCCCGCCCGGCTCAGCCCACCCCCCCGCCCGGCTCGGCCCACCCCGCTCCGCCCGGCTCGGCCCAACCCGCCCAGCCCGGCCCCGAGGCCGTAGGCGACGACCTTCCCGGCAGGGAGCGCTGACGCCCCTGCCGCCCTACCCTGAAGGCATGGACAGCGAAAAACACGCCTGTCCCGCCTGTGGACAGTCCGTCGAGACGGTCGTCAAGCGTCACAAGACGCTGGGCGCGTGGGTCCCGCTCTGGGTGGCCGGACCCTGCCGGAACCCCACCTGCGCGGCCCTCGTCGAGGAGGGCGCCGAGGCCGGGGACGAGCGCGCGGAGAAGACCGGCGGAAAACCCGCCGCGAAAAGTCCCTGACCCTGTCGAGAACCCCGGCCCGGCTCCGACGTCCCCGGTGAGGGCCGCCCATGAGGGGTGGCCGGAGCCGAAGGAGCGAACCCATGAAGTACCTGGTCATGGTGGAGGGAAGCCAGACCGACTATGAGGCCATGCGCGGGAAGGCCGGACCGGGCTCCCCGGCCTGGAGCGAGCAGGAGATCCAGGCGATGTACGCCTACATGAGCGCGATCAACGACGACCTGGCCGAGACCGGCGAGCTGGTCGACGGGCAGGGCCTCGCCGAGCCCGCGAAGACCCGTCACGTGAGCCTGGACGCCGACGGCAAGGCCGTGATCACCGACGGACCGTACAGCGAGACCAAGGAACTGCTGGCCGGTTACTGGGTGCTGGACTGCGCGAGCCTGGAGCGGGTCACGGAGATCGCCGAGCGGGTCGCGCGCTGCCCGCAGCCCGCGGGTGCCCCCGAGTACCCCGTGGTGATCCGCCCCGTCCTGGACGGTGCCGGGGACATCTGAGAGCCGTGGGACGCACGACCGACGTCGAGGGCCTGCTGCGCCTGCACGCGCCGCAGGTCCTCGGCGCGCTGGTCAGACGGTACGGCCACTTCGACACCGCCGAGGACGCCGTACAGGAGGCGCTTCTCGCGGCGGCCCGGCAGTGGCCGCGGACCGGGGTGCCCGAGAACCCGCGCGGCTGGCTGATCAGGGTGGCCTCGCGGCGCCTGACGGACGCGCTGCGGGCGGAGGACGCGCGCCGGGCACGTGAGGAGCGGGCGATGGCCCTCGCCCTGCCGCTCGTACCGGAACGTCCGCCGCCGGGCCCCGGGCGGCTGCCGCGGGAGGACGACACCCTCTCCCTGCTCTTCCTGTGCTGCCACCCCGACCTGCCGCCGCCCGCGCAGATCGCCCTCACCCTGCGCGCGGTCGGCGGCCTGACGACGGCCGAGATCGCCCGTGCCCATCTGGTGCCCGAGGCGACCGTGGCCCAGCGGATCAGCCGCGCCAAACAAAAGCTGCGGGGCGTGCGCTTCGGGCGGCCCGACAACTGGGTGGAACGGCTTCCGGTCGTCCTGCACACGCTGTACCTGATCTTCAACGAGGGCTACACGGCGACCTCCGGCCCGGCGCTCCAGCGCCGCGACCTCGCCGGCGAGGCGATCCGGCTCACCCGCGCCGCCCACCGGCTCCTGCCGGACACCGGCGAGGTGACCGGTCTGCTGGCCCTGATGCTGCTCACCGACGCCCGCCGCGAGGCCCGCACCGACGCGCACGGCGACCTCGTCCCGCTCGACGAACAGGACCGCGACCGCTGGGACAAGGCCGCGATCCAGGAGGGCGTGGCCCTGATCACCCACGCGCTGAGCAGTGGCCCGGCGGGCCCGTACCAACTGCGCGCCGCCGTCGCCGCCGTCCACGACGAGGCGCCCTCCGCCGAGGCCACCGACTGGCGGGAGATCCTCGGCCTCTACGACGTCCTGGTCCGCCTCGCCCCCGGCCCCGTCGAGCGCCTCAACCGCGCGGTGGCCCTCGCCATGGTCCACGGTCCCGAGGCGGGTCTCGCCGAAGTGGAGTGCCTGGAGGGCGAGTTGGGGCACCGGCGGGATGCCGTACGGGGGCATCTGCTGGAGCGTGCCGGGGCGTACGACGCGGCCCGCGCCGCCTACGAGTCGGCGGCGGCGCAGACCCTGAGCCTGCCCGAGCAACGCTATCTGCGGGGGCGGGCGGCACGGTTGAGGCTCAGGTCGTAGCGTGGCTCGCATGACCGACCACCACATCCTGCATCTGACCCGGCGGCCCCTGTGGGACGCCGCCCGCGCCCAGGGGACGTACGAGATCTCCACCCTCGGCAGGACGCTCCAGGAGGAGGGTTTCATCCACTGCTCGACGCGCTCCCAGGTGCCGGGCACGGCCGCGCGCTTCTTCGCGGGGGTGGAGGATCTCGTGGTGCTCGTCATCGACCCCGACCGGCTCGACGTACCCCTGAGGTACGAGGCCTCGGCGCCGGGCGCCGAGGAGTTCCCGCACATCTACGGACCGCTCCCGGTGGACGCCGTGGTCGCCGTGGAGCCGTGGCGGTGACGCGCCGGCCGCGGTTACGGCGGTGGGCCGTGATCGCCTGGGCGGTCGTGGTGGTCGTCGGCGGTGGGCTCACCTGGTGGCTCCAGGAGTCGGCGGAGCCCGGCGGTCCGTACGGCTGGGAGAACGCCGACCCGACTCCCTCGCTGCCGGACGGCTGG
Organism: Streptomyces sp. NPDC034103; assembly: GCF_055575395.1. Taxonomy (NCBI): domain Bacteria; kingdom Bacillati; phylum Actinomycetota; class Actinomycetes; order Kitasatosporales; family Streptomycetaceae; genus Streptomyces; species Streptomyces sp. NPDC034103. The sequence continues at coordinate 285,769 of NZ_JBVISS010000005.1, read as the reverse complement.
GAGGAGCAGTGCGGGCCCGTCACGCCGGGGGCGGACGCCCTCTGCTTCGTCAGAACGCGTTAGACGCCGGCACGCTGCCGGTCTCCGGGTCCCGGCCCGTCAGGCAGTACGTGCCGCCCGCCGGGTCGCGCAGCACCGTCCACTGGGTGCCGCGGCTGACCGTCTCGGCGCCCAGCTTCTCGTGCCGGATCCGGGTCGTCTCGATGTCCGAGCAGGCCAGGTCCAGATGGGCGGAGGCGGCGCGTTCCTCGTCGAGCCGCTGGAGCAGGACACGGACCGGGAAGCCGGGTGGGGGCACGATCCGGTGGAACTCGGGCAGGGCGCTGGGTTGGGCGTCCCAGTCGGCCAACAGGGCGCTCCAGAAGGCGACTTCGGCGTCGTAGACCGAAGGGGCGAGGTCGAGGCAGACCTGGTCGAGACGGCTGCCGTGCACCACGGGCGGGCGGACCGACTCCCCGAGCCAGGGCACCGCGCAGAACAACTGCCCGGCGGGGGAGCGCAGGACGGCCCAGCCCTCGTGCTCGGCGGCCATGGTCGCGCCCGCGTCCAGGGCGCCCTTCACGAATCCCGGCACGTCGTCCACGCACAGGTCGAGATGGGCGCCGCCGACGCCCGCTTCGACGCCCTGCATCTTGACGCAGGGGTCGGCGACGGCCGGCACCAGGGTCACGAACTCGTCCCTCGGACCGCGCGGCGCGGACAACCGGGTGTCCGTGACCACCGTCCAGAACTCCTGGGCCCGGCCGAGGAGTTCGGCGGGGCGGTCGACGAAGGCGTACGTCCAGCGGATACTCATGGCGGCGATCGTAGGTCAGCCGGCCTGCATGAACCGCAGCATGTTCCCGGCCGGGTCCCGAAAGGCGCAGTCCCGCACGCCGTACGGCATGTCGGTGGGCTCCTGGAGCACCTCGGCCCCGGACTCCCGGACCCGGGCGAAGAGGGCGTCGCAGTCCTCGGTGGTGAAGTTGACCCCGCGCAGCACGCCCTTGGCCAGCAGCTGGTCCATCGCCTCCCGGTCGGCGGGGGAGAGGTCGGGATTGGCCGCGGGCGGCTCCAGGACGATCGACACGTCCGGCTGGAGCGGCGAGCCGACGGTCGTCCACCGCATGCCCTCGTACTTGACGTCGTTGCGGATCTCCAGGCCCAGGACGTCGCAGTAGAAGGCGATCGCCTTGTCGTGGTCGTCGACGGCGATGAAGCAGGTGTGGAGTTTCAGGTCCATGGGGCCAACCTAAGGCGAAAACCGGCCCTATGCCCGTCTCGGGCGCGTGTACGCCCGCACCACGCAGGGCGGGATCTCCGCGCTCTCCTCGTGCATGCGGGCCCGGTAGGAGCTCGGCGTCTCGCCCACCAGTTCGGTGAAGCGGGAGCTGAAGGAGCCGAGGGACGTACACCCGACCTCCATGCAGACCTCGGTCACCGAGAGGTCGCCGCGGCGCAGCAGCATCTTCGCCCGCTCGACGCGGCGGGTCATCAGATAGCCGTACGGTGTCTCGCCGTACGCCTCCTTGAAGCTGCGCTGGAAGTGGCCCGGGGACATCAGGGCGGTGCGCGCGAGGGCGGTCACGTCCAGGGGCTCGGCGTACTCGCGGTCCATGCGGTCGCGTGCCTTGCGCAGCCTCACCAGATCCTCACGGTTCACCTCGCCAGCATCGCACGGAGGCCGGCGTTCCTGGTACGGCGTTCCGCTGAGGCTGGGGCTGAAGCACCGACCCGTCGGCATACGCGCCGGCGGCGCGGTGACCGGTGTCACCGCGCCGCCGTACGACGAGACGTGGCGAGGCTCAGGCCTTCTTGGTCTCCCAGAAGATCTTGTCGATCTGGGCGATGTAGTCCAGCGCCTTCTGGCCGGTGGCCGGGTCGGTCGACGCCTTGGCGGCCGAGAGGGCCTTCAGGGCGTCGTTGACCAGCTGGTGCAGCTCCGGGTACTTCTCGAAGTGCGGGGGCTTGAAGTAGTCGCTCCAGAGCACCGAGACGTGGTGCTTGGCGAGCTCGGCGCGCTGCTCCTTGATGACCGTGGCGCGAGCCTGGAAGTGAGGGTCGTCGTTGGCGGCCATCTTTTCCTGGACGGCCTTCACCGACTCCGCCTCGATGCGGGCCTGGGCCGGGTCGTACACACCGCAGGGCAGGTCGCAGTGTGCGCTGACCTTGACCTTGGGGGCAAACAGGCGGGAAAGCATGGAGCATTCCTTCCTCGTGATCGTCTTCTCAGGTGCGACATTACTCCCTGGGAGAGGCGTTTTCGCGAGTGCCCCCTTGGGCTTAGGACAAAAGTCCGGGGTCGGACTCAGACTGGTGGATGAACGGACAGGGGAGGTGCCGGGGATGCCGGAGCTGTCGCAGGAGACCGAGCACAGGGGGGCGCTCCTGCCCTTCGGGCTGGCCGAGGTGACCGGGCCGTCGATGGTGCCCACGCTGCGCCACGGCGACCGCCTCGTCGTGCAGTACGGGGCCCGGGTCCGGCCGGGCGACGTGGTGGTCCTGCGCCATCCGTTCCAACAGGACCTGCTGGTCGTCAAGCGGGCCGCGGAGCGCCGTGAGGGCGGCTGGTGGGTGCTCGGGGACAACGCGTACGCGGGCGGCGACAGCACCGACTACGGCGTCGTCCCGGAGGACCTGGTGCTGGGCCGGGTGCGCCTGCGCTACCGGCCGCGCAAGCCGGATCAGCGCTCGCCGTTCGCCGTCGCGCGCTGGGCGCTGTCCTCGGCGCGGCCCGTCCTCTCCGACCGGTCGGCCTCCAGGCGCTTGCGGGCGCGGTAGGCGGCCACGTTGGCGCGGGTGGCGCAGCGGTCGGAGCAGTAGCGCCGGGAGCGGTTCGTGGACGTGTCCAGATAGGCGTTGCGGCAGGGCGAGGCCTCGCACAGGCCGAGGCGGTCCACGCCGTACTCCGTCATGTGGAAGGCCAGGCCCATCGCGGCGATGGCCGCGTAGCCGGCGGTGGCGTTGGACGGGTGGTCCGCCAGGTGCAGGTGCCACAGCGGGCGGCCGTCGTCGTCGCGGTGGTCGTGCCCGGAGATCTGGGGGCTGACCGGGAACTCCAGCAGCAGGGAGTTCAGCAGGTTCACCGACAGGGTCTCGTCGCCGCCGTCCGCGGCCTCGAAGACCGCGCGCAGCCGGCCGCGGACCGAGCGGAAGCGACTGACGTCGGCCTCCGTGGCGCGCCGGCCCGCGTCCTGGCCGGCACCGAAGAGATCGCGAACGGCCTCGACCGAGGTCAGTGAGTCCTTGCCCCGGGCCGGGTCCTCGCTGTTGACGAGACGCACGGCGTAATCCGAGTAATAGGCCAGTTCCACTTGTAGTCCTTACGGAGGCATTCTATGGTCGTCGTGCGGTCGGGTAACAGCTGATCGTGCTTCCAGGGTATTACGTACGCGTCTGATGAGGGGGCTCCATGACCACCGGTACCGGAACCGACTGGCAGGCCTGGCAGAAGAGCTGGGACCGGCAGCAGGAGTGGTACATGCCCGACCGCGAGGAACGCTTCCGGATCATGCTGGACATGGTCGAGGCCCTCGTCGGACCCCGCCCGCGTGTGCTGGACCTCGCGTGCGGCACGGGAACTATCACGGCCCGGCTGCTCGCCCGGTTCCCGGAGGCCGTCAGCACCGGCGTAGACCTCGACCCGGCGCTCCTCGCCATCGCCGAGGGCACCTTCGCGGACGACGACCGGGTCACCTTCGTGACGGCCGACCTCAAGGACCCCGACTGGCCGGCGCGGCTGCCGTACACGTCCTACGACGCCGTCCTGACCGCCACGGCCCTGCACTGGCTGCACAGCGAACCCCTCGCGGCCCTCTACGGTCAGGTCGCGGGGCTGGTCCGCGACGGCGGTGTCTTCATGAACGCGGACCACATGATCGACGAGACCACGCCCCGGATCAACGCGGCCGAGCGCGCCCAGCGCCACGCCCGCATGGATCAGGCCAAGGCGGACGGCGCCCTCGACTGGGCCCAGTGGTGGGAGGTCGCCGCCCAGGACCCGGTCCTCGCGGGACCCACCGCCCGCCGCTTCGAGATCTACGGCGAGCACGCGGACGGCGACATGCCCTCGGCGGCCTGGCACGCGCGCGTACTGCGCGAGAAGGGCTTCGGGGAGGCGCGGCCGGTGTGGTGCTCGCCCTCGGACACGCTGCTGCTCGCGGTGAGGTGACGGCATGGGAAAGGGGCGGTACGGGAATCCCGTACCGCCCCTTTTTCCTGTCCGGTCACAGCACCTTCGCCTTACAGCACCTTCGACAGGAAGGCCTGCGTCCGCTCGTGCTGCGGGTTCGTCAGGACGTCACGCGGGTTGCCGGACTCGACCACCACGCCGCCGTCCATGAAGACCAGGCTGTCGCCGACCTCGCGGGCGAAGCCCATCTCGTGGGTGACGACGACCATGGTCATGCCGGACTCGGCCAGGTCGCGCATGACGTCGAGGACGTCACCGACCAGCTCCGGGTCGAGCGCCGAGGTGGGCTCGTCGAACAGCATCAGCTTCGGGTCCATCGCCAGGGCCCGGGCGATGGCGACGCGCTGCTGCTGGCCGCCGGAGAGCTGCGAGGGGTAGTTCTTCGCCTTGTCGGCGAGCCCCACGCGCTCCAGCAGCTCGCCCGCCCGCTCCCTGGCCTGGGCCTTGCTGACGCCCTTGACCTGGACCGGGGCCTCCATGACGTTCTCGAGGGCCGTCATGTGCGGGAACAGGTTGAACCGCTGGAACACCATGCCGATGTCCCGGCGCTGGAGCGCGACCTCGCTGTCCTTGAGCTCGTACAGCTTGTCGCCCTTCTGGCGGTAGCCGACCAGCTCACCGTCGACGTACAGCCGACCGGCGTTGATCTTCTCCAGGTGGTTGATGCACCGCAGGAAGGTCGACTTGCCGGAGCCGGAGGGGCCGATGAGGCAGAACACCTCACCCTGCTTCACCTCCAGGTCGATGCCCTTGAGGACCTCCACCGGACCGAAGGACTTGTGCACGCCCTCGGACTTCACCATCGCGGTCATGCCGCACCCCTTTCGCGGCCGAGCGACGTCAGGTTCGCCTTGACCTTCTGCCACGGTGTGGGCGGCAGGTTACGGGTCGAGCCGCGGGCGTAACGGCGCTCCAGGTAGAACTGGAAGACGCTGAACACACTGGTCATGACCAGGTACCAGAGGGACGCCACGAACAGCATCTCCATCACGGCGTACGAGGTCGAACCGATCGACGTGGCCGACCGGGTCAGCTCCGGATACGTCACCACGTACACCAGCGACGAGGTCTTCAGCATGTTGATGAACTCGTTGCCGGTCGGCGGCACGATCACCCGCATCGCCTGCGGGATGACGATCCGGCGCAGCGTCTTGCCGTGGCTCATGCCGAGGGCCTGCGAGGCCTCGGTCTGACCCTCGTCCACCGCCATCAGACCGGCGCGGCAGATCTCCGCCATGTACGCCGCCTCGTTCAGACCCAGTCCGAGCAGGGCGCACATGAACGGGGTCATGACGTCCGTCATCTCGTCCTTGTAGATCGGACCGAGGTTCAGGGTCGGGAAGATCAGCGCCAGGTTGAACCAGAGCAGGAGCTGGACGTAGACCGGCGTGCCGCGGAAGAACCAGATGTACAGCCAGGCCACCCAGCTCGTCACCGGGTTCTTCGAGAGCCGCATGACGGCCAGCACGACGCCCAGGACCACGCCGAGCAGCATCGCCAGGACGCTGATCAGCAGGGTGCGGCCGGCGCCGGCGACGATCGTGGAGTCGAACAGCTTGTCGCCGACCGCCTGCCACTGGATGTTGCCGTTGGCGAACGCGTTGACCAGCAGGGCCAGCAGGGCCACCACGATGACACCGCTGACCCAGCGGCCGTAGTGCCGTACCGGAATGGCCTTGATCGCCTCGGGCGGGATGGCCCCGCCCTCCTTGGAGACGGCGGCCGACGGCTTCGCGTCGGCCGGCTCCTTGTCGAACTTGTCAGTCACCGTGACTGCCCTTCAGTGCTGCGTGGACGGTCACTTGCCGCCGTTGATGGCGGCCTTGTCGATGGCACCGCTCTCGGCGCCCCACTTCTCCAGGATCTTCTTGTACGTGCCGTCCTCGATGATCGCGTTGACGGCGGCCTCGAGAGCCTCGGTGAGCTCCTTGTTCTTCTTGTCCACCGCGATGCCGAAGGGGCCGGCGTCGACCTGCTCGCCGACGACCTCGAAGGCGTTGCCGCCGTCCGCCTTGCGGGCCAGGTCCACGGCGACCGGGTAGTCGTTGACGCCGGCGACCGCGCCGCCCGACTTCACCCGGGTCTGGGCCTCGGTGTCGTTCTCGAACGGCTCGATGGTGATCTTCTTGTCACCGTCGTCCGTGCACTTCTTCGACTGGTCCTTCAGAGCCTGCTCGTACGTCGTGCCGCGCTGCACGGCCGCCGTCTTGCCGCAGAGGTCGGCGATCGAGTTGATCTTCTTCGGGTTGCCCTTCTGGACGTACACGGCGGTACCGGCCGTGAAGTAGTCGACGAAGTCGACACCCCGGCCGAGCTTCTTGCCCTTGTCGTCCAGACCCTCCTGGCGCGCCTTGGTGTCCGTGATGGAGGACATGGCGACGTCGTAGCGGCCCGAGTTCAGCGAGGTGATCAGACCGTCGAAGGAGCCCGAGGTGAAGGTGAACTCCACGCCCAGCTGCTTGCCCAGCGCGGCGGCGATGTCGGGGTCGACACCGACGATCTTGCCGCCCTCCTGGTACTCCATGGGCGCGTACTCGGCGTTGGTGCCGACCTTGATGACACCCGCCTTCTGGATCTTGGCGGGCAGCTTGTCGAACAGCGGAGCGCTGCTGGACGACGCGGTCTCCTTGGAGCCGCTGTCGTTGCCGCCCTCCGTCTGGTCACCGCAACCGGTGAGAATCAGGGCGCCAGCGACCGCGATCGCACCTACCGCGGCAGTCCTGGAACGCGCGGCGGTCGTACGACGGGTGGAGCTTGCGGTCATGGTGGGTTCCTCCGGCGGATGGGTGGAGTTGCCGATGGGGCGGGACGCTGCCGACGGGATCGACAGTGTCGTGGGTCGACGAGAACACACGTCTTCGAGTGTCGCGACCTCGTGTGATTACGGCATCTTGCCATTCGGACTAAGCCATTCAGGGGACCCGTCATGTCAAAATCGGATAACGGGTGACCCCCGAACCGCATCAGGACGGACATCACGGCCGCACCTTCTGCGGGAATGTGACCTTCCGGCCGGAGGATCTTCGGCGCATCTCACGATGCGAGCCACGCCTTGACGTCTCGGTCGGTCGTTCGAGTCTGTGTCAAGAGGCGATCGAGAACGGGTCCTCATATTTGGCCATGATTCATGTCACCGATCCGTGGCCTTCGAGGTCCGCCATGTGACCTTGCACGTATTGGACTCGTCGCAGGTGCCGTCCGTCCGGTAAGAAGGTTCTTTACACCCCTCATCCGGGGCTCAGGGCGCGTGTGCGGCGCGCCCGTCGCGCATGGCTCGTACGCATCACCGAATCTGGGCCGTGCGCGGTGCCCGCCCACTTCTCAACCAGGAGTGGCCACCCTCAAACCATGAATATCTAAGGGGTAGAACACAGTGGCAGCGGAGATCGTCAATCCTCGCAGCGACAGCGATACGGGTCAGGACGGGGCGGAGCCCCTCGATTCCTTCGACCCCGCGTTCGCGCTGCACCGCGGCGGCAAGATGGCAGTGCAAGCCACCGTGCCGATCCGTGACAAGGACGACCTGTCCCTCGCGTACACGCCCGGCGTGGCGAAGGTGTGCAGCGCCATCGCCGAGCAGCCCGACCTCGTCCACGACTACACGTGGAAGTCCTCGGTCGTCGCCGTCGTCACCGACGGCACGGCGGTGCTCGGACTCGGTGACATCGGGCCCGAGGCCTCCCTTCCGGTGATGGAAGGCAAGGCCATCCTCTTCAAGCAGTTCGGTGGCGTCGACGCGGTGCCCATCGCGCTGGCCTGCACGGACGTCGACGAGATCGTCGAGACCGTGGTCCGGCTCGCCCCGTCCTTCGGCGGCGTGAACCTGGAGGACATCTCGGCCCCGCGGTGCTTCGAGATCGAGAAGCGCCTCCAGGACGCGCTCGACATCCCGATCTTCCACGACGACCAGCACGGCACGGCCGTGGTGACGCTGGCGGCCCTGCGCAACGCCGCGCGGCTGACCGGGCGTGGACTCGGGGAGCTGCGGGCGGTCATCTCGGGCGCCGGTGCGGCCGGTGTCGCCATCGCGAAGATCCTCGTCGACGCCGGGATCGGGGACGTCGCCGTCGCCGACCGCAAGGGCGTGGTGTCGGCCGACCGGGACGACCTGACCCCGGTCAAGCGGGACCTCGCGGGCTTCACCAACAAGGCCGGGCTGAGCGGTTCGCTGGAGGACGCCCTCGCGGGCGCCGACGTCTTCATCGGCGTCTCCGGCGGCACCGTGGCGGAGGCGGCGGTGGCCTCGATGGCGAAGGGCGCCTTCGTCTTCGCCATGGCCAACCCGAACCCCGAGGTCCACCCGGAGGTCGCGCACAAGTACGCGGCGGTCGTGGCGACCGGCCGGTCGGACTTCCCGAACCAGATCAACAACGTCCTCGCGTTCCCGGGCATCTTCGCCGGCGCGCTCCAGGTCCGGGCCTCCCGGATCACCGAGAGCATGAAGATCGCGGCGGCGGAGGCGCTGGCGGCGGTCGTCGGTGAGGACCTCGCTGCGGACTACGTGATTCCGTCGCCGTTCGACGAGCGGGTGGCGCCGGCGGTCACGGCCGCGGTCGCTGCGGCGGCTCGTGCGGAGGGTGTGGCTCGCCGTTGAGGTGAGTGGGTGTAGGGGTGGCCTCGTTCGGGTGGGTGTCCGGGCGGGGCCACTTTTTACTCTGCGGGACGGCTGTTCGAGTGGTTTCTCGCCCCCGCCGCCCCTACCCGTCCCATCCTCCAGGGCTGCCGCCCCCTCGGCCCCGCCCAGGCCCTGGGGGCTCCGCCCCCAGACCCCCGTCGGCCCTGAAGGGGCCTCGTCCTCAAACGCCGGACGGGCTGAAAAGCACGGGCCTCGTCTTTAAACGCCGGACGGGCTGAAAAGCAGGGGCCTCGTCCTTGGACCGGAACACGCCGGACGCGCAAGAGGGCATGTCTCACAGCGGGCCCCGGTTCCCCCCGGGCCGTGCCGGACCCTATCGTCGGGCTCATGTTCGCTGCCTACGCCGCCCGCATCGACCGTGACCAGCCGCTCAGTGGCCTCGAGTTGGGGGAGCGTCCGGCTCCCGAGGCCCGGGCCGGCTGGAGTGTGATCAACGTCAAGGCCGCCTCCCTCAACCACCACGACCTCTGGTCCCTGAAGGGCGTCGGCCTGCCCGAGGACAAGCTGCCGATGATCCTCGGCTGCGACGCCGCCGGTGTCGACGAGGACGGCAACGAGGTCGTCCTGCACTCCGTGATCGGTCAGTCGGGTCACGGGGTCGGGCCCAAGGAGCCCCGCTCGATCCTCACCGAGCGCTACCAGGGCACCTTCGCCGAGCAGGTCGCCGTGCCGACCTGGAACGTCCTGCCCAAGCCCAAGGAGCTCTCCTTCGCGGAGGCCGCCTGTCTGCCCACCGCCTGGCTGACGGCCTACCGCATGCTCTTCACCAACGCCGGTGTGCGTCCCGGTGACTCGGTCCTCGTGCAGGGCGCCGGCGGCGGGGTCGCCACGGCCGCGATCGTGCTCGGCAAGGCCGCGGGTCTGCGGGTCTTCGCCACCAGCCGGGACGAGGCCAAGCGGAAGCGGGCGATCGAACTGGGTGCCGTGGAGGCGCTGGAGTCGGGAGCGCGGTTGCCGCAGCGGGTGGACGCCGTCATCGAGACCGTCGGTGCCGCGACCTGGTCGCACTCGGTGAAGTCGCTGAAGCCCGGCGGCACGCTCGTCATCTCCGGCGCGACGAGCGGTGACCGGCCCGCGCACGCCGAACTCACCCGGATCTTCTTCCTGGAGCTCAAGGTCGTCGGCTCGACCATGGGCACCAAGGACGAGCTGGAGGACCTGCTCTCCTTCTGTGCCGCCACGGGGGTCCGCCCGGTGATCGACGAGGTGCTGCCGCTGGACCGGGCCCGGGAGGGCTTCGAACGGCTGGAGTCGGGTGAGCAGTTCGGCAAGATCGTGCTGACCAACTCCTGACGCCGGGGGGTCAGGCGGGTCCGGATGCCGGGCCCGCCTTTCGTGTGCCCGGGCCCGCCCCGAGGCCGTCCGTGATCGCCCGCGGGAGCCTGAGGCCACCCGAGGTGTCAACATTGGTTGACATGCGGGCGATGTCAACGTAAGTTGACGTCATGACCGAAGCAACGGATCTCGCCGAACGCGCGGGCGACCGTGACCCACGGGTCGGCCTGCGCGCCGTCGCCGCACTGCGCCGGCTCCTGGAGCAACTGGAGTCGGTACAGGTGCGCAGTGCGCGCAACCAGGGCTGGTCGTGGCAGGAGATCGCCGCGGAACTCGGTGTGAGCAGGCAGGCCGTGCACAAGAAGTACGGGAGGCATTGATGTTCGAGCGGTTCACGAAGGACGCCCGCGCGGTGGTGCAGTCGGCGGTGCAGGAGGCCGAACGGACGGGGGCGGCCACCGTCGACGCCGAGCACCTGTTGCTCATGCTGCTCGACCGGGAGGCGAGCCGCGCCTCCTTCGCCCTGGCCGCGCTCGGGCTCACGGCGGAACGCAAGGAGTCCGTACGGCGGGCCCTCGCCGAGGCACGCCGTCGGGCCGGCATCTCCCAGGCCGAGTCCGAGGCCCTCGCCGGGCTCGGCATCGACGTCGCGCAGATCGTGGCCCGCGTCGAGGAGGTGCACGGCGTCGGCGCGATGTCCGGCGACCGCAAGGGCAAAGGCTGGTGGTCCGGCCGCCCCTCCTTCGGGCGGGAGGCCAAGGGCGTCCTGGAACGCTCCCTGCGCATCGCCCTGGCCCACCGCGACCGGCACATCGGCGACGAACACCTCCTCCTCGCCCTCACCGTGCGCCCCGGCACCTCGGCCGAGACACTCGCCGACCACGACGTGACGTACGAGTCCCTGACCCGCGTGCTGTACGGCGGGGGAGAGGCCAAGGCGGGCTGAGCCGAGCGGCGGCCGCCGGTGCCACCGGTGGCCGCCGGTTCTCAGCCCTTCGGCGCCCGCAGCAGCGCCCCGATGTGTGCCGCCGCCGTCGACAGGTGGCGGCGGGTGTCGCGGAGCTGGTCCGGGCTGACGCCGTGGTCCCGGGCCGTGTCGCGGATGTCGTCGCGGAAGCGGTCGAGGAGTCGGTCCAGGTCGCGGGCCGGGTCGCCGGTGCCGTCCTCGTGGGCCCAGGCCGGTTCGTAGTCGGCGGGGAAGTCCTGCGGGGTCTGCGTGTACTCGGGCGCCCGCGACGACTTCTCCGTGTTCTTCTCGGCACCCCCGTGCCCGAACCCGAAGTCCATGCCGAACTCGCGGCCGTGCTCCCGACCGAACTCGCCGAACTCCTTGGCCAGTTCGGTCAGCCCCTCGCGCACCCCCGTCGGCCAGTCGCCCCGCGCGAAGTGGTCCTGGACCTGCTCCTGGACCCGGCGGGCGATGCGCTGGACCTCCTCCTGCGCCTGGGTCCGCGCCCGCTCCTGGGCCTCCTTGGCCTGGCGCCGGGCCCGCTGGGCCTCCTCGCGGGCCCGCCTGCTCTCGTCCTTGGCGCGCCTGGCCTGTTCCTTCCACTCCTGCTTGACGCGCCGCATCTCCTCCTTGGCCGCGCGCCACGCCTCCTTGTCGCCGTACTCCCCGAAGTCCCCGGCGAAGCCGTCCTGTTCACCGCCGTTCCCGGTCTCGCCGCGGCGGGCCTCGGAGGCGGCCGCCCGCATCTCGCGCCGCAGGTCGCCCGCGGCGCCGCGCACATCGGCCCGGATCTCGGCGGCGAGTTCGGCGACCGAATCCCGGATCTCCAGTTCCAGGTCGGCCAGCTCGCCGCTGCGGTCGGCCAGTTCGGCGCGGCCCGCGTCCGTGATGGCGTAGACCTTGCGGCCGCCCTCGGTGGTGTGGGTGACCAGTCCCTCGGCCTGGAGCTTGGCGAGGCGGGGGTAGACGGTGCCGGCCGACGGTGCGTACAGCCCCTGGAAGCGCTCCTCCAGCAGTCGGATCACCTCGTAGCCGTGGCGGGGCGCCTCGTCGAGCAGCTTCAGCAGGTAGAGGCGGAGGCGGCCGTGGGCGAAGACGGGAGGCATGTCAGAGCACCTTCTTGTCGGTCGTGCCGTCGGCCGGGGTACCGGTTGCGCCGTCACCCGGGCCGGAGACGGAATTGTCCCCCGAGTCGCCGTGCGCACCGGCCGCGGGGGTCGCCGTGCCGGCGGCCTCCTCAGGCAGCGGGCCCACGTCCTGCGGGTCCACGTCCCATGGCTCCTCATGCGTCGGTGGGCGGCGCAGCAGGGCGATCGAGCCCGAGACGGTGGTCGCCTTGAGGCTGCCGCGGCCCGCGCCGAGCCGGCCGGTGATCCGCTTGGCGCCCCACTGGCCGCCGACGCGCAGGTCCTCGAAGGCGTTGGAGACCCTCCCGCTGGCGGTGTTCGCCTCCACCTGCGCGTCCGCCGGGTGCGGGAGCCGGATGGCGATCTCGCCGGAGACGCTGGTCAGACTGATGTCGGTCGGGCGGCTGGTCGGATCGAGGTCGACGATCATCGAACCGCTCACCGAGTCCGCCTTGACCGAGGAGCCCGCCTCGACCACGGTCAGGTCCCCGGAGACGGAGTTGAAGCGGAGGTCACCGCGCAGGGCCTGGGCCTCCAGGTTGCCCGAGACGGTGTCCGCGCGGACCGGGCCGGTGAGCCGCACCAGTGTCGTGTCGCCGGTGACGCCCTTCACCTCCGCCTGTCCGTCGATGCCCGAGACCACGGCGGCGGCGCCCACCACACCCACCTCGACCCGGGTGTCGGCCGGCACGGCCAGCGAGACGACGGCGCTGCGGCGCCAGCCCTTGCGGTCCAGCCACTTCAGGAAGCCCTTCCAGGGCAGGTCATCGTAGGCCACCGTGAGGGTGCCGCCCTCCTGGGTCACCGTCAGGGGTGGGCCCTCCAGCTCGGAGATCTCCAGGCGGGCGGAACCTTCGTCGGTGCCCACGACGTTCACCGTTCCATTGACGACGCGCACATGGAGACGGCTCACCGGCTCCTCGAACGTCAGCTTTCGCGGCTCTGTGACGGACCACTCGGACATGGTGCAGACCTCCCCGTGACACCACACACGCCATATCGCGTCTTCCGGTATTCACGATATATCGCGGACCCGGAAAGTCAAGACGCCCGTTCTGGGGACGTTTACCGGCTGCCAAAATGACCAAATCGTATGAATCTGCCTAGCGTGTGAGCATGTCGCCGACGGAAATCCCTCGTCCCGGCCCCGCCCCGGGCGCCCTCCTGCTCTGCCGTGCGGCACCCGAGTCCGCCGCCCCCGCCGCCCAGCTGCTGCGTGAGCGCATGCTGCTCACGCGCGCGGGCGACGAGTGGAGCGCCCTCGTCCCCGAGGGCAAGCCCTGGCGGGACGGCGACGAACCGGTCGACCGCGTCCTCACCGGCTGGGCCACGGCACTCGCCGTCGGCGCCCCCTGGCCCGTCCTCGCCCTGTGGTGGGACGCCGACCGCAGCGGTTACACCCTCGCCTCCGGCTTCCGCCGTCCGGTCGGCTACGTCTGGCTCGCCAACGGCACCCCGGCCGGCGAGGGCGAGGCGATGCGCACCTTCGCCGCCCGCCTCGGCCTCGACCCGGTCCTCGACGTGCAGTCCCTGAACGCCCTCACCGAACCGGACACCGCGGCCGACGCCCGCGCCCGCCTGCGCGGTCTCCTCGCCGTCCTCACCCACGCGGGCCTGACCCTCCCCGCCGGTCTCGCCCCTGGTGAACCCGCCGACCGCCTCCGCGAGGTCGCCCGGGTCCAGCCGGACGCCCGCGTCGTCGAGGGGGAGGGCTGGCGCGAGGCGGTCCGCGGTGAACTCGAGACGGTCGCGGGCCGCCGGCTGAGCCCCTGGCTCCCCTGGTCCGGCGACCCCAGGGCGCGCGCCCTCGCCCTGGCCCAGATCGCCGCCGGCCTCCCACTTGCGGCCTGGGGCCTGCGGTGCCGCAGCGGCGGCTGGCTCACCGCGGGCGGCCTGCTGCTGGCCCACGGGGCGCTGGGACTGGCCTACGACCTCGCACGACCGCGTGACTGACGTACGGCATACCCTGAGGGAGTAGGTCCGAGGGTTCGTCCCGTCCGTATCAGGAGCGAGAGTTGTACTTCACCGACCGTGGCATCGAAGAACTGGAGAAGCGGCGCGGCGAGGAGGAGGTCACCTTCGAGTGGCTCGCCGAGCAGCTGCGGACGTTCGTCGATCTCAACCCGGACTTCGAGGTGCCGGTGGAGCGGCTGGCGACCTGGCTGGCGCGGCTGGACGACGAGGACGACGAGTAGCCGGTCCCTCCGCTCGGCGATCGGCACGTTCCGTAGGTGTCGCCCGCGCACGGAGTTTCTCCCCGTCCGAACCCGAAGGGCCCGGCCCCCACCGTGTGGGGACCGGGCCCTTCAGTTGCACGGTCCGAGACCTACGCCTCGAACACCTCACGCACCAGCTGCTCCTGCTCGGCCTGGTGGCGCTTGGCCGAACCCACCGCCGGCGACGAGCCGTGCGGGCGCGAGATGCGCCGCAGACGCTCGCCGTGCGGCACGTCCGCGCCGACCGCCAGGTCCAGGTGGTCGATCAGGTTGAGGGCGATGAAGGGCCACGCGCCCTGGTTCGCCGGCTCCTCCTGCGCCCACAGGTACTTCTCGGCGTTCGGGTACTTGGCGATCTCCGCCTGGAGCTCGGCACCCGGGAGCGGGTACAGGCGCTCGATGCGGATGATCGCCGTGTCCGTGACACCGCGCTTGACGCGCTCGCCCTCCAGGTCGTAGTAGACCTTGCCGGCGCAGAAGACGACCTTCTTCACCGCGGCCGGGTCGACCGTGGAGTCACCGATGACCGGGCGGAACTGGCCCGTCGTGAACTCCTCCGCCTTCGAGGCCGCCGCCTTCAGGCGCAGCATCGACTTCGGGGTGAAGACCACCAGCGGCTTGTGGTGCGGGTTGTGCACCTGCCACCGCAGGAGGTGGAAGTAGTTCGACGGGAGGGTCGGCATCGCGACCGTCATGTTGTTCTGCGCGCACATCTGGAGGAAGCGCTCCGGGCGGGCGGACGAGTGGTCCGGGCCCTGGCCCTCGTAGCCGTGCGGGAGGAGCAGGGTGACGCCCGACGTCTGGGCCCACTTCTGCTCCGCCGACGAGATGAACTCGTCCACGACCGTCTGCGCGCCGTTGACGAAGTCGCCGAACTGCGCCTCCCACATCACGAGGGACTCGGGACGGGCCAGCGAGTAGCCGTACTCGAAGCCCATCGCCGCGTACTCGGAGAGTAGGGAGTTGTAGACGTTCAGCCGCGCCTGGTCCTCGGAGAGGTACATCAGCGGCGTGAACTCGTCGCCCGTCTCACGGTCGATGATCACCGCGTGCCGCTGGCCGAACGTACCGCGCTGGGAGTCCTGGCCGGCGAGCCGGACCGGGACGCCCTCCAGGAGCAGCGAGCCGACCGCGAGGGTCTCGCCCATGCCCCAGTCGATGGTGCCGTCCTCGACCATCGCCGCCCGGCGCTGGAGCTGCGGCAGCAGACGCGGGTGGACGGTGATGTTGTCCGGGACGTTGACCTGGGACTCGGCGATCCGCTTGACGACCTCCGAGGTGATCGCGGTGTTCACCGCGACCGGGAACTCGGCCTGC
The DNA here is from genome assembly GCF_055575395.1 of Streptomyces sp. NPDC034103. Classification (NCBI taxonomy): domain Bacteria; kingdom Bacillati; phylum Actinomycetota; class Actinomycetes; order Kitasatosporales; family Streptomycetaceae; genus Streptomyces; species Streptomyces sp. NPDC034103. The sequence goes on along the minus strand of NZ_JBVISS010000005.1, from coordinate 270,078 downwards.
GGGTCCGAGGACTCCGCGGGGCCCGGCTGGGAGGTGGCCTCGCGGACCTCCGTGAAGACCTTCTCCAGCTGGCCCTGGTAGTCCTGGAGCGCCTGCTCGGCCTCTTCCAGGGTGATGTCGCCGCGACCGATCAGGGACTCGGTGTAGAGCTTGCGCACCGAGCGCTTCTTGTCGATCAGGTCGTACATCAGCGGCTGGGTGAAGGCCGGGTTGTCCGACTCGTTGTGACCGCGGCGGCGGTAGCAGATGAGGTCGATCACGACGTCCTTGTTGAACGCCTGGCGGAACTCGAAGGCCAGCCGGGCCACGCGGACGACCGCCTCGGGGTCGTCGCCGTTCACGTGGAAGATCGGCGCCTCGATCATGCGCGCCACGTCGGTGGCGTACATCGACGAGCGGGAGGACTCCGGCGCCGCCGTGAAGCCGACCTGGTTGTTGATGACGATGTGGACCGTGCCGCCGGTGCGGTAACCCCGCAGCTGCGACATGTTGAGGGTCTCGGCCACCACGCCCTGGCCCGCGAAGGCCGCGTCACCGTGCAGGGCCACCGGCAGGACCGTGAAGTCGGTGCCGCCCTTGTTGATGATGTCCTGCTTGGCGCGCGCGACGCCCTCCAGGACCGGGTCGACCGCCTCCAGGTGCGAGGGGTTCGCGACCAGGGAGACCTTGATCTGCTCGCCGTCCAGGCCGGTGAAGGTGCCCTCGGCGCCCAGGTGGTACTTCACGTCGCCGGAGCCGTGCATCGACTTCGGGTCGAGGTTGCCCTCGAACTCGCGGAAGATCTGGGCGTACGACTTGCCGACGATGTTCGCCAGGACGTTCAGGCGGCCGCGGTGGGCCATGCCGATGACGACCTCGTCCAGGCGGGACTCGGCGGCGGAGTCGATGACCGCGTCCAGCAGCGGGATGACGGACTCGCCGCCCTCCAGGGAGAAGCGCTTCTGGCCGACGTACTTGGTCTGCAGGAACGTCTCGAACGCCTCGGCGGCGTTCAGCCGGCGCAGGATGCGCAGCTGCTCCTCGCGCTCCGGCTTGGTGTGCGCGCGCTCGATGCGGTCCTGGATCCACTTGCGCTGCTTGGGGTCCTGGATGTGCATGAACTCGACGCCGGTGGTGCGGCAGTACGAGTCGCGCAGCACGCCGAGGATGTCGCGCAGCTTCATCAGGGACTTGCCGGCGAAGCCGCCGACCGCGAACTCGCGCTCCAGGTCCCACAGGGTGAGGCCGTGCTCGGTGATGTCGAGGTCGGGGTGCTTGCGCTGGCGGTACTCCAGCGGGTCGGTGTCGGCCATGACGTGGCCGCGGACCCGGTAGGAGTGGATCAGCTCGAAGACCCGGGCGGCCTTGGTGACGTCGTCGTCGTGGCTGGCGTCGATGTCCTTGAGCCAGCGGACCGGCTCGTAGGGGATGCGCAGCGCCTCGAAGACGTCGTCGTAGAAGCCGTTCTCGCCCAGCAGCAGGTTCGCGACGATCCGCAGGAACTCGCCGGAGGCCGCGCCCTGGATGACCCGGTGGTCGTAGGTCGACGTGAGCGTCATGACCTTCGAGATGCCGAGCTTGTTCAGGGTGTCCTGGGAGGTGCCCTGGAACTCCGCCGGGTAGTCCATCGAGCCGACGCCCATGATGACCGACTGACCGGGCATCAGGCGCGGGACCGAGTGGACGGTGCCGAGGCCGCCGGGGTTGGTCAGGGAGACCGTCACACCGGTGAAGTCGTCCATGCCCAGCTTGCCGTCACGGGCGCGGCGGACGATGTCCTCGTAGGCCTGCCAGAACTCGAAGAAGTTCAGCGTCTCGGCCTTCTTGATGCCCGCGACGACCAGCTGGCGGTCGCCGTTGGGCTTCACCAGGTCGATGGCGAGGCCGAAGTTGATGTGCTCCGGCTTGACCAGGGTCGGCTTGCCGTCCTTCTCCGCGAAGGAGTGGTTCATCGACGGCATGGCCTTGATGGCCTGCACCATCGCGTACCCGATGAGGTGCGTGAAGGAGATCTTCCCGCCCCGGGCGCGCTTGAGGTGGTTGTTGATGACGATGCGGTTGTCGAAGAGCAGCTTCACCGGGACGGCGCGCACGGACGTGGCCGTGGGCACCTCCAGCGAGGCGTTCATGTTCTTCGCGACCGCGGCGGCGGGACCGCGCAGCGTGACCAGCTCCGGACCGTCCGCGGAGGCGGCGGCGGGCTCGGCCTTCGGCTTGGCCGCGGCGGGCTTGGCCGGAGCGGCGGCCGGGGCCGGGGCGGCGGCCTTCGCCGGCGCGGCGGGCGCGGCGGCAGCGGGCTGAGCGACCGCGGGGGCCGGCGCGGGCACCGAGGGTGCCGCGGGAGCGGCCGGGGCGGCGGGCGCCGCCTGGGCCGGAGCCGCGGGGGCCGGAGCGGCCGCGGCCGGGGCGGCGGCCGCACCTGGCTTGTAGTCGGCGAAGAAGTCCCACCAGGCTCGGTCTACCGAATTCGGGTCCTGGAGGTACTGCTGATAGATCTCGTCGACGAGCCACTCATTGGGACCGAACGCCGCAGCGGGGTTCTTCCCCGCTTGGTCTGCGTCGGTCGAGATGCTCGAGTTACTGGGGGACTGTGGCGACACGGCGGTAACCGCCCTCTTCCGCTTCTCACAAGGTGATGGACAGCGGGAATAAAGGCTACGCCTCCCCGGCCGGGAAGGTCAGGCCGGGCATGGTCATCGTCGTGTAAGTCACATCGGAAAGCGCGTTTCGGGGCCAGAAATGGCGGGAAACAAGCGTGGTTCCGGTTCAGGAGGGAAGGGCGGAGCCAGGCCTCGGACGCCGATGGCGCGGGCCGGTGGCAGATCACAGGTGATCACACGTGTCCGTCAGCGCGGACCGCGGTGGATCTTGTGGCTCCGCTTCGAACTTTACGTCAACTTGGCAGAGATGTAAGTCCCGGAAGGGTGACAAGGATCCGGCAACCCCGCTCGGATTCGGCCACTCCGATCCGGCCGCCGTGCAGATCCACCGCCCAGCGGGCGATCGCCAGGCCGAGCCCGGTGCCGCCGTCGCTGCCCGGACCGTGCGGCCGGTTCACGGCCCCCCGGTTGAACCGCTCGAAGACGCGGTGCCACTCGGAGCGCGGGATGCCGGGGCCCTCGTCGAGGACCTCCAGCTCCAGGGAGTCCGGCACGGACCCGCGCCGGGCCTTGACCGTCACGCGCCCGTGCGGCGGGCTGTGCTTGACCGCGTTGTCGATCAGGTTGGCCACCACCTGGTGGATCCGCTCCGGGTCCGCGTGCGCGGTCAGCTCCGGCGGGGACACGTCCAGGTGCAGATGCACGTCCGTCCGCGTGTGGCTGCCGGAACCGGAGGCGATGCCCGCGCGCGCCGACGCGACCATGTTGGCCTCCTTCAGCACGCCCGAGAGGTACGGCCACACCTCGAAACGGCGCGCCTTCAGCGGGACGACGCCGTTGTCGAGGCGGGAGAGGTCCAGGAGCGTCTCGACCAGCCGCCCCAGCCGTTCCGTCTGCTTCAGGGCCGTACGCATCGTCTCGGGATCCGCGGGCGAGAACCCGTCCACGATGTTCTCCAGCACCGCCCTGAGCCCCGCGATGGGGGTTCTGAGCTCGTGGGAGACATTCGCCACGAGTTCCTTGCGCTGCTGTTCCTGGGCCTCCAGGTCGTCGGCCATCCGGTTGATGGTCTCGGCGAGGTCGCCCAGCTCGTCCCGGCGGTTCTCCCGCACCCGGCGGGTGTAGTCGCCGTGCGAGATGGAGCGGGCGACCGCGTTCATCTCGTCGAGCGGGGCCGTGAGCGAGTGCGCCACGAACTGGGTGATCAACAGCGTGGCGATCATCGAGAAGACCGTGATGAACCGCAGCTCCGTCTTGGTGCGCACCGCGATCATCGACAGACCCGTGGTGATCAGGACCGAGGTGACGACGAGCGCCCCCAGCTTGGTCTTGATCGAGAACGGGCGCACGCCGCCCCAGGGCTCCCAGGGGCCTCTCCGTCCGGGCGGGCCGCCGCTCATGGCGTCGGCGTCTCCAGGGCGTAGCCCACGCCGTGCACCGTGCGGATCCGCTCGGCGCCGATCTTCCGGCGCAGGGCCTTGATGTGGCTGTCGACCGTGCGGGTGCCGGAGGCGTCCGCCCAGTCCCACACCTCGGCGAGGAGCTGCTCACGGGAGAGCACCGCGCGCGGGGTGTTCGCCAGGCACACCAGGAGGTCGAACTCGGTGGGGGTGAGGTGAACATCCTCACTGTGCACCCGCACCCGGCGCTGCGCGTGGTCGATCTCCAGCTCGCCCAGGCGCAGGATGCCGCTTCTGGGCGTCGCGGCGGCCAGCGCGGCCCGCTCCACCCGGCGCAGCAGCACGTGCACGCGCGCGGCCAGCTCCCGCATCGAGAACGGCTTGGTCATGTAGTCGTCCGCGCCGACCCCGAGACCGACCAGCATGTCGGTCTCGTCGTCGCGCGCGGTCAGCATCAGCACCGGCACCGGGCGGGCGGCCTGCACGCGGCGGCAGACCTCCAGGCCGTCGAAGCCGGGCAGCATGATGTCGAGGATCAGCAGGTCGGGCTGCCAGGCCTCGGCCGTGTCGACCGCCGCCGGACCGTCGCCCGCGGTCTGCACGAGGAATCCCTCGGCACGCAGACGGGTCGCGATGGCCTCCACGATCGTCGGGTCGTCCTCGACCACCAGCACCCGGCGCTGCGCACCGGGGGTGGCCGTGGCCGTGCCGTTGTGGGAGGTGTGTGTCTGCTCCATCGCCCGCCCCAAGGGTTGCTTTCCGGAATCAGTGGGGTGATCCCGCTTACTGGGTTGTGCCTGCGCATGCTTGCGATTGACGCTTGAATGATCTGCGCCGGAAAGCAGGGTACGGGGAGTCACCACGCCACGGCTATCCAGGTCGGACACCGAGATGCACGACGTCCGGAACGCCCCGGGCAACCGGCACCTCTTCGGTACGCACCTGCTGGAACCCGGCATTCCGGAGGGTTCCTTCAAATTCCGGAGAAGGTCGCGCGGACCACACCGCGAGCACCCCGCCGGGTCTCAACATCCTTGCGCAACCGGCCAGTCCGGCCGGCGAGTACAGCCCGTCGTTGCCCTCGGTGACGGTCCAGTCGGGTCCGTTGTCGATGTCCAGGCACAGCGCGTCGTACGTGTCCGATGTCTCATTCACATAAGTGACAAGGTCGGTTTCCAGAATCGCAGTGCGCGGGTCGGCGAGCGCGGCGGCGGAGAGAGCGGCCAGCGGGCCGCGGCGATGCCAGTCGATGATGGCCGGTTCCCGCTCCACGACGGCGATCCGGCCCCAGCGCGGATCGCCGGCGGCGTGTGCGAGCGAGAACCCGACCCCGAGGCCGCCGATCAGCACGCTCGGCTCCGGCCGGCCGTCCAGCGCGTCGCGCGCCAGGTCCACCAGCAGCCGCTCCGAGCGGCCGTCCGAAGTGTCCATCAGGAAGCACCCGTTGGCGATGATCTGCAGCAACTCGCCGTGCCGGCGCAGCACGACCTCGCCGTGCGGGCCCTCGCGACGGTCCAGGACCTCGGGAATGTCGTACGAGACGGGCATCCGCCCATCCTGGCAGTTTCGGTGCGGGGTGCACCGGGATTTCCGGCGGACCGTCCTTCCGGTCCCGCGAAGGTGGTTGAGAAGGGTGGTTGAGAAGTCGCTGTGAATCGGCGTGCGCGTGGCGCCGGTCACAGACAGCGGGGCGGGAGAGCGCGAAGGGTGGGGAACGACGGAAGGAGCGCCCACGGTGGAACGGCCTGCGCAGTCGGCGGACGCCCCGCACGCTCCCTCGGACGCCTGTCACCCCGACGCCGCGGGACTCCTGGACGCGGTACCGAGCCAGCGCGCACCGGCTCCTGCGCCCGCCGGGTCGGGGCCTGCCGAGTCGGCCCCCGCGCCCGCCGAGTCCGCGCCCGTCCAGCCGGTGTCCGTCCCCGAGGCTCGTCGCCGGCTCCGACCCTGGCGGCTGCTCCCCACTCCCGCCGGGACGCCGTTCACCTTCGGTTACGCCGCGGTCCTGGCCGTCACCTCGCTCGTCACCGCGTACGCCGACCCCGCCCTCGTCCACTCCCTGCTCCAGGGCTCCAGCACCGACGTGGCCCACCTCGTGCGCACGCCCGTGCTCGTCCTGGTCGCCAGCGCGCTGTGGATGGCGGGCGGTGTCACGTCGCCGTACGCGCTGGGCTTCCTGCTGGTCATGACCGCGCTGGAGCGGCGGATCGGCGGTCCGCGGGCGGCCGGGGTCTTCCTGCTCGGCCATGTCCTGGCCACCCTCGCCACCGAGCTCCCGGTCGGACTGGCCGTGCTGGTCGGCCACCTTCCCGGCAGCTCCCTGCACCGCCTCGACTACGGCATCAGCTTCGGTGTCGCCGCCGCCACGGGCGCCCTGGCGGGCCTTCTGCCGCGGTGGCTCGGCCTGCCCCTGCTGACCCTCTTCGGGGGCATGCTCCTCCAGAGCCTCCTCGCCTTCACCGACCCGATGACCGAGTGGGGGCACCTGATCGCGCTGTCCGTCGGGGTCGCCACCTGGCCGACGGTCCGCCGCTGGGCCAGGACGCGCGCCGCCGCGTAGGCCCCGTACACCGGGCCCGGGTCAACGCCGGGACGCCGAGCCGTTGTTCACCCCGCCTGGCTGTGAACGAGCCTGCGGGGTGCGGGCGGTTCCCTGCACGCCATGGCGGTGAGCGCATGGCGGCGCCGGTCGTGACCCGCCCTACCGTCGCTCCGTCCAGCGGTACGGGTTCTCTACGGCACCCCGGGGCCGGTGAACTTCGCGCTGGTCAGTGGGGCCACCATGGTCCACCCCAGCGACTCGTACAGGCCGCGGCCGGCCGGTGTGCCCGCCAGGACGCATGTCTCGGCGCCCTGTTCGGCCGCCGCCCGCTGGAGTGTGCGCATGACGTGACTGCCGAGTCCCTTGCGCCGGTGGGCCGGGGAGGTGGCGATCTGGTCGGCGACCGCCGTCGCGCCGGTCGGGGTGATCTGGCCGCGGGCCGCCCAGGAGCCGTCGGGGGCGGCGAGCAGGGTGCGGATGACACCACCCCGGGACCAGGTGCGCTGCCGGTAGCCGTCCGGGGGTGCCGCCTCGGCGGCCGGTGCGGTGAGGGGGAGCGTCATCAGACAGCCCGGGTCGGGGTCGATCCACCAGCCCTCACCCAGCCAGCCGCGGACCACGGCCGGGTCCCGGAACACCTTCAGCCACACCCCGGCGCCCGTGACCGCCTCGGCCACCTTGCGCACGGTCGCCTCCTCGACGTCCTCGCCGGTCGCGCCGAACACATGCCGGGTGACATGGCCGTCCATGCCCATGTCGATCGTGCATCCCCAGGGTTCGAGGACCGGCGGGGCCGCCCCGCGCGAGACGACCCACCCGTCCACCCATGCCCGCACGATCCGGTCCATGCCGCGGTCCCCTCGCTGGTAATAAGTGAATGCAGTCGGTGGTTATTACAGCAGCGCCGCCAACCCCTTCGGCAGAGGTGATCGCTCACAGCGAACGCCCCCCGGGGAACATTCAGCGACTCACGTGCATTGAGTCGGCATAGCTCAACTTGAATGCCGAAGGGGAGATCATGGCTTCGACGTCCACACCGCTCACTCTGCCTGTGCTGCCGCTCGACGACGAGGTCGTGCTGCCCGGCATGGTGGTCCCGCTCGACCTGAGCGACGCCGACGTGCGCGCCGCGGTGGAGGCCGCCCAGGCCGCCGCCCGGTCGGAACCGGGGAAGCCCAAGGTGCTGCTGGTGCCACGCATCGACGGCAACTACCCGGGCACCGGTGTCCTCGGCACCGTCGAACAGGTCGGACGGCTGGCCGACGGCGACCCGGGCGCCCTGATCCGCGGCCGGGGGCGGGTGAAGATCGGTGCGGGGACGACCGGACCGGGCGCCGCCCTCTGGGTCGAGGGTGTCCGTGTCGACGAGACCGTGCCCGAGCCGCTGCCGGGCCATGTCACCGAACTGGTCAAGGAGTACAAGGCCCTCGCCACCGCCTGGCTGCGCAAGCGCGGCGCCTGGCAGGTCGTGGACCGCGTCCAGGCCATCGACGACGTCTCCGCGCTGGCCGACAACTCCGGCTACTCGCCGTTCCTGAGCACCGACCAGAAGGTCGAGCTCCTGGAGACCGCCGACCCGGTCGCCCGGCTCAAGCTCGCCACCCAGCACCTGCGCGACCACCTCGCCGAGCAGGACGTCGCCGAGACCATCGCCAAGGACGTCCAGGAGGGCGTCGACAAGCAGCAGCGCGAGTTCCTGCTGCGCCGTCAGCTGGAGGCCGTGCGCAAGGAACTGCGGGAGCTCAACGGCGACTCCAAGGACGCGGCGGAGGAGTCCGACGACTACCGCGCGCGGGTGGAGGCCGCCGACCTGCCGGAGAAGGTCCGCGAGGCCGCGCTCAAGGAGGTCGACAAGCTGGAGCGGTCCAGCGACCAGTCGCCCGAGGGCTCGTGGATCCGGACCTGGCTGGACACCGTGCTCGAACTGCCGTGGAACGAGCGGACCGAGGACGCGTACGACATCCAGGGTGCCAAGGCGGTCCTGGACGCCGAGCACGCGGGCCTGGAGGACGTGAAGGAGCGGATCACCGAGTACCTGGCGGTGCGCAAGCGGCGCAACGACCGGGGGCTCGGGGTCGTCGGCGGCCGGCGCGGCGGTGCCGTGCTCGCCCTCGTCGGCCCGCCCGGCGTCGGCAAGACCTCGCTGGGCGAGTCGGTCGCGCACGCCATGGGGCGCAAGTTCGTCCGCGTCGCCCTCGGCGGTGTGCGCGACGAGGCCGAGATCCGCGGCCACCGGCGCACGTACGTCGGCGCGCTGCCCGGCCGGATCGTGCGGGCGATCAAGGAAGCCGGATCCATGAACCCGGTGGTGCTGCTGGACGAGATCGACAAGGTGGGCTCCGACTTCCGCGGCGACCCTGCGGCGGCCCTCCTGGAGGTCCTGGACCCGGCGCAGAACCACACCTTCCGCGACCACTACCTGGAGGTCGAACTCGACCTGTCGGACGTGGTCTTCCTCGCCACCGCCAACGTCCTGGAGGCCATCCCGGAGGCCCTGCTCGACCGTATGGAGCTGGTCCGCCTCGACGGCTACACCGAGGACGAGAAGGTCGTCATCGCCCGCGACCACCTGCTCCCGCGCCAGCTGGAGCGGGCGGGCCTGGACAAGGACGAGGTGACCCTCGACGAGAGCGCCCTGCGCAAGCTCGCCGGCGAGTACACCCGCGAGGCGGGCGTGCGCACCCTGGAGCGGTCCATCGCCCGGCTGCTGCGCAAGGTCGCGGCCCAGCACGAACTGGGCGAGCGCAAGCTGCCGTTCACGGTCACGGACGAGGAGCTGCGCGGCCTGATCGGGCGGCCGCACCACGTCCCGGAGTCGGCGCAGGACCCGGCGGAGCGCCGTACGGCGGTGCCGGGCGTGGCGACGGGCCTCGCGGTCACGGGGGCCGGCGGTGACGTGCTCTTCGTCGAGGCGTCCCTCGCGGACCCGGAGACGGGCGCGGCGGGCCTGACCCTGACCGGTCAGCTCGGCGACGTGATGAAGGAGAGCGCGCAGATCGCGCTCAGCTTCCTGCGCTCGCACGGCGCGGAGCTGGAGCTGCCGGTGGGCGACCTGAAGGACCGGGGCGTGCACATCCACTTCCCGGCGGGCGCGGTACCCAAGGACGGCCCGAGCGCGGGCATCACGATGACGACGGCCCTGGCCTCGCTGCTCAGCGGACGCCTCGTGCGGACCGACGTGGCGATGACCGGCGAGGTCTCGCTGACCGGCCGGGTCCTGCCGATCGGCGGCGTCAAGCAGAAGCTGCTGGCCGCGCACCGGGCGGGCGTCACCACCGTCGTCATCCCCAAGCGCAACGAGCCCGACCTGGACGACGTCCCGGCGGAGGTGCTGGACAAGCTCGACGTGCACGCCGTGACCGACGTCCGCCAGGTCCTGGAGCTGGCGCTGTCCCCGGCGACGAGCGAGGCGGCGCCGGAGGTGCCGGTGGCGGCGTGACGTCCGCGCGCCGCGTGACGTCCGGTGGCGGCGTGACGGACGTCATCGGATGAGAGGAAGGCCCGGGTTCTCGTGAGGGAGGCCCGGGCCTTCGCCGTGCGTGCCGGGGTCAGCCGTTGGCGAGGGCGACGACCCGGTCGAGGGCCCCGTTGAACTTGTCGTGGTCACCGACGGTCGGGCCGGAGGAGGTGTACTGCCACATGGTGTGGTACGCCCAGCCGGCCGGCAGCGTCCCGACGGTCGACGCGTACCGCGCGATCCACAGCGGGTTGGCGGCGGCGAACCCCCCGTAGTTCCCCGTGCACTCGGTCCACCAGCTGGTGGCGGTGTAGATGACGGCGTCGCGCCCGGTGCGGGCCCGGTACTGGGTGAGGAAGTCCCGGATCCACGTCACCATCGCGCTCTGCGTCTTGCCGTAGCAGGAGGCGCCGTAGGGGTTCCACTCGATGTCGAGCACGCCCGGCAGGGTCCGGCCGTCCCGGGACCAGCCGCCGCCGTGGTCGACGAAGTAGTTGGCCTGGGTCGCGCCGCTGGTGGTGTCGGGGGTGGCGAAGTGGTAGGCGCCGCGGACCATGCCGACGTTGTACGAGCCGGTGTACTGCTGGGCGAAGTAGGGGTTGGTGTAGTACGTCCCCTCGGTCGCCTTCGTATAGGCCCACCTCACCCCGCTGTTCCACAGGGTGGACCAGGCGACGTTGCCCTGGTGGCTGGAGACGTCGACGCCCTCCGTCTGGGCGGCGCGGGTCTCGCGCGGGACGCCGTCCTTCCCGTCGTGGGCGAGGACGCCGACGCCCATGTGGGCGGAGCCGCGGGCGGGGGTGTCGGCGGCGGGGGAGGGGGCGGCGGGGGCGGCCGCGAGGAGGGTTCCCGCGAGGGCGACGAGGGCCGCGAGGAAGAGGCGTACCGATCCGGGTCTGTGCACGGGCATGCGTGCCTCCGAAGGCTCGGTGGTGGGGGGAGCGGGGGAGTGTGGGGGGTGCCGACGCGCATTTCTGGCGTGGCCATGCCAGCGAGTGCCTGGTAGGGAAGCTACGCGCGGAGACGAAGGGCAGGGAAGGGGGTCCGGAGGCTGCCGTTGGTCTTGACCTGCGAAATACTGACCGAGCTGCGGCGATGACGGCATGTGGCGGAAACTTTCATGACCCGGAAAACCGAGGCAGGGACTGACGTGCGCGAAGACGGGAACGACGGCGGACACGCGAGCGGGTCCGCGCTGCCCGGGAGTGTGGTGAACCAGCCCGAATTCCTGGCGTTGGAACGCGAGTTGACCGTGCTGCTGCGGCGCGCCCGGGCCAGCCAGGGCGAGATGGCCCGCGAGGTCCACCCGGACCTGGAGTCCTCGGCCTACGGCCTGTTGGTGCGGCTCGACGAGTACGGCCGCCAGCGCGCCACGGAACTCGCCGCGTACATCGGCGTCGGCAAGGCCACCATGTCCCGGCAGTTGCGGGCCCTGGAGGACCTCGGGCTCGTCACCCGCGCACCCGACCCGGCGGACGGCCGGGCGTGGCTCGTCGAACTGACGGCGGAGGGACGCTCGCGAGTGGGCCGGGTGCGGGACGCCCGGCGGGCCCGGTACGCGGGCCGCCTCGCGGACTGGAACCCCCGGGAGGTCTCCGAACTCGCCCGGCTGCTGCACCAGTTGAACCTGGGCATGGAGAAGTAACCGCACCGCGCCCGGCGCCCGGACTCACAGTTCCGCGAACACCACGGTCGCGTCGTCATGGGTCTTGCTCCGGCCCAGGAACGCCCGTTCCTCCGCGTCCGCGATCTCCCGGGCCCGCACCTGCTCCACCAGGGCCCGCGCCCCCGCCTTGCGCACGAGCGTGAAGCAGTCCGTCCAGTCGCCCTCCCGGAACGTCTCCACCCACCGGCTCGCCCCGTCCGTCAGCGCGGCCAGGGACCGTACCGAGGAGCGCGGCAGTGCCCCGGTCACCGCGCGCGCCGCCACCGAGGCGTCCGCCGCGGCCGTGAAGAAGCCGCCCTCCTTGTTGCGCAGGGTCGAGTCGATCAGGGCGTCGGTCGCCAGGGCCGCGCGCGGGAGGCGGGACAGGCGGTCGTCCAGGACGGCCGTCACCACGCCGGCCGGCGACTCCAGCAGCAGGGCGGAGTCCGACAGGACCAGGTACTCCACCGTCCGCGCCGACCACCGGGCGACGACCACCGTCGCCTGCGGTGTTCGCGGGTGAGAAAGGTCACAGGTGTGCGCGTGGGACGCGGAGGTACGTGTGAGGGCGCGCGACAACGCCTCCGCCAGCGGAACGTCGGGGCGCGAAACAGTCAGTTCGGTCAGTGCGCCACCCAGTCGCGCCGTGAACCAGGGAACGGAATGCAGACACCCCGTCTCACCGGCCGGTGGCGTGACCCCGTCCAGGACCACGAGCGTCCCGCCCTGTCCCGAGGCCGCGACGGCGACACTCGCGAAGTCCTCGTTGGGGCGGCCGCGGCCACCGGGTTCCGAGATGAGTTCCGTACGCATCCAGCCAGTCTGCACGACCCCTTCACAAGGTTCGCCAAAGGCTGGCAACGGCTGCCGGACCGGCGCACCCGCGCAGGTCAGGCGCCTGGTTTGGGAGTGAATGGTGCACTCGGGGAAGACGTGGTGGCGGATAATGCCATCGGTCGGCGGCAACGTCCAACCGGCCCGCGGCGCACGGTTGCTGACCATGCCACCGGAACTTGCCCGGCCACTCCCCTCCGGGGTTCACTCCTTCGGGTGGCGGGTCGGGTGATGCGCGCCCGCTGCCCAGCGGCACTGGGAGGGTCGGGAAACGTACCCGGTGTGTGACTCCAGTTGACGGAGCGTCACCCGGGCCCATGGGTACACGAGTCAGGAATGCGAGCACCGGTGCAGAAGACGCGGCCTCGTCGTACGAGCAAGCAGACGGCCACCGCCGAACCCACCGCCACCGACGGCGTTGTCGTCGGCAAGGGCCGCCCCACCCACGTACGCAACCGGCTCATCGTCGCCGTCGCCGTGGTCGCCGCCGCCATCGCCGCGGCAGGCGCCCCCTCGGTCCTCACCGCCTCCGGGCAACTGAGCGACTCCCAGGACCTGGTGACGCTCGCCGAACAGACCCAGGACGCGCTCGCCCTCGCCCACTCGCTCGCCGACGAGCGCGACGAGGTCACCTCCTACGTCGCCGCCGGCCGCGCCAAGTCCAAGGCGCCCTCCGAGCAGCGCGGTGCCCGCGTCGACCGCCAGGTCGAGGAGCTGCGCGCCGACACCGACACCCCCGCCGACCTGCGCACCGACCTCGACGGCATCGCCGCCCTGCGGCGCGAGGCGCTCACCGGCAAGAGCAGCGCCCTCCAGGTCCACCAGTCCTACTCCGCGGCCATCAACGAGCTGCACGGCCTCGCCGAGCGCCTCGCCGCACAGATGCCGCCCCGGGCCGGCTCCGGCGCCCACGCCCTCGCCGAACTCGACTCCGCCGTACAGCAGGCCGCAGCCGCCCGCGGACTGCTCCTCGCGGCGCTCAACGTGCCGCGGACCACCCAGACGGTCACCGACCCCCTCACCGGGATCGCCTCCACCGTCGTCGCCTCCTCGGACGCCGACGCCAAGCAGCGCGACGTGCTCACGGCCGCCGCCCAGCAGGCCCGGCTGCGCTCCGACGCCGCCCTCGCCGACTTCCGCGACACCGCCCCCGACGCCGCGAAGGACAGCTACGACTCCACGGTCACCGGCGCCGAGGTCAACTCCGCCGAGAAGTACCTCGCCAGGCTTACCGACCAGGCCACGCTCTCCGACGACGAACTCGGCACCAGCGCCAAGAAGGCCGACGCCGCCCTCTCCGCCCGCGTGGACCTGATGCGCGGCGTGGAGTCCGCGCTCTACCACCAGCGCACCGAGGACCTCGCCCAGCTCCGCGACGACGACGTCACCGCGCTGGAGCTGCGGGTCGCGATCCTCGGCGCCCTCATGCTGCTCGCCGTCGGCGTCGCCACCGCCATGGCCCGCAGTCTGACCCGGCCGCTGTCCGTCCTGCGCCGCGGGTCCGCCCGGCTCGCCGAGGCCGCGGAGCCGGGCACCGAGGAAGCGGTCACGTTCACCGGGCGCAACGACGAGTTCGCCCAGGTCGTCCGCTCCGTCAACGCCCTGCACGCGCACGCCGTCGCCGTCTCGGAGCGCGTCGCCACCCTCGAGTCCGACCGCAAGCACCTGGTCGGCCAGCGCCAGAAGATGGCCGACGCCCGGGAGGAACTGCGCGCCGAACTGACCGAGTCCGCCGCTCAGTTGACCCGACTGCGGGAGGCCATCGGCGGCACCTTCGTCAACCTCGCGCTGCGCACCCTCGGCCTGGTCGAGCGGCAACTCGCCGTCATCGAGGGCCTGGAGGAGCGCGAGCAGGACCCCGAGCGCCTGGCCACCCTCTTCAAGCTGGACCACTTCGCCACCGTCATGCGCCGCCACAGCGAGAACCTCCTGGTCCTCGCCGGCACCGAGCACGTCCAGCAGCACGCGGGCCCGGTCCCGCTGGTGGACGTCGTACGGGCCGCGGTCAGCGAGATCGAGCGGTACGAGCGCGTCCGCATCGCCGCCCTGCCGCCGCACGCGCACGTGGCGGGCTTCGCGGCCGACGACCTGTCCCACCTGCTGGCCGAGCTGATGGAGAACGCCACCTCGTTCTCCCCGCCCGACCTGCCCGTCGAGGTCTCCGGCTGGCTGCTGGAGAGCGGCGAGGTGATGCTCTCCGTCCAGGACGAGGGCATCGGCATGACCGAGGAGCGGCTGGCCCGCCTCAACTCCCGCCTCGCCGACTTCGACCCCGAGTCCCCCTACGACCAGGAGGGCGAGGAGGGGCTCGGCCTCGGCCTGTACGTCGTCGCCCGCCTCGCCCACCGGCACGGGGTCCGCGTCCAGCTGCGCGAGCAGAAGCAGGGCGGCATCGCCGCGGTGGTCGTGCTGCCGAAGGGTCTGCCGGCACCGGCCCCGTCCGCGGCGGTCCCGTCCGCCGCCCCGCACTCCTCCACCACCCCCGCCTTCTCCCTCCCGGGCGCCGACGCGGAGGCCAACTCCAACGTCCTGCCAGGCCGTACGAC
This sequence comes from Streptomyces sp. NPDC034103, assembly GCF_055575395.1. NCBI lineage: Bacteria > Bacillati > Actinomycetota > Actinomycetes > Kitasatosporales > Streptomycetaceae > Streptomyces > Streptomyces sp. NPDC034103. The sequence goes on along the minus strand of NZ_JBVISS010000005.1, from coordinate 255,075 downwards.
GGCCGGGGACGCGCTGGTGGCGCTGGCGGAGAAGGCGGTGCGGGAGCGGGAGGAGTCGCCGGCCGAGACGACGATGGAACTCCTGGCCCCGATCCCCGCCACCGCCCCCGCGGTCGCCGACGACGAGGACCCCCCACACGGGCCCCCGGCACCCGACGACAGCGGTACGGGCGCAGCCGACCCCGTCGAAGGCGGGGACGAACCCGTCGAAGGCGAAGCGGAGACGGAACACGAGCGCACCCCGGACGAGGACCAGCTCACCGCCAAGGGCCTCCCCAAGCGCACCCCGAAGATCACCGCACAGCCCGAGACCCCGCGTCAGCGCACCGCATCCGTCGATGCCGAGGCCCTGCGCCGTCGGCTCGGCGGCTTCCGCCGGGGGGCGGAGGCGGGTTACCGCGACGTGGAAGCAGAGATCGCCGAACAGACGGGGCAGACGCCGACGTCCGCACCAGCCGCAGAAGCCACGGGGGGCACTCCCGAGGAGGCAAGCAGTTGACCGCGCCCAGTACCTTCGGACTGAGCAGTGAAGCCCGCAACCTGCACTGGTTGTTGACGAACCTGGTCGAGGAGGTGCCGGGCATCCAGTCGGTCGCGGTCGTCTCCTCCGACGGCCTGCTCCTGCTCTCCTCCGACCCCGGCCAGAACGACGAGGCCCGCCGGACCCGCGCCACCCCCAAGGGGCCCCGCGGCTCCTCCGCCGACCTCGCCACCATCGTCTCCGGCATCGGCAGCCTCACCATCGGGGCCGCCAAGCTCATGGAGTTCGGCGGGGTGAGGCACACGATGGTCGCGATGGACGAGGGCAGTCTGTTCGTGATGTCGATCAGCGACGGCTCGCTGCTCGGTGTGCACGGCTCCGCGGACTGCGACATGAGCGTGGTGGCGTACCACATGGCCCTGTTCGTGGGCCGCGCCGGTCATGTCCTGACCCCCGAACTCCGCAGTGAGCTACGGCAGTCACTGGAGTCCGAGAGCACGGGGAGCACCCGATGACCGACCGGCCGACCCTCCCCGTCCGCGGCGGCGACCGCAAACCCGCCCGCGTGCGCCCCTATTCGCTCACCGGCGGCCGGACCCGCTTCGGGCACGTCCTCCTCGTGGAGACGTTCGTCGCGGCTCTGGAGGCGCCCGAGGAGCGCAAGGAACTGGCGAATGGTTCCCTCAACACCCGGGTGATGCCCGAGCTGCGGGCCATCGTCGAACTCTGCCGCCGTATGCGCACGGTGGCCGAGATCGCCGCGCTGCTGAAGATGCCGCTCGGCGTGGTCCGCGTCCTCCTGAGCGACCTCGCGGACCAGGGAAAGATCCGTGTGTACGGCACCGGAACCGGTCATGGCACCGGCCGCCCGGACCGCGCTCTGCTCGAAAGGGTGCTGAGTGGACTCCGTCGTCTTTGAGGACACCGTGGTGCAGGACACCGACGAGGACCTGAAGTCCTGGCAGACGGACCGTACCCGGGCCCCGATCGCCACGAAGATAGTCGTGGCCGGCGGCTTCGGCGTCGGCAAGACCACGCTCGTCTCCGCCGTCTCGGAGATCACGCCCCTGCAGACCGAGGCGCTGATGACCGAGGCGAGCGAGGAGACCGACGACCTCACCGCCACGCCCGGCAAGCTCACCACGACCGTGGCCATGGACTTCGGCCGTCTCACGCTCGACGACGACCTCGTCCTCTACCTGTTCGGCACGCCGGGGCAGCAGCGGTTCTGGTTCATGTGGGACGACCTGGTGCGCGGCGCGATCGGCGCGGTCGTGCTGGCCGACACCCGCCGCCTGAAGGACTGCTTCCCCGCGCTCGACTACTTCGAGAGCTGCGGACTGCCGTACGTCGTCGCGGTCAACCACTTCGACGGCAGCGAGCTGTTCGAACCGGAGGACGTGCGGGAGGCGCTGACCGTCCCCCCGCACATACCTGTCATGATCATGGACGCGCGGCGCCGGATCTCGGTGATCGAGACGCTCCTGTCGCTGGTCGGCCACGCGCTGGACGAAACACCCGAGTAGCCCGAGTAGGAGAACACCCCCGTATGCGGAAGATACTCGTCGTCGGAGCCGGCCAGTCCGGTCTCCAACTCGCCCTCGGACTCCAGTCGCACGGGTACGAGGTCACCCTGATGTCGAACCGGACGGCGGACGAGATCCGCTCCGGCCGGGTCATGTCGACGCAGTGCATGTTCCACACGGCACTTCAGCACGAGCGTGATCTCCAGCTGAACTTCTGGGAGTCCCAGGCCCCGAAGATCGAAGGACTCGGCGTCTCGGTCGCCGCCCCCGGCTCGTGGGCCGAGGGCCACGCGGCCCGTGCCATCGACTGGGTGGGCAGGCTCGACGGGTACGCGCAGTCGGTGGACCAGCGCGTGAAGATGGCGGGCTGGATGGAGACCTTCGCTCAGCGCGGCGGCCAGCTCGTCATCCACGGCGCGGCCGTCTCCGACCTCGACTACTTCGCCCGGACGTACGACCTGGTGCTGGTCTCGGCCGGCAAGGGCGAGCTGGTCTCCCTGTTCGGCCGGGACGCGGCGCGTTCGCCGTACAGCGAGCCGCAGCGGGCGCTGGCGGTGTCCTACGTCCACGGCCTCGGCCCGCGGCCGGAGCACCCCGAGTACGACGCCGTGCGCTGCAACCTGGTGCCGGGCGTCGGCGAGTTGTTCGTCATGCCGACGCTCACCACCTCCGGGCGCGCCGACATCCTGTTCTGGGAGGGCATACCCGGCGGCCCGCTCGACGTCTTCAACGGCGTCAAGGACCCGGGCGAGCACCTCTCCCTGACCCTGGAACTCATGGAGACGTACACGCCCTGGGAGTACGCGCGGGCCACCCGGGTCGAACTCACGGACGCGGGCGGCACGCTGGCCGGCCGCTACGCGCCCACCGTCCGCAACCCCATCGGCCGTCTCCCCGGTGGCGGACTGGTCCTCGGTGTGGCGGACGTCGTCGTCGCCAACGACCCCATCACCGGCCAGGGCTCCAACTCCGCCTCCAAGTGCGCCGCTTCCTACCTCGCCTCGATCCTGGAGCGCGGCGAGAAGGAGTTCGACGAGGAGTGGATGCAGGGCACCTTCGACCGCTACTGGGACACGGCCCGCCATGTCACCAAGTGGACCAACGCCATGCTGGCGCCGCCGCCGGAGCACGTTCTGAACCTCATCGGCGCCGCCGGCCAACTCCAGCCCGCGGCGGACCGGTTCGCCAACGCCTTCAACGACCCGTCCGACTTCGAGAACTTCTTCTACGAGCCGGACAAGACGGCGGCCTACCTGGCGTCCCTGTCCTGATCAGGCCGTAGATCAGGCCGTAGATCAGGCCCTGGGTCAGTCCCTGGACCAGGTCGCAGATCGGGCCGTACGGCTCCGAGGATCGGGTGGGTGGCGAGAGGGGACACCTTGATCTCCTCGCCCGTCCTCGGGGCCTGGACGATCTTTCCGCCGCCCAGGTACATCGCCACATGGGTCGCGTCCGGGAAGTAGATCACCAGATCGCCGGGGCGCAGCTCGTCCAGCGGGACGCGCGGCAGCCGGTCCCACTGTTCCTGGCTGGTGCGGGGGATCGACAGGCCCGCGTGCTCCCAGGCCTGTGACGTCAGCCCCGAGCAGTCGTACGACTCGGGCCCCTCGGCGCCCCACTCGTACGGCTTCCCGAGCTGCTGCACGGCGTAGCGCACCGCCCGGTCGCCCTCCCGGGTCGGCTCGTCCTCACGGCTGCTCAGGGCGCCCGAGGTGACCAGCTCCCGCTGTGCCTTCGCGACGCCGGCTCGCTCCAACTCCTCGACCGCGTCCAGCTGTTCCGGCGTGAGGGAGGCGAGCAGCTCCTCGACCGCGTGCAGTTTCTTGCGTACGCCGTCCCGGTCCTTCCGCTGCCGGGCCGCGAGGCCGAGTCGCTTGTCCAGGGCCTTGCGCGCCTGGCGTGCCAGTGCGTCGGCCTTCTTCTCGCTGCCGGTCAGCCGGCCCACCGTCTCGGCCCGCTCCCGCGCCAACTGGCCGATGACATGGCCCTGGTCGAGCGCGTGCTGCGGATCGCGGGCGAGCAGCAGTCGGACGTAGGGGGAGATGTCGGTGCTGTTCTGGTACTGCTGGCGGGCCAGCCGGCCGGCCGCGCCCCTGCTGTCGTGGAGGGAGAGCCGGGCGCGGGCGAGCGCGGTGTCGAGCCGTCGTACCTCGGCCTGCTGCTCGCGCAGCTTCTCCTCGGTCGCGTTGTACGTCTCGGTGGCCCGCTCGGCCTCCCGGTACAGCCGCTGAAGGTCCGTCAGCAGCTCGGCGACGGTGCGCTCGCGGTCGCCCGGTTCGGGCACCGCGGTCGCGGGCGCGGGTGCGAGGACCGCGCCGGCCGCCACCGCCGCCGTACACACCAGACGCAACAGCCTTCCTGACACGTCATCACCTCCGGTGCGGCACAGCCCCTCTGTCCGCACCGCGAGCATGGGACGGGTCGGCGGGACGCGCGCGCCGGGTGTGGGCGGTCCGGCGCAATCACGTCACCCGTCGGTGTCCTCCCGCTTGCCGCCCGGCGTGGCGTCGGGCCCCGCGTCCGGCTTGGACCAGGGCCAGCGCAGGCGGCTGGGCCGGCCCTCGGGGTCGTAGGCGTACTTCCAGCCCTGCTGGAGGCCGAGGCGCTTGCTCTGGCCGCGCGGGACGCGCTTGTAGACCAGCACGGTGGGCGGGCCGCCGTCCGGGGCCGGGACCGGGATGCGGTACTGCTTGGGCGGGTGCCCGGTGGGGCCCAGGAGGACCGGGAGGACGCGGCCGTCCATCGGGCCGCCCTCGAAGGGGGTGTCTTCGCTCTTCACGGGACCAGTGTCAGACATCCGCCACGAGGGCCTGCGCCAGCGCGGCCGTCTCGGCGTCGCGCCGGGCGGTCACCGACAGCACGGCGACGAACTGCTCCAGGAGCCACTCCCGCAACTCCTCCAGCGGGGGCTGCTTGTCCTCGTCGAGCCAGATGAGGGAGGCCGCCTCCACCGCCGCGATCCACATCCGTACGGTCATCCGCAGCCGTGGGCCGGGCGCGGTGGCTCCGAGATGGCTGAGGATGTGCTCGGCCGCCGCCCTGCGGACACCGTCCACGATCGCCGTCGTACGGGAGGTCTCCACCACGCTGCCGCCCTGGAGCAGCGCGCTGAAGCCGGCGTCGTGCTGGTCGACGAAGGAGAGGTAGCGGTCGAGGGCGCGGGACAGACGGGTGAGCAGCGGTCCTTCGCGGGGTTCGTCGAAGCACTGCTCCAGCTCGTCGGCGGCGGACCTGAGGGCGGCCTCGTAGAGCTGCTGCTTGCCGCCGGGGAAGTACCGGTACACCAGGGGGCGGGAGACCCCGGCCTCCTCGGCCACGTCGTCGAGGGACACGTCCTCGGGGACGCGGTGCGCGAAGAGGTTCAGCGCGGCCTGGAGGAGCTGGCTGCGGCGTTCCTCGACACTGAGGCGACGGTAGGCGGGGGAGGCGGCCGGCGGGGTCATGCCTCGCAGGGTAGTCGGCCGTGCGCGGGTTCGTTGTGGCTGGTCGCGCCCGCACACCGGCATCGCGCCGCGTCCCCGGGGCGGGTGCGGGCGCCCGGCGATCAGGCCAGCAGCCCCGAGGACCGCCACAGCCGCCGCCCGACACCCCGCAGCACGCCGATGTCGTCCAGGAAGTCCGTGAGCTTCTTCGCGCCCGTCTGCATGACCTCCCGCCGGTGCCCGCTCGCCTTCACCTGGGCCATGGCCTCCCGCCGGTCGAGGCCCACGTTCGTGTAGACCTCGGGGTTCACGAAGGCCACCGAGAACACCCGGGCGAACTCCCCGGACGTCACCCGCGTGAACTCCTGCGACCAGCGCGGCGCGGTCACCATCTGGCGGCGCAGCTCCTCACGGGCGTAGCGCACGTGCCGGGCCTCCTCGACCACGTGGATGCGTGTCACGCCCCGGACCAGTGGCTGGACCCGCTCGTCCGGGAACGTCAGCCGTTGCATCCAGTCGAGGACCTCTTCGCCCAGCAGCGTGGCCGTGAACGATCCGGGAGTGGTCGAGATCGTCTTGAAAAGGCGTCCGAGATTCTGATGGGCGCGGCTCACCGGGTACCAGGGGGTGTCCCCGTGGGAGATCAGCCGGGCGAACATCTTCGAGTGCCGGCACTCGTCCTCGATCTCGGTCAGGGCGTACCGCACATGCGCGCTCGTCGCCGCCTTGTCGTAGATGTGCCGGACGAGCAGCTGCATGAGGATGAGTTCGAACCAGATGCCGAGCGAGGCCAGCGCGGCCGCCTCGTGCTGCGAGAGGAGGATCCGCTGCTCCTCGCTCATCCGCTTCCACATCGGGGTGCCGTACAGCGACACCAGCTCGGGCGGCCAGAACCACTTGCCCTCCTCGAAGGGCGTGTCCCAGTCGAGTTCCTTGTCGGGGTCGAAGGAGTGCTTCGCGGAGGAGTCGAGGAGCCGTTCGGCCACCTGCTCCCGGTCCTTGAGCAGGCCGAGCGCATCGCGCAGCCCCGCGAGCGCGTCGGCGTCCGTCAACGTCGTCATGGAGTTATGAGACTGCCTGTCAGCAAGCCCGTCAATCCCTCGCGCGCAACTTGTTGACCCGGCGTCTACCCCGTGTGAGCCTGCGGGACATGCCGACTTTCGACCTGTACGCAACAGATCCGCACGGTCCCCACTGGCAGGTGCCGGCGACCGGCGCGGCGCGGTTCAGCTGGGAGTACGACGATGGCCGGGACCGCCTGCTCGCCCTCTACCAGAAGGGCAAGGACAAGCAGTGGGACGGGCAGAAGCGCATCGACTGGGAGCTGGAGGTCGACCCGCACGACCCGCTCGGCACGCCCGACGAGGCCATGTCCCTGTACGGCACCAGGTACTGGGACAAGATGACCGACCGGGACCGGGGCGAGCTGCGCAAGCACTACGCCTCCTGGCAGTTCAGCCAGTTCCTGCACGGCGAGCAGGGCGCGATGGTGTGCGCGGCGCGGATCGTGGAGTCCGTGCCCGACCTCGACGCCAAGTTGTACTCCGCGACGCAGGTGATGGACGAGGCGCGGCACGCGGAGATCTACGGCCGGTTCCTGCACGAGAAGATCGGGATGCTCTACCCGATCAACGACAACCTCCAGTCCCTGCTGGGCGACACCCTGCGCGACAGCCGCTGGGACATGCCGTACCTCGGGATGCAGGTCCTCATCGAGGGGCTCGCCCTCGCCGCCTTCGGGATGATCCGCGACACCACCGACAAGCCCCTGCCGAAGCAGATCCTCGCCTACGTCATGCAGGACGAGGCCCGGCACGTGGCCTTCGGGCGGATGGCGCTCAGGGACTACTACAAGCAGCTCAGCGACGCCGAACTGCGCGAGCGCGAGGAGTTCGTCATCGAGGGCTGCTACCTCATGCGGGACCGGCTGCGGGGGGTGGAGGTGCTGGAGAACTTCGGCATCCCCACCGCGGAGGCCGAGGAGTTCAGCGAGCGGTCCGAATTCCTCGCCCTGTTCCGGCAGTTGCTGTTCTCCCGGATCGTGCCCTGCGTCAAGGACATCGGCCTGTGGGGCAAGCGCCTCCAGCAGGCCTACGTCGACATGGGCGTCTTCGAGATGGGCGACTCCAACCTGGACCTGCTGATGGCCCAGGACGAGGAGATCGCCGAGAAGCTGGACGCGGAGCGGTTCGCGGCGGAGGAGCAGGAACGGGTGGGGGAGGTGGCGGAGGCGATCGAGGAGGGCCGGCGTCTGGAGGGCTGAGGCGCTCGGTCAGACCCAGCATCTCGCGGTGCCGCCCCCCGGAGGGCGGCCCGAAGGGCCCGTCTCAGGGCTTGAGAACCGCCTCCATGACCGCCCGCGCGATCGGCGCGGCGTCCCCGCCGCCGCTGATCTCCCCCCGGTCCGCCTCCGCGTCCTCCACCACCACGGCGACGGCCACCTTCGGTTCCAGGTCGCGCTCCCCCTGCGCCCAGGAGATGAACCAGGCGTACGGCGTCCCGGAGTTGCCGACCCCGTGCTGGGCGGTGCCGGTCTTGCCGCCGACGGTCGCGCCGGGGATCGCGGCGTTGGTGCCGGTGCCCTCCCGTACCACGCCCTCCATCAGCTCCTTCAGCCGTACCGCGGTCGAGGGGTGCATCGCCTGCCGCACCGGCCGGGTGCCGGACGTCGCGACCGTCGTCCCGCTCGACCGGGTCGTGCGCTCCACCAGGTACGGCGCCCGCAGCTGCCCGCCGTTGGCCACGGCCGCCGAGACCATCGCCATCTGAAGCGGTGTGGCCCGGGTGTTGTACTGACCGATCGACGACAGCGCGAGCTGTGCCTTGTCGACGGAGACGTCGAAGGTGCTCTCGGCGACCGAGAACGGGATGCCCAGCCCCTGGTCGTTGAAGCCGAACCCGGCCGCGGTGGCCGCCATGTCCGCCACCCCCACCCGGACGCCCAGCCGGGCGAACACCGTGTTGCAGGACCACTCGAAGGCCGCCCGCACCGAGGCGTCCTCGCACCCCGTCGCCTCGTTCACCAGCGAGGTCCTGGTCCCCGGCAGGGTGTACGGGTCGGGCGAGTCGGTCGGCTCGTCCACGTCCGTCACCACCCCCGCGTCCAGCGCGGCCGCCGCGGTGACCACCTTGAAGGTCGACCCCGGCGGATAGGTCTGCCGGATCGCCCGGTTGAGCATCGGCCGGTCCGGGTCCTCGTTCAACCCCACCCAGGACCGCTTCGCGACCGCGCCGTTCCCGGACAGCACGCCGGGGTCGTACGACGGACTCGACACCAGGGCCAGGATCCGGCCGCTCGACGGCTCGACGGCCGCCACCGCGCCCTTGCGGCCGGCCAGCCCGGCGTAGGCGGCCTCCTGGGCGTCCGCGTCGAGGGTGGTCACCACGTTCCCGCCGGGGCTCCGGCTCCGGGTGAAGTCGTTCCACAGCGGGAACGCCGACAGCATCGGGTCGGCCCCCGAGAGGATGCCGTCCTCGGTGTGCTCGAGGAACGAGGTGCCGTACAGCTGCGAGGCGAAGCCGGTCACCGGCGCGTACAACGGGCCCTTGCGGTACGTCCGTTCGTAGCGCAGCCGCCCGTCGGAGTCCTGGGAACCGGTGACCGGCCTGTCCCCGACCAGGATGTTCCCGCGCGGCTGGCTGTAACGGGCGATGGAGGAACGGCGGTTGGCCGGGTTGTCGTCGTAGGACCGGGCCTCGAAGACCTGGACGCGGGTGGCGTTGACGAGCAGGGCCACGAGCAGCAGGGCGCAGAAGCAGGCGGCGCGCCGGATGTACCGGGTCACGGGGCCACCTCCCCGTCGTACTGGCTGCGGGCCGAGTCGCTCACCCGGATCAGCAGTGCCACGATCGCCCAGTTGGTGACGACCGACGAGCCGCCCTGCGCCAGGAACGGCATCGCCATCCCGGTCAGCGGGATCAGCCCGGTCACCCCGCCCGCGATGACGAACACCTGGAGCGCCACGATCGAGGCGAGCCCGACCGCGAGCAGCCGCCCGAAGGGGTCGCGCAGGGACAGTCCCGCCCGGATGCCGCGCTCCACCAGCAGGGCGTACAGGAGGAAGATCGCCGACAGTCCGGCGAGCCCCAGCTCCTCGCCCGCCGTCGCCAGGATGAAGTCCGACTTCGCGGCGAAGCCGATGAGGATGGAGTGCCCGAGTCCGAGCCCGGTGCCGAGCGTGCCGCCGGCGGCGAAGGAGAAGAGGGACTGGGCGAGCTGGTTCGGGCCCTGTCCGGCCTCGATCGACGCGAACGGGTGCAGCCAGTCCTCCACCCTGCTGTGCACATGCGGCTCCAGCCAGCCGACGGCGACCGCGCCGAGGGAGGCCAGCAGCAGGCCCACGGCGATCCAGCCGGTGCGCCCGGTGGCGACGTAGAGCAGGACCACGAAGAGGCCGAAGAACAGCAGCGAGGTGCCCAGGTCGCGTTCCAGCACCAGGACGCAGACGCTCAGCAGCCAGATCGCGACGATCGGGCCGAGGACGCGTCCGGTGGGCAGTTGCAGACGCCACACGCGCCGGCCCGCGTAGGCGAGCGCGTTGCGGTTGGCCGCGAGGTAGGCCGCGAAGAACACCGCGAGGAGCACCTTCGCGAACTCGCCCGGCTGGATGGAGAATCCGGCGATCCGGATCCAGATCCGGGCGCCGTTCACGGCAGGGAAGAAAACCGGGAGGATGAGCAGGACGAGGGCGGCGGCCACGCAGACATAGGCGTAGCGGTGCAGCACCCGGTAGTCGCGCAGCAGCAGCACGGTCACGATGAACAGGGCCACCCCGACCGTGGACCACACCAGTTGGGTGGGGGCCGCCCGGTCGCCGGGCGTCTCCAGGTCGAGCCGGTAGATCAGGACCAGACCGAGTCCGTTGAGCAGGACGCCGATGGGCAGCAGCAGCGGATCGGCGTACGGCGCCCGGTAGCGGACCGCGAGATGCGCGACGAGCGCGAGCACGCCGAGCCCGGCGCCGTAACCGGCGGCGCCGGGCGGGACGGTGCCGTGGGTGGCGAGGCCGACGTCGCAGTAGCCGTACACGCTGAGCAGTACGGCGAGGACGATGAGGGCGAGTTCGATGCCACGGCGCCGGGGGAGGCGCACAGCGGGAGCGGGGGTGTCCGCTCGAGCCACGGTGGTTCCGGCCTTGGTCATGTCCGGAACTTACCCAAATGGTGCAGGTTGTCTTACCTTTTTTGCCCGTGATGTCAGCACCAGCGTGGCGCGGCCCCGATGTTGTCGATGTACCGGGCCGCACCCCAGGCCCAGGTGCCGTCCGTGAGGAGGTACCAGAGCGGGTTGCCCCCGACGGTCTGGCCGCCGGTCTTGCAGTAGATCCGCACGATCTCGCCCTTGTGGGCGGTCCGGATGATCTGCGACCCGCGGTTCGGCGCACTGCGCAGATTCAGCCTGCTGGCCGTGACCACACCCTTGTACAGGCGCGGCGTCTGCTGCTGGTACTGAACCTGGCTGCCGCGCTGCTCGCTCCAGTCGTCGGTCGCGACGGCGGGAGTGGCGGCGGCCGCGGCGAGCAGAGCGCCGGTGGCCAGGGTTATGGGGAGACGGGAGCGCAGGGACATGGGGAGCACCTCCACGTAGGGGGCGAACTTGACTAATCGCCACATTAGGAGCGCTGTCCGTGCGCCGCCTTTCCAACTGGGCCATAGGAGAACGGAAGAACGGACCTGGGGCCTGCCACGAAAGTGGCCCTAGGGCAGCACCAGCGTCGCGACCGCCCCGCCCTCCGCGGCGTTCTCGAAGGCCAGCCGCGCCCCCAGCACCTCCGCCTGCCCGAGCGCGATGGTCAGCCCCAGTCCGTGCCCCTTCGCACCCCCCTCCGTCCGGAACCGCTGCGGCCCGTGCGCGACCAGGTACTCCGGAAACCCCTCCCCGTGGTCCCGCACCGTCACGGTCCGCCCGTCGACCGTCAGCGTCACGGGTCCCCGTCCGTGCCGGTGCGCGTTCGCCACCAGGTTCCCCAGCACCCGCTCCAGCCGCCGCCGGTCCGTCTCCACCGACACATCCCGTACGAGGGCCACCTCGGTGTCGGTCCCCGAGGCCCGCACCACCCTCTCGGCCAGCGCCCCGAGCGGCACGGTGTCCAAGTCGAGCCGCTCCCGCCCGGTGTCCAGCCGGGAGATCTCCAGCAGATCCTCGGTCAGCGTCCGCAGCGCCCCCACCCGGTCCCGCACCAGCTCCGTCGGCCGTCCGGGCGGCAGCAGTTCCGCCGCCGCGTGCAGCCCCGTCAACGGCGTCCGCAGCTCGTGCGCCACGTCCGCGGTGAACCGCTGCTCGCTCAGCAGCTTGCCCTGGAGCGAGGCCGCCATGGAGTCCAGCGCCGCGGCCACGGCGGCCACCTCGTCCTGCGGCCGCGACGGATCCTTCGTGCGGGGATCGTCGACGCGCGCGTCGAGGTCGCCCCCGCTGATCCGGCGGGCCACCCGCGCGGTGGTGTGCAGCCGTCGTGTCACTCGGGTCACCGCTAACGAGCCCACCAGCAGCGTCGCCCCGATCGCCAGCGCCGAGGACCACAGGATCGACCGGTCGAGGGCGGCGATGGTGCGGGCCTGCTGCCGGTAGTCGACCCGGACCGCGAGGGCGCGGTCGCCGTCGGCGGGGCCGGCCGCCCACATCGTGGGATAGTCGTCCCGGCCGGCGACCATCGTGCCCCGCTCGCCCGCGACGGCCAGCGCCCGCAGGGAGGCCGGCAGCCCCGGTGGATCGACCCCCGCATACGGGCCCAGGGAGTCCCCGGCCTCGTACGCCGAGGCCGCGTCGTCCAGGCGCTGGAGGGCGAGGTCGCGGGCCTGGCCGACGGTCTGGTTGGTCACCGAGACATGCACCAGCACGCCGAGCAGGGCGGCGAGCGCGCAGCACATCACCGTGATGAAGAGGGCGGCCTTCACGGCGAGGGTGCCGGCCCAGCGAGGGAGCGCGAGTCTCATCGGGGGCTCGCGGCGGGGGAGGGGGTCATGGCGGCGGCGGGGCTCGCGGAACGGGAGGGGGACTCGGTGTGCGGCGGGACCGTGCCCGTGCCTGTGCCTGTGCCTGTGCCCGTGCCTGTGCCTGTGCCTGTGCCCGTGTCCGTGTCCGTGCCTGTGCCGCGTGTCGGGTGCGCGCCGCGGGTCGGGTGCGCCGACGGCCCGCTGCCTACGCGCAGCATCTCGTCACGCGTGAGCAGCATGACCCGCTGGTCCGGGTCCCAGGTCCACTGGAACCGGTACTCGTAGTCGGCCAGGTCGGACGGCGCGTGGATGATCACGGAGCGCCCGGCCAGCTCGACCCCGCTCACCGCGTCGTCGTTGGCCATCACCTGGACCAGCCGGCCACGCTCGAAGGTGTAGACGCGCACCGCCGTCTGGTTGCCCGGCAGCAGCCGGAAGCCCAGCGTCAGGTCCTCGTGGCCGTCGCCGGTGAGGTCACGGAAGTACGCCTTGAGCACGGGGCACCCGCCGCCCGCCGGCTCCTGCCCGCAGTCGGCCATCCGGCGGGCGGTCTCGTAGTACGGCGCCTTGGAGCCCGTGTACTCGTCCGGGTGCTGGGCGATCTCCGCCTTCACGACGGCCACCGGATCCACCGCGCGGACGTCGTCGCCCGCCGCCGTGACGCCCTTCATGACCTCGGACTCGCCGTCGTCGTAGTTCCAGGCGGGACTGGACGCGGGGGTCAGATCCGGCCACAGCCGGGCCGGACTCGTCGCCGTCGAGGTCGGTCCCGCCCCCTGCAACCCGCCCGCGTCACCGCAGCCCGCGGCGGTCGCCAGCACGAGAGCTGCTGCGGCGGCGGTACGGGCGGGGCGTGGCACTGTGCTCCAGAGGCGGACGGGGCCGGGTGGGGCCGGGTGGGGCCGTTCGGGGTCGAGCGGGGTCGAGCGGGGTCGAGTGGGGTGATGCCGACCGGCCCGTACACCTTATTCGTACGGAAATCCTTTTTGCGCACCGCCGGTGGGGTGGGGGCGGTGGGTCCGCGCATCGGGGGGTGGGCTCGGCGCGGTGGGTGCGGCGGGGTGGGTGGGGCACGCTCCCGGTGGGTCCGGGCCCCCGCTACTCTGCCAGCTCCTCCAGCAGCCGCGCGGTCGGCAGGCCCGCCCGCGGATAGTCGACGAACAGCGGATTGTGCAGCGCCCACGGCGAGCGGCGGGCCCGGATTGTGCGGATCGCCTCCTCCGCGGAACGCCCGCCGCGGACCAGCGTGTGCGCGATCACCAACCCCGAGCGGTTGTAGCCGTGGCAGCAGCGGACGAGGACCCTGCGGCCCTCGTCCCGTGCGGCGCCCGCGGCCTGCGCGAGGCGTATCACGCCCGTGAGCTGGGTCCCGTCCAGCGGCCCGTCGGGTATCGGCCAGACATGGTGCTCGACCCCGGGGCCAGTACGTCGGGCTGCTTGCCGCGGGTACGCAACAACGCCTCCCCACCTCCCCGCCCGACTCTCCCCAAAGGCAACCGCCTTCTTGCCCCTGGAGCATGCGCCTGTTCCCATGGTCAAGGGGTGATGGTGCATGAACGGACTGCGCGTCATACCGACCTGGCGGCACGGCCAGGAGCGGCTCTACGTGTGCCGGACGGACGGGAGGAACGTCGCCTGGTACGACCGTGAGGCGGCCCGGATCAACCTGCTCAGCGAGGACCGCAGGGACGACGTACTGCGGGCGCTCGGACCGTTCCTGACGGGCCCCGTGGCGGTCGGCCCGCCCCCGGTGCCGACCCCGGCGGAACTCGCCCGGCTCACCCTCCACCCCGACGACGACCTGGCGCCCAACCGCCCCGGCGAGGCCCTCCAGGTCGCCCTCGACCGCGACCCCGGCCCGCCGCACCGCCTCCGCCCGGACCCGCGCCGCAGGGCCCTGCTGGCCGAGCAGACGGTGGGGGAGGCCCTGGACCGGCTGGAGGGCGCCGGCTGGCACGCCCTGCACTCGGTCCCGCTCCCCGGCGGCGACCGCGTCCACCACCTGGCGATCGGACCCGGCGGCCTCTTCTCGATCCACACGCTCCACGCCCGCAAGCAGCGGGTGACGGTCACCGACCCCATGGTCACCCTGGGCCGCCGGGACCCCGAGCCGCTGCTGCGCCGCGTCCGCGCCGACGCCGGCCGCGCCTCGTACGCCCTGACCGCGGAGGTCCACCCGGTCCTCGCCCTCGTCGGCCCGACGGAGGTGCGGATCACCGCCCCGCCCCGTGAGGTCCGCGTCCTGCAGGACACGGATGTGGAGAGCCTGGCCCGGCTCGGCGGGGTGCTCAAACCGGCGGACGTGGAGGCGCTGCACGCGATGGCGCGGGACCGCCATACCTGGCTCGACGGCGGGTGAGCCGTCGGGCCGCGGCCGGGTCCGGTGGGGCGGCGGCCGGGCGGCGCCGACCGTCTTGCCGGTCAGGGGGCGAAGCTACGGCAGCTGGGCGGCGTCCGCGGTGTCGAGCAGGGGGGCGAGCAGGTCACCGTGGTCCTGGAGCCGGGGCACGAGGTCCGGTGCGAGGAAGGTGAGGTGCCGGGGTGAGGTGCACTGCTCGACCTCCTCCCAGGTCACGGGCGCGGAGACGGTGGGTTCCCGCTGGGCCCGCAGGGTGTAGGGGGTGGCCGTGGTCTTCCGGGCGGCGTTCTGGCTCCAGTCGACGAAGACCTTCCCGGGCCGCAGGCTCTTGGTCATCCGGTGCACGACGAGCCCCGGCATGGCCCGTTCGGCGGCGACGGCGAGCTCCTTCGCGTACTCACTCACCTGTTCGGAGGAAGCGGTCGGCCGGAGGGCTGCGACCAGATGCAGCCCCTTGGACCCGGAGGTCTTCGCGTACGCCGCGATCCCGTCCTCGGCGAGCCGGTCCCGCAGCCACAGCGCGACCTCGCAGCAGTGCACGACGGTGGCGGGCGGACCGGGGTCGAGGTCGAGGACCAGCCGGTCCGCCTTGGTCGGGTCCTGGACGACCCACTGGTGCGTGTGGAACTCGGTCACCAGGTTCGCCGCCCACATCAGACTCGCCAGGTCCTGCACCAGCACCATCCGCGCCGGCCCCTCCGAGCGGGGCACCTCGGCGGTGGTGACCCAGTCGGGCGTACCGGGCGGCACATTCTTGGCGAAGAACACCTGACCGTCGGGACCGTCCGGATAACGCAGGAAGGACACGGGACGGTCCCGCAGATGGGGCAGGAGGGCGTCGGCGGCGGTCGCGTAGTAGTGCAGCACCTCGCCCTTGGTGAAGCCGGTCGCCGGATACAGCACCTTGTCCAGATTGCTGAGCGCGAGCCGGCGCCCGTCCACCTCGGTGATCGGCGTCATACGATGAGAATCCCATGGAAATGGGTGGATATCGTCCTTAATGCGCGGAAGGGTGCTGCTCGTGCGATCCATATGGAACGGCGCCATCTCGTTCGGCCTGGTCAGCATCCCGATCAAGCTGGTCAACGCCACCGAGAGCCACTCGATCTCCTTCCGCCAGATCCATCTGGAGGACGGCGGCCGCATCCGGTACCGCAAGGTCTGCGAGCTGGAGGAGAAGGAGGTCGGCAGCGCGGAGATCGGCAAGGGCTACGAGGACGCCGACGGCACGATCATCCCGATCACCGACGAGGACCTGGCCCACCTCCCCCTCCCCACCGCCAGGACCATCGAGATCGTCGCCTTCGTACCCGCCGACCGCATCGACCCGCTCCAGATGGACGCGGCGTACTACCTGGCGGCCGGCGGCGCGCCCGCGGCGAAGCCGTACACCCTGCTGCGGGAGGCGCTCAAGCGCAGCCACAAGGTCGCGATCGCGAAGTTCGCCCTCCGCGGCAAGGAGCGGCTCGGCATGCTGCGGGTGGTGGAGGACGCCATCGCCATGCACGGCCTGCTGTGGCCGGACGAGGTCCGAGCGCCCCAGGGCGTGGCTCCGGACACCAACGTGACGGTGAACGACAAGGAGCTCGACCTCGCGGACGCCCTGATGGACACCCTGGGCGAGATCGACCTGGAGGACCTCCACGACGAGTACCGCGAGGCCCTGGAGGAGGTGGTCGCCGCGAAGGCCGCCGGCGAGACACCCCCCGAGGCCCCGGAAGCGTCCAAGGGCGGCAAGGTCCTCGACCTCATGGCCGCCCTGGAGAAGAGCGTGCGCGACGCGAAGGAGTCCCGCGGCGAGGAGCCGGCGCAGGTCACCCACCTCCCCCAACGCAAGTCCGCCCGGACGGCACCCAAGCAGTCCGCCGGCAAGAAGACGACGGCGAGCGGACGGAGCCCCGCGAAGAAGACAACAGCCTCGACGAAGAAGTCGACGGCCGGCTCCACGGCGAAGAAGACACCGACGAAGTCGACGGCGAAGACGAAGTCGACCGCCACGAAATCGACCGCCACGAAATCGACGGCGACCAAGTCAGCGGCGGCGAAATCGGCGGCCAAGAAGACGACAGCGAAGAAGACAGCGGCCCGCAAACGCTCGGCGTGACACGACGAGGCCCCGCGCGCGTCTACGGCAACGTGCGGGCCCAGCTGCCCCAGCCGCCGCGGCCCGGCGTGTGCCCACCGTGAGCCTGTCGGCCCGGTGATGCTCGGCTGCCCCAGCAGCTGTCCCGCGTGTGTCCACGGCGACCCGCGCCCGGCCTGGCGATGTCCGGCTGCCCGCGCCGTCGCGGTCGCGGTCCTGCGCGTGTTCACCGTGACCTGGCGGCCAGCCGTTGCCCGGCTGCCCGAGCCGTCGCGGTCGCGTCCGGCGTGGATTCGCCGTGACCTGCTGGCCTGCCGTTGCCCGGCTGCCCGAGCCGTCGCGGCCCCGCGTGTGTTCACCGCGGCCCTGCCGGCCCTGCCGGCCCTGCCGACCCTGCTGCCCCAGCCGCGCCCCTGCCCGTCCGGCGTATGCCCGGCTACCCCAGCCGACGCAACGCCAGCACCGCGTTGTGCCCCCCGAACCCGAACGAGTTGCTCAGGGCCAGGTCCCCGTCCCCCGGCAGGTCCCGAGGCCCGTCGACCACCACGTCCAGCCCGATCGCGTCGTCGACCTCCCCGCACCCCACGGTCGGCGGCACCACTCCGTGATGCAGGGTCAGCACGGCCGCGATGGCCTCCACCCCACCCGCGGCCCCCTGGAGATGCCCGAGGTGCCCCTTCAACGCGGTGACCGGCACAGACCGCCGTCCCAGCACGGCCCGCAGCGCCACGGCCTCGGCGAGATCGCCCTCCACGGTCGCCGTCGCATGGGCGTTCACGTGTACGACGTCCACCACGTGCCCACCCGCGTCCCGCACCGCCCGCCGCAGCGCGAGCGCGACCCCGCTGCCGGAGGGGTCCGGCGCGGCCATGTGATGCGCGTCGGCGGAGAGCCCCCACCCGGCGGCCTCGCAGTAGATCCGCGCCCCGCGGGCCAGCGCGTGCTCCTCGGCCTCCAGTACGAGCACCCCCGCTCCCTCCCCGTTCACGAACCCGTCCCGGTCCTTGGCGAACGGTCGTGAGGGCGACCCCTGGGCCACCCCCGCCTGGGACAGGGCCCGCATGGAGGCGAACGAGGCCATGATCGCCGGCGTGACGACAGCCTCCGCGCCACCGGCGAGGGCGATGTCGACCCGGCCGTACCGTATGCGGTCGATGGCCTGCCCGATCGCCTCGGTCCCGGAGGCACAGGCGCTGGTGACGGTCCGTGCCTCGCCGGTGATGTGCAGGTCGAGGGAGACCTGGGAGGCGGCCTGGGAGGGCACGGTCATCGGTGTGGTGAGCGGCGAGACCGCGCGGGGCCCCTTCTCCCGCAGCTTGCGGTCCCCGCCGACCAGCACGGAGGCGTCCCCGAGGATCGCCCCGAGGCTCACCCCGACCCGAGCCGGATCGAGCCCGCTCGCCAGGGTCCCGCTCGCCGCGAACCCGGCATCGCTCCAGGCCTCCCGGGAGGCGAGGACGGCGAACTGGGCGGCCCGGTTCATCCGTCGGGCGGCGGCCCGGGGCAACAGCTCGGCGGGGTCCACGGGCACGGTCCCGGCCACCCGCACCGGCAGCTCGTCGAACTCCTCGCCCGCCAACTCCCATATCCCGTGCCGCCCTTCGAGCAGTCCCCGCCACAGCTCGGCCACGCCGACGCCGAGCGGGGTGACGGCCCCGAGCCCGGTGACGACGACCCGCCGCGGCCCGCCGGCAGTGGTCTCCCGCGCGGGCCGGGGGTGATGCCGTACGACATACCCGTCCCGATCGGCGTCGGAGGCCCATCGCCGCACGTCGGAGTCGGCCACGGGCGGCTCGTCGCAGACGTCGAGGTCGCGATGCCAGACCCCCCAGCGCCGAACGAAGGTCACCTCCACGGCATTCGGGTCGACGGCCCGCAGGGACACCACCCGGTCCCCGTCCCGGAACTCGACGTCGTCGAGCGGGTCCGAGGTCAGCAGAGGCACACCGGCGAGGTCCACCCGCCGACAGGCAACGGTCACCCACCGCTCCCGCCCGAGCACCTCGGCACGGTCCACCCCACCCAACGGCGGCCGCAACGTCACCCGGATCGTCTCCGGCGACTCGGGCAGCGTATGCGTGACGACGTACCACCGAGCCCGTTCGGCATCCACCGCCGACAGCGCGACGAGGTCCCCCGGGATGACCTCGGCGGCGCTAACAGGGTGAGGATTTATCGGCACTTGAGAATTCTCGGACGATATGGACATACCCGCACATGCTTCCTGTGGCCCGAACTACCTTGCGGCAGACCGTCCCGAGTGAACTGGACGAAAGCCGAAATGGCCATGGTTGAAACCAAAACCTGCCCAGCCTCTTGCCCTCCGCAAACGGCAAGCGCCACTAACTTCCCATCAGCAACCGCCCAGCCCAGCCCAGTTACCGCACCCCCTGAATCCGACCTGTGGGCAAGGCCACGACGGCACACGCACCCAGACAACCGCCCTTAGGCTTCGGGCATGGCGCTGACGGACATCACCCGCCGCGAGGTGGAAAAGGCGATCGAAGAGTGCGACCGACTGGGCCGCGACGCCTTCCTCAGGAAGTACGGCTTCCGTCCCGCCCGCCGTTACTTGCTGCTGCGCAACGAGAGGCCCTACGACTCGAAAGCGATCGTGGGCGCAGCACACGGCTATGTGCCCGGACACCTCCCGCTGGCGGCGAGCGACTTCTCGGGCGGCGCGGCGCATGCGGCCGGGCTTCTGCGGAGCCTCGGTTTCGACCTGGTGGAGGAGCGCAGGGCGCCCGCCCCGCTCGAGGACACGGCCCATGACCATCTGCTCCATCGAGTCACGCACCTGAAGGTAAACCGTTCCTCCGGCCACCCTGCCCTGTACCAACCCATCACCCTGATGTGGTCCATGAGCCGTGCCCTGCGGGGTGAGCCGCGCCTGCTCCCCTGGACCGAGACCGAGGCGGCCCTCAGAACCCTCCTGGAACGACACGGCATGAGAGGCGAGCGGCCACGCCCCGACTACCCCGTCGCCGCACTGCACCGCGCCGGCCTCTGGACCCTGCACGACCACGAGGACCCCGCACCGACGGCGCACGGTGACACGGAACTGCTCCGCTGGTTCACCAGGAACCAGCCGCTCGGAGGCCCGGTCGAGCCCATGTACGACCTGTTCCGCCGCTCGACGGCAACCTGCCTGGCAGTGCTGGACGATTTGCTGAGCACGTACTTCGAGGGCTTGGACCCCGCCCCGCTCCTGGCCGACGTAGGCCTAGAGGAAACGGAGACGACGGACCGCCCGGCCACGACGTCGCCGGAGCCATGGCTGACGACGGTCGCAGAATACGAACGCGGCTGCCGGCTCATAGAGCAACGGGAGGCGAAGACGGCGACCGACGAACGCGCCCACCGCACCATCCGCACCCCCCGCCGCTCCCGGGCGGCCCGCTACCTCGTCCTGCGCCGCAGCGAGGGCAATTGCGAGAACCCTCGCTGCACGGGCCAACCCGCCGACGTCACCGACCGCAACCTTCCCCTCCTCGAAGTCGACCACATCCTCGACCTCGCCCTGGGCGGCCGCGACCACCCCAGCCAGATGGTGGCCCTCTGCCCTAACTGTCACGCGATCAAGACCAGAGGCACCACCCGCGAATCCCTACGCGCCGCCCTGCTCAAGGCAGCGAGGGAACGCCACGAGGCATACGCCAGAACACAGGCGCCCACCCCCAAGCCCTACGGGGCTGTGGACACCTGATTCCCAGGTGCCTCGGGCGGGAGCATAGGAGATGGGAGCCAGGAGGTGGCGAGCCTGCCCCGGTTGGCAACGACGCGTGGCTCCACCTGGTTGGACACCTTCGGCTTCTGCAAGCGGACAGCCGTAACGGGGTCGCGCTGTCTGTGCGCTTCAGGTGGTTTGCGTGATACGTCAAGCGGGCCTGGCGGCCTGGGCCTGTTCGGAGGAGAGCAGGCGTTCAAGGATTCTCCGCTCGCTGTCGAGCGCAGCGAGCATCTGGATGCGGGTTCGTTCGAAGTCGGGCCCAACCTCGACGCCGAGGTCATGTCGCAAGGTGACCCGCAGCAAGTACACGCCGTCGGACAGCGGTCCGCTGAACCAGGCCTCGGCACGACTGCATGCCTCGTCCAGGTCGGGGCTGCCCGGCAACTGCTTGACCACGGAGTACCCGACTCCAAGCGCCCTGTTGAGGGTCGAGGCGGTTTCGAGCACATCCTTGGGCAGGGCCATCTGTGCCTGAGAATACTCCTCTGACCAGGCCTCTTTAGCGGCGTCGAGGATTGCCGGCTCCACCTCCTCGCCGCGTTCGGCTGCTCGGACTGCGTCTCGGGCGGTGACCCGGTAAGCGCGAGCCGTGGTGTTCAGGCGGGCATAGAGGTCCCGTCTGGCTTGCTGCGCTTGGTCCTCGCGGTCTTCCGTCCGTTGACGATCGGCACGCTCGTTCTGCTCCCGGCTCGCGCGCTGGCTGAGCACTGCCCCACCCAGAGTGCCGCCCAGCGTTCCTCCCACGCTGATGAGCGCAACGGCAAGCGTGGTCACATCCACGAGATCCCCCAACTCGTCCATTCGTCTGCCCGGCCGGCGGCTGGTGGCAACGCCAGCTCAGCTTCGGCCAGTAGGACGATAACGGGGCAGGTCTGCTCGGCTCCGCCAAGGG
Organism: Streptomyces sp. NPDC034103; assembly: GCF_055575395.1. Lineage (NCBI taxonomy): Bacteria > Bacillati > Actinomycetota > Actinomycetes > Kitasatosporales > Streptomycetaceae > Streptomyces > Streptomyces sp. NPDC034103. Next base: position 233,649 of record NZ_JBVISS010000005.1, on the reverse strand, counting down.
TCACCACCTGCGACGACGTCCCAGGGCCCGTCCACGCCTCGTCCACAGACCTCGACCTAGAGCCGCTTCGCCTCGCATATGGCTGCACATACGCGAAGACCCCGCGCTCAGCGTCTCCGCTGATGACGGGGTCTTTGGGCACCTCATGCAAGGTGCCCCCGGCAGGATTCGAACCTGCGCACACGGCTCCGGAGGCCGTTGCTCTATCCCCTGAGCTACGGGGGCGTGTCGGGCGGGTTGCTCGCCGCGACGGGTAGAACACTACCAGCTCTGCCGGGGTGTTCATGAACGGGTTTACCGGGGCGCGGGGGTGTCCGCGGTGGGCGGTGATCTCGGTGCTGTTCGCTCGCGCGGGGCGGAAGTCGGTAAAACCCGGACGCGGTGGCCGGTCCGGACCTACTCTCGAGTTGTGCCAGGCACTTCGGGCCGGGTGCTTGTTGTGGACGACAACAAGGTCATCCGGCAGCTGATCAGGGTCAATCTCGAGCTGGAGGGCATCGAGGTCGTGACCGCGGCTGATGGTGCCGAGTGTCTGGATGTGGTGCATCAGGTACGCCCCGACGTGGTCACCCTCGATGTCGTTATGCCCCGACTTGATGGGCTTCGGACTGCCGCGCGGTTGCGTTCCGATCCTCGGACCCGTGACCTTCCTCTTGCCATCGTCAGCGCCTGCACCCAGCACGAGGTGGAGAGCGGACTCGACGTCGGCGTCGACGCCTTTCTCGCCAAGCCCTTCGAACCTGCCGAACTGGTCCGGCTGGTACGGCAGTTGCTCGAGCGCAAGCATGGCGGGACGTCCGCGCGGGACGACAGCGGCGACCCCGACTGCGACGGGGACGGCGGTGGGGGCGACATCCTCGAGGCCGTCCTCGGCGTCGGCGAGGGCGAGACCGCCTCCGGCCGCACGGCCGGTCGCACCAGCGGCTGACCCCGCCGACCCCGGCCGCCCCTCCCGCTGCCGCAAGCCGATCCCGGCCGCCCTCCCGCTGCCGCAGGCCGATCCCGGCCGCCCTCCCGCTGCCGCAGGCCGACCCCGGCTCCCCCCTACCCCCATCCTCAGCCCCCCACAGTCCACATCCCGGACCTTCCGCGTAACCGACTCGCCTACCCACCCCCCTCCTCCCATACGCTTGTCCCGTGACCCCCGTCGAGCTCTCCCGTACCGTGCTGCGCGCGGTCCGTCGCGCTGTCGATGGTGGGGAGCTGCGGGTGACCGTGCCCGGACGGGCAGTCGTCACGCGCCCGGGGCCCGGTGGGTGCGGTGACTATGCCACCAACATCGCCCTCCAGCTCGCCCGGCCCGCCGGACGGCCCCCTACAGAGGTCGCCGAGATCCTCCGGTCCCACCTGCTCGAACTCGCCGGCCCGGCCGACCCCCCCGGCGCCCACGACAGGACCGGCCCCGCCGACCTCACCCGCGCCCCGGACGACACGGACCCTGTCGACCCCACCCGCGACCCCCATCCCGCCGGTATCGCCGACGTCACCATCACCGGCCCCGGCTTCCTCAACATCAGCCTCCGCGGTGCGGGCCACGCCTCCGCCGCCCTCGTCCAGGAGATCCGGCGGCGAGGGTCTCGGTACGGCTGGGTCGACCTCCCCACCGGGCAGCTCGTGCGGCTGCACGCGCCCCACGAGGTCCGCGCCGTCGTCGTGATGGACGCCACCGCCCGCATCCTCCGCTCCCAGGGCGCCCTCGTCCGCACCTCCTGCGCGGCCCGCCCCGCACCGGAGTGGACCGACGTCCTGGGCGCGCAGGTCGACGCCCACGACGCCTACGACACCCCCGGGGCCCCCGACGCCCCCGCCCCCCTCGACGTCACCCTTCGTCCGGCCCCCGCCCCAACCGACCCGACCGCCCTCGGTCGCGACGCCGCTCGCTGGGCGCTTCTGCACCCCGCCGCCCACGACCGGCCCCGCATCAGCGGCGAGCACCTCGTTCAGCGCGAGAGCAACCCTCTCTTCCGCGTCCGCTACGCCCACGCCCGCACCCGGGCGCTCACCCGCAACGCCGCCGACCTGGGATTCGACCCCCAGAGCCACGCCGACGACGTACTGACGGATGAGGGACAAGCCGCAGGCGACCCCGAGGGCACCACCGCCGCCCTCACCACCGCCCTCACCACCGTCCTCACCACCGTCCTCGCCGACCACCCCCGCGTCCTCGCGCAGGCCGCCGCGCACCGTGCCCCGGACCGGCTCGCCCGGCATCTCGTCGGTGTCGCCGACGCCACCCTCGCGTTCGTGCCCACGGTCCTCCCGCGCGGTGACGAGAAACCCTCGGCCGCCCACCGTGCCCGGCTCGCTCTCGCCGAAGCCGCCGGGACGGTGCTGGCCGGTGGCCTGACCCTGCTCGGCATCGACGCCCCCGAACACCTCTGAGACAGCGAACAGAGAGTCAGCCAAGAAGATGAGCCGTTCCGCACACCCCGCCGGGCCCCGTCACGCCGACGTCCTTCCCGAGGGGCACTACTCCGCCCCGCCGGCCGACCTCAACACCCTGGACCCCAAGGTCTGGGCCCAGACGGTCGGCCGTGACGACGACGGTGTCGTCACCGTCGGCGGTATCGACGTGAAGACCCTCGCCGAGCAGTACGGCACGCCCGCCTACGTCATCGACGAGGCCGACTTCCGGGCCCGGGCGCGGGCCTGGCGGTCGGCCTTCGGCGCGGACGCCGACGTCTTCTACGCCGGCAAGGCCTTCCTCTCCCGTGCCGTCGTCCGCTGGCTGCACGAGGAGGGGCTCAACCTCGACGTCTGCTCCGGTGGCGAGCTCGCCACCGCCCTGTCCGCCGGCATGCCCGCCGACCGCATCGCCTTCCACGGCAACAACAAGTCCAAGGAAGAGATCCGGCGGGCCATCGGCGAGGGCGTCGGGCGCATCGTGCTCGACTCCTTCCAGGAGATCGTGCGCGTCGCCCACATCGCTCAGGAACTCGGCACGCGGCAGCGCGTCCAGATCCGGGTCACCGTCGGCGTGGAAGCGCATACGCACGAGTTCATCGCCACCGCCCACGAGGACCAGAAGTTCGGCATCCCGCTGGCCGGCGGGCAGGCGGCGGAGGCCGTGCGGCGCGCGTTGCAGCTCGACTCGCTCGAACTCATCGGGATCCACTCCCACATCGGGTCGCAGATCTTCGACATGTCCGGGTTCGAGGTCGCCGCGCACCGGGTGGTCGGGCTGCTGAAGGACATCCGCGACGAGCACGGGGTCGAGCTGCCCGAGATCGACCTCGGCGGCGGGCTCGGGATCGCGTACACCTCCGACGACGACCCCCGCGAGCCGCACGAGATCGCCAAGGCGCTGACGGAGATCGTCAGCCGTGAGTGCGACGCCGCCAAGCTCCGCACGCCCCGTATCTCCGTCGAGCCCGGGCGCGCCATCGTCGGGCCGACCGCCTTCACGCTCTACGAGGTCGGCACCACCAAGCGCCTCGACGGTCTGCGCACCTACGTCTCCGTCGACGGCGGCATGTCCGACAACATCCGCACCGCGCTGTACGACGCCGAGTACAGCGTCGCGCTGGTGTCGCGGACCTCGGACGCGGAGCCGATGCTGGCCCGGGTCGTCGGCAAGCACTGCGAGAGCGGGGACATCGTGGTCAAGGACGCGTTCCTGCCGGCCGACATCGCGCCGGGCGACCTCGTCGCCGTACCGGCCACCGGTGCGTACTGCCGGTCCATGGCCAGCAACTACAACCACGTGCTGCGGCCGCCGGTCGTCGCCGTGCACGACGGGGAGTCGCGTGTCATCGTCCGGCGGGAGACGGAGGAGGACCTCCTGCGCCTCGACGTCGGGTGAGCCCCATGACCGAGGGGTGGAAGATCTCCTGTCTTCCACCCCGGTACAAATGAAATAGATGTCTCACGATCCGGACGAAGGGTAGAAACTCCCGTCCGGTGAGTGAGACTGGTCCCACCGTAGACGGTATGAGGAAACGAGGTCGGATGATGCGTACGCGTCCGCTGAAGGTGGCGCTGCTGGGCTGTGGGGTTGTCGGCTCAGAGGTGGCGCGCATCATGACGACGCACGCCGACGACCTCGCCGCCCGGATCGGCGCCCCCGTCGAGCTCGCCGGTGTCGCCGTACGGCGGCCCTCCAAGGTGCGTGAGGGCATCCCGGCCGAGCTGGTCACCACCGACGCGACCGCCCTCGTCAAACGCGGGGACATCGACGTCGTCGTCGAGGTCATCGGCGGTATCGAGCCCGCCCGCTCCCTCATCACCACCGCCTTCGAGCACGGCGCCTCCGTCGTCTCCGCCAACAAGGCGCTCCTCGCCCAGGACGGCGCCGCCCTGCACGCGGCCGCGGAGGACCATGACGCGGACCTCTACTACGAGGCCGCCGTCGCCGGTGCCATCCCGTTGATCCGCCCGCTGCGCGAGTCCCTTGCCGGCGACAAGGTCAACCGAGTGCTCGGGATCGTCAACGGCACCACCAACTTCATCCTCGACAAGATGGACAGCACCGGGGCCGGCTATCAGGAGGCCCTCGACGAGGCCACCGCCCTCGGGTACGCCGAGGCCGACCCGACCGCCGACGTCGAGGGCTTCGACGCCGCCGCCAAGGCCGCCATCCTGGCCGGTATCGCCTTCCACACGCGCGTGCGCCTCGACGACGTCTACCGCGAGGGCATGACCGAGGTCACCGCCGCCGACTTCGCCTCCGCGAAGAACATGGGCTGCACCATCAAGCTGCTCGCCATCTGCGAGCGCGCCGAGGACGGCGGCTCCGTCACCGCGCGCGTGCACCCCGCGATGATCCCGCTGAGCCACCCGCTGGCCTCCGTCCGCGGCGCGTACAACGCCGTGTTCGTGGAGTCCGACGCGGCCGGCCAGCTGATGTTCTACGGTCCCGGTGCCGGCGGCGCCCCGACCGCCTCCGCAGTCCTCGGCGACCTCGTCGCCGTGTGCCGCAACCGGCTCAACGGCGCGACCGGTCCCGGCGAGTCCGCGTACGCCGCCCTGCCCGTCTCGGGCATGGGCGAGGTCTATACGCGGTACCACATCAGCCTCGACGTGGCGGACAAACCGGGTGTTCTCGCCCAGGTGGCCACCGTGTTCGCCGAGCACGGGGTGTCCATCGATACGGTTCGCCAGACGGGCAAGGACGGCGAGGCCTCTCTCGTCGTCGTGACCCATCGCGCGTCCGACGCCGCCCTGAACGGGACCGTCGAGGCGCTGCGCAAGCTCGACACCGTGCGCGGTGTCGCCAGCATCATGCGGGTTGAAGGAGAGTAACCAGCAATGACCCACCAGTGGCGCGGAATCATCGAGGAGTACCGGGACCGGCTGCCGGTTTCCGACACCACGCCGGTCGTGTCGCTCCGCGAGGGCGGCACGCCCCTCGTGCCCGCGCAGGTGCTCTCCGAGCGCACGGGCTGCGAGGTCCACCTCAAGGTGGAGGGCGCGAACCCGACCGGGTCCTTCAAGGACCGCGGTATGACCATGGCCATCACCCGGGCCAAGGAGGAGGGTGCCAAGGCGGTCATCTGCGCCTCCACCGGCAACACCTCCGCCTCGGCCGCCGCGTACGCGGTGCGCGCCGGCATGGTCTGTGCCGTGCTCGTGCCCCAGGGCAAGATCGCGCTCGGCAAGATGGGCCAGGCCCTCGTGCACGGCGCGAAGATCCTCCAGGTCGACGGCAACTTCGACGACTGCCTCACCCTCGCCCGCGCGCTCAGCGACAACTACCCGGTGGCACTGGTCAATTCGGTCAACCCGGTGCGTATCGAGGGCCAGAAGACGGCCTCGTTCGAGATCGTCGACATGCTCGGCGACGCGCCCGACATCCATGTCCTCCCGGTCGGCAACGCGGGCAACATCACCGCGTACTGGAAGGGCTACAAGGAGTACGCCGCCGACGGCGTCGCCACGAGGACCCCCCGTATGTGGGGCTTCCAGGCGTCCGGCAGCGCCCCGATCGTGCGCGGCGAGGTCGTCAAGGACCCCTCGACGATCGCCACCGCCATCCGTATCGGCAACCCGGCCTCCTGGAACCACGCCCTCGCGGCGCGGGACGAGTCCGGCGGGTTCATCGACGAGGTGACGGACCGTGAGATCCTGCGCGCCTACCGGCTGTTGGCCGCGCAGGAGGGCGTCTTCGTGGAGCCCGCCTCCGCCGCGTCGGTGGCCGGTCTGCTGAAGGCCGCTGAGCAGGGCAAGGTCGACCCGGGGCAGCGCATCGTCTGCACCGTCACGGGCAACGGCCTGAAGGACCCCGACTGGGCCGTCGCCGGTGCCCCGCAGCCGGTCACCGTCCCGGTCGACGCGGCCACGGCCGCCGAGCGCCTCGGCCTCGTATAAGGACATCCCTGGGGCAACGGACCTGGAGCGACATCTCTGGGACGGCATCCCTGGAGCGGCATCTCTACAGGGGGTGCACAGGGGGCTTACGACACGCATCGTGCGCCTCCTGTGCGCCCTATGTCGCCACAGAACCTTCCTTCGATAGGCTGTACCGAACCCGCCCGCCGCATATGCCCCCGCGCATGGCCGGGAGTCGCGTCATCTCCGCGACCCGAGGGTCTCCCCGTACGTATCGAATGTCATTCGACAATCACGCAGCTCAAGGAGAGTCATCGAGCGATGGCCGGTCCAGCGTTCCGCGCCGCCGCCGTCCGGGTGCGCGTCCCCGCCACCAGCGCCAACCTCGGCCCGGGCTTCGACGCCCTCGGCCTGTCGCTGGGGCTCTACGACGACGTCGTCGTCCGGGTGGCCGACTCCGGGCTGCACATCGACATCGCGGGTGAGGGCAGCGAGACCCTTCCGCGCGACGAGAAGCACCTGCTCGTACGGTCCCTGCGCACCGCCTTCGACCTGCTCGGCGGACAGCCGCGCGGCCTGGAGATCGTGTGCGCCAACCGCATCCCGCACGGCCGCGGGCTCGGTTCCTCCTCCGCCGCCATCTGCGCCGGCATCGTCGCCGCGCGCGCCGTGACCATAGGCGGCGAGTCCAGGCTCGACGACGCGGCGCTGCTGGAGCTCGCGACCGAGATCGAGGGCCACCCCGACAACGTCGCCCCGTGTCTGCTCGGCGGCTTCACCATCGCCTGGATGGAGGCCGGCGCCGCGCGGGCGACCAGGCTGGAGCCCGGCGATTCCATCGTTCCGGTGGTTTTCGTACCGGGGAAGCCGGTGCTGACGGAGACCGCGCGCGGCCTCCTGCCGCGTACCGTGCCGCACGTCGACGCCGCCGCCAACGCGGGCCGCGCCGCACTGCTCGTCGAGGCCCTCACCCGGCGCCCCGAGCTGCTGCTGCCCGCGACCGAGGACCGGCTGCACCAGGACTACCGGGCTCCGGCCATGCCGGAGAGCGCCGCGCTCGTGGAGCGCTTGAGGGCGGACGGGGTTCCGGCCGTGATCTCCGGAGCCGGGCCCACCGTTCTGGCGCTGGTCGACGCGGACAGCGCGGACAAGGTGGCCCATCTGGCGGGCGAGGGATGGGCCGCGAACAGGCTCGACCTCGATACACAGGGCGCGAGCGTGCTGCCGCTCAGCTCCACGACGGACATCTGAATCCGGCGGTTGCCGGATTTGGAGAGGGGGAATGTTTGTTGGATCCGGTAGTGTTAATCTCAAGTCTGCACCCGACCCCACCATGGCGAGGTGCTTCACGTCCCCGTCCGGGACAGACATTCTTCCGGGAGCCTCCCAAGCCGCACTGTGTTTCGTACGACGTACGCGGGCAGTACCTCGTACGCGAGCACTGAGCGACTTGCCGGGCACGCTCCGGAACCGGTGCGACCGAGCCACGTGACACAGACAGTCGGTGTCGCTGCTCTGGGAAGCGCCATCACCAGAAATTTCCTCCGCCGCCCAGGCGGACCACCGCCCCGGCACGGTCCACAAAGATGGGACCGACGTCGGACAGCACAACCGGTCGCCGAGCCAGACAGGCCGACGTCCGCTCCAGGGAAGGACCCTTCGTGAGCGACACCACCGATCTGATGGGCGCACGTGTCGAGGAGACCGCTGCCGCGCCCGCCACGGACGCCTCCGCGCCTGCCAGCGGTGCCGGCTCCCGGCGGCGCCGCGGTACCGGCCTCGATGGCATGGTGCTGGCCGAGCTGCAGCAGGTCGCCTCCAGCCTCGGTATCAGGGGCACCGCGCGGATGCGCAAGAGCCAGCTGATCGAGGTCATCAAGGAGGCGCAGGCAGGTGGGGGCGCCCCGGCGAAGGCCGAGGCCGCCGCCGAGACCAAGCCCAAGCGCCGCGCCACCTCCAAGGCTCGTACGGGCGACGCCGCCGAGAAGAAGGCGGACGCCGCCCCGGCCGAGGCCCCCGCCGAGAAGGCCGTGGCCCAGCAGCAGATCGAGATTCCCGGCCAGCCGGCCTCCGACGACGCTCCGGTCGAGCGCCGTCGCCGCCGTGCCACCGCCGACGCCGGCAGCCCCGAGACGGTGGCCGCCGAGGCGAAGAACGAGCCGAAGGCCGAGACGCCGGCGCAGGCGCAGGGCGAGGCCAAGGGCGACGCCGGTGACGCCGAGGGCCGTCAGGGCCGTCGCGACCGCCGGGACCGTGCCGACCGTGGTGACCGTGCCGACCGTGGTGAGCGCGGAGAGCGCGGCGACCGTGAGCGTGGTGGCCGCGACCGCGACCGCCGCGGCAAGGGCGACGACCAGCAGGGCGGCCAGCGCGGCCAGCAGAACCAGCAGCAGGGCGGCGGCCGTCAGGACCGCAACGCCGGCCCGCAGGACGACGACGACTTCGAGGGCGGCCGCCGTGGCCGTCGCGGTCGCTACCGTGACCGCCGCGGCCGTCGTGGCCGTGACGAGATCGGCGCGCCCGAGCCGCAGCTCGCCGACGACGACGTCCTGATTCCCGTCGCGGGCATCCTGGACATCCTCGACAACTACGCCTTCATCCGTACCTCGGGTTACCTCCCCGGTCCCAACGACGTGTACGTCTCCCTCGCCCAGGTCCGCAAGAACGGCCTGCGCAAGGGTGACCACATCACCGGTGCCGTGCGGCAGCCCAAGGAAGGCGAGCGGCGCGAGAAGTTCAACGCGCTGGTGCGGCTGGACTCCGTCAACGGCATGGCGCCCGAACACGGCCGTGGCCGCCCGGAGTTCAACAAGCTCACCCCGCTGTACCCGCAGGACCGCCTCCGCCTGGAGACGGACCCGGGTGTGCTGACGACCCGGATCATCGACCTCGTCGCGCCGATCGGCAAGGGCCAGCGCGGTCTGATCGTGGCCCCGCCGAAGACCGGCAAGACCATGATCATGCAGGCGATCGCCAACGCGATCACGCACAACAACCCCGAGTGCCACCTGATGGTCGTCCTGGTCGACGAGCGTCCGGAAGAGGTCACCGACATGCAGCGGTCGGTCAAGGGCGAGGTCATCTCCTCGACCTTCGACCGCCCGGCCGAGGACCACACCACGGTCGCCGAGCTCGCCATCGAGCGCGCCAAGCGTCTGGTGGAGCTGGGCCACGACGTCGTCGTGCTGCTCGACTCGATCACGCGTCTGGGCCGTGCGTACAACCTCGCCGCGCCCGCCTCCGGCCGCATCCTGTCCGGTGGTGTCGACTCGACCGCCCTGTACCCGCCGAAGCGCTTCTTCGGTGCGGCCCGCAACATCGAGGACGGCGGCTCGCTGACCATCCTCGCCACCGCGCTGGTGGACACCGGGTCCCGCATGGACGAGGTCATCTTCGAGGAGTTCAAGGGCACCGGCAACGCCGAGCTCAAGCTCGACCGCAAGCTCGCCGACAAGCGGATCTTCCCGGCGGTGGACGTGGACGCGTCCGGTACCCGTAAGGAAGAGATCCTGCTCGCCCCCGACGAGCTCGGGATCGTCTGGAAGCTGCGCCGGGTGCTGCACGCCCTCGACCAGCAGCAGGCGGTCGAGCTGCTCCTCGACAAGATGAAGCAGACGAAGTCGAACGCCGAGTTCCTGATGCAGATCCAGAAGACGACGCCGACCCCCGGTAACGGCGACTGACGTCACGTCTTCAGCGAAGGGCCACCCCTGTGACGGGGGTGGCCCTTTTCGCTTGTTGTGCCCGGGGTACGATCGCGCTCTTCGGTCACTTTTTCGACCCGTGAACTTCTGATCCCGAGGGGGGACTTGAGTGGGTACAGCCATGTCCGGGAGCGGTCGGCACAGACGCAGGATGCGGATCGCCCTGCCCGTCGGTGCCGCCGGTGTCGCCGCCGCCGTCGCCGCCGCGCTGATGAGCAGCTCCGCCGGTGCCGCGACCGCGCTTCCCGAGCCGACGGCCAAGCCCGCCCTCAGCACGGTCTCGCAGGCCGAGCTGACGCAGCGCATCGCGGGCGCGCTCGCCGGTGACGACGTCGCGGGGGAGACGACCGACAAGTCGTCCCTGAGCTCCGGCACGAGCGGCGGCACCGTCGACGCGAAGATCATCGGTGGCACCACCACGACGATCTCCTCCGCGCCCTGGATGGCCCAGCTCTTCTACAACGACACGGCCACCGACACGAACTTCTTCTGCGGTGGCGCCGTCGTCGCACCCACGAAGATCCTCACCGCCGCGCACTGCGCCAAGGGCTACAACTGGGCCAAGTACGGCACGATCGTGACCGGCACCGCCGCGATGCCCGACGCGAACGGCAACACCAACGGCGAGATCACGGGCGCGGTGCGCCAGTGGACCCACCCCTCGTACAGCTCGCGGACCCTCGACAACGACATCGCCGTCCTCACCCTGACGAGCCCGGTCAAGGCGACGCCGATCCGCATGACGACGTCCACGGACACCACGTCCTACGCCGCCGGCACCAGCGCGAAGGTCTACGGCTGGGGCCGTACCAGCTCCACCAGCCAGAACATCTCCAGCACCCTGAAGACGGCGACGCTGCCGATCCAGTCGGACAGCACCTGCGCGACCTACTACGGCGCCGACTTCGTCAAGGGCCACATGGTCTGCGCGGGCAATCCCGCCAGCGGCAGCGACAGCGGCACGACCTCCGCGTGCAACGGTGACTCCGGCGGCCCGCTGGTGGTCAACGGACGCATCGTCGGTGTCGTCTCCTGGGGTGTCGTGGACTGCGTCAAGAAGGGCGCGTACAGCGTCTTCGCCAAGGTCAAGACGTACCTCGGTGCCGCCTACGCGCAGGTCGACGACGCCAACATGAGCTACACGGACGCCAAGGCCGACCTGTTCGTGCGCAACGCGTCCACGAAGACCGGCTACGAGAAGGACTCCAAGGGCACGTCCTTCGGCGCCCGGCAGAGCCTGAACAACTGGGGCGGCGTCAACCTCGTCACCCAGACGGACTTCGACCGGGACAGCGTCCAGGACCTGGTGTACCGCCGCAGCGACAACGGCGACGTCTACTGGACGCACTACGACTGGGCCAACGAGGACTGGGCGACCAAGCAGATCTTCGACAACTGGAAGACCCGCACCCGCATCATCACCCCCGGCGACCTGACCGGCGACTACAAGCCCGACGTGGTCTCCGTGGACTCCGCCGGCAAGGCGTGGCTCTACCCGGGCAAGGGCAACGGCACCTTCTCGGCCCGCGTGCAGATCGGCACGGGCACCGGCTGGAACGCCTACAACATGGTCCGCGGCAAGGGCGACTTCACCGGTGACGGCAAGGCCGACCTGCTCGCGCGCAACAAGAGCGACGGCGCCCTCTACCTCTACAAGGGCACGGGCAAAACCTCCAGCCCCTTCTCCGCCCGCGTGAAGGTCCGCACCTGGAGCAACACCACGTACAACGCCTTCGACGCCATCGGTGACATCACCGGCGACGGCAAGGCCGACTTCCTGGCCCGTACGCCCGGCGGCACCCTGTACCTGTACAAGGGCACCGGCAAGGCCACCAGCGAGATCTTCGCCACACGGATCTCGGTCGGTACCGATTTCAAGCAGTACGACATCTTCGGCTGAAACAGCAGGTGAGCGCGGTGTGCCCGCGCTCGACGACTACGCACTGTGCCCACCCGTGCACCGGGTGGGCACAGTGCGTTGTGCAACCCTTTCTCCGGTTTACCCGTCTGACCGGACGGAGCGACCATGGTGAGGTTCGGGTCGTAACGACCACGTCTGACCCTGAAAGCAGGGGGTAACCGAGCGGACGAGAACGAGGAGCACATGTCTGCCGAGAGCACGCCGGAACCCGGCATAACCGAGGAGTCCGGCACCACGGGCCCGCGCCGCGGCGCCAAGGGCCGTCGCCGCAGGACCCGCGGCAGGCGCAAGGGCCTGCTGATCGCGGCCTGGACCGCCGCGGGCATCGTCGTGGTGGGCGGCACCGGGGCCGGCTATCTGTACTTCACGCTCAACGGCAACATCAAGAGCGTCGACATCGACCAGGCCCTCGGCACCGACCGGCCCACGAAGGTCGACAACGGCTCGGAGAACATCCTCGTCCTCGGCTCGGACACCCGCTCCGGCTCCAACAAGAAGCTCGGCGGCGGCGCCGACGACGGCAGCGCCCGGTCCGACACCGCGATGATCGTGCACGTCTACGAGGGCCACAAGAAGGCCAGCGTGGTCTCCATCCCGCGCGACACCCTCGTCGACCGCCCGGAGTGCACCGACTCCGAGGGCACCGAGCACGACGCCGCGCACGGCGTGATGTTCAACTCCGCGTACTCCACCGGCGGCGCCGCCTGCGCCGTGAAGACCGTCGAGTCGCTCACCGACATCCGCATGGACCACTACCTGGAGGTCGACTTCTCCGGGTTCCAGAAGCTCATCGACGAGCTCGGCGGCGTCCAGGTCACCACCACCAAGGCCATCCGCGACCCCGAGAGCCACCTGGACCTCGACGCCGGCACCCACACGCTCACCGGCAAGCAGGCCCTCGGCCTGGTCCGCACCCGGCACGGCGTCGGCGACGGCTCCGACCTCGGACGCATCCAGCTCCAGCAGGCGTTCATCAAGGCGCTGATCAACCAGATCAAGACGGTCGACCTCTTCGACAGCCCGAAGAAGCTCTACAACCTCGCCAACACCGCCACCAACGCCGTCACCACCGACTCCGACCTCGACTCGGTCGACAAGCTGATGTCCTTCGCGAACGGCCTGAAGGGCATCAGCTCGAAGAACATGACGATGGTGACCATGCCGGTCCAGTACGACCCGCTGAACGGCAACCGGGTCCTCATCGACGAGGACAAGTCCGCGCTGGTGTGGAAGGCCCTGCGGAACGACCGGGCGATCCCGAAGAGCGCCACCAAGGACACCGCCACCGGCCAGGCCAAGGGTGTCGTGACCCCCTAGGTCCGGTCGCGAACCCGGCCCCTGGGAATAGATCGGCGCGCCCCCCGGTTTTGGGGGATGCGGCCAGTCCTGGCAGACTGGTACGTCGGCCCCGGTTCACGCCCCCGCAGCCCGCGGACGGCGACCCGGAGCCCTCCCGAAACTAGGAGACACCTTGAAGCGCGACATCCACCCCGAGTACGTCGAGACGCAGGTCAGCTGCACCTGTGGCGCGTCGTTCACCACCCGTAGCACGATCTCCAGCGGCACCATCCGCGCCGAGGTCTGCTCCGAGTGCCACCCGTTCTACACGGGCAAGCAGAAGATCCTCGACACCGGTGGCCGTGTGGCCCGCTTCGAGGCCCGCTTCGGCAAGGCTGCTGCCAAGAAGTAGCGAGCCACCAGCGCCGGTCCACGCCGCACTCCTCGGAGTGCGCCGGGACCGGCGTTTTTGGTCGCCCGCCTTCCCCTTTCGTCCGCAGTACAGGAGCCCAGAGATGTTCGAGGCCGTCGAGGAACTCGTCGGTGAGCACGCCGACCTGGAGAAGCAGATCGCCGACCCGTCGGTCCACGCCGACCAGGCCAACGCGCGCAAGCTCAACAAGCGCTACGCCGAGCTCACCCCGATCGTCGCCACGTACCGCTCCTGGAAGCAGACCGGCGACGACATCGAGACCGCGCGCGAACTGGGCGCCGACGACCCGGAGTTCGCCGCCGAGGTCAAGGAGCTGGAGAAGGCCCGCGAGGAGCTGACGGAGAAGCTGCGGCTGCTCCTCGTTCCGCGCGACCCCAGCGACGACAAGGACGTCATCCTGGAGATCAAGGCGGGCGCGGGCGGCGACGAGTCCGCGCTGTTCGCGGGTGACCTGCTGCGCATGTACCTGCGCTACGCCGAGCGGGTCGGCTGGAAGACCGAGATCATCGACGCCACCGAGTCCGAGCTGGGCGGCTACAAGGACGTCCAGGTCGCCGTGAAGACCAAGGGCGGCAACGGTGCCACCGAGCCCGGCCAGGGCGTGTGGGCCCGCCTGAAGTACGAGGGCGGCGTGCACCGCGTGCAGCGCGTCCCGGCGACCGAGTCCCAGGGCCGTATCCACACCTCCGCGGCCGGTGTGCTGGTCACGCCCGAGGCGGAGGAGGTCGACGTCGAGATCAACCCCAACGACCTCCGCATCGACGTCTACCGCTCCTCCGGGCCCGGTGGCCAGTCCGTCAACACGACCGACTCCGCCGTACGCATCACGCACATCCCCACCGGAGTGGTCGCCTCCTGCCAGAACGAGAAGAGTCAGCTGCAGAACAAGGAGCAGGCCTTGCGTATCCTGCGCTCCAGGCTGCTCGCGGCGGCGCAGGAGGAGGCGGAGCGCAACGCCGCCGACGCCCGGCGCAGCCAGGTCCGCACCGTCGACCGCTCCGAGAAGATCCGCACGTACAACTTCCCGGAGAACCGCATCTCGGACCACCGCGTGGGCTTCAAGTCGTACAACCTGGACCAGGTCCTGGACGGCGACCTCGACGCGGTGATCCAGGCCTGCGTCGACGCGGACTCGGCGGCGAAGCTGGCGGCGGCGTAACGCCCCGCAGCGCCGCGGAAAGCCGCGTGAAGAGGTACCTACGCACGACCGAGTACCGAGTACGACACGGAGGACTTGCGTGAACCTGCTGCTCGCAGAGGTGGCCCAGGCCACCCAGCGGCTGGCCGACGCCGGCGTGCCCTCGCCGCGCAACGACGCGGAGGAGCTCGCCGCGTTCGTGCACGGTGTGAAGCGGGGCGAGCTGCACTCCGTGAAGGACGCGGACTTCGACGCCCGGTACTGGGAGGTCATCGCCCGCCGCGAGCAGCGTGAGCCGCTCCAGCACATCACCGGGCGGGCCTTCTTCCGGTACCTGGAGCTCCAGGTCGGCCCCGGGGTGTTCGTGCCGCGGCCGGAGACCGAGTCCGTGGTGGGGTGGGCGATAGACGCCGTACGGGCCATGGACGTCGTGGAGCCCTGCATCGTCGATCTGTGCACCGGCTCCGGCGCCATCGCGCTCGCCCTCGCCCAGGAGGTCCCGCGCTCCCGGGTGCACGCCGTGGAGCTCTCCGAGGACGCCCTGCGGTGGACCCGCAAGAACACCCAGGGCTCCCGGGTCGACCTGCGCCAGGGCAACGCCCTCGACGCCTTCCCCGACCTCGACGGCCAGGTCGACCTGGTCATCTCCAACCCGCCCTACATCCCGCTGACCGAGTGGGAGTACGTCGCTCCCGAGGCGCGGGACTACGATCCCGAACTCGCCCTGTTCTCCGGCGAGGACGGCCTCGACCTCATCCGCGGTCTGGAACGCACCGCACACCGGCTCCTGCGGCCCGGCGGCGTCGTCGTCATCGAGCACGCCGACACCCAGGGCGGCCAGGTGCCGTGGATCTTCACCGAGGAACGGGGCTGGGCCGACGCGGCCGACCACCCCGACCTCAACAACCGCCCGCGGTTCGCGACGGCCCGCAAGGCGATGCCGTGAGCCGCACCCCCCAGTCTTCGAAGCAGTACGTGTACGAGGAGGCCCGCTAAATGGCACGGCGATACGACACCAATGACGTGACCGACCGCTCGACCGGTCTGCGCGAGGCCGCGTCCGCCGTCCGCCGTGGCGAGCTCGTGGTCCTGCCGACCGACACGGTGTACGGCATCGGCGCCGACGCGTTCTCCTCGGAGGCCGTCCACGACCTGCTGGAGGCCAAGGGCCGGGGCCGCAACATGCCCACCCCCGTCCTCATCGGCTCCCCGAACACCCTGCACGGCCTCGTCACCGACTTCTCCGAGCTGGCCTGGGAGCTCGTCGACGCGTTCTGGCCGGGCGCGCTGACTCTGGTCGCCAAGCACCAGCCGTCCCTCCAGTGGGACCTGGGGGACACGCGGGGCACGGTGGCCATCCGGATGCCCCTGCACCCCGTCGCCATCGAGCTGCTGACCGAGGTCGGCCCCATGGCCGTCTCCTCCGCCAACCTGACCGGTCACCCGTCGCCGGAGACCTGCGACGCCGCTCAGGAGATGCTCGGCGACTCGGTCTCCGTCTACCTCGACGGCGGCCCGACCCCCGGCAACGTCCCCTCCTCGATCGTCGACGTCACCCGCGAGGTGCCCCTGCTGCTGCGCGCGGGCGCGATCTCCGCGGACGAGCTCAGGAAGGTCGTACCCGACCTCGAGGTGGCGAATTGACGGCCCCTGACGCGGGGCGTGGCATATGGGACCCGGAAGAGACGCGGACGTTCACAGGGCTTCCGCGTGACACCTTCCGCATCCTCCACGTCAGCACCGGCAACGTGTGCCGCTCCCCGATCACCGAGCGGCTGACCCGGCATGCCCTGGCGGACCGGCTCGGCGACCCGCTGTGGGGCGGGCTGATCGTGGAGAGCGCGGGGACCTGGGGCCACGAGGGCGCGCCGATGGAGGCCAACGCGGAGGCGGTCCTGGCCGACTTCGGCGCGGACGCCAGCGGCTTCACCGGCCGCGAACTCCTCGACGAGCACGTCATCATGGCCGACCTGGTCCTGACGGCCACCCGCGACCACCGCCAGCAGGTCATCTCCATGGGCCACTCGGCGGGCCTGCGCACCTTCACCCTGAAGGAGTTCACCCGCCTGGTCCGCGCCATAGACCCGACCACGCTGCCTCCCCTGGAGGACGGTGTGGTCGCCCGCGCCCGCGCCCTGGTCCGTGCGGCGGCGGCGCTGCGCGGGTGGCTCCTGGCGCCGACGGCGGAGGCGGACGAGGTCTATGACCCGTACGGCGCCCCCCTGCCGTTCTTCCGGTCGATCGGCGACGAGATACACCAGGCGCTGGACCCGGTGGTGACGGCGTTGACGGGCGTGCCCGCGCGGACGTGACCCAGGGGCGCCCGAGAGGACGTGACAGCCGAGCACCGCGGGGGTGTCGGGCCTACATTGGACGTACGTCCCCGTCGACGCCCCGGAGCCCACCATGTCGGTCACCCATGCCCCCGAGACCGCTGACGTCCTGCGGCGGCAGGATCCCGAGCTGGCCGAGATCCTGCTCGGCGAACTCGACCGGCAGTCGACGTCGCTCCAGCTGATCGCCGCCGAGAACTTCAGCTCGCCCGCCGTGCTGGCCGCGATGGGGTCGCCGCTGGCGAACAAGTACGCCGAGGGCTACCCCGGCGCCCGGCACCACGGCGGCTGCGAGATCGTCGACGTCGCCGAGCGCATCGCCGTGGACCGCGCCACGACCCTCTTCGGCGCCGAGCACGCCAACGTCCAGGCCCACTCCGGGTCGTCCGCCGTGCTCGCCGCGTACGCCGCCCTGCTGCGCCCCGGCGACACCGTCCTCGCCCTCGGCCTGCCCTACGGCGGTCACCTCACGCACGGCTCGCCCGCCAACTTCTCCGGCCGCTGGTTCGACTTCGTGCCGTACGGGGTGGACGCGGAGACCGGGCTCATCGACCACGACCAGGTACGCACCCTCGCCCGCAACCACCGGCCCAAGGCGATCGTGTGCGGTTCCATCGCCTACCCCCGGCACCTCGACTACCCCTTCTTCCGTGAGGTCGCCGACGAGGTCGGGGCGTATCTCATCGCCGACGCCGCCCACCCCATCGGTCTCGTCGCCGGGGGAGCGGCGCCCAGTCCGGTGCCGTACGCCGACATCGTCTGCGCCACCACGCACAAGGTGCTGCGCGGACCCCGCGGCGGCATGATCCTGTGCGGGGCCGAGCTGGCCGAGCGCGTCGACCGGGCCGTCTTCCCGTTCACCCAGGGCGGGGCGCAGATGCACACCATCGCCGCCAAGGCCGTCGCGTTCGGCGAGGCGGCAACACCGGCCTTCGCGGCGTACGCCCATCAGGTGGTCGCCAATGCGAGGGTTCTCGCCGCGGGCCTGGCCGCCGAGGGGCTCGTCGTCACCACCGGCGGCACCGACACCCACCTGGTCACCGCCGACCCGGCCCCGCTCGGCGTCGACGGCCGCACGGCGCGGGGACGGCTCGCGGCGGCCGGCATCGTGCTCGACTGCTGTGCGCTGCCGCACGCCGACGCCCGCGGCCTGCGGCTGGGCACCGCCGCCGTGACCACGCAGGGGATGGGCGAGGCGGAGATGGCGCGGATCGCCGTGCTGCTCGCGGGGGTGCTCCGCGGTGAGAGCGAGCCTCAGAAAGTTCGTGAAGAAGTGCGGGAGCTGGTCGGGGGATTTCCGCCGTATCCGCGGTGAGCGGGGGCAGACGCCCCTGCGTACACACGAGTGCACAGCCACACGTGCAACCATCGTCGCTACCCGGAAGTCTCCATCCATATGCGTCCCTCGCTAGGGTGTGGGGCTGTGATGGCCAGCGAGACCTGTGGGGAAGCCCGTGCGTGAATACCTGCTGACGCTCTGCATCACGGCCGCGGTGACGTACCTGCTCACAGGGCCGGTACGGAAGTTCGCGATCGTGGCCGGAGCGATGCCGCAGATCAGGGCACGTGACGTGCACCGGGAGCCGACTCCGCGGCTCGGTGGTATCGCCATGTTCTTCGGCCTGTGCGCGGGCCTGCTGGTCGCCGACCACCTGACCAACCTCAGTGAGGTCTTCGACAAGTCCAACGAGCCGCGCGCGCTGCTGTCCGGCGCCGCCCTCATCTGGCTGATCGGGGTCCTGGACGACAAGTTCGAGATCGACGCCCTGATCAAGCTGGGCGGCCAGATGATCGCCGCGGGCGTCATGGTCATGCAGGGTCTGACGATCCTGTGGCTGCCCATCCCCGGCTTCGGCTCGGTCGCGCTGACCCAGTGGCAGGGCACCCTGCTGACGGTGGCGCTCGTCGTCATCACCATCAACGCGGTGAACTTCGTCGACGGGCTCGACGGCCTCGCGGCGGGCATGGTGTGCATCGCCTCGGCGGCGTTCTTCCTCTACGCCTACCGCGTCTGGGTCTCCTACGGGATCGAGGCCGCCGCCCCGGCCACGCTGTTCGCGGCGATCCTGATGGGCATGTGCCTGGGCTTCCTGCCGCACAACATGCACCCCGCCCGGATCTTCATGGGCGACTCCGGCTCGATGCTCATCGGCTTGGTGCTGGCCGCCGGCGCGATCTCCATCACCGGACAGGTCGACCCGGACGCCCTGAAGCTGTTCGCCGGCTCGGAGAAGGCGGCCGTGCACCAGACGGTGCCGGTCTACATCCCGCTGCTGCTGCCGCTGACCATCATCGCGATCCCGGCGGCCGACCTGATCCTCGCGATCGTGCGCCGCACCTGGCGCGGTCAGTCGCCGTTCGCCGCCGACCGGGGGCATCTGCACCACCGGCTCCTGGAGATCGGGCACTCCCACAGCCGCGCGGTGCTGATCATGTACTTCTGGTCCGCCCTGATCGCGTTCGGCGCCCTCGCCTACTCCGTTAACTCGGCGTCCATGTGGATCGTCCTCGGTGTGGTGTTCCTCTCCGCGATCGGCCTGCTCCTGTTGCTGCTGCCGCGCTTCACGCCGCGTGCCCCGATGTGGGCGCAGGCCTTCGTGCCGCCGCGCTACCGCCGCCGCAGGGCCGTTGCGGAATCCGCCTCGGCCGCTCAACAGACCGCCGAGGACGAGGAGTCGGAGGCCGCGGACGAACGCACTCCGGTCGCCGTCGGTGTCTCCGGCGTCAACGGCGCTACCGCCCTGGGGGGCCGTTCGCGGTTCCTGGACCGGCGTAAGGCGGGAACGTCGCGCTGACGCGGCAAGGTAAGAATCTGACTAGAGCATTGCCAAGTCGTGGGAGTGAGTTGGGGGTGCGAAGCGCCCCAATACCAGACAAGTCGGCCGTGTTTTTGCACAGACGCGCACTGTCACTCTCATGTGTGACACCGAGCACACCCAGCAGGTAAAGACCTCATCAAATAGTTTGTGATACGGTTCACGAGAACCCCGGACAGAGTCGAAGGACCGTAGTGCGACGGTCCATTGGCGTGAGGCTCAAGCTCTCCATTCGGGACTACGCTCGTCCATGACGACACCCTGCCCCCTGTGAAAGCGGAGTTGCCGCCATGCCGTCCAATGACGCCCGGAACCTGATGCAGACCGCTGTGCCGACAGCCGTGGTCGGCGTCGTCGCCGTTGCCGTCAGCGGAGTGGTCGCGGGCGGCAAGGGGGCTATCGGAGCCGCTGTCGGCACGGTACTGGCCATCCTGTTCATGGGAATCGGCCTCTACGTTCTGCAGTGGACGGCAAAAACGCTCCCGCAATTGTTTCAGGCCATGGGGCTGATGCTCTATGTCGCCCAACTCCTGCTGCTCCTGATCTTCGTAGCCCTGTTCCAGGACACCTCCCTCTTCAACCCGAAGGCGTTCGCGGCCTCCCTTGTCGTCGCGACCGTCGTATGGATGGGCGCACAGGCCCGTGCGCACATGAAGGCCAAGATCTTCTACGTCGACCCGGACTCCGAAAAGAGCGGGAAGTCGCAGAAGACAGGGTCGTCGTCGTGAGGGGTAGGGCCGGGATAAAGGGCGGGGAGAACTCCTGCTATCGTCCGGTGCCAACTGCGGCATCGCGGGCGCGGGCATCTGAGCTGACGCCTGCTCAATCGCGAGGCTCGATGCCCCCCAGCCGCCCTCACATCCGTAACACCAGTCCGGTGCCGATCCGCGGCTGCGCGCCGCGCCGACACAACGAGGTAGCCGTACCCATGCGTCACGCCGAAGGAGCCCGTGGTGAGTGCTGACCAGACCCAGCTCGCCTTTGACTGGAGTTGTCGGATCATGTCCGACAACGGGTGTGGCTTCCCGGCTCCGGGCCTGCATTCGTTCCTGTTCCAACCGATCGCCACGGTCGGCGGGTTCGAGTTCAACAAGGTGATGCTGCTGGCGATCATCACCACGCTGCTCGTCGTCACCTTCTTCTATGCCGCTTTCGGCAGGGCCAAGGTGGTACCGGGCAAGCTCCAGATGATCGGCGAGGCCGGCTACGACTTCGTGCGCCGCGGCATCGTCTACGAGACCCTCGGCAAGAAGGAGGGTGAGAAGTGGGTGCCGCTCATGGTGTCCCTCTTCTTCTTCATCTGGATCATGAACATCTGGTCCGTGATCCCGCTGGCCCAGTTCCCGGTGGCCTCGGTCTTCGCCTTCCCGGTGGTGCTCGCCGCCCTCGTCTGGTTCCTCTGGGTCGGCCTGACGTTCAAGCGTCACGGCTTCGTCGGCTTCTTCAAGAACGTGACGGGCTACGACAAGTCGCTCGGCGCCGTGCTGCCGCTCGTGATGATCATCGAGTTCCTCTCGAACCTGTTCGTCCGACCCTTCACGCACGCGGTCCGGCTCTTCGCCAACATGTTCGCCGGCCACCTGATGCTGGTGATGTTCACCGTCGCCTCCTGGTACCTGCTGAACGGCGCGATGATCCCGGCGGCCGGTGTCTCCTTCGTCATGACCATGGTCATGATCCTCTTCGAGCTCTTCGTGCAGGCCGTCCAGGCGTACGTCTTCGTACTGCTGGCCTGCTCCTACATTCAGGGCGCTCTCGCCGAGCACCACTGAGCCCCTACCCCCAAGCCCCAGAACGTCCGGTGGCCAACCCCCGCCGGTCCTAGAAAGAGAAGGAAGAATCAGCATGGCTGCCACTGAGACCCTCGCCGCTGTCTCCGGTTCGCTCGGCTCCATCGGCTACGGCCTCGCCGCCATCGGCCCCGGCGTCGGCGTCGGCATCATCTTCGGTAACGGCACCCAGGCCCTCGCCCGTCAGCCCGAGGCCGCCGGCCTGATCCGCGCCAACCAGATCCTGGGCTTCGCCTTCTGTGAGGCGCTCGCCCTCATCGGCATCGTCATGCCGTTCGTGTTCGGTAAGTAATTACCCCTTACCTGACACGTTTCGACGAAAGGCACTGATGTGATCGCCAACCTGGTACAGCTGGCGGCCGAGGAAGAGCAGAACCCGCTCATTCCTCCGGGCCCCGAGCTGCTCGTCGGCACCATCGCCTTCGCCATCGTGTTCTTCTTCTTCTGGAAGAAGCTGCTTCCGACCATCAACAAGGTTCTGGAAGAGCGCCGCGAGGCGATCGAAGGCGGAATCGAGAAGGCCGAGGCCGCGCAGGTCGAGGCCCAGAGCGTCCTTGAGCAGTACAAGGCTCAGCTCGCCGAGGCCCGGCACGAGGCCGCGCGTCTGCGCCAGGAGGCGCAGGAGCAGGGTGCCGTGCTCATCGCGGAGATGCGCGCGGAAGGCCAGCGGCAGCGCGAGGAGATCGTCGCCGCGGGTCACGCGCAGATCGAGGCCGACCGCAAGGCCGCGTCCTCCGCGCTGCGTCAGGACGTCGGCAAGCTCGCCACCGACCTGGCCGGCAAGCTCGTCGGTGAGTCCCTCGAGGACCACGCCCGGCAGAGCCGCGTGATCGACCGCTTCCTCGACGAGCTCGAGGAGAAGGCTGAGGCGGCTCGATGAACGGAGCGAGCCGCGAGGCCCTGGCAGCCGCACGTGAGCGTCTCGACGCGCTGACGGACTCCACGTCCGTGAACGCCGGCACGCTCGCCGACGAGCTGGCCGCCGTCACCGCGCTGCTCGACCGCGAGGTGTCGCTGCGTCGGGTCCTCACCGACCCGGCGCAGGCCGGCGAGGCCAAGGCCGAGCTCGCCCAGCGCCTCCTCGGTGGTCAGGTCGGCGGCCAGACCACCGACCTGGTGTCCGGCATGGTGCGCTCGCGCTGGTCGCAGTCGCGCGACCTGACGGACGCCCTGGAGGACCTGGCGAACCTGGCCGACCTCACCGCCGCCCAGCAGGCCGGCGCGCTCGACGACGTCGAGGACGAACTGTTCCGCTTCGGCCGGATCGTCTCCTCGAGCACCGAGCTGCGGGCCGCGCTGACCGACCGCGCCGCGACGGCGTCGGCCAAGGGCGAGCTGCTGCGCAGCCTGCTCGGCGGCCGTGCCAACGCGACCACCGAGCGTCTGGTGACGCGGCTTGTGACCGCGCCGCGGGGACGTAGCCTGGAGTCGGGACTGGAGTCCCTGTCCAAGCTCGCCGCCGAGCGCCGCAACCGGCTGGTCGCCATCGTCACCTCGGCGGTGCCGCTGAGCGACACGCAGAAGCAGCGCCTGGGCGCCGCCCTCGCGAAGCTCTACGGCCACACGATGCACCTCAACATCGACGTGGACCCCGCGGTCCTCGGCGGTATCCGGGTGCAGGTCGGCGACGAGGTCATCAACGGCTCCCTCGCGGACCGTATCGAGGACGCCGGCCGCCGCCTGGCGGGCTGAGCAGCAACTTCATAGCAGTACGTACTTACGGCCCAGTTGGGCCGTGCAGAGGATTCCTGGGGGTCGCCCCCAGACCCCCAAGTTGAAACTTCGGGCCCAACAAGGAGAGCAGGGAACCCAGATGGCGGAGCTCACGATCCGGCCGGAGGAGATCCGGGACGCGCTGGAGAACTTCGTCCAGTCGTACAAGCCGGACGCGGCCTCGCGCGAGGAGGTCGGTACGGTCACCCTTGCCGGCGACGGCATCGCGAAGGTCGAGGGTCTTCCCTCGGCCATGGCCAACGAACTGCTGAAGTTCGAGGACGGCACCCTCGGTCTCGCCCTCAACCTCGAGGAGCGCGAGATCGGTTGCGTCGTCCTCGGTGAGTTCAGCGGCATCGAGGAGGGCCAGCCGGTCACCCGCACCGGTGAGGTCCTGTCGGTCGCCGTGGGCGAGGGCTACCTCGGCCGTGTCGTCGACCCGCTCGGCAACCCGATCGACGGCCTCGGCGAGATCGAGACCAGCGGCCGACGCGCCCTCGAGCTGCAGGCTCCGGGCGTCATGGCCCGTAAGTCGGTGCACGAGCCGATGGAGACCGGCTACAAGGCCGTCGACGCGATGACCCCGATCGGCCGCGGTCAGCGTCAGCTGATCATCGGTGACCGCCAGACCGGCAAGACCGCCCTGGCCGTCGACACGATCATCAACCAGCGCGACAACTGGCGCTCGGGCGACCCGAAGAAGCAGGTCCGCTGCATCTACGTCGCCATCGGCCAGAAGGGCTCGACCATCGCGTCGGTCCGCCGCGCGCTGGAGGAGAACGGCGCGCTGGAGTACACGACCATCGTCGCCGCCCCGGCGTCCGACCCGGCCGGCTTCAAGTACCTGGCGCCGTACACCGGTTCGGCCATCGGTCAGCAGTGGATGTACGAGGGCAAGCACGTCCTCATCATCTTCGACGACCTGTCGAAGCAGGCGGATGCCTACCGTGCCGTGTCGCTGCTGCTGCGCCGTCCGCCGGGGCGTGAGGCCTACCCGGGTGACGTCTTCTACCTGCACTCCCGTCTGCTGGAGCGCTGCGCGAAGCTCTCCGACGAGATGGGCGCCGGCTCGATGACCGGTCTGCCGATCGTCGAGACCAAGGCCAACGACGTCTCGGCGTTCATCCCGACCAACGTCATCTCCATCACCGACGGCCAGTGCTTCCTGGAGTCGGACCTCTTCAACGCCGGTCAGCGCCCCGCGCTGAACGTCGGTATCTCCGTCTCCCGAGTCGGTGGTTCCGCGCAGCACAAGGCGATGAAGCAGGTCTCCGGTCGTCTGCGCGTGGACCTCGCCCAGTTCCGTGAGCTGGAGGCGTTCGCCGCCTTCGGTTCCGACCTGGACGCCGCGTCGAAGGCGCAGCTGGAGCGCGGCCAGCGCATGGTCGAGCTGCTCAAGCAGGCTCAGTACCAGCCGATGTCCACCGAGGACCAGGTCGTCTCCGTCTGGGCCGGCACCACCGGCAAGATGGACGACGTGCCCGTGGCCGACATCCGCCGCTTCGAGAGGGAGCTGCTTGAGTACCTGCACCGCAAGGAGCAGGGCCTCATGACCTCCATCCGCGAGGGCGGCAAGCTGTCGGACGACACCCTCACCGCTGTTGCCGACGCGATCGCCGACTTCAAGAAGCAGTTCGAGACCTCGGACGGCAAGCTTCTCGGCGAGGACGCCCCGGCCTCGGCCAAGTGACGTAAGGAAGGGACCTGACTCATGGGAGCCCAGCTCCGGGTCTACAAGCGTCGCATCCGATCCGTCACCGCGACCAAGAAGATCACCAAGGCGATGGAGATGATCGCCGCCTCGCGCGTCGTCAAGGCGCAGCGCAAGGTGGCGGCGTCAACGCCGTACGCGACCGAGCTCACCCGCGCGGTCACGGCGGTCGGTACCGGCTCGAACACGAAGCACCCGCTGACCACGCAGGCCGAGAAGGTCACGCGGTCCGCGGTGCTGCTCCTGACGAGCGACCGTGGTCTCGCCGGTGCCTTCAACTCCAACGCCATCAAGGCCGCGGAGCAGCTGACCGAGCGCCTCGAGGCGGAGGGCAAGCAGGTCGACACGTACATCGTCGGCCGGCGCGGTCTGGCCCACTACAACTTCCGTGAGCGCAAGGTCGCGGAGTCGTGGTCGGGCTTCACCGACGAGCCCACCTACGCGGACGCGAAGAAGGTCGCGGGTCCGCTGATCGAGGCCATCGAGAAGGACACGGCCGAGGGTGGTGTGGACGAACTCCACATCGTCTTCACCGAGTTCGTCTCGATGATGACGCAGACGGCGCTCGACGACCGCCTGCTGCCGCTCAGCCTCGAAGAGGTCGCGAAGGAGGCCGCCCCCAAGGGCGAGATCCTCCCGCTCTACGACTTCGAGCCCTCGGCGGAGGACGTCCTCGACGCCCTCCTGCCGCGCTACGTGGAGAGCCGTATCTACAACGCGCTGCTCCAGTCGGCCGCCTCCAAGCACGCCGCCACGCGGCGCGCGATGAAGTCGGCCACCGACAACGCGGGCGAGCTCATCACCACGCTCTCCCGACTTGCCAACGCGGCCCGCCAGGCCGAAATCACCCAGGAAATCAGCGAGATCGTCGGTGGCTCCGCAGCCCTGGCCGACGCGACCGCGGGGAGTGACAGGTAATGACGACGACAGTTGAGACGGCCGTTGCCACGGGCCGCGTCGCCCGGGTCATCGGCCCGGTCGTCGACGTGGAGTTCCCCGTCGACGCTATGCCCGAGATCTACAACGCCCTTCACGTCGAGGTGGCCGACCCGGCCCTCGCCGGCGAGAAGAAGACGCTGACCCTGGAGGTCGCCCAGCACCTGGGTGACGGCCTGGTCCGCACCATCTCCATGCAGCCCACCGACGGTCTGGTCCGCCAGGCCGCGGTCACCGACACCGGCGCCTCCATCTCGGTTCCGGTCGGCGACTTCACCAAGGGCAAGGTGTTCAACACCCTCGGTGAGGTGCTGAACGTCGACGAGCAGTACACGGGCGAGCGCTGGGGCATCCACCGCAAGGCGCCGCGCTTCGACGAGCTCGAGTCGAAGACCGAGATGTTCGAGACCGGCGTCAAGGTCATCGACCTTCTCACCCCGTACGTCAAGGGTGGAAAGATCGGTCTGTTCGGTGGTGCCGGTGTCGGCAAGACGGTGCTCATCCAGGAGATGATCTACCGCGTCGCCAACAACCACGACGGTGTCTCCGTGTTCGCCGGTGTCGGCGAGCGCACCCGTGAGGGCAACGACCTCATCGAGGAGATGTCCGAGTCGGGCGTCATCGACAAGACCGCGCTGGTCTTCGGCCAGATGGACGAGCCCCCGGGCACCCGTCTGCGGGTGGCCCTCGCGGGTCTGACCATGGCGGAGTACTTCCGCGATGTGCAGAAGCAGGACGTGCTGTTCTTCATCGACAACATCTTCCGCTTCACGCAGGCCGGTTCCGAGGTCTCGACCCTGCTCGGCCGTATGCCCTCCGCGGTGGGTTACCAGCCGAACCTGGCCGACGAGATGGGTCTCCTCCAGGAGCGCATCACCTCGACCCGTGGTCACTCGATCACCTCGATGCAGGCGATCTACGTCCCCGCGGACGACCTGACCGACCCGGCCCCGGCCACCACCTTCGCCCACCTCGACGCGACGACGGTTCTGTCCCGTCCGATCTCCGAGAAGGGCATCTACCCGGCCGTGGACCCGCTGGACTCCACGTCCCGCATCCTGGACCCGCGCTACATCGCGCAGGAGCACTACGACGCCGCCATGCGCGTCAAGACGATCCTGCAGAAGTACAAGGACCTCCAGGACATCATCGCGATCCTCGGTATCGACGAGCTCGGCGAGGAGGACAAGCTCGTCGTCCACCGTGCCCGTCGCGTGGAGCGCTTCCTGTCCCAGAACACCCACGTCGCCAAGCAGTTCACCGGCGTCGACGGGTCGGACGTCCCGCTGGACGAGTCGATCGCGGCCTTCAACGCGATCTGCGACGGCGAGTACGACCACTTCCCGGAGCAGGCGTTCTTCATGTGCGGTGGCATCGAGGACCTCAAGGCCAACGCCAAGGAGCTGGGCGTCTCCTGAACTCGCTGAGTTCGACGTGAGCCCTGTGGTTCACGAGTGAGCCCTGCGGCTCATGTCTGAGGGGGCGGGGTACGTCCCGCCCCCTCTGCCACGCCCACTAGACTTATAACCAACACCCGGCAGAACCGCCGGGTGGTGACCCGAGGAGCCACCTTGGCTGCTGAGCTGCACGTCGCGCTGGTCGCGGCCGACCGAGAGGTCTGGTCCGGCGAGGCCACCCTGGTCGTCGCGCGCACCACGTCCGGCGACATCGGCGTCATGCCCGGTCACCAGCCGCTGCTCGGTGTGCTGGAGTCGGGCCCGGTGACCATCCGTACGAGTGATGGTGGAACGGTCGTCGCCGCGGTGCACGGCGGTTTCATCTCGTTCGCGGACAACAAGCTGTCGCTGCTGGCCGAGATCGCCGAGCTGTCGGACGAGATCGACGTCCAGCGCGCCGAGCGCGAGCTGGAGCGGGCGAAGGCGGAGGGTGACGCCGCCGCCGAGCGTCGAGCGGACGTACGGATCCGTGCGGCGGCGACGCGCTAGCCTGCGCGAGACCGTATGACGTCACTCAGCCGCGGCTGGGACCGGAGAAATCCGGCCCTGGTCGCGGCTGAGGCAAATGTGGATGTTTTTTCCATTCCGTTACCGAGTAGACGAGGAGGTCGGTGTCGATGGTCCTCGCTCTGACTGTGTGCGGAATCGTCGTGGCGCTCGTGGTGCTGGGGCTGTTCGTCTTCGGCCTCCGGCGCCGGCTCATCCAGCGCTCCGGCGGCACCTTCGACTGTTCGCTGCGCTGGGACGTACCCGAGAAACCGGACACCAACGGCAAGGGCTGGAGCTACGGCGTCGCCCGCTACAACGGCGACCGCATCGAGTGGTACCGCGTCTTCTCCTACGCCTACCGCCCCCGCCGCGTCCTGGAGCGCGTCGCGATCGAGGTGGCCGGCCGCCGTCTGCCGCAGGGCGAGGAGGAGCTGGCGCTGCTCTCCGACGCGGTCATCCTCACCTGCGTGCACCGGGGCACGCGTCTGGAGCTCGCCATGAGCGAGGACGCGCTGACCGGTTTCCTGGCCTGGCTGGAGGCGGCCCCGCCCGGGCAACGCGTCAACGTGGCCTGATCCGCACGGCCCCGGGCGCCGTACGCCAGAGGGCGTGCGGTCGGTACCGCACGCCCTCCGTGTCACATACCGCGGATCGTCAGCTGAGCCCGCTGTTGATCGCGCTCACCAGCTCACCGTTGCCGGTGTCACCGCTGAACTCCCAGAAGAAGGCGCCGCCGAGGCCCTGGTTCTTGGCCCAGGTCATCTTGGTGCCGATGGTGGCGGGGGTGTCGTAGGACCACCAGTTGGTGCCGCAGTAGGCGTACGCCGTGCCCGCGATGGTGCCGGTGGCCGGGCAGGACGTCTTGAGGACCTTGTAGTCCTCGATGCCCGCCTCGTAGGTGCCGGGGGCCGCTCCGGTCGCCGTGCCGCCGGGAGCGGCCTGGGTGACGCCGGTCCAGCCGCGGCCGTAGAAGCCGATGCCGAGCAGCAGCTTCTTGGACGCCACGCCCTTCGACTTCAGCTTGGCGATCGCGTCGGCGGAGTTGAAGCCCGCCTGCGGGATGCCGGAGTACGAGGTCAGCGGCGAGTGCGGGGCGGTCGGGCCCTTGGCGTTGAAGGCACCGAAGTAGTCGTAGGTCATCACGTTGTACCAGTCGACGTAGGCCGAGGCGCCGCCGTAGTCGGCCGCGTCGATCTTGCCGCCGGAGGAGCCGTCGGCCGTGATGGCCGCGGTGACCAGGTAGCTGGAGCCGAACTCGGTGCGCAGGGCCTGCATCAGGTTCTTGAAGGCCGCGGCGCCCGAGGTGTCACAGGTCAGACCGCAGGCGTTGGGGTACTCCCAGTCGATGTCGATGCCGTCGAAGACGTCGGCCCAGCGCGGGTCCTCCACGACCGCCTTGCAGGACTTGGCGAACGCGGCCGGGTTGGCCGCGGCCTGGGCGAAGCCGCCGGAGTAGGTCCAGCCGCCGAAGGAGTACAGCACCTTGATGTGCGGGTACTTGGCCTTCAGCTGGCGCAGCTGGTTGAAGTTGCCGCGCAGCGGCTGGTCCCAGGTGTCGGCGGTGCCGCTGACGGACTGGTCGGCGGTGTAGGCCTTGTCGTAGGCGGCGTAGGTGTCGTCGACGGTGCACTGACCGTTCTTGACGTTGCCGAACGCGTAGTTGATGTGGGTGATCTTCGAGGCGGAGCCCGAGCTCACCAGGTTCTTGACGTGGTAGTTGCGGCCGTAGACGCCCCACTCGGTGAAGTAGCCGAGCTTGACCTTGTCGCCGGTGGGCGGGGGCTCGGTGGTGCCGCCGGTGGTGCGCACCGCGCGGGCGCCGCTGACGGGGCCGGTCTGGTCGGCGGTGTCGCGGGCCTGGACGCTGTAGGAGTAGTCGGTCCCGGCGGTGAGGCCGGAGTCGCTGTACGAGGTGGTCGTCACCGTCGCGACCTTGGTGCCGTCGCGCAGGACGTCGTAGTTCTTGACGCCCTTGTCGTCGGTGGCGGCGCTCCAGGACAGTTGCACCGAGGTGTTGGTGATGTCGGAGGCCGTGGGGGTGCCGGGGGCGCTCGGCGCGCTGTCGCCGGGGGTGGTGGTGCCGCCGTCACAACTGCCGCCGTTGAGCCTGCAGTTGGCGGGCGAGCCGGAGCCGCTGCCGTTGAAGCCGAAGGAGACGGAGGCGCCGGGGGCGAGGGTGCCGTTCCAGGCCTTGTTCTTGGCGGTCCAGTGGGTGCCGGAGGAGGTGACGTCGGCGTCCCAGGCGGAGGTGACCGAGGTGCCGGAGGGGAAGTCCCACTCGACGGTCCAGGAACTGAGGTTGGTGGTACCGGTGTTCTTGACGGTCCACTTGCCCTCGAAGCCGGAGCCCCAGTCCTGGGTCTTGGCGTAGGTGGCGGTCGCGGACGTCGCGGCCTGGGCGGGGCTCGCGAGGCCGACGAGGCCGGCGAACGGGAGCACCAGCGTCGCGATGCCTGCCGCGACTCTGTGTCTGAAGCGCATGCCGCGCCTCCTTGGGGGTGTTGGGGGCGTGACTGAGCCTTCACGCCACGGTGCGGCGAGAATAGAAAGGTCTGGACCACGGGTCAATAGGTCTGGACCACTCTCGTGCAGCGGCCCTCAGATCCCCAACTCCTGAGCCAGCACCGCCGCCTGGACCCGGCTGCGCAGTTCCAGCTTCCCCAGCAGTCGGCTGACGTGCGTCTTCACCGTCGCCTCCGCCATGTCCAGCCGGGTCGCGATGTCCGCGTTGGACAGCCCCTCGCCCAGACAGGACAGCACCTCGCGTTCGCGGCGGGTGAGCGCGTCGAGGACCGCCGGATCGGTGCCCGGCCGCCGTACGGGCCGCGCGGCGAACTCCGCGATCAGACGCCGGGTGACGGCCGGCGCGACGATGCCCTCGCCGCGCGCCACCGTACGGATCGCCGCCACGAGGTCCTTGGCCTCCGTGTTCTTCAGCAAGAACCCGGCGGCACCCGCCCGCAACGCTCCGAACACGTACTCGTCGAGATCGAAGGTGGTCAGCACCAGGACGTCCGCGAGCCCCTCCTCGGTGACCTTCCGGGTGGCCGACACCCCGTCCAGGCGCGGCATCTGGACGTCCATCAGCACCACGTCGGGCCGCAGCCCGCGGGCCAGCGCCACCGCCTGTTCGCCGTCCGCGGCCTCGCCGACCACCTCGATGTCGGGCGCGCTGCGCAGGATCAGGACCAGCCCGGCGCGTACGGCGGACTGGTCCTCGGCGACGAGCACGCGGATCATGAGAGGTCTCCTTCGGTGACGTCGGCGACGGGCAGGGTGGCGCGTACGGCCCAGATCTTGCCGTTCGCCGAGTCCTCGGGACCGGACTCGAAGGTGCCGCCGAGCAGCGCGGCCCGCTCCCGCATGCCGACCAGACCGGCGCCGGAACCGGGCGCGCCCGGTCGGTTCCGGTCACCGTACGGGCTGGTCACGGCGACGGCGAGGGTGCCGTCCGCCTGCCGCAGGGTCACGGTGACCCGGCCGGGGCTCGCGTGCTTGAGGGCGTTGGTCAGGGACTCCTGGACGATGCGGTAGGCGGCGAGCTCGACGGGCGCGGGCAGGCTGTCGGCGTGCGCGGCCTCCAAGGTGACGTCCAGGCCGTTGGTACCGGCGTCCTCGACGAGGACGGTGAGGCCGTCGAGGGTGGGGACCGCGCTGGGCTCGCCGTCGCCGTCCCGCAGGATGCCGATCAGCCGGCGCATCTCCTCCAGCCCCTTGACGCTGTTCTCGCGGATCACACCGAGGGCCTGGCGTGAGGTGTCCGGGTCGTCCAGGGAGAGCGCGGCGGTGGAGTGGATGGCGATCGCCGAGAGGTGGTTGGCGACCATGTCGTGCAACTCCCGTGCCATCCGGGCGCGTTCGGCGACGACGGCCTGGGCGCGGTCCATCTCGGCGAGCAGGGCGGTCTGTTCGGCCCGCAGCCGGGCCGCCTCGGCCGCGTCCCGGTGGTTGCGGACGATCCACCCGGTGGCCGCGGGCGCGTACGCCACGACACCGACGACCACACCGATCAGCAGCGCCTCGGGCACCCGCCACACCGCGAACGGCACCAGCGTCCCGGCCACCGTGAGCAGACCCGTGATCCACTGGATGCGGCGGGCCGAGGCGAGGGGGCCGTACAGGACGGCCGCGTAGACGAGGTCGGTGAACATCAGCACCGACGCCAGGTTGCCCTGGGTCACCAGGTCCGCGCAGATCGCGACCGTGCCGGTCAGCAGGGCGGCACGGGGTGCCGTGCGGCGCAGCAGCTCGCAGCCCGCCAGCACGGTGAGCGGCACCAGGACCGGCCAGGGGCCGTCGAAGAGGGTGATCGGATCGTCGGAGCGCCGGGTGGCGAGCCCGAGGAGCGCCAGCAGCAGACCGCCGAGCAGCCCGCCGGTCGCGGCGTACACGTCGAACCGGTGCGGGCGGGGGAGTCGTACGGCCATGACTCCATCCAACACGGCGGTCCCGCCCTCCGCCTGATCCCCACGAACGGTTGCGCACTGCATCGTTCGATGTACCGGGACCTCGTCACCGCCGACGACGAAAGCGGCCGGGGCCGACGGGAGCCTGGAGAGGTGACGCCGTCCCGTGGGAGGAGAGAGTCGTGATCGTCGCGCTGATCATCGCCTGTGAAGTGGGCTTCTGGGTGCTGCTGGCCCTGGGCCTGGCGGTCCGGTACCTGCTGAAGTGGCGCCGGACCAGTGTGGTGCTGCTGCTGTGCGAGCCGGTGCTGGAGCTGGTCCTGTTCGTCGCGACGGCGGTCGACCTGAGGAACGGCGCCGAACCGGGCTGGGAGCACGGACTGGCCGCGCTCTACCTCGGCTACACGGTGGCGTACGGCCACTACACGATCCGCTGGCTCGACGGCCATGCCGCCCACCGCCTCGGCGGAGCCCCCCGCCCGCCGAAGCCCCCGCGCCACGGCATGGCGAGGGCCCGGCACGAGGGGCGGCTGTGGCTCAGGACCCTGCTGGCGGCGGCGGTGGCCTGCGGACTCCTCCAGGGTGCGATCTGGTACGTCGGGGACGGCGACACCTCGTCCCTGCGGTCCTTCCAGGCGGTGGCGCTGCGCGCCGCGGGCATCCACGGCCTGATCGCGCTGTCCTACCTGCTGTGGCCGAAGAAGGCACCGGCGGCACCGACCGACGAGCGGGCGCCGGCGCCCCGGTGACCGGCGGCCCTAGCGCTCGCCGCCCGGTACCCACAGCACGTCCCCGACCTCCTTGTTGGCCGTCCTCGCGAGGATGAACAGCAGGTCGGACAGCCGGTTGAGGTAGGTCGCGGTGAGGGGGTTCATGGTGTCGCCGTGGACCTCGAGGGCCGCCCAGGTGGAGCGTTCGGCGCGGCGTACGACCGTGCACGCCTGGTGCAGCAGGGCCGCACCGGGAGTGCCGCCGGGCAGGATGAAGGAGCGGAGCTTCTCCAACTCCTCGTTGAAGCGGTCGCAGTCCGCCTCCAGCTTGTCGACGTAGAACTGCTCGACCCGCAGCGGCGGGAACTGCGGGTTCTCGACGACCGGTGTGGACAGGTCGGCGCCGACGTCGAACAGGTCGTTCTGTACGCGGGTGAGGACCTTGACGACCTCCTCCGTCAGTCCGCCCAGCGCGATCGCCGTGCCGATCACCGCGTTCGCCTCGTTGGCGTCGGCGTACGCGGCGATCCGCAGGTCGGTCTTGGCGACCCGGCTCATGTCGCCGAGGTTGGTGGTGCCCTTGTCGCCGGTCTTGGTGTAGATGCGCGTCAGATTGACCATGGGGCCAGCGTAATTACGCCCCGGCGCTCCGGAACACGCGTGTGCCCACTGTCACGGCGAGTGCCGCGAGGCCGAGGGCGACC
Organism: Streptomyces sp. NPDC034103; assembly: GCF_055575395.1. NCBI lineage: Bacteria > Bacillati > Actinomycetota > Actinomycetes > Kitasatosporales > Streptomycetaceae > Streptomyces > Streptomyces sp. NPDC034103. Next base: position 199,843 of record NZ_JBVISS010000005.1, on the reverse strand, counting down.
AGCACGCCGTACGCCATGTGCGCCGAGGCGTAGGTGCCGACGTACGCGTCCCGGACCGCGTCCACCAGATAGCGGAACGGCACGAAGTGCGAGAGGACGTCCAGCCAGGCCGGGCCCAGGGTCATCGGGAGCATCAGGCCGGACAGGAGCATCATCGGCATCGTCAGGGCGTTGACCGCCGGGCCGAACTCTCCCGGGGTGTGCAGCTTCATGGCCAGCGCGTACGACAGCGAGGCCAGCGACACCGTCAGCAGCGCGACGAACGCGAAGCCGATCAGGATGCCGGCCGGCGGGGCCCGCAGCCCCATCGCCAGCGCGGCCAGCACGAGCAGCACCGCCTGGAAGACGAAGACGGTGGCGTCCCGCAGCACCCGTCCGAGCAGCAGCGCCAGCCGGCTGACCGGCGTCACCCGCATGCGCTCCACCACCCCCTGGCTCTTCTCGACGATGATCGCGAACCCCGCGAACGAGGCGCCGAACAGGCCGAGTTGGAGCAGCAGCCCGGGCACGAGCAGCTGCCACGAGCTGCCCTCCCCGCCCAGCGGGAGATCGGTGAGCAGCGGTCCGAAGAACAGCAGATACAGCAGCGGCATCAGCACACCGAACAGCAGCGCGAAACGGGAGCGCAGCGACTGACGGAGGTACCGGCCGTAGATCAGCGCGGTGTCGTGGAGAAGCATGGTCGGGGCGTCCTATACGGAGACGGGGGCGGCGTCGGCCCGCGGGGCGCTGCGGCCGGTGATGGCGAGGAAGGTGTCCTGGAGCGAGGCGTCGATCGAGCCGCCGTACCTCAGCTTCAGCGCGGTCGGTGTGCCCTCGGCGGCGACCACGCCCCGGTCGACGACGACCAGACGGTCGGCGAGGGCGTCGGCCTCGTCGAGGTAGTGGGTGGTCAGGAACACCGTCGTGCCGTGCTCGTCGCGCAGCCGCCGGACCAGGTCCCACAGGTCGGCCCGACTGCCGGGGTCGAGTCCGGTGGTGGGCTCGTCGAGGAAGAGCACCTTCGGGCGATGGGTGAGGGCCATCGCGATGTCCAGGCGCCGGCGCTGACCGCCCGACAGCGCCCCGCACCTGCGGTCGAGCAGCTCGGTCAGGTCCAGGTCCCGGGCCAGTTCCCCGGCCCGCTCGGCCGCCTGGTCCTTCGTCAGCCGGTAGAGGCGGCCCTGGGTGACCAGCTCCTCCCGCACGGAGAGCTGCGGGTCGACCCCGCCCGACTGGGCCACATAGCCGCAGGCCCTCCGCACCCCGGCGGCGTCGGTCGCGAGGTCGTGGCCGGCGACGGTGGCCACGCCGCCGGTGGGTTCCAGCAGGGTCGTCAGCATCCGCAGGGTGGTGGTCTTCCCCGCGCCGTTCGGCCCGAGGAAACCGAGGATCTCGCCCTCGCGGACGGTCAGGTCGATACCGCGCACGGCGTCCACGGGGCCGTGCTTGGTCTGGAAGGTACGGGCCAGTCCGGCCGCGCTGATGATTGCTGCCATGGCGCAAGAAAAACAGAGTCCCTGAAATTTTGCAATGACTCCAAAAATCAAGGGGGCCCAGGACCGGGGTTAGGATCCGGGCATGGCAGAGGGGCTCAGGGAGCGGAAGAAACGGCAGACCCGGCAGTACATCTCGGACATCGCGACGGCCCTGTTCGTCGAACGCGGCTTCGACGCGGTCACCGTCGCCGAGATCGCCGACGCCGCGAACGTCTCCGTCAACACCGTCTACAACTACTTCCCGGCCAAGGAGGACCTCTTCTTCGACCGCTCCGCCGGCGTCGTCGACCGGCTCGCCCGGTGGGTGCGCGGCCGGAGCGAGGGGGAGTCGGCCGCCGTCGCGGTCCTGCGTGAGCTGCGCGACGAGGTCGAGGCGGTCTCACCCCGCGTCGGGCTGATGTCCGGCTACGCCGCCTTCATGCGGGTCATCGAGGACGCGCCGGTCCTGCGCTCCCGGCTGTGGGCGCTCGGCCAGGAGGTCGAGGCATGCCTGGAGCGGGCCCTGCGCGAGGAGACCGGCGTGGCCGACGACGATCCGATGCCGCACCTGATCGCCGGTCAGATCGGCTGGGTCCACAGCACCGTCATGGCCGTCATCGGCCGCGAGATGGTCAAGGGGCGCAATCCGGACGAAGTGTCACGAGAGGTACTGGTGCTTCTCGACGACATCGAGGAGCTGTTGAGCGAGAACGTGCTCAACTACGCCGTCCGGGGCGCCGCGTGACGACTGCCGGTGTGATGTCCGTCAGATGAGACGTGACGCGCATTACTTACCGGTCACACAGCTCCTCACGAACGCTAGGGTCCGCCGGAGAGGCAATATCGACAGCGTTGCAAGGCGTTTCAAAGGGGAGTCGCACAGTGGCCAGGAAGCTTGCCGTCATCGGCGCCGGCTTGATGGGTTCCGGGATCGCCCAGGTCTCCGCGTCTGCGGGCTGGGACGTCGTCCTGCGGGACGTCACCGACGAGGCGCTGAAGCGTGGCACCGACGGCATCAAGGCCTCGTACGACAAGTTCGTGAGCAAGGGCAAGATGGAGGCGCACGACGCCGACACCGCCCTCGGCCGGATCACCGCGACCACCGACCTGGACGCCACCGCGGACGCCGACATCGTCGTCGAGGCCGTCTTCGAGAAGCTCGAGGTCAAGCACGAGATCTTCCGCACGCTCGACACGATCGTGCGCGAGGACACCGTGCTCGCCTCCAACACCTCCGCCATCCCGATCACCAAGATCGCGGCGGCCACCGAGCGCCCCGAGCGGGTCGTCGGCGTGCACTTCTTCTCACCGGTGCCGATGATGCAGCTCGTCGAGCTGGTCCGCGGCTACAAGACGAGTGACGAAACCCTCGCCACCGCGCGGGAGTTCGCCGAGTCCGTCGGCAAGACCTGCATCGTCGTCAACCGGGACGTGGCGGGCTTCGTGACCACGCGACTCATCTCCGCCCTCGTGGTGGAGGCGACCAAGCTCTACGAGTCCGGTGTCGCGAGCGCCGAGGACATCGACCTCGCCTGCAAGCTCGGCTTCGGCCACGCCATGGGCCCGCTGGCCACGGCGGACCTGACCGGCGTCGACATCCTGCTGCACGCCACCGGCAACATCTACACCGAGACCCAGGACGAGAAGTTCGCTCCGCCGGAGCTGATGCGCCGGATGGTTGACGCCGGTGACATCGGACGCAAGAGCGGGCAGGGCTTCTACAAGCACTGAGCATCAGCGCCATCAGGCGTCACCACCGGCACCGAAACCGCACAGGCCCCTGGAGTCTCACCCTCAGGGGTGAATTCGGTATCGGTTCGCTTACAGACGGCAACCTCTGACCGCCTCACGCAGTCAGAGGGTGCATCACCGGACATCACATTCGCGGAGCACGAGACGCACCACGGGAGCGCATATGTTCATCAGGGGCGACCACGCCGAGCTGGTCGTCGGGGGCCGCCTCGACGTCCGCAGCGCGGCGGACGCCCGTACGGTCCTGCACACGGCCCTCGACGACGGAGTCGGCGACCTGGTGCTGGACCTGTCCGAGCTCGACTCCTGGGACGCCACCGGACTCGGGGTGATCATGGGGGCCCACCGCAGGGCCGGCCGCTGCGGCCGACGCCTGGTGCTGCGCGACGTACCGCCGCAGATGCAGCGCCTGCTGGTGGCCACCCGCCTGCACCGGATCCTGGCGATCGAGGGCGGTATCGGGGTGGAGTCACTGCCCCGGGTGTGACCCCATGTGTGGACGCGGTGTGAGCGCCGGGTGTTCCCGTGGTGAAACGCAGGTCGCGCGCAATCCTCACGAGACTGTGACGTCTCGGACGGCGCGGGACCCCGGGCTGTCGTAGATACTGTGCGAAGGTTTAGGGTTCGGTCGCCCGCTGAGTGAACATCCCTGAATGAGCGGGCCCGGACCAGAAGCGACAGCGCGGTGTGCAGCAGGCCGGAGGGGGCCGCAAACGGCACACGAGACGCTTTTGGGGGGCTTGAACCTATGGACCCGAACAGCCGGGGACCCGAGGAGTACGGCCACAACGGTGACGGCAGAACGCCGCGCCAGCGCCCGCCCAGGGACCCCCTCACACCCGACCTCGGTCAGAGCGGACCCGTCCTGGCCCGCACGGTGCAGCTGGTGTCCGGCGACTACCTGCTCACCGTCAACCCCGTCGACGGCAGCGAGATAGAGGCCTGCCCGCCGGGCGAGCGGCCCTCGCGGCCCCGCAAGCTCAGCGCGACCGAACGCGCCGAGGCGGAGCGCGCGGCCAGACCGCCCGTCCCCGCCGGACTCACCCGGCCCGCCCTGCACCTGCTGGCCCGCCAGGACGAACGCGAACGCCTGGTGCGCCTGCTCGCCCGCGGCCGTTCGGTACGCCTCACCGGCCCCGCCGGCTCCGGCCGCACCAGCCTGCTCGGCCTCGTCGCCGAGGACTGCTCCGACCTCGCCCCCGACGGCGTGGTCCGGCTCAGCGGCTTCCACCGCACCGCCGACGACCTGCTCCACGACCTCTTCTACGCCGTCTTCGACGCGCCCCTGCACCGACCCGACCGCGAGGACCTGCTCGGGTACGTCCGGGAGATCGGCGCGGTCGTCGTCGTCGACGACATCGCGTTCGGCGGCGCCGCGCTGGAGGAGCTCCTCGACGCCACCCCCGAGTGCGCCTTCCTGGTCGCCGCGACACCCGAGGTGCCCGCGCCGTCCACCGGGTCGGACCTGGAGGAGGTCCTCCTCAGCGGCCTGGACCGGGCCGGCGGTGTCGAGCTCCTGGAGCGCGGCGTCGGCCGGACCCTCACCGAGGAGGAGGCCAACTGGGCGGGCGACCTCTGGTTCGAGTCCGAGGGCCTGCCGCTGCGCTTCGTCCAGGCCGGTGCCCTGCTCCGGCAGCGCGACGAACTGCGGGCCGGCGCGGACGCCTTCGACGAGTTCGGGGTCTTCCAGGACGCCCCGGTCGACGCCCCCTTCGAGGCCGGCGACGGCCACGACGTGCCCCTGCCCTCGCTCGCCGAGGGCGCCGCCCCCGCGGCCCTGCTCGCGGGCCGGCTCAGCGACTCGGCGCGTGACGCCCTGCGGTTCGCCGTGGCGCTCGGCGGCGAGGTGCCGCACCAGGCACACCTGCCCGCCCTCGTCGGCGACACCCACGCCGACGCCGCCCTCGGGGAACTGCTCGGCTGCGCGCTGGTCACCCCGGTCGGCTCCCGCTACCGGCTCGCCGCCGGTGTCCAGGCCCAGCTGGAGGCCGCCGGATACGGCGCGGACATCGAGGCCAAGGCCCTCGCCGCGGCCCGGCACTACGCCTGGTGGGCCGGCCACCCCTCGGTCACCCCCGAGCGGGTCTGCGCGGAGGCGGACGCCGTCCTCGCCGCCCTCGGCGTCCTCGTTCCGGCCGCCCTGCCGCCCGCGGAGGACGAGGAGACGGTCACCGTCCAGCTGGCCCGCACGGCGGCGCCCGCGTTCGCCGCGGGGCTGCACTGGAGCGCCTGGGAGCGGACCCTGCGGTTCGGCACCGAGGCCGCCCGGCTCGCCGGTGAGGTCGGCGAACAGGCCTACTTCCACCACGAGTTGGGCATCCTCGCCCTCTGCTCCGGCGAGCTCGACCGGGCCCGCTCCGAGCTGGAGACGTCCATCGGGCTGCGTGGCGCCCTCGCCGACAAGCGCGGTGCCGTCGCGGGCCGGCGGGCCCTCGCCCTGGTCTCCGACCGCCTGGGCATACCGCTCGGCACAGTGACGGCGACCGCGGGCGAGGAGGTGCCCGACGCCCGGCACGAGGAGTCGCAGTCGCCGCCCGGGGGAGTGCCCGCGGCCTTCCCGCCGCTGGTGTCACCGCTCGACAACTCGACGCTGGTCACCAACCGGGTACCGGCCGCGGCCCCCGTCCCCAACCGCAAGGCCCGTGGCGGTCTGCGGGGTCTGGCCCGCCGCAACCTCGTCGCGGCCGGCGCGGGCGCGCTGCTCGCCGCGGTGCTGGGTACGGTCGTGACACTCGGCGCCACCTCCGACAAGGACCCCAACTCCCCGTCCCGCCAGGTCGGACCCAACCCGTCGGCCACCCAGGGCCTGGAGGAGGGCAGCCTCGGCGCCGACGTGCCGAAGAACGACGACGGCTCCGGCGACACCGGCACCGCCACCAGCAGGCCGACCGATCCGGGCCCCGACGGCACCTACGGCACGTCCGACGACCCGACGCCGACGGACACGGCGGAGCCCTCGGACGACCCGAGCGGGACGAAGGGGCCGTCGAGTTCGCCGACCAGGACGCCCACGAGCAAGCCGCCGACGCCGACGTCCAAGCCGTCGACCTCGTCGACGCCCACGACGCCGACCCCGACGCCGAGCGGGACCTCGCCGTCGTCGTCGCCCTCGACCAGCCCGACCCCGGAGCCCACGGGCGAGCCGTCCACCTCCGACTCGGCCAGCGGGCCGGCCTCCTCCAGCGCACCGGCGAGCACGCCCGCCAGTGCCCCGGAGAGCGGCGGCGCGGGTTCGCCGAGCGGTTCGGGCGCCGTGATCTGAGGCGCCCCACGGCACGCGAGAGGGCCGGGTCCTGGAACGGACCCGGCCCTCGTCGTCGTGGCGGAGGAAGCGGTGGCTGTCAGAACAGCCGCAGCTTGTCGTCCTCGATGCCGCGCAGCGCGTTGTAGTCGAGGACCGTGCAGCCGATGCCGCGGTCGGTGGCCAGGACGCGGGCCTGCGGCTTGATCTCCTGGGCGGCGAAGATGCCGCGGACCGGGGCGAGATGGGGGTCGCGGTTCAACAGCTCCAGATAGCGGGTGAGTTGCTCCACGCCGTCGATCTCGCCGCGCCGCTTGATCTCGACCGCGACGGTCTGTCCCTCGGCGTCCCGGCAGAGGATGTCGACCGGGCCGATGGCGGTCATGTACTCGCGGCGGATCAACGTGTAGCCGTCGCCGAGGGTTTCGATGCGGTCGGCGAGCAGCTCCTGAAGGTGTGCTTCCACGCCGTCCTTGATCAGGCCGGGATCCACGCCCAGTTCGTGCGAGGAGTCGTGGAGGATCTCCTCCATCGTGATGATCAGCTTCTCGCCGCCTTTGTTGACGACGGTCCAGACGCCCTCTTCGTCGCCCGAGCCCTCCTTCAGCGTGCAGGGCGGCGACATCCAGTTCAGGGGCTTGTAGGCCCGGTCGTCCGCGTGGATCGACACGCTGCCGTCCGCCTTCACCAGGATGAGACGGGGGGCGGACGGGAGGTGGGCGGTGAGCCGGCCCGCGTAGTCGACGGAGCACCGGGCGATGACGAGACGCATGGTCGGCAACGCTACTCGACGGGCCAGGGTCCACGCGATTCGCCCCAGAAACGCGATGTTCGTTTGTGGCCGATTGTGTCCCTAACCAGGCCTCTCTATGTACGCGTTTTCCTGGTGCCGTCACCGCCCGTTGCCTACCGTAGTAAACGGGAGGTCGCGATGTGTGCACGCAGCGTGTTCGATTCGCGAACTCCCTTACCTGTCCGGCAACTCCTGAACGACCGTTCGGGGGTGCGAGAGGAGAACCCATGTCGCTCGACGTCTCACCGGCCCTACTCGAGAAGGCCGAGCGAGGCGAGGTCGACGAAGCGGAATTCGTCGACTGCGTCCGGACCTCCCTGCCCTACGCATGGGAGATGATCAGCTCCCTGGTGGCCCAGCTGAAGGTCGACGGTGGATCGTTCGCCGACAACCAGACGCCTCCGCCGGACGAGCAGGCACGCGGTCAGCTGCTGCGTGCGCTTGCGAGTGACGCGATACGCGGCGCGCTGCAAAGGCACTTCGGGGTGCGACTGGCCTTCCAGAACTGCCACCGTGTGGCGGTGTTCCCGCTGGACGGCTCGGTGGACGAGACGCTGGCCCGCTTCACCTCGGTCCGCAGTCAGCTGCTCAACCAGTCACCGGAGTTCCGGGACTGCTGAGCCGGTGGTTGTGCTGCTTGCCGCTCCGTACGCGGGAGGTGCATCAAGTACCGGGGCGGCAAGCACGTCGGACGGACACGCTCAGCCGAGGTGGGGGAGCACCTCGGCGCCCAGCCGCCGTACGTTCTCCTCGGTCGCCGCGAGGTCTCCCGAGCCCTCCACGAGCAGGGCGAAGCGGGAGATGCCGGTCCGCTCACTGGTCGCGGCGAGCCGGTCGGCGCACAACCGGGGGGTGCCCACCGGGTGCAGCCCGCAGAGCAGTTCGGTGTACGCCACGGGGTCGCGCATCGACCGCTGCCGGCCGTCGACCGTCACATGGGCCTCCAGGCCCAGCTTCAGCCAGCCCGGCATCGCCTTCGTCAGGGTCTCCACCGCGTCCGTACGCCGGTCGGCGATCTGGCAGACGCCGGCGGAGACATGGGGTGCTTCCAGGACCGCCGGCGGTGAGTGCCCCGCGGCGCGCGCGTGACTGCGCCACAGGGCGACCATCTCCGCCTTCTCCTCGTCCCCGACATGCATCCCGAGCAGCATCGGCAGCCCGCGCTCGGCCGCCAGCCGCACACTCGCCGGGGACGTGCACGCGACGATCACCTCGGGGCCGGGCTCCTCCGACAGGGACTCCGAGGGCCGCGGTACGACGGGCACCTCCCGGAAGTCGAAACGCCCGCCGGAGGCCCCGACCGAGGGTTCGCGCAGCCACCGGACCAGCAGATCGAGTGATTCCGGGAACCCGGTCTCGTACGCCTCCAGACCCGAGCCGAAGACCTCCAGGTCGACCCAGGGCCCGCCGCGGCCCACGCCCAGCGAGAACCGGCCGCCGGACGTGATGTGCAGCAGCGCGGCCTGCTCGCCGAGGGCGACCGGGTGGACGGTGGGCAGCACACTGACCGCGGTGCCGACCCGCAGCCGGCGGGTACGGCCGAGCAGCAACGCGGCCAGGGTGACGGCCGACGGGCAGGTGCCGTACGGGACGAAGTGGTGCTCGGCCAGCCAGACCGAGTCCAGACCCGCCTCCTCGGCCACCTCGGCCGAGCGGACCGCGCGGTGCAGCGCCTCCCCCTGGCCCTGCCCCGGGAACTGGGCCGCCAACACGAAACTTCCAACGCGCATAGTGGTTTTCCTGCTTCCTTGGCTCCGGCGTGGAGCTCCCCCACTCGGCATAACCGTCTGACACGTGCCGAGGACACGGCCTGGCGAAGAGATTTGCGGATTGTCTTCAGAATGGGGCGCCCCCGAGGGGGACTTGTGGGGGTTGGCGCCCTACGCGTACCCCTGCTCCCGCCGCGTAGGCTGGACACGGCCCGTGTCCTGTATAGCCCCGTGAGGTGTCCTGTGTCCCCGCGTCGCAACCGACCCAGAGGAGCCGCTTCGTGGGGCGGGGACGACCGCTCGGGCCGATACGGCGGGTTCCAGTCCACCGAGAGCTGGCAGGGCGAGGAGTGGAACGTCCGGCATGTGGCGGGGGCCAGCGCCCAGGGCAAGGCCTACCGCTGCCCCGGCTGCGACCAGTTGATCCCGGACGGTGTCCCGCACGTCGTGGCCTGGCCGGACCACTCGGGTGTCGACGAGCGCCGGCACTGGCACAAGGCGTGCTGGAACGCGAAGGACCGCCGCACCTCGAGGGTGCAGCGGTCCCGTAACGCGCCCCGGTTCTAGACGTCCCGCTGGTTCAGCAGCGCGAGCGCGCCGGCGAACGCGGCGGCCGTCACGCCGATGATGATCCACAGCGGGTCCCAGCCGGACGGGCCGGACTCGGTGAGCGAGTTGGCGTAGAAGACGCTCAGCTGGTTCGGGATCGAGTACTCGAACAGGGCCTCGCGCAGACCCGACAGCGTCTCCGTGAACATGAACAGCGCGATCACCAGCGGGGCCAGCACCAGGCCGATCATGATGGTGATGGCGCCCGCCGAGTGCCGGATGATCGAGCCGACGATCAGCGACAGCAGCCCCAGCATCGCGATGTAGAACGAGATGCCGAAGGTGCCCTTCAGCCATTCCTCGCCGGAGGGGTCCCGGGCGCCGGTGCCGTCCAGCAGGGCCACGTCGGCGAGGGCGACCAGCAGCGCCGACGCGAACGTGACGACGAAGGCGACCAGGAAGAACACGATGGCCTTCGCGGCCAGCACCCGGCCACGGCTCGGGCACGCCGTCATGGTGGTGCGGATCATGCCGGTGCCGTACTCGGACGCGGTGGTCAGCACGCCGAGCGTGATGATGCACATCGAGCCGAGCAGCAGCCCGAAGAAGCCGAACGACAGCGGGTTCTCACCGGCCAGGTCGGACTCGCCGGCGCTGCTGGACACCACCGAGGCGGCGAGCAGCCCGATCCCGATGACGAGCAGGACGAACACGCCCAGCGTCCACATCGTCGAGCGCACCGACCGGATCTTGGTCCACTCCGAGGCGAGCGCGTGCCCGAGGTGCGTGCGCACCACCGGGATCGGCGACGTGTACGTGGCGTACGAAGGGGCGGGCGCCGCGTGCCACTCGGGTGCGGCGGTCTGCGGCATCGGGGGCTGCGGCGTGCTCATCGGGCGTCCTCGGGCTTGGTCAGGTCGGCGGGCTGCGGGGCACCTGCGGCGGGCGCGGCGGCCGGGGGCGGCGGCGCGGCGGCGCTCGCCGTGGCGGCGGGCGCGGACTGCTCCGGTCCGGTGGCCGCCGGGGGCTGCGCGGCGGCGGCCTGGGTGCCCTGGGCGGGCTGCGAGGCCGCAGGGGTGGCCGCGGGACCGGCGGGCTGGGCCGGGCTCTGGGGGGCCTGGGGAGGCGTCTGGGCGTACGGGTTGGGCTGGCCCGCGCCGGGGGCGCCGTACGGGCCCGCCGGGGGGTGTCCCGCGCCGTAGGGGCTCGGGGCGCCCTGCGGGGCCGCGAAGGGCTGGCCGCCCTGCTGCGGCGGCGGAGGCGCGTACCAGCCGGGCTGGCCCTGCCCGGGCACCGGCATCGGCGGCTGGGCGCCGGGCGGCAGCGGCTGCTGGAGACCGGCCTTCTGGTCGGTCGTCGAGCGGTAGTCGACGGCGCCCTGGGTCATCCGCATGTACGCCTCCTCCAGGGACGCCTGGTGCGGGGAGAGCTCCCACAGCCGTACGTCCGTGTCGTGGGCGATGTCGCTGATCCGGGGGAGCGGCAGGCCGGTGATGCGCAGCGCGCCGTCCTGCTCGGTCATGACGTGACCGCCCGCCTCGGCCAGCGCGGAGGTCAGCTTCTCGCGCAACTGCGGCTCGGTGTCGGGCGTGCGCACGCGCGCGAAGCCGGCGGAGTTCGCGGCGATGAAGTCCTGCACGCTCATGTCGGCCAGCAGTTGTCCGCGCCCGATCACGATCAGGTGGTCGGCGGTCAGCGCCATCTCGCTCATGAGGTGGGAGGAGACGAAGACCGTACGGCCCTCCGCCGCGAGCGACTTCATCAGGTTCCGCACCCAGAGGATGCCCTCGGGGTCGAGGCCGTTGACCGGCTCGTCGAAGAGCAGCACCTGGGGGTCGCCGAGCAGCGCGGCGGCGATGCCGAGGCGCTGGCCCATGCCGAGGGAGAAGCCCTTGGAGCGCTTGCGCGCCACGTCCTGGAGGCCGACCACGCCGAGCACCTCGTCCACCCGGCGGGCCGGGATGCCGGAGAGCTGGGCGAGGCAGAGCAGGTGGTTGCGGGCGTGCCGGCCGCCGTGCACGGCCTTGGCGTCGAGCAGGGCGCCGACCTGGCGGGGGGCGTTGGGCAGCTTGCGGTACGGGTAGCCGCCGATCGTCACCTGCCCCGAGGTGGGGTTGTCCAGGCCGAGGATCATCCGCATCGTCGTCGACTTGCCGGAGCCGTTGGGGCCCAGGAAGCCGGTGACGGATCCGGGCCGCACCTGGAAGGAAAGGTTGTACACAGCGGTCTTGTCGCCGTAGCGCTTGGTCAGGCCGACTGCCTCGATCATGCTCCGCACCCATCAAAGGTTCAGGACAGCAGGGCACACGCCCCCGTAAGGGTTAGGAGCTTATCGGGACGCTGACGGTTCCCATCAAGAGCGAGTAAAGATCCCGGGGCCGCGACCGCCCCGCTCGTCGGGGTCAGGCGTCCCGCTTCTTCAGCAGGAGGTACCCGCCGGCGAGCGCCGCGACCACCCACAGCACCATGATCGCGAGCCCGCCCCAGGGGCCGTAGGGGGTGTCGTCGTCGACGGGCGTGACCACCTGCATGATCTTGCTGCCGGCCTGGTCCGGCAGGTACCGGCCGACGTTCTTGGTCGCGGAGACGGCACCGAGGATGTTGGAGATCAGGAAGAAGAACGGCATCAGGATGCCCAGCGACAGCATCGGCGAGCGCAGCATCGCGGCGACGCCCATGGAGAACATCGCGATGAGGGTCATGTAGAGCCCACCGCCGATGACCGCGCGCAGCACGCCCGGGTCACCGATCCCGGCGCGGTGCGAGCCGAGCATGGCCTGGCCGAGGAAGAAGGCGACGAAGCTGGTGGCCATGCCGACGACCAGCGCGAGACCGGTCGCCACCGCGATCTTGCTGAACAGGAAGGTGCCGCGCTGCGGTACGGCGGCCAGCGAGGTGCGGATCATGCCGGTGCTGTACTCGTTGGAGACGACGAGCACCCCGAACACGATCATCGCGAGCTGACCGAGGCTCATCCCGGCGAAGCTGATGTAGGTGGGGTCGAAGGAGAGCTTGTCCTTGGTGCTCATGTCGTCGAACTCGTTCTTCGACAGGGCCGAGATGAGCATGCCGAGCGCGAGCGTGACGACCACGGCGAGGGAGAGCGTCCACACCGTGGACGCCACCGACCGGATCTTGGTCCACTCGGATCGGACGACCTGGATCGCCGCCATGGTCAGTTCCCCTTCCAGCCCTCGCCCCACGGAGCCTGCGGCGGCTGCGGTGCGGCGGGCGTGTCGGTGTGCGCGTGGTACTCGACCGACTCGGCGGTCAGCTGCATGAACGCCTCCTCCAGGGAGGCCTGCTGGGGGCTCAGCTCGTGCAGCACGATCTGGGCCTGCGCGGCCAGCTCCCCGATCTGCTCGGGTTTGCCGCCGTCGACCTCCAGCGTCCCGCCGCCGTTCTCCACGACCGTGATCCCGGCCTCGTGCAGCACGTCGAGCAGCCGCTCGCGCTGGGGCGAGCGGATCCGGACGTACGACCGTGAGTTCTGCTCGATGAAGTCGGCCATGGAGGTGTCGGCGAGCAGCCGTCCCTGACCGATGACGACGAGGTGGTCGGCGGTCAGCGCCATCTCGCTCATGAGGTGGCTCGACACGAACACGGTCCGCCCCTGCGCGGCCAGCGATTTCATGAGGTTGCGGATCCAGTGGATGCCCTCGGGGTCGAGCCCGTTGACCGGCTCGTCGAACATCAGGATCCGCGGGTCCCCGAGGAGCGCGCCCGCGATGCCGAGCCGCTGTCCCATGCCGAGCGAGAACCCCTTGGCCTTCTTCCTCGCCACCGCGGTCAGGCCGACGGTGTCGAGGACCTCGTCGACCCTCTTCCGGGGGATCCCATTGCTCTGGGCGAGGCACAGGAGGTGGTTGAAGGCGCTGCGGCCGCCGTGCATGGCCTTGGCGTCGAGCAGGGCGCCGATGTACTTCAGCGGGTCCTTCAGCCGGTCGTAGTGCTGTCCGTCGATGCGGACGTCGCCGGCGGTGGGGCGGTCGAGGCCGAGCATCATCCGCATCGTCGTCGACTTGCCGGCGCCGTTGGGTCCGAGGAAGCCCGTGACGATGCCGGGCCTGACGGTGAAGGTGAGGTTGTTGACCGCGACCTTCTCGCCGTAGCGCTTGGTCAGGCCCTCGAGCTCGATCATGGGGCCACGCTAGGACGGGCTCCTGGCGGCTGCCACTCGTGCGGGCGGACGGTGCCCGGCCAGCCGGGCAGGAGAAGGTGAACGCCGTCGGCCGAAGGAAGGCGCGTCCCGCCGGGGGCTCCCGCCGCAGGGTCCCGGCTCGCGGCGACGACGTGGTGGCACGCCGGAGGCCCGCACCCCCGGGGGAGACGGTACGGGCCTCTGGAACGTGCGTTACCGCTTACCGGGACTGCTGGGCCGGCACTCCACGGGAGATCGGCTCGTCGTCCGTGGCCGGCGAACCGGCCGCGGCCACCGCGGCGCCCGTGAGCGTCGCCAGCATCTCGCGGACGTTCGTCAGCTGGGCGTTGATCGAGTCGCGGCGGTTGGTCAGCGCCGCGAGCTCGCGCTCGGATTCCGAACGGATGCGGTCGGCCTTGGCGTTGGCGTCCGCCACGATGTCCTCGGCCTGGCGCTGAGCGGTCTCCACCGTCTGGCGGGCCCGGCGCTCGGCGTCGGTGCGCAGCTTCTCGGCCTCCAGGCGCAGCTGCTCCGCGCGGTGCTCGATCTCCGCGAGACGCTTCTCGGCCTTCTGCTGACGGGACGCGAGGTCGCGCTCGGACTGCTCGCGACGCTTGGCGAGGTTCGTCTCGAAGTCCGCGGCGGCCTGGGCGGCCTTGGCGCGGGTCTCCTCGAAGAGGGCGTCCGCCTCCTCACGCTTGGACTGCGCGTCCTTCTGCGCCTCCTGGCGCAGCTGCGACGCGTCGCTCTTGGCCTTCTCGACGATCCGGACGCCTTCGTCCTCGGCCTTGGACTTGCGCTCCGCGGCGAACGACTCCGCGTCGTTGCGCACCTGCTGGGCCGCCGACTCGGCGAGCTCGCGGTGCTGCTCGGCCGCGCGACGGGCCTCCTCGCGCAGGTCCTTGGCCTCCTCCTCGGCGAGGCGGAGGATCTTCTCGACACGCGCGCCGAGACCGGCGTACGACGGCTCGGCGTCGCTTACCTGGGCCTGGGCGTTCTGCGTCTCGAGGTGGAGCTCCTCGATGCGCTTTTCCAGAGCGGTGATGCGGGAGAGAGCGCTGTCACGGTCGGAGACGAGCTTGGAGATCCGTTCGTCCACCTGAGCGCGGTCGTACCCACGCCGCACAAGCTCGAAGCCGTAGGGGGAAGTGTCGCTCATGGGGTTCCTGTCAAATGAGACCGGTGAGGTGATAGGGGGAATCCTAGGGGCCGAAGCGGTGTGTCATCGAGCGGATACGGGTTTGATCTGGAGAATGACACCCCTTTTGAGTGGCTAACCCCCGGACAGCTTGCCAAAAAGTTGGTCAAAGGCCGCAGACGGCACCGGAATTCGACCTGTCGGTCAGCTGTCCGTCGCCTAACTGTCCGGCGACTTGCCACCCGAACGAGGGGCACCGACCGAGACCCCCGCCTTGACGCCGCCGTCCTTGCCCGCCACAGGCGCCTCGAAGGACTCCAACGCCTCCAGGACGTCCTGGACACGGGAGATCTCGACGTTGATGTCCTCCCGCCGGCGCACCAGCACCTCCAGCTCCCGCTTGCCCTCCTCGACGGTGCGCCGGGCCTCGCGGATCGCCTCCGCCTTGAGCTCCTCGGCCTCCCTGATGAGCGCCGCCTTCTTCTGCTCGGCCTCCTTCAGGAGCCCCTCGGCCTTCTTCACGGCGGCGATACGGACCTTGCCCGCCTCGGAGTTGGCCTCCGACACCAGCTCCTTGGCCTTCGCCTGCGCCTTCGCCAGCTGCTCCTCGGAGGCCTTGATGAGCGCGTCGCAGCGGTCACCGGTCGACTTCATCGTCTCGGCGGCCTCGCGGCGGGCCCGCTCGTGCAGCTCCTCGATCTCGGTCGTGATCCGGTCGCGCAGCTCCTCGGCGCGCTCCCTTATGGCGGTGGCGTCCCGGCGGGCACCGACGAGCAGCTCGTCCGCGTCCGTACGGGCCTTCTCCACGCGTGTGTTGCCCTCGACCGTCGCCTCCGCGACCAGGCGGTCGGCCTCCTTGCGGGCCGCGCCCACCATGCTGTCGGCCTGCGCCTCGGCGTCCGCGGTGGCCTTGAGCGCCTGCGCCTGTGCCTCGCTGAGCAGCTTGTCCGCCTCGGCGGTGGTCTCCGTGATGAGCGTGTCGACCTGCTCGGCCACGTCCTGGCGGCGCTTGTTCGCCTCCTGGCGGGCCTCGTCGAGGGTGCGCTCGGCCTCCTCGCGCGCGGCCGCGGTGACCCGCTCCGCCTCGGCCAGGGCGTCGGCCTTGACCCGCTCGGAGTCGGAACGGACCCGATCGGCGTGCTGCTGGGCGGAGCCGACCGTGTCGGCGGCCTCGGCACGCAGCCGCTCGGCGTCGCCGGCGGCGTCCGCGATCAGCTTCTCGGCCTTGGCGACCGCCTCGGAGCGGACCCGCTCCGCCTCGGCGACCGTGTCCTGGCGCAGCCGGTCGGTGTCGGTGAGGGTCTCGGTGGTGAGCCGCTCGGCCTCGTTGCGCGCCTCGGTGATGAGGGTGTCGGCCTGCGCGGCGGCGTCCGAGCGGATGCGGTTGGCGTCCTCGCGGGCGTCCGCCCGGGTCCGGGCCGCGGCCTGGTCGGCCTCGGCGAGGGCGTCCGCGACTTCGGTGCGCACCCGCTGGGCGTGCTCGGAGGCGTCCGACCTGAGCCGCTCCGCCTCCGCGATGGCATCGCCGACGGTGCGCTCGGCGAGCGCCTTGGCGGCCTCCGACTCCTCGGTGGCCTCCCGGCGCACCCGGATCGCGTCCTCGCCGGCCCGCTCCCGCTCGGCGTAGGCGTCGGAGCGGACGCGGTCCGCCTCCTCCTCGGCCTCCCGGCGGGTGCGCTCCGCGACGTGCTCGGCGGCGCTGCGCAGCCCGGCGATCTCCTCCTGGGCCTGCTCGTGCAGCCCGGCGACGGACTCGCGGACCTGCTGGGCGTGCTGCTCGGCCGCGAACACCATCTCGGTGGCGCGCCGGTCCGCCTCCTCGACCAGGCGCACCGCCTCGGCCTGCGCCTCCTCGACCCGGTTGCGCGCCGAGGCGAGCAGCTCCTCGCTCTGCTCGCGGGCCCGCTCACGCTCCTGGTCGGCCTCCTGGCGGGCCGAACCGAGGGTCTCCTCGGCCTCCCGGCGGCGCCGGGCGGCCTCCTCCTGGGCGGCGGCCAGCGTCTCTGACGCCTCGGTCGCCAGCCGCTCGGCGGCGGCCTGCGCCTCCGCCCGGACCCGGTCGGCGGTGTCCTGCGCCTCCGACTTCAGCCGCTCCGCCTCGGCCGCGGCGTCCGACCTCAGGCGTACGGCGACGGCCTCGCCCTCGGCCCGGGACGTGGAGGCGTCCGCGGCGGCCTCGGTGCGCAGCCGGTCGGCCTCGGCCTCGGCCTGCTGCTGGAGGGTGCGGATCCGCTCGGCGGCCTCGGTGCGCAGCCGGTCGGTCTCCTCGGCGGCCTCGCGGCGGATCCGCGCGGCCTCCTCACGGGCCTCCGTCAGCGCCTGCTCGGCGGCCGCGAGGCGCTCCTCGGCCTCGTGATGCAGCCGGTTCAGCTCCTCGGCGGCCTCGGCGCGGCGCGCCTCCATGGCGCGCTCGGTCTCCTCGCGCAGCTCCAGGGCGGCCCGCTCGGCGTCGGCCCGGATGCCCTCGGCCTGCTCGGCGACCTCCTCGCGGTGCCGCTCGGCCTCCTGACGGGTGCGCTGGAGGGTCTCCTCGGCCTGCCGGCGCAGCGAGGTGGCGCGCTCGATGGCCTCGGTGCGGACCTTCTCGCTGTCGGTGGTCGCGGTCTGGCGCAGCTCGTCGGCGTCCGCCTTGGCCTTCGCCAGCAGCTCCTCGGCGGTCTTGGCCGCCTCCTCGATCTGCTGGACGGCCTCCTTGCGGGCCTCCGCGCGGATCTTCTCGCCCTCGGCGACCGCGTCGGCCCGCAGCTGCTCGGCCTCGCCACGCAGCCGGCGCGCCTCCTCCTGCAGCTCGACCGTTTTGGCGCGGTACTCCTTGGTGTCGTCCTTCGCCGACCCCTTGAGCTCCTCGGCGATGTCGTGGGCCTCGGCGCGCAGCCGGTCGGCCTCGGCCTCCGCCTCGCGGCGGATCCGCTCGGCCTCCTCGGCGGCCGCCTTGGTGGTCCGCTGCGCGTCCTCCTGCGCCTTGTTGAGGACGTCCTCGGCGGTCTTGGCCGCCTTCGACAGCTGGGTCGCGCTCTCCTCGGCGGTGAGCGTGCGAGCCTTCTCGGCGGCCTCCTCGAGGATCCGCTCGGCCTCCGCGCGGGCGTCCGCGACGGCCTGTTCGGCGTCCGCCTTGGTGGTCTCGGCCTCCTTGGTGGCCTCGCTGACCAGCCGGGCGACCTGCTCCTTGGCGGTCCGCGTGCGCTGTTCGTTCGCCGACTCGGCGCCGGCCAGGGCCTTCTCGGCGGCGGACTTGGCCTCGGTGACGAGCTTCTCGGCCTCGGCCTGCGCCTTGCGCAGCGCCTCCTCGGCCTCCGCCATCCGCTGCTCGGCGGCCCGGCTCAGCTCGGTCGCCTGGCGGCGGGCGCTGTCCGACTCGGTCGCCGTGGAGCTGCGCAGCTGCTCGGCGTGCTCGGTGGCCTCCTGCGCCTGGGTGGACGCGGCGTTCAGCAGCCGCTCGGCGTCCGCGCGGGCGCGGCGCAGCAGCTGGTCGGCCTCCGCGCGGGCCGCCTCGGCCTCGCTCTGGAGCCGCTGCCGGGCCTCGGCGGCGACCCGCTCGGCCTCGGCACGGGCGGCGGCCATGGCCTGCTCGGCCTCCGCGCGGGACTCCTCCAGGAGCCGGCGGGCCTGCTGCTCGGTGCGGGCGCGCAGCTGCTCGGCCCACGCCACGTTCTCGTTGACGTGCGACTCGACGGTCTGGCGGCGCTCGGCGAGTTCCTGGTCCAGCTGCTGGCGGCGGGTGACCGCCTCCTGGTGCAGTTCCGCCTGGAGGCGGGCCGCGTTCTCGGCGTGTTCCTGGAGGATGCGCTGGGTCTGCGCCCGCGCCTGGCTCAGCTCGCGCTCGGCGTCCTGGCGCAGCTGGTCGGCCTGGATCTGGGCGTTACGGAGCAACTGTTCGGCCTGATAGCCGATGTCGCCGCCGTCGTAGGACGGTCGGGACATGAGGGTGCGCCGCGCCTCGTGCAACTTGGCGCGCAGCACCTCGACCTGGTAGCCGAGGTCCTCGGCGTGCTGGATCGCCTTCTCCCGCTCGGTCTTCAGCCGATCCATCTCGGCCTCGAACCGAGAGAGGTGGTCGACGTCAGCCGCCGGCTCTCGCTCCTGGCGTTCGTAGCCCCGCACTGCGCGGTCCCATCCGTCCCCTGGTCGCATGTCTGGCCAAACGAGCTCCGTCCGTCCGCCGAACGGGGCCCCCGGGGAATGGTGTCAGATCAACGGCGGAGCATGGGCTTCAGCCCCGACGCTCGTCCCCCGCAAACCCGGACCCCGGCGCGGTCCTGCCGATAGAGGCAGGACCCGGTCGCCCTGGGTGGAGCGGCGACCGCCCCCAACCCTACCGGCCCATATGTACGAGGGTCAGTGCTCAGGTGACTCAACAGGGGCCGAAGTGACCAGTTCTGTCAGTACGCCATGGCAATCCTTGGGGTGCAGGAAGGTGATCCGTGACCCCATGGAGCCGCGCCGGGGCTCGTCGTACAGAACGCGTACGCCCTTGTCGCGGATGTCCGCGGCCTCCTCGTCGACGTTCGCCGTGCCGAAGGCGATGTGGTGCACGCCCTCGCCGTTCTTGGCCAGCCACTTCGCGACGGTGGAGTCCTCGCGGGTGGGCTCCAGGAGCTGGAGGTAGGTGGCGCCGCCGTCGGACGTCTCGTTGATCTTGAGCATGGCCTCGCGCACGCCCTGCTCCTCGTTGATCTCGGAGTGGTACACCTCGAAGCCGTAGGTGGCCCGGTAGAACTCGACGGTCCTGTCCAGGTCGAAACAGGCGATCCCGATGTGGTCGATTCGCGTCAGCATGGAATTCAGTGCAGCGCTCCGGAGGTGGTTACGCAACGTGCGCGCGATCACACCGACGGCCCGGTGACGGCACGGAGTGCCACTCAGTACATTCGAAGTAAACCCTCGTTCACTCCTCAGCTGTGCAGCTGAAAGGGGATCGCACCTCATGTCTGGTTCGAACAGCACGACGTCCGTGATCGTCGCGGGTGCCCGCACCCCGATGGGACGGTTGCTCGGCTCCCTGAAGTCCTTCTCCGGAGCCGACCTCGGCGGCTTCGCGATCAAGGCCGCCCTCGACCGTGCGGGGATCGGCGGCGACCAGGTGCAGTACGTCATCATGGGCCAGGTCCTCCAGGCCGGGGCGGGACAGATCCCGGCCCGCCAGGCCGCGGTCAAGGCCGGCATCCCGATGGGCGTGCCCGCGCTCACCATCAACAAGGTCTGTCTGTCCGGCCTCGGCGCGATCGCGCTGGCCGACCAGCTGATCCGCGCGGGCGAGTTCGACGTGATCGTCGCCGGCGGCCAGGAGTCCATGACCAACGCGCCCCACCTGCTCCCGAAGTCCCGCGAGGGCTTCAAGTACGGCGCCATCGAGATGCTCGACGCCATGGCCTACGACGGTCTGACCGACCCGTGGGAGAACATCCCCATGGGCGAGTCGACCGAGAAGCACAACACCCGCCTCGGCATCCAGCGCGCCGAGCAGGACGAGATCGCCGCCCTGTCCCACCAGCGCGCCGCCGCCGCCCAGAAGAACGGCCTCTTCGAGGCCGAGATCACCCCGATCGAGATCCCGCAGCGCAAGGGCGAGCCGGTAGTCCTCAGCAAGGACGAGGGCATCCGCGCGGAGACCACCGCGGAGTCCCTGGGCAAGCTGCGCCCGGCGTTCACCCGCGACGGCACCATCACGGCCGGCACGTCCTCGCAGATCTCCGACGGTGCCGCCGCCGTGGTCGTGATGAGCAAGGCCAAGGCGCTGGAACTGGGCCTGGAGTGGATCGCCGAGATCGGCGCCCACGGCAACGTGGCGGGACCGGACACCTCGCTGCAGTCCCAGCCGTCCAACGCGATCCTGCACGCCCTGAAGAAGGAGGGCCTGGACGTCTCCGACCTCGACCTCATCGAGATCAACGAGGCCTTCGCCGCGGTCGCCGTGCAGTCAATGAAGGACCTCGGCGTGTCCACCGAAACGGTGAACGTCAACGGTGGTGCCATCGCCCTGGGCCACCCGATCGGCATGTCCGGCGCCCGGCTGGTGCTGCACCTGGCGCTGGAGCTGAAGCGCCGCGGCGGCGGGATCGGCGCGGCCGCGCTGTGCGGCGGCGGCGGTCAGGGTGACGCGCTCATCGTGCGGGTACCGAAGGCCTGAGTTCCCGTACGTTCTTCCAAGTGAACGGAGCTGTGATGCAGGACGTCTCCTCTCTGGTGGCCCAGGCGAGGGAGGGCAGGCCGCGTGCCGTGGCCCGGCTGATCTCCCTGGTGGAGGGGGCGTCCCCGCAGCTGAGGGAGGTCATGGCGGCGCTGGCCCCGCTCACGGGCAACGCCTACGTCGTGGGTCTCACGGGCTCGCCGGGCGTCGGCAAGTCCACCTCGACCTCCGCGCTGGTCACCGCGTACCGCAAGCAGGGCAGGCGGGTCGGTGTCCTGGCCGTCGACCCGTCCTCGCCGTTCTCCGGCGGCGCCCTGCTGGGCGACCGGGTGCGCATGTCGGACCACGCCTCCGACCCCGGCGTCTACATCCGCTCCATGGCCACCCGCGGCCACCTCGGCGGCCTCGCCTGGTCCGCCCCGCAGGCGATCCGCGTCCTGGACGCGGCGGGCTGCGACGTGATCCTGGTGGAGACCGTCGGCGTCGGCCAGTCCGAGGTCGAGATCGCCTCCCAGGCCGACACCAGCGTGGTCCTGCTCGCCCCGGGAATGGGCGACGGCATCCAGGCCGCCAAGGCCGGCATCCTGGAGATCGGCGACGTCTACGTCGTCAACAAGGCCGACCGCGACGGCGCCGACGCCACCGCCCGGGAGCTCAACCACATGCTCGGCCTCGGCGAGTCCCGCGGCCCCGGCGACTGGCGCCCCCCGATCGTGAAGACGGTCGCCGCCCGCTCCGAGGGCATCGACGAGGTCGTCGAGGCCCTGGAGAAGCACCGCGCCTGGATGGAGGAGCGCGGCGTCCTCGCCGAACGCCGCCGGGCCCGCGCCGCCCGCGAGGTGGAGACCATCGCGGTCACCGCCCTGCGCGAACGCATCGGCGACCTGCACGGCGACCGGCGACTGGACGCCCTGGCGGAGCGGATCGTCGCCGGTGAGCTGGACCCCTACCGGGCGGCGGACGAACTGGTGACGGGTCTGACGCAGGGCTGAGGCCGGGCGAGGTCGCCGCGGGACCGGCGGTTCGCCCCCGTCGTGGTCAACTCCGGCGCCGCCTTGGTACGTTGATCCCCATGTTCCTCCTCATGGCATAGAGCGCACCCGTGCCCGCGACCGCCCGACGGCCGTCGGCGCGGCACTTCGGTGTCCCTCGCCCCTGCCTCCCGTAGAGGAACCTCTCCATGCCCGCGCCCTCGCGGCGGCCCTCGTACGCCGCCGTGCTCCGTGTTCCCCATGCCCGCCGGACGTTCCTGTCCGCTCTCGCCGGCCGGCTGTCGTACGGGATGATCCCCCTCGCCCTGATGCTCGCCGTGACCCGGGCGACCGGGTCGTACGCCGTGGCCGGTGTGGTGATGGCGCTGTTCGGCGCCTTCGTCGTGCTGCTGTCGCCCTACCGGGCGGCGCTGGTCGACCGGTACGGCCCCCGGCGGGCCCTGACCCCCATGGCCCTGCTGTACGCCGCTCTGCTGGGAGCCCTCGCGGTGCTGACCCGGCAGCCGGGCGCCTCCGCGGTGGCGCTCGGGGCGGCCGCCGCCGTCACGGGCGCCTGTGCGCCCCCGCTCGGTCCCGCGATGCGCGCGGTGTGGGGCGAACTCCTCGCCGACCGGCGGCTGGTGCAACGCGCCTACAGCCTCGACGGCGTCGCGGAGGAACTCCTCTACGTCATGGGCCCGTTGCTGGTCGGCGCCGTGATCGGTCTCGCCTCACCGGCCGTCGGAATCCTGCTCGGCGCCCTCCTCGTCGCGGCGGGCACCCTCGCCTTCGTCGGCTCGCCCGCGGTCACGGCGGTACGGCCCGCCGGGCACCCCGCGTCACGGACGTCCGGGGGCGGTTCGCCGCCGAGCGGCGCGCTGGTCCAGCCCGTGGTCGTCGTGGCCGGCCTGGGGCTGTCGCTGGCCGCGGTCGACCTGCTGGTCGTCGCCTTCGCCGCGGACCGGCACCAGGGCGACACCACCGTCGCCTGGATCCTCGCGGCCCTGTCCGCCGGCAGCGCGGTGGGCGGCCTCCTCAACGGCGCCGTCGACTGGCGGCTGCCCGCCCGGGTCCGCCTGACGCTGCTCTCGGCGGGCCTGGGCCTCACCCTGGCCGCCGCGGGCCTGGCCCCCGGCACCGGCACCCTCGCCCTGGCGGCGGCCCTCGCAGGGATGTTCGTCGCGCCGGCCCTGACGACGGCGTACCTGATCGCCGACGAGGCCGCCCCGCCGGGCTTCCGCACCCAGGCCGGTGCCTGGGTCAACACGGCCGTGAACGCCGGGAGCGCGACGGGCGCGGCGACGGCGGGACTGCTCGTCGAGCGGCTGCCGCCGGGGGCGTGCTTCGCGGCGGCCGGGGCGGCCCCGGTGACGGTGGCGCTGGTCGCGGCCCTGGCCGAGGCGCGGCGAGGCGGCCGTACGCCGGTGCGTACGGCCGCCTCGGCCTCGGCTGACACGAGCCTGTCGTGAGGCGGGTCAGGCCTCGTCGTCGTCCGCGCGGTCCGCGGTGACCTTGCCGCTGGTGAGGTCGACCCGCCAGTCCTGGTCGGCCTTGCCGGAGGCGGCGCGGGTCTCCACGTCCCAGGCCCGCGAGGCGCCGTCGTCGTCGAGGTCCACGGAGGTCACGGTGCCCTTGGCGGCGGCGGCCCGCGCGGCCTCGGCGGCCGTCACCGAGCTGCCCTTCAGGGCGGCCCGCACCTCGGCGGTGTCGTCCTCGCTCTCGGTGTGGGAGCCGAGGACCTTGCCGGTGGCGGGGTCGATCAGGACGCTGTGCCAGGTGTCGCCCTTGCCCAGCACGTCGACGTCCCACACGACCTTGCCGTTGTCGTCCTGGTCGTCCAGCTCGGCGGAGACGGCGGTGCCCGGGGCGCTCCTCAGCGCGGCCGCGATCGCGTCGGCGGCGCTGACATCGCCGCTCGCGACCGCCACACGGTCGTCGTCCCGGCGGTCCTCGGCGGCGTCGTTCGCGTCGTCGGCACGGTCGTCCGCGTCGTCCGCGTCGTCCGCGTCGTCGCGGTCGGCGGCCGGCTGCGCGGCGGCGCCGGTCGGGCGGTGCGCCGTCGTCTCGTCGTCGCCCGCGGCGAAGGCCGCGACGGTGCCGCCGGTGGCCAGGGCCGCGGCGGTCAGGGTGGCGATGACGATGTTGCGCTTCATGAGGGGTTCCTTCCCATTCGATCGTTTTCGCTGGATTGTCAGCGATTCGCTCGCTTTCGACGTCAACCACCCTCGCCGACCGACGCTGAGGGGAACCTGAAGTCACCTGAAGGGATCTTCAGCTTGGTTTTGGGAACCTTGGGGCATGCGCCTGTTGATCGTGGAGGACGAGAAGCGGCTGGCCCTGTCGCTCGCGAAGGGTCTGACCGCCGAGGGGTACGCCGTGGACGTGGTCCACGACGGCCGGGAGGGCCTGCACCAGGCCACCGAGGGGACGTACGACCTCGTGATCCTCGACATCATGCTGCCCGGCCTGAACGGCTACCGGGTCTGCGCCGCCCTGCGCGCCGCCGGCCACGACGTGCCGATCCTGATGCTCACCGCCAAGGACGGCGAGTACGACGAGGCCGAGGGCCTGGACACGGGCGCCGACGACTACCTCACCAAGCCCTTCTCCTACGTCGTCCTCGTCGCCCGCGTGAAGGCGCTGCTGCGCCGCCGGGGCCAGGGCGGCGGCGCCTCGCCCGTGCTGACGTACGGCGATCTCAGGGTCGACACCGCGGCCCGCCGGGTCTTCCTCGCCGATACCGAGGCGACGCTCACCGCGAAGGAGTTCGCGGTCCTGGAGCAGCTCGTCACCCGCGCCGGCGAGGTCGTGTCCAAGGCGCAGATCCTGGACCACGTCTGGGACTTCGCCTACGACGGCGACCCCAACATCGTCGAGGTCTACATCAGCACCCTCCGGCGCAAACTGCGCTCCGGGCTCATCACGACCGTCCGTGGCGCCGGGTACCGGCTGGAGGCGGACCGATGAGAAGGCTCTTCGGCTCCGTCCGCGCCCGGGCGACCCTCGGTGCCACGCTCGTCGTCGCGGTCGCCCTGGTGGCGGCGGGGGCGGCGGTGCTGCTGTCGCTGCGGTCCAACCTGGTCGACCAGGCCGGCAACAAGGCCGAGCGCGAGGCGCAGAACGTGGCCTCGGAGCTCGCCGCCGGGACGCCGTACGCCCGGCTGGAGCTGAGCGACGACCTCCCGATCCAGGTCGTCGACGCCAAGGGGGCGCTGGTCGCGGCGAGCGACGGCCTGGAGCGGATCAGCGGCACCGACACCGACGAGGTGACGGCGCGACGCGGCAGCGGCGACACGGCCGGTACGGGCGACACGAGCGGCACCGGCGGCGACTCCGACGACGACGCGGACGAGGCGGGCGACGGCACCGAGGCCCCGGAAGCCCCCGAGATCGGCGAGGCGGAGTTCACCGACGGCACCGCGACCCTGGACGGCCAGAGCGAGGACTACCGGTTCGCCGCCGTCCCCGTGGAGACCAAGGACCGGGGTGACCTGACCGTCTACGCCGGCGGCTCCCTGGACGCCGAGCAGGATGCCGTGGACACCGCGACCACCGCCATGCTGATCGGCTTCCCGCTGCTCCTCGCCGTCGTGGCCGCCGTCACCTGGCTCGTCACCCGGCGCGCGCTGCGCCCCGTCGAGGGCATCCGGCGCGAGATGGCCGCGATCACCGCCTCCGAGGACCTCGCCCGCCGCGTGCCGGAGCCGGACACCCACGACGAGGTGGCCCGGCTCGCCCGCACCACCAACGAGACGCTGGCCGCGCTGGAGACCTCCGTGGAGCGCCAGCGCCGGTTCGTCGCCGACGCCTCGCACGAACTGCGCAGTCCCATCGCCTCGCTGCGCACCCAGCTCGAAGTGGGCGCCGCCCACCCGGAGTTGCTGGACGTGCCGGGTGCGGTCGAGGACACCGTACGGCTCCAGCGGCTCGCCGCCGATCTGCTGCTGCTCGCCCGCCTGGACGCGGGGGAGGCGCCCGGGGTCAAGCGGCTCGACCTCGGTGAGGTGGCGCGGCGGGAGGCGCGGGGACGCGACGGGGTCACCGTCGAGGCGGCGGCCGTGGAGGTGGCGGGCTCGCGGAGCCAGTTGGAGCGGGTGATCGGCAATCTGCTGGACAACGCGCAGCGGCACGCCCGGTCGGCGATCGCGCTGAGCGTGCGCGCGGACGGGGCGTGGGCGGTCGTGGAGGTCGCCGACGACGGTGACGGGGTGGCCGAGGCCGACCGGGAGCGGATCTTCGAGCGGTTCGTACGGCTCGACGAGGCCCGCAGCCGGGACGACGGCGGCGCCGGTCTCGGGCTCGCCATCGCCCGTGACGTCGCCGCCCGCCACGGCGGCACGCTCACCGTCGGCGACGCACCGGCGGGCGGAGCCCTGTTCGCGCTCCGCCTGCCGCTCGCCCGGCCGTCGTGATCAGGGGCGTCCGCGCTGCCCGCGCAGGTGCTCCGCGATCGGCTTGAGGGACTTGTCGAGCTCCACCATGGACTCGGGGTCCAGCAGGTCGATGAAGTGCCGTCGCACGGACGCCACGTGGTGGGGCGCGACCTTCTTCATCGTCTCCATGCCGTGCTCGGTGAGGACCGCGAACAGGCCGCGGCGGTCCGACTCGCAGTTCTCCCGGCGCACCAGGTTCGCGTTCTCCATGCGCGTGATCTGGTGGGAGAGGCGGCTCTTGGACTGGAGGGTGGCGGACGCGAGGTCGCTCATCCGCATCCGCACGTCCTCCGACTCGGAGAGATTCACCAGAATCTCGTAGTCGTTCATTGTCAGGCCGAACGGCTGGAGGTCCTTCTCCAGCTGGTACGTCAACAGCCTGTTGACCTCCAGGTGGGTGCGCCAGGCGCACTGCTCCGCATCGGTCAGCCAGCGCGTGGCCGTCTCGGTCTCCATGAATGAAGTCTACCTAAGAAGTTGAAAGGCGAACTAGTGAGGGTTGTCCGGTGACGGCGTGCACACGTTCGACGTCACACTCCGCAGACTACCGCTCACAGCCCGAAGCGACGCTGGAGGTCGCCCAGCTGTCCGGGAAGGCGCGGTGTGCCCGCGGGCTGTGAAGGGCCTGTGGAGGGCACCCCGGAACCAGGCACTCCGGCCTGCTGCGGAACCGCCCCCGTGGCCTGCTCCGCCATGAGTGCCTCGGAGGACTGAAGCAGCACGGTGCCGGCTCCTATGAACTCGAACTGGTGCTCCTCCCCAGAGGCCCCGCCGAGGCCTGTCATCGCACGTAGACCGCCCATCAGGCCGGCCAGGTAACCGTGGTCGTAGTGATGGCACGGCGACGGGCAGTCGGCCCAGCCGACCAGCGCCTGCGGGTCCACCCGGATCGGGGGTTCCATGAACACCACCGGACCGTTGGATGCCGCCACGAACTTTCCGGTTCCGATCAGGGTCAGAAAACCCGGCACGATCGATTGTTTGAGGGCGAGACTTGGCTGAAAAGCGAGCAGGTTGCCTGAGCGAATGGTCAGGTTGCCGTCTTCCAAGTCATACGAATTCACGTCGAAGGCCCGGTCGGCGAGGAGCATCTTGCCCGAGCCCTCGGCCACGACCCAGTCGCTCGCGTGCAGAGGCGAATGGAAGGACGTACGGACAAGTCGGTCGAGTCGCCCATGCCCGACGCCGTTGAAGTCGATCGAGCCGTAGTAGGCGATCATCTTCCCCTTCTGGAGGAACCACTGGCTCCCTTTGAGCTCCACGCAGAAGGTGTAGTTGTTCACGTTGTCGTCGGACGGCAGGGTCGCGGGGTCGTGGACGGTGGGGCCCGCGCCCGGGTAGGTGCTCACAGCTTCTCCTCCGACGCCTGGACGAACACCGATCCGTGACCGCTCAGCTCCAGCTGGAAGGCCTCGCCGGAACCGCGGCCCACCATGTCCCGCCAGCCGAGCGCGGTGGACAGTTTGTTGCGGACGTCGCCGTGGTGGGCGACATAGGCCTGGGGGTCGACATGGACCGGGCGCTGCGGGGTGATGGGGAGCTCGATGACCCCGCCGTGCGCCATCACGGCGACCGAGCCGTGTCCCTTGAGGGTGGTGGTGAACAGCCCCTGACCGCTGACCTGGCCACGGACCATGCCCATGACGCCGCCCTGGGAGCCCAGGAACATGGTGCCCTGCTCCAGGGTGCCCTCGAAGGCGAGGAGGCGGTCCGCCTCGACGTAGAGGGTGTCACCGGTGAGCGCGATCACCTGGACGTGGTGGCCGCCGTGCCCGAACAGCACGGTGCCGTTGCCCTCGACGGTCATCAGCGGGGTCGACTCGTTCGCCACCCGGCGTCCGATCATCGACATCAGTCCGCCCTGGCCGCCGGACACGTTGGGCGTGAAGGACACCTCGCCCCGGTAGGCGAGCATCGCCCCGCGCTGGCTGAACAGCCGCTGCCCGGGCGCGACGGTCGCCTCGACCATCTTCGAGTTCAGCTCACGGAAGGCCATGTCACACATCCCCCGCGATCGTGTTCCGCTCGCTGGGCTGGACGTACACCAGGCCGTCCCCCTCGAAGCGGATCTGGAAGGCCTCGCCGCCGCCCTCGCCCATGAAGGTGCGGAACGTGACACCGGACTGGAAGGACTGCCGCAGGTTCCCCTGGTGCGCGATGTAGGCCCCCGGGTCCACGCTCAGCGGGTACTGCGGGCTGACCCGCAGCACCACGGCCGGCCCGTCCGAGGTGATCGCGGCCTGGCCGTGCCCCTCGACGGTCGTCGTGAACAGTCCGTTGCCCTGGGTCGCGCCACGCAGGCCCGTGAACGTCGTGCCGGTCCGCAGGCCGCCGTCGGTCGCGAGCAGATTGCTCGACTCCACGTACAGCTTGTCCCCCTGGAGCCCGACGAGGTTGATCTCGGACGCGCGATCGGCGAACCAGCAGGTCCCCTGCCCCCTCACCTCCATCACCGTCATCTGCTCACCGGTGATCCGCCGGGTCACCATCCCCCGGATGCCCTCACCGCCACCGCTGAGCTTCTTGAACGCCATCTGTCCGTCGTACGCGACCATCGAGCCGTTCTTCGCCTTCACGGCGTCCCCGGTCATCTCGACGGCGAGCACCTTGCTGCCTTGAAGTCGGAACATCGCCACGCTGTGAAGGTAGCTCGCCGAAAGCAGTTGCCGACAGGGCCTGTGGGTGGAGACGGACCCTGATCGCACCCCTAGGGGCTCTCAGCGGGGACGCCCCGCACGCGCGCTCCTCGACGAGTCGGTCACCCACCCCCCACTCTGGTGGCAGTCAGCCGTTTGCCACAATGGACAAACGTTTGTGCACGCATTCACAAAGCGTCGACGCCCCTCCACCGAAGGTGACCCGTGGACCTCAAGACCGCCAGCGCCCTCCGCCGCCTCCGCCTCGTCTCCGCCCCCGAGGCGGTCTCGTTCCTGCTCCTGCTCGTCTGCTCAGTTTTGAAGCGGACCACGGACTTCAACGCGGTGCCCGTGATGGGCATGGTCCACGGCGTCCTCTTCGTCCTGTACGTGATCTTCTGGGCCGACGCCTGGAACCGCACGAAGTGGCCGCTCGGCACCGCCGCCCTCTACTTCGTCCTCTCGGTCCTGCCCACCGGCGGCTTCTTCGCCGAGCGCAAGCTCAAGCGGGAGGCCGAGGACGCCGTCATCGTCTCCCGCGCCCGTCAGGAGCAGGCGGTGAAGACCTCGTGATCGTCGCCTTCTCCGTCACCCCGCTCGGGGTCGGCGAGGACGTGGGGGAGTACGTCGCCGAGGCGGTCCGGGTCGTGCGCGCGTCGGGTCTGCCGAACCGTACCGACGCGATGTTCACCTCGATCGAGGGTGAGTGGGACGAGGTGATGGACGTCGTCAAGCGCGCCGTCGCCGCGGTCGAGGCGCGGGCCCCGCGCGTGTCCCTGGTGCTCAAGGCGGACATCCGCCCCGCGGTCACGGACGGCCTGACCTCCAAGGTGGCGACGGTGGAACGACACCTGGCCGAGTAGCCCGACCCCCCGCAAGCCGACGAACCCCGGTCCCGCGCGGACCGGGGTTTTCTCGCGCCCACTGATTGAGCGATCGCTCAAAAAGACGTGCGGCCGGTCCCACGTACCGCCACCGGCGCCACGGCGGGAAGGGGACGTACCGGGGGGTGCCCGCCCGCAGTGTCGGGCGTCCGACCGACGGCACAGCTTGGTCCCACGGCTGCGCCCGACCGAGGACGGACACCCCCCGGTGCGGCCCCGACCCCCCACGCACCGCGGAGGCGCAACGCGCACCCCCACCCACAAGCCACAGGCCGCCGCAGGCACAGGCGCGCACCCCCACCCACCTGGACCCTCCCAGTTCGACACGCCCAAGAATCTCCACTTTTGTGGGGATATCGGCACGTTCGATCACTGGAGGACGCTGTGCGGCCGGAGGGCTACGACTACGACACCCACAGCCGACTGGCCGGACCGCTCACCGAGCCGGCCGCCGCGAACTACCGAGTGCAGTACACCTCGCTCCTGGCCGCCGAGCCCCACCGAATACGCGCCATCCTGCTGATGACCCTCGCGCCCCTCCTCACCGGCGCCCTGCTCGTCTACCTCGTCTGGCCCACCCACTGGGTGGAGCGCGAGGGCGGCGACACCTGGATGGTCGGCCTCGACATCACGATGCTCATAGCCATCGGCCTCATCGAGCTGTTCATGGTCGTCAACGTCGCCTCCGTGGCCCACGCCACCCTCGTCGCCCGCGACCCCGTCCCGGTCACCCCGCAGGCCGGCGTCCGCGTCGCCTTCCTCACGACGTACGTCCCGGGCAAGGAGCCCCTGGAGATGGTCCGCGCGACCCTCGAGGGCGCGACGAGGATCACCCACGACGGCCCCCTCGACGTCTGGCTCCTCGACGAGGGCGACGACGAACAGGCGAAGGCGCTCTGCGCCGAGCTCGGCGTCCGCCACTTCACCCGCAACGGCGTCCCGGAGTGGAACCGCCCCAAGGGTGTCCACAAGGCCCGCACGAAGCATGGCAACTACAACGCCTGGATCGCCATGCACGGCGACGACTACGACCTCTTCGCCTCGGTCGACACCGACCACGTCCCGCTCCCCAACTTCCTGGAGCGCATGACGGGTTACTTCCGCGACCCGGACGTCGCCTTCGTCGTGGGGCCGCAGGTGTACGGGAACTACCACAACCCGGTCACGAAGGCGGCCGAGTCCCAGCAGTTCCTCTTCCACGCACTGATCCAGCGCGCCGGCAACCGCTACCGCTCCCCGATGTTCGTCGGCACGAACAACGTCGTACGGATCGCGGCCGTCAAGCAGATCGGCGGCCTGTACGACTCGATCACCGAGGACATGGCCACCGGCTTCGAACTGCACCGCCACCGCAACCCCGCCACACGACGCCACTGGCGCAGCGTCTACACGCCCGACGTGCTGGCCGTGGGCGAGGGCCCGGCCTCCTGGACGGACTTCTTCACCCAGCAGATGCGCTGGTCGCGAGGGACGTACGAGACGCTCTTCAAGCAGTACTGGAAGGCCCCGTTCACGATGCCCCCGGGCCGGCTCTTCTCGTACACGCTGATGCTGGTCTACTACCCGATGACGGCCGTCAACTGGTTCCTCGGGATCCTCAGTTGCTTCCTCTTCCTCTGGTTCGGCGCGTCCGGCACCCAGGTCGCGGCCTCGGTCTGGCTGATGCTCTACAGCGACGCCGCCGCGCTCCAGATCGGCCTCTACCTGTGGAACCGGCGGCACAACGTCTCGCCGCACGAACCCCAGGGCTCCGGCGGTCTCGCGGGCATGGCGATGTCGGCGCTCTCCGCGCCCATCTACCTCAAGTCCCTCGGCGAGGCCCTGATCCGCCGCCCCAGCCGCTTCGTCGTCACCCCCAAGGGCAGCGACGTCAGTCCCGACCGGCTGCTCACCTTCCGCATCCACCTCTTCTGGGCGGCCGTGCTCGCGACCTCGCTGGTCGCCTCGGTCGTCCTGGACCACACGCATGTGGCGATGCGCACCTGGGCGGTCCTGGCCATGGCGCTGTCGCTGGCCCCGGTGGGGGTGTGGCTGTCCACGCGGGTGAAGGAGCGCCAGGCCCTCCGCTCCCGGGCCGCCGCCCCCCGCCCCGTGGACGGCGCCGAGCCCGCCCTCGCCACCACCTCCAGCACCACGACAGGAGGCAACTAGGTCATGGCCTACCAGCCGTCACAGCGCACCAAGAAGACCGTTCTCGGCATCGGCGGCATCGCGATCCTTGTCGGTCTGAACGCTCCGGCCGCGCTCGACTTCGTCGGTGACACGTACCACGCGTACAAGATCGCGCAGCCCGAGTACAAGGCGAAGTACGGCAGTTGGAGCCAGATCGACATCCCGGAGGAGTTCCGGACCAACGCCATCCACGCGGCGCTCCTGCACACCGGAAAGGTCCTGATCGTCGCGGGATCCGGCAACGAGCAGAAGAAGTTCGACGAGGGCTCCTTCGATACGATCCTGTGGGACCCGGCCGCCAACACCTTCAAGAGGATTCCCACGCCGGACGACTTCTTCTGCTCGGGGCACGCCCAACTCCCGGACGGCAGGCTCCTGGTGGCTGGCGGTACGGCCCGCTACGAGCTGCTGGACGGTGAGATCGACCGGGCCGGCGGCGGCATGCGGATCAAGAACGAGAACCCCGACAAGGCGGTGTTCCTGAAGAAGGGCACCCGCTTCCGCTCGCCCGCCGGCGTCGAGTACGTCAGCCGCTTCGACGTGACCGTCCCGAAGGCGAAGAAGTCCTTCAAGGTCACGTACAACGCCCGCGGTGTGATGCAGCCCTGGAAGACGAGGGTCAAGGCCGCCGAGGCGCGCGTGTTCGTGGAGGCCGTGGAGAAGGGCCCGATGTCCGTCACCGAGAACCGGGCCCAGTACGAGGTGGTGGGCCTGACCGGGAAGGACGCGGCCAACACCTACGGGCTGTCGGAGAAGATCACCTTCGACAAGCAGGACTTCCAGGGCATCCGCGCCGCCTACGAGTTCGACCCGGTCGCCGAGAAGTACATCCCGGTCGACCCGATGGACAAGGCCCGCTGGTACCCGACCCTGGTCGGCCTCGACGACGGCCGGGTGCTGGCGGTCTCCGGCCTGGACGACGTGGGCGTGATCGACCCGGGCGACAACGAGATCTACGACCCGAGGACCAAGAAGTGGTCACGCGGGCCCAAGCGGTACTTCCCGACCTACCCCGCACTCTTCCTCACCCAGGGCGGCAAGCTCTTCTACCCGGCCTCCAACGCCGGTTACGGGCCCGCCGAGGCGGGACGCGAACCGGGGCTGTGGGACCTGAAGAACAACACCTTCGAGCCGGTACCCGGTCTGCGGGACGCCGACGAGACCGAGACCTCCGCCTCCCTGCTCCTGCCGCCCGCGCAGGACCAGAGGGTGATGATCCTCGGCGGCGGAGGCGTGGGCGAGTCGAGGAAGTCGACCCCGCGCACGGCCGTCGTCGACCTGAAGAAGGACAACCCGGTCTTCGAGGCCGGCCCCAACCTCCCGCAGGGCACGCGGTACCTGAACAGCGTGATCATGCCGGACGACACGGTCTTCACCGCCAACGGCTCCGAGGACTACCGCGGCCGCAGCGCCAGCAACATCCTCAAGGCGCAGTTCTACGACACCAAGGGCAACGTCTTCCGGGAGGCCGCGGCCCCGACGGTCGGCCGCAACTACCACTCCGAGGCGCTGCTGCTGCCCGACGGACGGGTCGCCACCTTCGGCTCCGACCCCCTCTTCGACGACCAGCAGAACACCAAGCTCGGCCACTTCGAGCAGCGCATGGAGATCTTCACGCCGCCCGCCCTGCACCGCGCCGGCGACGACCGGCCCGTGCTGAAGGACGGACCGCGCGAGCTCGACCAGGGCCACCGGGTGACCTTCCGCACCGAGCACCCGGACCGGATCGCCGAGGCCCGGCTGATGCGACCCAGCGCGGTGACGCACACGACCGACGTCGAGCAGCGCTCGATCGAGCTCGGCGTCACCAAGAGCGCGAAGGCCGTCACCTTCGAGGTGCCGAAGGACACGAGCCTGGTGCCGCCCGGCTGGTACATGCTGTTCGTGACGGACGCGGACGGCACCCCGTCGAAGGCCCGGTGGATCCACGTGAAGTAGCGGGCTAGCGCGAGGAGTTGCGCGCCAGCCCGAGGGCGTACTCCGGCCACCACTGCCCGGCGTCCGGGCCACCGCCGCAGGTGCCGTCCGACTCGCCGGGCCGTTTGATCCACAGATAGGCGTCCAGGGCGGCCTCACCGGTGTCCGTCGTCGGCGGGGTACCCAGCGCCCGGCCGGGCGGGTTGCACCAGACGCCCGACAGCGGCCCGTTGCCGTTGCGGCTGCTGTCGATGACGAAGTGCTTGCCACCGAGGTCCGCGGCGAGCCGGCGCCCGTACTCCTTGGTGACGGCGTCGGTCTGGAAGTTGGAGACGTTCAGCGAGAACCCGTCGGCCCCGGCGACGCCCGCCCGCTCGAGCGGCTCGACCAGCTTCCCGGGGTCCTTGATCCAGGACGGGTTGCCCGCGTCCAGGTACACCTTGGTGTGCGGCTGCCGCTTGAGCCGGTCGATCGCCTCGCCGAGCAACTGCTCGCGCTCGGCGTGGTACTCGCCGGGTGTGCAGCCGTCCACGATGTGCGCGACCGCGTCCGGTTCGAGGACGACGAGCGCCTTGGCGTCGCCGAGGGCGTCGGCGAACTTCCCGATCCACTGCCGGTAGGCGTCCGCGTCCGCCGCCCCGCCGGCCGAGTGCTGACCGCAGTCCCGGTGCGGGATGTTGTACGCGACGAACACGGCCGTACGGTCCTCGGCGGTCGCCGACGCGGTGGCCGCCCGCACCGTCGGGCCCGGGTCGACCTCCCCGGCCGGCCACAGTGCGGCCGGCCGGTCCGCGATCTTGTGGAGCTGCGCCGCGTCCTGGGCGCGGCCCTGGCGCTGCCAGAGCTGGATCTGCTGGACGGCGGAGCTGTCGGGGTCGACCCAGAACGGTGACGTCGACGCCGTCTGCCTGCCGGCCGCGCCGGCGACGGAGGCCTCGTCGACGTCGGACGCGGACGAACAGCCCGCCGCGAGCCCGAGCGCCGCCAGGACCGCGAGGGTGTGGATCAGCCGGGGCATGCTGCTCCCTTGCGCGAGGGGATGACGTACGGTCACGTGGTCGACCGGCGGGTCGTTTTGACCGTGATGTTCCAGTCTGTCGCCCATCGTCACATGGATCACATGTCCGACCCCGGCGCGACACCGGGCCCCGACGCCAGCGCGATCCCGAGCGGCGTCCGCTCGTACAGCACCTGATGCCCGTACCGTCGCGCGGTCAGCAGTCCCGCGTCCCGCAGCACGGTCAGATGCGCGGACACCGACGAGGGGGCGAGACCGAGCCGGTGGGCGAGGCCGGTCGTGGAGGCGGGCTCGTCGAGCGCGGCGAGCACGGCGGCCCGGCCGCGTCCGAGCAGTCGTAGCAGCGCGTCGGGCGTACGGTCGTCGGGCTCGGCCCACAACCCGCCGACACCCCGCGCCGGATACACGAGGGTGGGCTGCCAGGGCGGGTCGAAGGTGCTGACCACGTCCGGCCAGATGAAGACGCTCGGCATCAGCACCAGCCCCTGCCCCCGCAGTCGTCGCTCGTGCGCGCCCCGGTGCTCCACGGTCAGCGTCCCGGCGTCCCAGCCGAACCGCCGGCTGATCTCCGGCAGCAGTCCGCCGAGCCCCACCTCTGCCAGCCGCCGCGAGTGGAAGGCGACGTCCGCCTCCAGCAGGGCGCGCAGCCGCGGCCAGTCCGGAGCGACGAGGGTGCGCCAGATCTCCTCCACCGCGTCCGACAGCTCCCTGACCATGCGTACCGGATCCCGCATCCAGGCCCGCGCGTGCGCGGACTCCAGCGCGCCGGGCGTGCACGCGAGCGACTTCTCGGTGTCCGCGCGGGCGGCCAGGGGATCACTCGCCCGTACGGCCGCGATCTCCTCCTCGAAGGTGGCGGCGGGCCCGATCGGAGGCGGCCCCAGCCAGTCCGGGGAGTGGCCGCGCCGGGGCATCAGCAGCCACAGCGGGGTGAGGTCCAGCGCGGCGGCGGCGGTACGGACCCGGCGCAGCCAGGGTGCGTGATAGCCGTGCCGGTCGGGCCGCTTGAGGGTGCGCACGACCTCCTGCGTCTCCCAGAGCGGCGAGATCGCGAAGCGGCAGCGGAGGAAGTCGTCCTCACCGAAGTGCAGTCGAGACGGCATGGGTGTCCTGGTGGCCGGGGGCGGGAGCCTGCGCGGGTCGGGAGGATTCGGGGAAGATTCGGCTGTGGCCGAAACTCTAGGCCGGGGGCGGCCCGCTCGGCACGCTGCTGCCCATGACGGACACCGTGACCGCGGCCCCGCCGCCCACCGGCTACGCCCGCGTTCTCGCCGTGCGCGAGTTCCGCGCGGTCTTCGCGGCGCACCTGCTCTCCCTGCTGGGCGTGGTCGTCAGCGAGATCGCCCTGTCGGTCCTCGTCTACGACCTGACCGGCTCGCCCCTGCTGAGCGCGCTGGCGTTCGCGCTCGGGTTCCTGCCGTACGTCGTCGGCGGCACCCTGCTCGCGGGGATCGCCGACCGCTTCCCGGCGCGGCGGGTTCTGGTGGTGTGCGACCTGGTGTGCGCGGTGTGCGTGTTGCCGATGGCGGCGCCGGGCGCGGGCATCGCGCCGCTGCTGGCCCTGCGGTGCGCCCTGGCGCTGGTGGCGCCGGTGTTCCAGGGGACGCGGATGGCGACGCTGGCCGACATCCTCGGGGACGGCGACCTGTTCGTGCTGGGCCGCTCGCTGCTGAGGATCGTGTCGCAGAGCGCGCTGCTGGTGGGGTACGGGCTGGGCGGGCTGCTGCTGACGGTCGTCGCGCCGCGGCACGCGCTGCTGATCACGGTGGGCACGTTCTGCGTGTCGGCGGTGCTGCTGCGCTTCGGGACGCTGCGGCGGCCGGCACGGGCGCGGACCGGGGGCGCGCTGGTGACGGAGTCGCTGAGAGGCGCGCGGCAGGTGCTGGCGAACCGCAGGGTGCGGGTGCTGCTGCTGTTGTTCTGGGTGCCGCCGATGTTCTCGGTGGTGCCGGAGGCGCTGGCGGCGCCGTACGCCGACGATCTGGGCGCGGGCTCGGTGGGGCTCGGGCTGCTGATGTGCGCGCTGCCGGTGGGCACGATCGCCGGTGAGCTGTGGGCGGGCGCACGGCTGAAGCCGGCCGCACGGGAACGGATCGCGCTGCCGCTGGTGTCCCTGACCCTCCTGCCGTACGTGGCGTATCTGCTCCACCCCGGACTCGCGGTCTCCCTGGCGCTCCTGCTGCTGTCGGGGGCGGGGTCGGCGTACACGCTCGGCCTTGACCAGTGGTTCGTGCGAGCTGTGCCGGAGGAGTTGCGGGGGCGGGCGATGACGCTGCTGACGGCCGGGCTGATGACGATCCAGGGCGTGGGGATGGCGCTGGCGGGGGTCGCGGCGGAGTTCGCGGGGGTCGCGTGGACCGTGGCGGGGGCGGGGCTGCTGGGGACGGCGTGCTGTGCGGCGCTGGCGGTGACGGCCCGCCGGAGCGAGGGGTCGCGCGCAGGGGTGCCCGAGGGGTGGACCGGTGGGGCGACCGAATGACAAGACGGGGCTGACCACGATGTGACCGGCCGGTAAGGTCTGTTGCCGTGCCGAAGCCCCTCAGTCTCCCCTTCGATCCCATCGCCCGAGCGGACGAGCTCTGGAAACAGCGCTGGGGAAACGTGCCGTCGATGGCCGCGATCACCTCGATCATGCGCGCCCACCAGATCCTCCTCGCGGAGGTCGACGCGGTGGTCAAGCCCTACGGACTGAGCTTCGCGCGCTACGAGGCCCTGGTCCTGCTCACCTTCTCCAAGGCCGGCGAGCTGACCATGTCCAAGATCGGCGAGCGCCTCATGGTCCACCCCACGTCGGTCACGAACACGGTCGACCGCCTGGTCAAGTCCGGCCTCGTCGACAAGAAGCCCAACCCCAACGACGGCCGCGGCACCCTCGCCGTCATCACCGACAAGGGCCGCGAGGTCGTCGAGTCCGCCACCCGCGACCTCATGGCCATGGACTTCGGCCTCGGCGTCTACGACGCGGAGGAATGCGCCGAACTCTTCGCGATGCTGCGCCCCCTCCGAGTGGCAGCCCACGACTTCGACGAGGCCTGAGGGGGCGCGTCGAGGGCCGCTCCGGGGTGCCGGAAGATCGTCTCAAACCGGCGGTTACGCTCGTACCCATGAAAAAGAGCGTGCTGACCCGCTACCGCGTCATGGCCTATGTCACCGGCGTGCTGCTCGTCCTGCTGACCCTCGGTGTCGTCGCCAAGTACCTGCTCAAGATGGACGGCGCGGACAGCTTCACGAGTGTCGTCGGCATCGCCCACGGATGGCTGTACGTCATCTACCTGGTCTTCGCCTTCGATCTGGGCTCCAAGGCCAAGTGGCCGGTCAAGAAGCAGCTCTGGGTGCTGCTCGCCGGCACCGTCCCGACGGCCGCGTTCTTCGTGGAACGCCAGGTCACGCGCGAGCTCGAGGCCCAGGTGGCGGTGGACGGCGCGGTCGTCGCCAAGGCGTAGCGCCCGGTAACACCACCGCCGCGATAGGGCTCGCGGCGGTTCACCGTCGACTTTTACTAGGACGTCCTAGTAAATTCGAAGCATGGACGCTGACGCCATTGAAGAGGGCCGCCGACGGTGGCAGGCCCGGTATGACGCCTCGCGCAAGCGGGAGGCCGACTTCACCACCTTGTCCGGGGACGCCGTGGAGCCGGTGTACGGGCCCCGGGCGGGGGATCGGTACGAGGGGTTCGAGCGGATCGGGTGGCCGGGGGAGTTCCCCTTCACCCGGGGGCTGTATGCGACCGGGTACCGGGGGCGTACGTGGACCATCCGGCAGTTCGCCGGGTTCGGGAACGCCGAGCAGACCAACGAGCGGTACAAGATGATCCTCGGCAACGGGGGCGGTGGACTGTCCGTCGCCTTCGACATGCCCACGCTCATGGGGCGGGACTCCGACGATCCGCGCGCGCTCGGGGAGGTCGGGCACTGCGGGGTCGCCATCGACTCCGCCGCCGACATGGAGGTGCTGTTCAAGGACATCCCGCTCGGGGACGTCACCACCTCCATGACCATCAGCGGGCCCGCCGTTCCCGTCTTCTGCATGTACCTCGTCGCCGCCGAGCGGCAAGGGGTCGATCCGGGGGTGCTGAACGGCACGCTCCAGACGGACATCTTCAAGGAGTACATCGCCCAGAAGGAGTGGCTCTTCCAGCCCGAGCCCCATCTGCGGCTCATCGGGGACCTGATGGAGCACTGCGCGCGCCGCATCCCCGCCTACAAGCCGCTCTCCGTCTCCGGCTACCACATCCGGGAGGCCGGGGCCACCGCCGCGCAGGAGCTCGCCTACACCCTCGCCGACGGGTTCGGGTACGTGGAGCTGGGGCTCAGCCGCGGGCTCGACGTCGACGTCTTCGCGCCCGGGC
This sequence comes from Streptomyces sp. NPDC034103, assembly GCF_055575395.1. Taxonomy (NCBI): domain Bacteria; kingdom Bacillati; phylum Actinomycetota; class Actinomycetes; order Kitasatosporales; family Streptomycetaceae; genus Streptomyces; species Streptomyces sp. NPDC034103. The sequence goes on along the minus strand of NZ_JBVISS010000005.1, from coordinate 160,557 downwards.
TCTCCTTCTTCTTCGACGCCCACGTCGACTTCTTCGAGGAGATCGCCAAGTTCCGCGCGGCGCGCAGGATCTGGGCGCGGTGGATGCGGGACGTGTACGGCGCCAGGTCCGAGAAGGCGCAGTGGCTGCGCTTCCACACGCAGACCGCCGGGGTCTCGCTGACCGCCCAGCAGCCGTACAACAACGTCGTCCGTACCGCCGTCGAGGCGCTCGCCGCGGTGCTCGGCGGGACCAACTCCCTGCACACCAACGCCCTCGACGAGACCCTCGCGCTCCCCTCCGAGCAGGCCGCCGAGATCGCGCTGCGGACCCAGCAGGTGCTCATGGAGGAGACCGGGGTCGCCAACGTGGCCGATCCGCTGGGCGGTTCGTGGTACGTCGAGCAGCTCACCGACCGTATCGAGGCCGAGGCGGAGAAGATCTTCGAGCAGATCAAGGAGCGGGGCCTGCGCGCCCACCCCGACGGGCGGCATCCCATCGGGCCCGTCACCTCCGGCATCCTGCGCGGGATCGAGGACGGCTGGTTCACCGGCGAGATCGCCGAGTCCGCGTTCCAGTACCAACGCGCCCTGGAGAAGGGCGACAAGCGGGTCGTCGGCGTCAACGTCCACCACGGGTCCGTCACCGGCGACCTGGAGATCCTGCGCGTCAGCCACGAGGTCGAGCGCGAGCAGGTGCGGATGCTGGGCGAGCGCAAGGCCGCCCGGGACGACGCCGCGGTGCGCAGGGCCCTGGACGCCATGCTCGCCGCCGCCCGGGACGGCTCGAACATGATCGAGCCCATGCTGACCGCCGTACGCGCCGAGGCCACCCTGGGCGAGATCTGCGGGGTGTTGCGCGACGAGTGGGGCGTGTACACGGAGCCGGCCGGCTTCTGAGCGCGACGGGCGGCCGCGGCGGCCTCAGTCCGCCGCGGCGCCGGCGAGCCCCAGCACCAGCACCCGGGTGAACCCGCGCACCCACTCCTCGTCCGCCGGTTCGGAGCTGACCAGCGTGCGGTGCACCACCGCCCCGGCGACCACGTCGAAGATCAGGTCGACGGTCCGGGCGGACTCCGCGGGGTCGGTGTCCGGGGGGAGTTCGCCCCGGCGTTCGGCACGCGCCCGGCCCTCCAGGACCAGACGCTTCTGCCGCTCCACGATCGAGCAGCGGATGCGCTCGCGCAGCGCGTCGTCGCGGATCGACTCGGTCACCACCGCCATCAGGCCGCTCTTCGCCTCCGGGCGGGCGAGGATCGCCGCGAACTGCAGCACCACGCCCTCGATGTCGGCGGCGAGGGTGCCGCGGTCGGGGAGTTCCAGCTCGTCGAAGAGCTCCGCCACCGCGTCGACGACCAGTTCGTTCTTGCCCGGCCAGCGCCGGTAGAGCGTGGTCTTCGCCACGCCCGCCCGCGCCGCCACGTCCCCCAGCGTGAGCTTGGACCAGCCCAGCTCCACCAGTGCCTGACGGGTCGCCCCGAGGATCGCGGCGTCCGCGGTGGCGCTGCGGGGGCGTCCGGAGGCCCGTGGGGCGGGAGCGCGGCTCTGCATCCCACGACGATAACCGCCGGTTCCGCCGCGGCCGGGTGAGAGAGATCACCGGCACCGGGTACCCGGAAGGCACCCGGTGCCATTACGCTACGACTCGTAGCGAAACCACTGGCGTGGGGTGGGGACCCGGCGCCGAACAGCACACGGTCAGACCCGGCATGAGCACCGGCCGGGGGTATGCGGCACATGGGGCGCGCGGACGGGGGAGGATAGACGCATGCAGCCACGGAACATGTCCATGAGCGGAGTCGTCGACCTCGCCGCGGTGAAGGCGGCCCAGGAGGCCAAGGCGAAGGCGGAGCAGGCGCGCGCCGAAGCGGCCCGGCAGGGCGGAGGCCCCGGAGCCCTCTCCCCAGCCGATCTCGTCATCGACGTCGACGAGGCGGGGTTCGAGCAGGACGTCCTCCAGCGCTCCACCGAGGTGCCCGTCGTCATCGACTTCTGGGCCGAGTGGTGCCAGCCCTGCAAGCAGCTGAGCCCGGTGCTGGAGCGGCTCGCCGTCGAGTACAACGGGCGCTTCCTGCTTGCCAAGATCGACGTCGACGCCAACCAGATGCTGATGCAGCAGTTCGGGGTGCAGGGCATCCCGGCGGTGTTCGCCGTCGTCGCCGGGCAGGCGCTGCCCCTCTTCCAGGGGGCCGCCGACGAGACGCAGATCCGGCAGACCCTGGACCAGCTGGTGCAGGTCGCCGAGCAGCGCTTCGGCCTCACCGGCCTCGTGGTGGACCCGGACGCCGCGCCGGGCGCCGAGCGGGCCGCGGCTCCCGCGGTGCCGGCCGGACCCCATGACGCCCTGCTGGAGGCCGCCGTACAGGCCCTGGACGCGGGGGACTTCGGCGGTGCGGTGCAGGCGTACAAGAACGTGCTGAACGACGACCCGGGCAACTCGGAGGCCAAGTTGGGCCTCGCCCAGGCCGAGTTGCTCCAGCGCGTGCAGGGTCTGGACCCGCAGCGGGTGCGCGAGGAGGCCGCCGGGAAGCCGTCCGACGTGGCGGCGCAGATCACCGCGGCCGATCTGGATCTGGTCGGCGGTCATGTCGAGGACGCCTTCGGGCGGCTCATCGACACCGTGCGGCGCACGTTCGGTGACGACCGGGATGCCGTACGGGTACGGCTGCTGGAGTTGTTCGAGGTGGTCGGGGCCGATGATCCGCGGGTGGTCGCGGCGCGTCGGTCGCTGGCGCGGGCGCTGTTCTAGCCCGGTGTGCGAGCGGGGCGGGAGCCCCGTTCTGACCAGTCACTAAACGTCCGGGCCTGTGGTGCCCGAGTGAAGAAACCGCCCTTGAGGCGTCACAGCGGCCGCGCTTTACCAAATCTTGGTAATCGCGGCCGCTGTTACTACAAGTAAGTTTTGGACGTTGATCTGTCGGATTCTGTCCGATCATCAACATCTTTGTCCGCCCCCTTCGGGCCACCCTCAGTCGTCGGCCGAGACCGGCGGGTCGTTGTTCGGTTATCACGCCGTTACTACCGAGTAACGAAGCCCCTTGTGCGGGCGGCGAGAATGCACCACGATCGGCGACGCTCGGTCCATTCCCGTACCCCGACAGCCGGTCGGGCCGCGGGAACTCCTGGGTCCCCACCGAGCAGAGCCGGCAGCAGTGGTGCCGGCTCTTGGGCAGGGGGGTCTTCGCCTTCCGGTGAAGCCTGTCCAGCAAGGTTGTGCGTGATGTGTGCTTCAGGCGCGACCAGTGGTTGTCGCTCGGGGGTGATCGCCGGTGATCGGTGCGCGGTTCGCGCCTCCGAGTACGGGCGCTCCCCTTCCCGAGGACGTAGCGCTTCTCCCATCCCTGCCCGGCTGAGCCGTCATGTTCGACAGGCGTAGTCAGGGCCAGGAGATGTACGTCCGAGAAGGAGGAAATATGGAGTCCCAGGTGCGTGGCGGGACCAGATGGAAGCGGTTCGCCGTCGTGATGGTGCCCAGCGTGGCCGCCACGGCTGCGATAGGTGTCGCCCTCGCGCAGGGCGCTCTCGCCGCGTCGTTCAGTGTGTCGGGCCAGTCGTTCAAGGTGACCGCGGACAAGCTCGTCGGTACGGGCTTCTCCCAGTACGGCGCCCTTGACTCGGGGTACACCCTCGACGGCAAGAAGACGGCTCACCCCGTCGCGGTCTCGGCGTTCAAGTCGGCCTCGATCACCGGCATGTGCCAGTCCGTGGTCACGCCGAACATCCCGGTCCTCGGTTCCGTCAGCCTGATCCTGAAGGCGGGCGGCGGCGGTACTCCCGTCCAGGCCGAGAACCTGTACATCGACGTCCAGGACCTCGAGGCCGACGCGGTCTTCGAGAACATCGACATCGGTGTGGCCGCCAAGGACGCCAGCAAGGGTCCGGGCATGAAGGGCGGCAACGAGCAGTCCAACCCCTTCGGGTTCGCCCAGCAGGCCGACAAGGCCACGCTGAGCGACGTGAAGCAGACGGCGTGGGCGACCACCGCCGGCACCTTCAAGCTCAGCGGCCTGAAGATGTCGCTGTCGTCCGGTGTCAAGGAGTGCTACTAAGCACTCGCTGACGGGCGGGGGAGCCGGTGGCGCCCCCGCCCGTCCACTGTGAAGCGCGGTTCTTCACGTGCCGTACCCCTCACCACCACAGCAACGCCGCACCAGGGAGCTGTTTTCCATGAGCGCCGAGACTCCTGCCGTACCCGGCAATGATGAGCACTACATCCGGGTCGCCAAGCGGAAGTTCCGCGCCTGGCGGGGCGACCGGCCGTTCTGGGCCGGCCTGTTCGTCCTCCTGGGCGGAATCCCCATCGCGTACTTCCCTTACGCGCACCTGCAGATCGGTCACCTGACCCTGGCGATGGCCACCACCGCCGGCGCCGGTTCGCTGATCATCGGCGTGCTGCTGGTCGTCCTCGGCGTCAGCCTCTGGTTCCAGAAGCACGTGCGCACCTTCGCGGGCGTCGCGGCGATCCTGCTGGCCCTGGTGTCCATCCCCGTGTCCAACCTCGGCGGCTTCCTCGTCGGCTTCCTCCTCTCTCTCGTCGGCGGCGCGATGGCCGTGGCCTGGGTGCCGGGCGAGCCGGCGGCGCAGGAGCCGCTCCAGCAGGACACCACGGGCGTGGGCAACGCGCCCGCGGGTGCGGTCCCCACGCTCTCCAAGGACGCGTACGACGTCGGTGAGCCGAACGATCTGTCAGGAACGAGCCCGGCGAACGGGGCGAACGGGAGGCACAGTGCCGGCTGACGAGGTGACCCACGGAACCGATGTGGAGGTGTTCCGTGCGAGAACCGGGCCGCGCCATGCGGCGCCCAAGAAGCCGCTGTTCACCCGGTTCCACATGCCGGCCGGAAAGGCGATAGCCCTGGCGGCGATGCCGACGGCGGTCCTCATGGGGATGGGGTTCACGCCGACGCTCGCCAACGCCGAGGACCAGCCCGCCTCCAAGAGCCTGACGGCCGACGAGTACAAGGACTGTGTCGCGGCCCTGGAGGACGACGCGTCCGCGTCGCCCTCGCCGTCCGCGAGCGAGTCCGAGGACGACGAGGCGGAGGCGACGCCCTCGGCGACCGAGTCCTCCTCGAACGCGGACTCGGGATCGGACTCGGACTCGGGCTCCGGCTCGGGTGGCGGCTCCTCGTCGGATTCAGGTTCCGACGACGACGCCGAGCCCACGCCGACGCCCTCCGCCTCGGCCTCGGAGAGCTCCTCCGGTGGCTCCCAGTCCGGCGCCACCGCCACGCCCTCGCCCTCGGCCTCCGAGAGCGGCGGAAACGTGCTGGAGGAGATCGGCGGCGCCATCGAGGACATCTTCACCGGCGGTCAGGGCGCCACGCCGTCCGCGAGCGCCAGCCCGACGCCGTCGCCCTCGGCCTCCGCGTCCGAGGACAGCGGGGACGACGCCCCCGACGCCGTCAAGGACACCACCGACAAGGTCACCGACACGGCCGAGGAGACGGTCGAGGACACGTCCGACGCGACCGGCACGCCGTCCGAGGCGGCCGAGGACACCAAGGACGCGGTCGACAAGGCGGCCGAGGCGGCCACCGCCAGCCCGTCGCCCAGCTCCACCACGGACGTCGACGACTGCCCGGTCGCCACGGACGAGGAGGGCGGTGTCGACAACACCGTCCCGCTGCCCGACGACCCCTGGTCCCTGAACGCCAGCTCGCTGCTGCTGAAGGGCGCCGACTACAAGGGCATCGTCAAGGTGAGGACGGCCAACGGCACCACCAAGGAGGTGCTGAAGTACGTCATCTCCGACGGCACCGACATCGGCGACCTGCACCAGACGGTGAAGGACAAGCAGTCCGGCAAGACCTACCACGTGCAGGCGGCCAAGGGCTCGACGTCCACCATCCGCGGCGGCGACACGGTGATGTACACCGAGAGCATCTCCGGCAACCTGCTGGGGCTGATCCCGGTGACGTTCAGCCCGAAGAGCCCGCCGCCGCTGAACATCCCGCTGATCTACTTCACCAAGGTGACGGTCGTGCAGGCCGGCCAGTTCGGCGGCACCCTGCACGTGCCCGGGCTGCACAACTTCATCACCGACTGAGCGCCCCACGAAGCCCGTTCGGGAGCCGCGAAACGCCTGAGGGCGCCCCCTGATCCAGGGGGCGCCCTCAGCGCCGTACAGGGGCCCTCGCGGGCCCGTGTCCCTACTTCTCGCCGCCCAGGTGGTGGACGCGGACCATGTTGGTGGTGCCGGGGACGCCGGGGGGCGAACCGGCGGTGATGATGACGATCTCGCCCGGGTGGAAGCGGTTGAGCTTGATGATCTCCTGGTCCACCAGGTCGACCATCTCGTCGGTGCTGTTGACGAACGGCACGACGTGCGACTCGACGCCCCAGCTGAGGGCCAGCTGGTTGCGGGTGTTCTCGTCGGTGGTGAAGGCGATGATCGGCTGGGACGCGCGGTAGCGGGAGAGCCGGCGGGCCGTGTCACCGGACTGCGTGAAGGCCACCAGGCCCCGGCCGCCCAGGAAGTCGGCGATCTCGCAGGCGGCGCGGGCGATCGAACCGCCCTGCGTGCGCGGCTTCTTGCCGGGGACGAGCGGCTGGAGGCCCTTGCTCAGCAGCTCCTGCTCGGCCGCGGCGACGATCTTCGACATCGTCTTGACGGTCTCGATCGGGTAGGCGCCCACGCTCGACTCGGCGGACAGCATGACCGCGTCCGCGCCGTCCAGGATCGCGTTGGCCACGTCGGAGGCCTCGGCGCGGGTGGGGCGGGAGTTGGTGATCATCGACTCCATCATCTGGGTCGCCACGATCACCGGCTTGGCGTTGCGGCGGCACAGCTCGATGAGGCGCTTCTGCACCATCGGGACCTTCTCGAGCGGGTACTCGACGGCCAGGTCACCGCGGGCCACCATGACGGCGTCGAACGCCATCACGACGTCCTCCATGTTGTCCACCGCCTGCGGCTTCTCCACCTTGGCGATGACGGGGACCCGGCGGCCCTCCTCGTCCATCACCTTGTGGACGTCGGCCACGTCCTTGGCGTCGCGGACGAAGGACAGCGCGATCATGTCGGCGCCCATGCGCAGCGCGAAACGGAGGTCCTCGACGTCCTTCTCCGACAGCGCCGGCACGTTGACGGCGGTGCCGGGCAGGTTGATGCCCTTGTGGTCGGAGACGACACCGCCCTCGATGACGATCGACTTGACCCGGGGGCCCTCGACGTCCAGGACCTTCAGCTCGACGTTGCCGTCGTTGATGAGGATCTGGTCACCGCGCGAGACGTCGCCCGGCAGGCCCTTGTAGGTGGTCCCGCAGATCTGCTTGTCACCGGGGACGTCCTCGGTCGTGATGACGAACTCGTCACCGCGCTCCAGCTCCACCGGGCCCTCGGCGAAGGTCTCCAGACGGATCTTCGGGCCCTGGAGGTCGGCGAGGACACCGATGGCCCGGCCGGTCTCCTTGGCGGCGGCCCGGACGCGGTCGTACCGCCCCTGGTGTTCGGCGTGCGTGCCGTGGCTGAAGTTGAAGCGGGCCACGTTCATGCCGGCTTCGATCAGGGACACGAGCATTTCGTGGGAGTCGACCGCGGGGCCGAGAGTACAGACGATTTTCGAACGGCGCATGGGGCGATCCTATCGGTTTGTTTCGCTACGGAATATTCCGTCTGGTGGAAGAGACAAATGGGCGGCCGGGCGCTCAGGCGTGTTACTGACGTGTAATTGCTCAGCTGCTCCGATATTCGCTCAGGTGCTCTTTTCGACCAGCGCGTAGGTCTGTGTCGCGATCTCCAGTTCTTCGTCGGTGGGCACCACGGCCACGGCCACGCGCGCGTGCTCGGGGGAGATCAGCCGCGGCTCGTCGCTCCGTACGGCGTTGAGCTCGCCGTCCACCGCGAGCCCCAGCTCCTCCAGGCCCGCCACCGCAGCCTCTCGTACGGGACTCGCGTTTTCCCCGACTCCGGCTGTGAAGGCGATCGCGTCCACCCGGCCGAGCACCGCGTAATAGGCGCCGATGTACTTCTTCAGACGGTGAATGTAGATGTCGAAGGCGAGTTGCGCCTGTTCGTCACCCTCGTCCACCCGGCGGCGGATCTCCCGCATGTCGTTGTCCCCGCACAGCCCGATCAAGCCGCTCTTCTTGTTGAGAAGAGTGTCGATCTCGTCCGTGGACATTCCGCCAACGCGCGTCAAATGGAAGATGACGGCCGGATCCACGTCTCCGGATCGCGTACCCATCACGAGCCCCTCCAAAGGCGTCAGCCCCATGGAGGTGTCCACGCACACACCGCCGCGCACGGCGGAGGCCGACGCCCCGTTGCCCAGGTGCAGCACGATGACGTTCACCTCCTGCGGCGACCTGCCCAGCAGCTCGGCGGTGGCCCGGGAGACGTACGCGTGCGAGGTGCCGTGGAAGCCGTAGCGCCGGATGCGGTGCTCGTCGGCGGTGGCGACGTCGATCGCGTAGCGGGCGGCCGACTCCGGCATCGTCGTGTGGAACGCGGTGTCGAAGACGGCGACCTGCGGCAGGTCGGGGCGCAGTGCCTGGGCGGTGCGGATGCCGGTGAGGTTGGCCGGGTTGTGCAGCGGGGCGACCGGGATCAGCCGCTCGATCTCGGCGAGCACCGCCTCGTCGACGACCGTCGGCGCGGTGAAGGTCTGCCCGCCGTGCACGACCCGGTGGCCGATGGCGGCCAGCTCGGGGGAGTCGAGGCCGAGCCCGTCCTTGGCCAGCTCTTCCGCCACGGCCTTGAGCGCGGCGTCGTGATCGGCGATCGGGCCGCTCCACTCCCGCGCCTGGCCGCCGCCGGCCAGGGGCGTGTGCTTGAGCCGGGAGGACTGCTCGCCGATGCGCTCGACGAGCCCCACGGCCAGCCGGCTGCTGTCGCTCATGTCGAGCAGCTGGTACTTCACCGAGGAGGAACCGGAGTTGAGGACCAGGACGCGGGTGCCGCGGGACGAGCTCACTGCTGGGACGCCTTCTCGCTGGGGGTCGGGGCGGGGGACTGGGCCTGGATCGCCGTGATGGCGACGGTGTTGACGATGTCCTGGACGAGCGCGCCCCGGGACAGGTCGTTGACCGGCTTGCGCAGGCCCTGGAGGACCGGTCCGACGGCGATCGCGCCGGCCGACCGCTGCACGGCCTTGTAGGTGTTGTTGCCGGTGTTGAGGTCGGGGAAGATCAGCACGGTCGCCTGCCCGGCCACCTCCGACTCGGGCAGCTTGGTCGCCGCGACCGTCGGCTCGACGGCGGCGTCGTACTGGATCGGCCCCTCGATCCGCAGGTCGGGCCGCCGCAGCCGGACCAGCTCGGTCGCCTCGCGCACCTTGTCGACGTCGGCGCCCGAACCCGACGTACCCGTGGAGTACGACAGCATCGCGATCCGCGGGTCCACCCCGAACTGCTCGGCGGTGGCGGCCGCCTGGATGGCGATGTCGGCCAGCTGCTCGGCGTTCGGGTCGGGGTTCACGGCGCAGTCGCCGTACACCAGCACCCGGTCGGCGAGGCACATGAAGAAGACCGACGAGACGATGTCGGCGTCCGGCTTGGTCTTGATGATCTCGAAGGCGGGCCGGATGGTCGCGGCGGTGGAGTGCACCGAGCCGGAGACCATGCCGTCGGCGAGTCCCTCCTGGACCATCAGCGTGCCGAAGTAGTTCACGTCGCTGACCACGTCGTACGCCAGCTCCACGGTCACGCCCTTGTGGGCGCGCAGGGCCGCGTACTTCTCGGCGAAGGCGTCCCGCAGCTCGCTGGTGGCCGGGTCGATCAGCTGGGCGTGGCCGAGGTCGATGCCGAGGTCGGCGGCGTTCTTGCGGATCTGGTCGACCGGGCCGAGCAGGGTGAGTTCGCAGACCCCGCGGCGCAGCAGCACCTCGGCGGCGTGCAGGACACGGGCCTCGGTGCCCTCGGGCAGGACGACGCGGCGCTTGTCGGAGCGGGCCTGCTCCAGCAGCTTGTGCTCGAACATCATCGGTGTGACGCGGTCGTTGCTGGGCGCGGAGACCCGCTTGAGCAGGTCGCCGGTGTCGACGTACCGCTCGAACAGGCCGAGCGCGGTCTCCGCCTTGCGCGGCGTTGCCGCGTTCAGCTTGCCTTCCAGGGCGACGAGTTGCTCGGCCGTCGGGAAGCTCATGCCCGGGACCGACAGGACCGGGGTGCCCGGGGCGAGGCGGGCGGCGAGGGTGAGGACGTCGTCGCTCGGCACCTCGTCGAGGGTGAGCAGGACGCCCGCGATCGGCGGGGTGCCGGCGCTGTGCGCGGCGAGCGAGCCGACGACCAGGTCCGCGCGGTCGCCCGGGGTCACGACCAGACAGCCCGGCGTCAGCGCGCCCAGCAGCTTGGGCAGCATCGCGCCGCCGAAGACGAAGCCGAGCGCGTCCCGGGCGAGCCCGGAGTCGTCGCCGAGCACCACCTTGGCGCCGAGGGCCTGGCCGATCTGCGCGACGGTCGGCGCGGACAGGGCGGGCTCGTCGGGCAGCACGTAGCAGGGCACGGGCAGCCGGGAGGAGTCCAGCCGCTCGGCGATGAGGTCCCGGTCCTCGCGGGCCACCCGGTTGGCGACCATGGCGAGGACGTCGCAGCCCAGGCCGTCGTAGGCGCGGTAGGCGTTGCGGGTCTCGGCGAGCACGGACTCGGCGCTCTGCCGGCGTCCGCCCACGACGGGGATCACGGACGCCCCGAACTCGTTGGCGAGCCGCGCGTTCAGCGACAGCTCGTCGGGGAGCTGGGTGTCGGCGAAGTCGGTTCCCAGGACGAGGACGACGTCGTAGTCACGGGCGACGCGGTGGAACCGGTCCACCAGCGTGGAGACCAGCTCGTCCGTGCCCCGCTCGGCCTGGAGCGCGGACGCCTCGTGGTAGTCCATGCCGTAGACCGTCGTGGGGTCCTGGGAGAGGCGGTAACGGGCGCGCAGCAGTTCGAACAGACGATCGGGGCTGTGGTGGACGAGCGGCCGGAAGACACCCACCCGGTCGACCTGGCGGGTCAGGAGTTCCATGACCCCCAGCTCGACGACCTGGCGGCCGTCGCCGCGGTCGATTCCGGTCACGTACACGCTGCGGGTCACGCGTGCTCTCCGTTCCAATGAGGGGTCGGTCGCAAACGGGAGGGTCCCCCACGAGGGGCACAAAAATCGCCCACCGAGGTGAGCAGAACCCTCTTGACAATACCTCTCGCGCTGGATAAGGCGCCCGTCAGGTGCGGGGGCGGCGGTGCCGTGTGGGACGTGAAACAATCGGACTGGCTCACCGGTATCAACAGCGAGCAGGAGACACAGCACGATGCGTATCGGAGTTCTCACCGCAGGCGGCGACTGCCCCGGCCTGAACGCAGTGATCCGGTCGGTCGTGCACCGAGCGGTCGACAACTACGGCGACGAGGTCATCGGCTTCGAGGACGGCTACTCCGGCCTGCTGGACGGCCGTTACCGCGCCCTCGACCTCGACAGCGTGAGCGGCATCCTGGCCCGCGGCGGCACCATCCTCGGCTCCTCCCGGCTGGAGCGCGACCGCCTGCGCGAGGCCTGCGACCGGGCCGAGGACATGGTTGCGGAGTTCGGCATCGACGCGCTGGTCCCGATCGGCGGCGAGGGCACCCTGACGGCGGCCCGCATGCTGTCCGACGCGGGCCTGCCGGTGGTCGGCGTCCCGAAGACCATCGACAACGACATCTCCTCCACGGACCGGACCTTCGGCTTCGACACGGCCGTCGGCGTCGCGACCGAGGCGATGGACCGCCTGAAGACGACCGCCGAGTCCCACCAGCGGGTGATGGTCGTGGAGGTCATGGGCCGCCACGCGGGCTGGATCGCGCTGGAGTCCGGCATGGCGGCGGGCGCGCACGGCATCTGCCTGCCCGAGCGTCCCTTCGACCCCGCCGACCTGGTCAAGATGGTCGAGGAGCGCTTCGCGCGCGGCAAGAAGTTCGCGGTCATCTGCGTCGCCGAGGGCGCGCACCCCGCCGAGGGCTCCATGGACTACGGCAAGGGCGAGATCGACCAGTTCGGCCACGAGCGCTTCCAGGGCATCGGCACGGCATTGGCGTACGAGCTGGAGCGCCGCCTCGGCAAGGAGGCCAAGCCGGTCATCCTCGGCCACGTCCAGCGCGGCGGCGTACCGACGGCGTACGACCGGGTCCTCGCCACCCGCTTCGGCTGGCACGCGGTGGAGGCCGCGCACCGGGGCGAGTTCGGCCGGATGACGGCGCTGCGCGGGACGGACGTCGTGATGGTGCCGCTCGCGGAGGCGGTCACCGAGCTGAAGACGGTGCCGAAGGACCGGATGGACGAGGCGGAGTCGGTCTTCTAGCCGGGCGGCTAGCCGGTGAAGGCCTGGACGTTCGTCCAGAAGCGGTCGACGATCCCGTCGAGGAAGTCGCGGCCCGAGTGGCTGGAATCACCCGCCGCGCTGCCCTCGCCCCAGCTCAGAGTCGCGACCATCTGCCCCTGGTACTCCTGGTGCAGCTCCTGGAGGACGTCCTCCAGGAGCCGCCGGTCCAGAGGCACGATCTTGCTCACCGGGCGGACATAGGCCTGCCAGCGGGTGGTGACGGCGCTGCGGAGGTGGTCCGCCAGCCGCGCCTCCCGCCCGGTGACGGTGACGAAGTCCGGCAGGGCCAGGTCGAGCACCTCGGCGAGCGCGGCGGACTGCCGGTCGTTGCCCCGCCAGTCGTTGTTCTCCTCCATCCGCAGGTACGCGAGAAGTTCGAGGCCGAGAGCGTGGGCGACGTCCTCCGGGGCGAGGCTCTGGCTGATCCGGTGCTCGCGCAGGGTGCGCGGCTTGCCGATGAGCTCGCCCGGGGAACACCACAGCACGCCCGCGAGGGCGGTCAGCTCGGGGCTGGTGGGGTTCGCCACGCCCCGTTCCCAGGCGATGACGAGGTCCGGTGTGACGTAGGGGAGCCCGTAGGAGGCCCGCAGGCCGTAGGCGACATGCTCGGGCCCCATACCCAGGGCGGCACGGAGCCGGCGGGCGGCGGGGGCGTTGAAGGGAGGGCCTGGCTGGTTGGGGAGGGCTGGGGGTCGGCGCACGGGCACAACGTAGGGGCGTCCGGGTGCTGTGACTACGGTCTGTTCGGCCAGGATCACGGATTGTAGGAACATACGGTTTCGGCCCCGGGCGGGGTGGCTGAGATCGCCTGTCGGGGTGCCGGTAGCGGGGGCCGGGGCGGGGGGGCGTCAGAGGAGGTGGTCGGCTTTGCCCGCCTTGATGTCCCGGATGAGGGTGGCCAGGGCTTCGCGGGTGTCGGTGAGAGGTTCGTCCTCGCGGCCGGCGATGGCTATATAGGCGTTGCCGGTGGTGTCGGTGCCTATACGGAAGCAGTTGGCGCCCTCGCCGCAGAAGGGTTCTTCCCAGGTGATGTCGGCTTGCATGAGGGCTCCTAGAGGTCGTTGGCGAGGGCGCGGATGAAGGTGAGCGAGGCGTCCGGGGTGAGTGCCACAGCCTCGGCGGCGTCGAGTTGGGCTCGGTACTTGGCGAGTTGGGCTTCCGTGTCGATGAACTCCGGCCCGTGCGTGCTGTCCAACTGCACGGTGTCGAGGCGGGGGACGGCAGCCTCGGCGTAGGTCACGGACTGTCCGGCGCCGGGGAATCCGCCCGCCTTGAAGGGGATGATCCGTACGGTGACGGAGTCCCGCTCGGACATGCGCAGCAGGTGCTCCAACTGCCCCCTGGCCACCGAGGGTCCGCCGAACTCCATGCGGAGGGCGGCCTCGTGGATGATCGCGTCGAGGGCTGGGGGCTGCGGCTCGGAGCGGTCGAGGAGCTGCTGCCGGTCGATGCGGTGTGCCGCGCGCAGTTCGATCTCCGCCTGGGGCAGTGGAGGGATGACGGCGGCGAAGACGGCCCGGCCGTGCTCCTCGGTCTGGAGGAGCCCGGGCATGTGCACGGTTGTGGCGATGCGTAGGCGTGTGGCGTGCCACTCCAGCTCGGCGATGTCCAGGAAGTCGTCGCGGAGCTGACCTCGGTACGCCTCCCACCAGCTCTTCTCGCGGCTCCCTGTCATGGCGACGAGCGCCTCGACGAAAGCTTCGTCGGCGCAGCCGTAGTTGGCGGCGAGTGTGCGTACCCGCTCGGGGCTGATGCCGGAGCGGCCGGACTCCATGTTGGGCACGTTGGTGCGGGGGACGTGCAGCAGTCCGGCGGCGCGCTCGGTTGTCATTCCGGCCGCGATGCGCATCCTGCGCAGCTCCTCACCGAGGCGCCGCTGGCGTTCCGTCGGTGTGCTCCTCGGCGGCATGTGTCCCCTCGGGTCGGGCTGTTGACGGGGTCAGTCTGCCTTCGGGGCGAGGAGTTGGTCCAACGGGAGTCCCGGGGAGAGTAGTACGTGTACTCCCGCAATGCGCTACATTCGGTGACGAGTCGCTTACGGCGTGATGCGCCCGGAAGTGCATCGCGCGAGCCTGCCCGGGTTCGTGCGACAGGCCACCGGGTGGGGCGTCAGCCGTCCAATGCCCGCCGTCATCAAGGGAGTTGCCATGTCCTCCGTGCTGTCCTTCTCCGCCTGCCCGCTCTCCGACGACGTACGGGAAGCCGCGCCGCCGTCGCCCGAGTCGCTTGCGTACAGCCTCACGTTGCCTGCTGGGCCGATGAGTTCGAGCGTTGCGCGGGCGGCGACTCGTGTTGTTCTTCAGGCGCACGAGCTGGAGGACATGGCCGACGCCGCCGTGCAGGTCGTTGCCGAACTTGCCGCCTGCGCTTGTCGGTTCACGCCCGGGGCCGATGTGTATGTGTCGCTGCGGTTCCGGGACGGGGCGTTGCGGGTCAGCCTCTATGACGGGCATCCGCGGCACAGTCATCCTCGGCTCGTGGAGGCGTGCGATGGGCGGAGGCGGGCCGCGCTGCGGGTGTTGGGGTGCGTGGTGCGGGCCTGTCAGGGGGAGTGGGGGTTCGGGGAGGCTCGGGAGCCTGGGGGTGGGACCCGGATGTGGGCGGTTTTGCCGCGGGTGGGGGTGGCGGGGGGATGGGTGGGTTAGGGCCGGCACCATGATCGCGGTGATCGGCAGGCTCGTCGCGAAGAGGAGCGTCAGGAGGAAGGGGTGGTTCAGGCGGGAGCGGAAGCGGCGATGGCGGCGCCGCCACCGCGGGCCGCGTCGCTCCCCTAAGGTACGGGGCAAGTGACCTGCGAAGGAGGACGTATGACGCACCCTCAGGACGTCACCGTCGGGCAGCTGCTCCTCGCCGAGTACCACACCGTCAAGGACGAGCAGAAGACCCGGATCGGCTTCCGCGACAACCTCCTCTACGTCACCCTCACCATCGTCGCTGCGGTCATCGCCGCCACCGCCCAGGCCAAGCGCCCCGACATGCTCCTCGCGCTGCCGCCGGTGTGCGTCGTGCTCGGGTGGACGTACCTCGTCAACGACGAGAAGATCTCCGCGATCGGCAGGCACGTACGTCACGACCTGGGGCCGAGGCTCGCCCAACTCGCCGGCGCCGAGCGCGCGTTCAGCTGGGAGACCGTTCACCGCTCCGACTCGCGCCGCCGTCAGCGCAAGGTCATCCAGTGCGGGGTCGATCTCCTGGCCTTCTGCGCCGTCCCCCTCGCCGGCCTCTCCGTCTACTGGGCGGCGGGCGGGACCAGTGCCGGGCTCGTCGTCCTGTCGCTCGTGGAGGCGCTCAGTATCCTCGGGCTCGCGGTCCAGGTCGTCCTGTACACGCAGCCGTTCGGGCCTACGGCCCCTTGACCCACCGGTACTGCAACTCCGGTCGCCCCACCGTGCCGTACTGCGGGGCCCGCGCCGCCCGCCCCGCGTCCACCAGGTGCTCCAGATAGCGCCGGGCGGTGATCCTGGATATCCCCACGACCTCCGCCAGGCCGGTGGCCGTGAGGCCTCCCGCGGAGTCCCGCAGGGCCACGGTCACCCGTTCCAGGGTGGGGGCGCTCAGACCCTTCGGCAGGGCCGCCGGGCCGGGGGCCCGGAGCGTCGCCAGAGCGCGGTCCACCTCGTCCTGGCCGCTCGCCTCGCCCGCCGCCGCGTGGAACTCGGCGTAGCGCACGAGCCGGTCCCGCAGCGTGGCGAAGGTGAACGGCTTCAGCACGTACTGGACGACGCCCAGTGAGACTCCCTCGCGTACGACCGTCAGGTCCCGCGCCGACGTCACCGCTATCACGTCCGCCTGATGGCCGGCGGCGCGCAGCGACCGGGCGAACTGGAGGCCGTGCACATCCGGGAGGTGCAGGTCCAGCAGGAGGAGGTCGACCGGCGTCCGGTCCAGCAGGCGTCGCGCCTCCGCGCCGGTGTGCGCCTTGCCCACGGCGGTGAAGCCCTGGACCCGGTTGACGTACATGACGTGCGCGTCCGCGGCGACCGGGTCGTCCTCCACGACCAGGACCCGGATCGGCTGTGGCTGGGTCGTCATGCGTCGCCTCCGGAAGCGGTGCCTCGCGTACCGGCGCTCTCCGGCAGCGGGGCACGGGGCCCGGTGCCCGGCGGTTCGGCTGCGTCCGCCACGGCACCTGTCGTCGACGCATCCTCGGTCACACCGTCGCCCACCGCACGCCCGGCCCCCACGGACCCGGCTTCGGCGGACCCCTCACCAGCAGATCCGGCCCCTGCGGCGCCGCCCCGCAACGGCATCCGGACCTCGAACTCCGCCCCGCCCCCGGCGGCCTCCGCGACCGTCAGCGTTCCCGCGTGGCGGGTCACCGCCTGCCGTACGAGGGCCAGGCCCAGACCGCGGCCGCCGGGCCCCGCCGGTTTGGTCGAGAAACCGCGCTCGAACACCGCCTCGGCGTGGGCGGGGGCCACGCCCGCGCCCGTGTCGGAGACGCGGAGGACCAGTTCGTCGGTGCCGCCCGTGTAGGCCGTCACCGTCACCCGTGCGCCCACGCTGCCCTGCGCCGCGTCCACCGCGTTGTCGATCAGGTTGCCGAGGATCGTCACCAGGTCCCGCGGCGGCAGGGACGGCGGCAGCAGACCGTCGTCCAGGCGGCTGTCCTGTGACACCACCAGCTCCACGCCCCGCTCGTTCGCCTGGGCCGTCTTGCCCAGGAGCAGGGCGGCCAGCACCGGTTCGCTCACGGCGGCCACGACCTGGTCGGTCAGGGCCTGGGCCAGCTCCAGTTCGGCCGTGGCGAAGTCCACCGCCTGCTCGGCGCGGCCCAGTTCGATCAGCGAGACGACCGTGTGCAGCCGGTTCGCCGCCTCGTGCGCCTGGGAGCGCAGCGCCTGGGTGAAGCCGCGCTCGGAGTTCAACTCACCCATCAGGGACTGGAGTTCCGTCACGTCGCGGAGTGTGACGACCGTGCCCCGGCGGTCCCCTCCCGACACCGGGGAGGTGTTGACCACCAGCACGCGGTCCGCCGTGAGGTGGACCTCGTCCACGCGCGGTTCCGAGGCCAGGAGCGCGCCGGTGAGGGGGGCGGGGAGGCCGAGTTCCGCGACCGAGCGGCCCACCACGTCGTCGGCCACGCCCAGCAGCTCACGGCCACCGTCGTTGATCAGCGCCACCCGGTACTGGCCGTCCAGCATCAGCAGTCCCTCGCGTACGGCGTGCAGCGCGGCCTGCGTGTAGTCGTGCATGTGGCTGAGCTCGGTGGCGTTCATCCCGTGGGTGTGGCGGCGCAGCCGGGCGTTGACGGCGTACGTCCCGATCGCGCCCAGCGCGAGGGCGCCCGCCGCGACCCCCAGCAGGGCCGTGAGCTGGCCCTGCACCCGCTGGCTGATCGCCTCGACCTTGATGCCGGCGCTGACCAGGCCGACGACCCGGCCGTCCTCCTCGATGGGGGTGACCGCGCGGACCGAGCGGCCGAGGGTGCCGGTGTAGGTCTCGGTGAAGGAGTGGCCGGCGAGGGCGGGGCCGATGCGGCCGAGGAACTTCTTCCCTATCTCCGACTCGGTGGGATGGGTCCAGCGGATGCCGGCCGGGTTCATGATCGTCACGAAGTCGACGTCGGCGTCGTGCATCACCCGCAGCGCGTACGGCTGGAGTCTCGCCGAGGGGTCCGAGGTGTGGATCGCCTCCCGGACCGAGGGGGAGTCCGCGACCGCGCCCGCCACCGCCATGGCCTGGCGGCCCGCCGCGTCCTCGGCCTGGCCCCGGTCGCTGACGTAGGTGAACAGCGCGTACCCGGCCACGAGGACCGTGATGAGCACGGCCTGCATGGCGAACAGCTGACCGGCCAGGCTGCGCGGTCTCGGGACGCGGATGTGCATGTCGTCAGTGTGCCTCCGACAGTAAGTGTGAACTAAATGAACGGAAGGGTGACCGCCCTCACAGGGCAGGAGATAGTCACGGCATTCCTCTAGAGCCCGGACGTGAGCCGCACGCCGGTGACAACCGACGAAGACGTCAAAGGAGGGCAGCCGTGGCCGCCAGCACACCCGCACCCGCATCTGCCGCACCCGCCAAGCGGGACCGCACCCACTATCTGTACATCGCGGTGATCGTCGCGGTCGCCCTCGGCATCCTGGTCGGCATGGTCGCGCCGGACTTCGCCGTCGAGCTGAAGCCCATCGGTACGGGCTTCGTGAACCTGATCAAGATGATGATCTCGCCGATCATCTTCTGCACGATCGTGCTCGGCATCGGCTCGGTACGGAAGGCCGCCAAGGTCGGCGCGGTCGGCGGTATCGCGCTCGCCTACTTCATGGTCATGTCGCTGGTCGCGCTGGGCATCGGCCTGGTCGTCGGCAACCTGCTGGACCCGGGCACCGGCCTCGCGGTGACCGACGCGGTCAAGGACGCCGGGCACGCGCAGGTCGACGCGGAGGCCAAGGACACCACCGAGTTCCTGCTCGGCATCATCCCCACCACGATGATCTCCGCGTTCACCGAGGGCGAGGTCCTGCAGACCCTGCTCATCGCGCTGCTCGCCGGGTTCGCGCTCCAGGCCATGGGCTCCGCCGGGGCGCCGGTCCTGCGCGGTGTCGAGCACATCCAGCGCCTGGTCTTCCGCATCCTCGCCATGATCATGTGGGCCGCGCCGATCGGTGCCTTCGGCGCCATGGCCGCCGTGGTCGGCTCCGCGGGCGTGGACGCGCTCAAGGACCTCGCCATCCTGATGCTCGGCTTCTACACCACCTGTTTCCTGTTCGTCTTCCTCGTGCTCGGCACGCTGCTGCGGGTGATCGCGGGCCTGAACATCCTCACGCTCTTCAAGTACCTCGGCCGTGAGTTCCTGCTGATCCTGTCCACCTCGTCCTCCGAGTCCGCGCTGCCGCGGCTCATCGCGAAGATGGAGCACCTGGGCATCAGCAAGCCCGTCGTCGGCATCACCGTCCCGACCGGCTACTCCTTCAACCTCGACGGCACCATGATCTACATGACCATGGCCTCCCTGTTCATCGCCGACGCCATGGGTACGCCGATGTCGCTCGGTGAGCAGATCCCGCTGCTGCTCTTCCTGTTCGTCGCCTCCAAGGGCGCCGCCGGTGTCACCGGTGCCGGTCTGGCCACGCTGGCCGGTGGTCTGCAGTCGCACAAGCCGGCCCTGGTGGACGGTATCGGCCTCATCGTCGGCATCGACCGCTTCATGAGCGAGGCCCGCGCCCTCACCAACTTCGCGGGCAACGCCGTCGCCACGGTCCTGATCGGCACCTGGACCAAGGAGATCGACCGCGAGCGCGTCGACCAGGTCCTCGCCGGTCATCTGCCCTTCGACGAGAAGACGCTCCTCGACGACGGCCACGGGCCCGCCCCGGCGAACGTGCCGGAGCAGGGCGGCGAGAAGGAACTCGCCAAGGCCTAGATCCCGCCGGGGAAACAGACTCCGGGCGGCTGAGTAGCTCCCCCGTCGCTCAGCCGCCCGGGCCAGACCCCACCGCGGCGCGACGCGATCGCGCTGCCTGGCCGTCAGCCAGGTCGCGCAGCCGCCTGGGCCCCACGCCGCCGTGGCGCGACGCGATCGCGCTGCCGGGGCAGCACCTGGCGCCGCGGCACCAGGTCGCTCAGCGGCTCGGGCCCCACCCCGCCGCGGTACAACTCAATCGCTCTGCTTCGCCACCAGCTCGGTGGCACGAGAGGCGGGTACGCCCGCCGCGGTCAGTACGGTGACCGCGGCGGAGCGGCCCGCCTCCTCGGGTGCCAGGAGGCCGTCGTTGACCGCCTCCATCACCGCGAAGAGCAGCTGTTGGTGGACGTACGCCAGCGCCGGCGCGGGCAGCGGGGAGGTGAAGACGCCCTCCTCCAACCCGCGCTCCAGCAGCTCCTCGCAGGCCTCGCGCACCGGCGCGAGCCGTTCCCTGATGCCCTGCATCGTCACGCTGCGCTGGGCCAGCGCGACCAGGATGCGATAGCGGTCGGCGACCTCCCAGATCGCCAGCGTGGCACCGGCCAGCGCCCGCGCCGGGTCCTCCGCGCCCGCCCGCCCGGCCTCCTGTGCGGCCGCCACCGCCTCCACCGCACCGTCGACGAGGGTGCCGACCAGCGCCTCGCGGTTCGGGAAATGGCCGTAGACGGTCCGCCGTACGACACCCGCGGCGCGCGCGATCTGGTCCATGGACGCGTCGGGGTCGCGCAGCAGCTCGGCGAGCGCCACCTCGAGGATGCGGCGGCGGTTGGTGTCGGCTCGGCTGGTGTTACCCGTGGTCATGAACGCCATTGTGCCCTCTCGGTCGTCGACTTGCACAGTGCTGTGCAACAGGCGTACATTGCACAGCGTTGGGCAAATGCACAGTGTTGTGCAAGTCCGTTGTCGAACACAGCCAGTCCGCTGAGGAAGGCCACCCCTGCCATGCGACTCGTCATGACCGAACCGGTCGAGAGGATGAACCGCCCCTACGCCCGGCGTTGGTGGGCGCTCCTGGTCCTGTGCCTGAGCCTGCTGATCATCGTGATGGCGAACACCGCCCTCACGGTCGCCGCGCCCGCCATGACCGAGGACCTCGGTCTGTCCAGCGCGGACCTCCAGTGGGTCATCGACGGCTACACCGTCCCGTACGCCGCCCTGATGCTGCTGCTCGGCGCGATCGGCGACAAGTACAGCCGCCGCGGCGCCCTCCTGCTGGGCCTCGCCGTGTTCGGCGCCGGGTCCGTCTTCGGGTACTTCGCCGACAGCGCCACCACGGTCATCGCGGCCCGCGCGGTGATGGGCCTCGGCGCCGCGATGATCATGCCGGCGACCCTGTCGCTGCTCGCCGCCACCTTCCCGCGCGCCGAGCGCGCCAAGGCGATCACCGCGTGGACCGCCACCTCGGGCGTCGCCATCGCCGCCGGTCCGCTGGTCGCCGGCGCGCTGCTGGAGAACCACGACTGGACCTCGACGTTCCTCATCAACGTCCCCGTCGCCGCGCTCGCGATCGTCGGCGCCCTGGTGCTCGTACCGCCGTCCAGGGCGACGGCCAAGGGCCGGATCGACTACGTCGGCGGCCTGCTGTCCGTGGTCTGGATCGGCTCGCTCGTCTACATGATCATCGAGGGCCCGCACTTCGGCTGGCACGCCAGGGCGATCACCGCCGCGGTGGTCGCGGGTGCGGGACTGGTCGCCTTCGTCGTCTGGGAGCTGCGCCACCCGCGCCCCGTCGTCGACGTCCGGCGCTTCACCGACCGTGGCTTCGCCGGTGCCAACCTCGCCGTCGCCCTGTTCTTCCTCGCCGTCTTCGGCGCCTTCTACTACCTCACCCAGCACCTGCAGTTCGTCCTCGGCTACAGCGCCCTGGAGACCGGCCTGCGCATGCTGCCGCTGGCCGGCGCGGTCTTCGTCGGCTCGGCCCTGACCGGCTTCCTCACCCCGCGGGTCGGCATGAAGTGGACGGTCACCACGGGCATGGTCGGCGGCACGGCGGCGCTCGCGCTGCTCACCCAGGTCGACGCGAGTTCGTCGTACGGCGACTTCGTGGCGCCGCTGATCGTGCTCGGCCTCGCGATCGGCCTCGCCCTCTCGCCCGCGACGGACGCGATCATGGGCGCCTTCCCCGAGTCCGAGCTGGGCGTCGGCGGCGCGGTGAACGACACCTCGATCGAGCTCGGCGGCTCGCTCGGCATCGCCATCCTCGGCTCGCTGCTGGCGACCTCGTACTCCGGCCACCTCGCCGACGCCACGAGCGGCAGCAAGCTCTCCGCGTCGACGCTCGACACCGCGCAGGACTCGGTGGGCGCCGGGTACGCGGTCGCGCAGGGCATCGGCGAGCGGGCGCGGCAGGTCGCCGGGCAGGCCGCGAAGGCCACGGACCCGCAGCAGGCCGAGCAGTTGAAGGCGCAGGCCGACCAACTCGCCACCGGTGCCCGGCAGATGGCCGACGCGGTCGGCTCGTCCTTCTCCGACGCGGTCGCGCACACCAGCCTGGTCGGCGCGGTGGTCCTCGGCGTCGGCACGGTGCTGGTCGCGGTGCTGCTGCCGGGGCGCAAGAAGGACGAGGCGACCGTCGAGCAGCCCGAGCGGGAGAAGGAACCGGTCGGCTGACCCACCGAACCCTCACCCCCGGCTACCAGCGTGCCGCGTCTGTTCCCATCAGACGCGGCACGCACGTCGGTGGAGGCGGCGGGGGACGCTGATCGGCCGGGACCGGCGGAGCCGCGCGTGTTGCGGTGGTCTTCGTCACGTCCCCTCGGTGGCGGTCCTGTCCCCCGAGGGTGTCCCCACGCCCGGCCCACCCCCCAACCGCTTCAACTCCTCGGTGCTCAGCACCAGTTCCGCCGCCCCCGCCGAGTCCCGGATCGACTCCGGTCGGCTTGCCCCCGGGATCGGGATCACACCCGGGGAGCGCGCCAAGTGCCAGGCCAGGCAGACCTGTTGAGGGCTGACCCCGCGTTCGGCCGCCACCTCGTGGAAGGCGCCGAAGCGACCCGTCCGGGACAGTCGCGACGGTCCGTCCAGCGAGCTGCGCGAGATGCCGCCGAGCGGACTCCACGGCAGGAACGCCAGATTGAGTTCCGCGCACAGCCGCAGTTCGGCCTCGCTGTCGCGCACCGCGGGGGAGTACCGGTTCTGCACCGAGACCAGCCGGTCGCCCAGGATCGCGTGGGCCACCCGGATCTGCCCGGCATCCGTGTTGGAGATGCCGGCCAGCCGGATCTTCCCCTCGTCGAGCAGCTCGCGCAGCGCGCCGACGGACTCCTCGAAGGGGACCGCGGGATCGGGCTTGTGCAGCTGGTAGAGGCCGATCGCCTCGACACCGAGCCGTCTCAGGGACGCCTCCGCGGCCCTCTTCAGATGACCGGGGTCGCCGTTCACCGTCCAGTCGCCGTCGGCCGTCCGGCCCCGGCCGCCCTTGGTGGCCACCAGCACCTCGTCGGGGGCGCCCGCGACGGCTCGGGCCACGAGCCGTTCGTTGTGGCCGGGCGCGGCGCCGGGCAGGTGGTAGGAGTCCGCCGTGTCCAGAAGGGTGACCCCCGCGTCCAGCGCCGCGCGCACCGTGGCGAGCGCGCGCCGCTCGTCCGGGCGGCCCTCCAGGGACAGCGGCATCACGCCGAGCCCGACGGCGCCCACCTTCAGCGGGCCGAGAGTGCGGTACCGCATGTCAGTCGCCCTTCCCGAGGGTCTCGGTGACCGCCGTCGGCAACCACTGCCGTGCGGTGCCGAAAGTGAAACCGAGGCGTGTGGCACGGGAGTTGTCCATGCCGTAGGAACGGAAGAAGGAGAACGGGGAGACCTCGCCGACCTCGACGAGCTGGAGCACGACCTTGCCCTCGGGTAGCCGCGCGGCCACCGCCTCGCACAGGTCGACGGTGGTCAGCGAGCCGTGGGAGGCGGCGTTGACGGGACCCGTGAACTCCGCGCCGGCCGTCCACGCCAGGAAGTCGGCGATCTCCTCGACGTGGATGTAGGTGGCGGGCTGGTCGGCGAAGGGCACCGCGATCGGCTCGGCGGCCCGGATGCGGGTGGCGTAGTGGTCGAGGCGGCCGGTGAAGTCGTCGGCGCCGCCCAGCACATGGGCCACGCGGACGGCCGTGTACGGGAAGTCCGGGGCGGCCGCGAACACCGCCTCGGCCTGCCGCTTGCCCTCGCCGTAGTGGGAGTCCAGGAACTCCGGTTCGTCCCAGGGGAGTTCGAGGTCGACGGGCACGGTCAGCGGGTCGACGGCGTCCTCCCGGACCGGCGCGATGGAGTCCTCGTACTCGTACACCTCGACCGTCGAGGTCATCACATAGCGTCCGGTGCGCCCCGCGAACACCCGGCGGGCGATCTCCGCCTGCCGTGGGGTGTAGCAGACCTGGTCGACCACGACGTCGAACGTGCGCGGACCGAGCGCCGCGGCCAGGGCCCGCTCGTCGTTCCGGTCGGCGACGAGGTGGGCCGCGCCGGGCGGCGGGCCGGACGAGCCGCGGTTGAGCACCGTCACCCTGTCCCCGGCGGCCAGCAGCCGCGTGATGAGCCGCTTGCCGAAGTAGCGGTTGCCGCCGATGACCAGTACCTCTCGTGGCTTTTCCATGACCATAATTCTCCCGGCGTACATCCACGTTCTGAAGGGGGAACCATGGGAGTCCCGGCCGGAGTGCCAAAAGAACATCGGCAGTTTCGCCCGGCCACCAACGAAACCTCGGTGGCCTTCGACACGCTGGACCGGCAGATTCTGGAGCTCCTCCAGACCGACGGCCGGATCAAGCTGAGCGAGCTCGGGCGCCGGGTCCGGCTGAGTCCGGCGGCGGTCACCGAACGGGTGCGGCGCCTGGAGGCGGCGGGTGTTATCAGCGGGTACGGGGCCCATGTCGTCCCGGGCCGGCTCGGCTACGGCATCCAGGCGTTCATCCGGGTCAGCCCGCACGGCGGCTACACCCTGAAGCACCCGAGGACGCTGGAGCTGATGGAGAGCCCGGAGATCACCGAGGTGCACCACGTGGTCGGCGAGGACTGCTGGATCCTCAAGGCCGCCGTCCGGGACACCGTCCATCTGGAGGAGGTCCTGGAGCGGGTGTCGGCGCTCGGGCGGACGACCACCTCGATCGTGCTGACCTCCCCGGTGGAGCGCAAAGCCCTGTTGCCTTGACGTCGGGGTCAAGGCTTACGTTCGTGGACATGCGAATCGGCGAGCTGGCCGCACGGGCCGGGACCACCACGCGGACGCTGCGGTACTACGAGTCGCGCGGGCTGCTGCCCGCGCGGCGCGGCGGCAACGGGTACCGGACGTACGACGAGAGCGATCTGAGGCTGCTGCGGCAGATCAGGACGCTCCAGGACTTCGGGTTCGACCTGGAGGAGACCCGGCCCTTCGTGGAGTGTCTGCGCTCCGGGCACCCCGAGGGCGACTCGTGCCCGGCGTCGATCGCCGTCTACCGGCGCAAGCTGACGGAGCTGGACGAGCTGATCGGCGAGCTCCAGGCGGTGCGGGCGCAGATCGGCGTCCGGCTGGCGGCCATGGCCGGTGACGAACCACCGAAGTGCGAACTGGGAGGGCAAGAGCTGTGATCGATGTGACGGACGCGGATTTCGCGACGGAAGTGATCGGATCGGAGAAGCCGGTGCTGGTCGAGTTCACAGCGGACTGGTGCCCGCCGTGCCGGCAGATGGGACCGGTACTGCGCGCCCTCGCCACGGAGGAGGCCGACCGCCTCAAGGTCGTGCAGTTGAACGTCGACCAGAATCCCCTGACCACGAATGCCTACAAGGTGCTCTCGATGCCCACCTTCATGGTCTTCCGCGACGGTGAGCCGGTGAAGGCCATGGTGGGCGCCCGCGCCAAGCGCCGCCTGCTGGAGGAACTGTCCGACGTGATCTGATTCCCCGCACACAAAGAATCCCCCCGGCAATTGCGCCGGGGGGATTCTTTTGCTTAGAATCAGTGATTCGCGACTTTACGGGAATGAGGTCGCGAAGAAGCTCAGTAGGCACAGTATATCGGCGTGGGAGTGGAATTGTCAAACAGCGATGAAATTCGCGGTGAGCAGGAATTCATCGACACCCTGTACGCGCACGTCGACGCCCTGCGCGGCGACACCGAGTCCGCCGTCACGGACGCGCTCGCCCAGGGCAACACGCCCATGCAGGCCCGGCTGGAGCGGGACATCCTGGTCGCCGAGCGCTCGGGGCTGCTGGCCGCGCTCAACGCGGTGGACGGCTCGCTGTGCTTCGGCCGGATCGACCTCACCTCCGGGACCAGCCACCACATCGGCCGCATCGGTCTGCGCGCCGACGACGCCGACCGCACCCCGATCCTGATCGACTGGCGGGCCGACGTGGCCCGGCCGTTCTACCTGGCCACCGGGCACACCCCGATGGACCTGCGGCGGCGCCGGCACATCAGCACCGAGGGCCGCCGGGTGACCGCCCTGCACGACGAGCTCCTCGACCTCGGCGACCAGCGGCGCACCGGCCACGAGGACCCGACCGGCGACGCCGTGCTGCTCGCCGCACTGGACGCCGCGCGCACCGGCCGTATGCACGACATCGTGCAGACCATCCAGGCCGAGCAGGACGAGATCATCCGCGCCCCGCACCGCGGCGTGCTGGTGGTCGAGGGCGGCCCCGGCACCGGCAAGACGGCCGTCGCCCTGCACCGGGCCGCGTATCTCCTGTACGAGCACCGCGAGTTGCTGGCCAAGCGTGCCGTCCTGATCGTGGGACCCAACCCCGCCTTCCTCGGCTACATCGGCGAGGTGCTGCCCGCCCTCGGCGAGACGGGCGTGCTCCTCGCGACCGTCGGGGAGCTGTTCCCCGGTGTGAAGGCCAAGGCCGCCGACAGCCGGGCGGCGGCCGCGGTGAAGGGCCGCGCCGACATGGCGGACGTGCTCGCCGAGGTCGTACGGGACTGGCAGTCGCTGCCCGATCCGGTGATCGCGATCGAGCACGAGCGCGAGATCCTCATGCTCGACGACGACCTGGTGCGGGTCGCCCGGGAGCGCACCCGCGCCGCCGGGCTGCCGCACAACGTGGCCCGTGAGCACTTCGAGGGCCACATCCTCAACACCCTCACCGAGTTGTACGCCGAGCGCGTCGGCACCGACCCCTACGACGGCTCCAACCTGCTCGACGCGAGCGACATCACCCAGATCCGGGACGAGATCGCCGAGAACCGTGAGGTCTGGGCAGCCATCGAGCAGTTGTGGCCCCGGCTGACCCCGCAGCGCCTGGTCGCCGACTTCCTCGCCGATCCGGTGGGCTACCTCCCCGACGAGGACGCGGCCGCGATCCGCCGCCCGGTGACCCGGCACTGGACCGTCTCGGACGTACCGCTGCTGGACGAGGCCGCCGAACTGCTCGGCGTGGACGAGCGGGTGGCGCGGGCCCGGGCCGAGCGCGAGCGGGAGACCCAGGTCGCCTACGCACAGGGCGTGCTGGACGTTTCCTACGCCTCCCGGACCTACGAGTTCGAGGACATCGACGACGAGGAATCCGAGGTGCTGTCCGCGCACGACATCATCGACGCCGAGCGGTTCGCCGAGCGGCAGGAGGAGGACGACCACCGCAGCGCCGCCGAGCGCGCGGCCGCCGACCGCACCTGGGCCTTCGGGCACATCATCGTCGACGAGGCGCAGGAGCTGTCGCCGATGGCCTGGCGGCTGCTCATGCGGCGCAGCCCGACCCGCTCGATGACCCTGGTCGGCGACCCGGCGCAGACCGCGGAGGCGGCCGGCGTCGGGTCCTGGCAGAAGATCCTCGAACCGTATGTCGAGGACCGCTGGGAGCACACCCGCCTGGGCGTCAACTACCGCACCCCTGCCGAGATCATGGACCTCGCGGCGGCCGTCGTACGCGCCGAGAACCCGGACTTCGAACCGCCGAGCTCGATCCGTTCGACGGGGGTACGGCCATGGGTGCGCGCCACCGACGACCTGCTCGGCGCCGTGGCCGAGGCGGTCGAGGAGCTGACCCCGGCCGAGGGACGGCTCGCGGTGATCGCCCCGCGCCATCTGCACCAGAGGCTCGCGGCACGGCTGGACGGGGTCACGGCGGACACCGAACCCGACCTGACCCGGACCGTCGTACTCCTCGATCCGCGCCAGTCCAAGGGCCTGGAGTTCGACTCCGTGCTGGTGGTCGAGCCGGGTCTGTACGGCACGAGCGATCTGTACGTGGCGCTGACCCGGGCCACCCAGCGACTGGGCGTGCTGCACACCGGGCGGCCGCCGAAGGCGCTGGCCGGCTAGGACGAGGGGGAGTGCGTCGGGTGCAGGGACGGGGACAGGGGCTCCAGGGACGCGCACAGGGTGGTCGGGAACGACGGTTCCCGGTCCTGCACGGCCTGGCAGCCCCCTGTCGCGGTCCGGAAGAACGGCTTCCAGCCCGCCTCCTCGGCCTGGTAGAACCAGCGGTCGCCCAGCTGGGACGTACAGGCGCCGTCGGCCGGGTCGCCGCAGACCGGGCCGGTGCGCCAGGAGATGTCCAGGACCAGCCACCTGCCGTCGCAGCGCTCGGCGTCGCGGTAGGTGTGCGCGGGGGCGCCGACCGCTATGAGCGCCTGTTCGTAGGAGTCGGTGGTGCAGCCGGTGGCCGGCGGGGTGCAGCCCAGGTCGCCGCAGAGCCGTAGCGCGGGCGGATCGGCGCCCTCGGTGGTGAAGACGGTGCCGGGGTAGCCGACCACCAGCTCGCGGTCTCCCAGCGGCTCGGGGAGCTTGACCCGTGCCTTCGCCGTGGTCGTCCGCGTGCAGCCGGAGCGCCGGTCCCCGGACGGCGAGGTGAAGGTGACCTGGACCCCCACGGTGTTCGCGACGGGCTCGGTGAGTACCGCCTTGAGGTCGCGCACACACGGGCGCGGGCCGCTCGGCACGTCCGAGGCGATGGTCACCGTCCGCTGGTCCGCGGCGAGTTCGGCGCCGGTGACCCGGATCGGCGCAGACAGCGTCCACGACAGGGCGGTGGCCGACGGTGCGCTCTCCCGGCCGGCCACCTGTGTCCCGCACGCGCCGAGGAGCAGGACGGCGACCGCGCAGAGCACGGCGGCCACACCCGTCCCACCTCTTCCCGAGGACCGCATGTGCCTCAACTCCCCAGAGCGCGCCCGGCGTCGACCCGCGGCACTCTACAGAGGGTCCTGCCCGGTCAGGCGGGGCGCAGCCAGAGCGTCGCCAGCGGCGGCAGGTTGAGCCTGATGCTCGCCGGGCGGCCGTGCCAGCCCTGCGGCTCGGGTTTGACCACGTCCGGGTTGCCGATGTCGCCCCCGCCGTACCGGGCGAGGTCGGTGTTGAGGGTCTCGTGCCAGGCGGGGATGTCGTCGGGGACGCCGAGGCGGTAGTCGTGGCGGACGACGGGGGAGAAGTTCGAGACGGCGAGCAGCGGTGTGCCCTCGGCGTCGAGGCGCAGGAAGGCGAAGACGTTGTCCTCGGCGGCGTCGCCCACGATCCACTGGAAGCCGTCGGGGGCGGTGTCCCGCTGCCACAGGGCCGGGGTGTGCCGGTAGACGGTGTTGAGATCGCGCACCAGGTCCCGCACGCCGCGGTGGTCGGGCTCGGCGCCGTAGGCCGGGTCCAGCAGCCACCAGTCCGGGCCGTGCGCCTCGGACCACTCGGCGCCCTGGGCGAACTCCTGGCCCATGAAGAGGAGTTGCTTGCCGGGGTGGGCCCACATGAAGCCGAGGTAGGCGCGATGGGTGGCGCGCTGCTGCCACCAGTCGCCGGGCATCTTGGAGACCAACGACCGCTTGCCGTGGACGACTTCGTCGTGGGAGATGGGCAGGACGTAGTTCTCGCTGTACGCGTAGACCATCGAGAAGGTCATCTCGTGGTGGTGGTACCTGCGGTGGATCGGATCGTGCTGGACGTAGCCGAGCGAGTCGTGCATCCAGCCCATGTTCCACTTCAGCCCGAAACCGAGCCCGCCGAAGCCGCCCGGGCCGATGTGATGGGTGGCCCGGGTGACGCCGTCCCAGGCCGTGGACTCCTCGGCGATGGTCACCACGCCCGGCACCCGCCGGTAGACGGTGGCGTTCATCTCCTGGAGGAACGCCACCGCGTCCAGGTTCTCCCGGCCGCCGTGCTCGTTGGGCACCCACTGGCCCGGCTCGCGCGAGTAGTCCAGGTAGAGCATCGAGGCGACCGCGTCCACCCGCAGCCCGTCGATGTGGAACTCCTCGCACCAGTAGACCGCGTTGGCGACGAGGAAGTTGCGCACCTCGGGGCGGCCGTAGTCGAACTCCAGCGTCCCCCAGTCCGGGTGCGCGGACCGCAGCGGGTCCTCGTGCTCGTACAGGGGCCGCCCGTCGAACTCGGCCAGCGCCCAGTCGTCGCGCGGGAAGTGCGCCGGCACCCAGTCCATCAGCACACCGATACCGGCCTGGTGCAGGGCGTCGACCAGGATCTTGAAGTCGTCCGGCGTGCCCAGCCGGGCCGTCGGCGCGTAGAAGCCGGTCACCTGGTAGCCCCAGGAACCGCCGAAGGGGTGCTCGGCGACCGGCATCAGCTCGACATGCGTGAACCCCAGGTCCTTCACGTACGCCGGGAGCTGCTCGGCCAGTTGACGGTACGTCAGCCCCGGCCGCCAGGAGGGCAGATGGACCTCGTACACCGAGAACGGCCCCTCGTGCGCCGGGGTCTGCGCGCGCTGCTCCAGCCAGGCCGCGTCCCCCCACTCATGGCGCGAGGCGTGCACGATCGAGGAGGTCTCCGGCGGGACCTGGGTACGGCGGGCCATCGGGTCGGCGCGCAGGGTCTTCGAACCGTCGGGCCGGGTGATCTCGTACTTGTACAGCTCGCCCTCGCCTATCCCGGGCACGAACAGCTCCCAGACCCCGGACGAGCCGAGCGAGCGCATCGGACAGCCGGTGCCGTCCCAGAAGTTGAAGGTGCCGGCCAGGCGCACCCCGCGCGCGTTCGGCGCCCACACCGTGAAGCGGGTGCCGGACACACCCTGGTGGGTCATCGGCTCGGCGCCGAGCGCCCGCCACAGCTGCTCGTGCCGGCCCTCACCGATCAGATGCAGGTCCAGATCGCCCAGCGTGGGCAGGAAGCCGTAGGCGTCCTCGGTCTCCTGCTCGCTCCCCTCGTACGCCACGAGCAGCCGGTACTTCGGGACCTCCCGCAGCGGCACCAGGCCGGAGAAGAAGCCGTCGCCGTCGTCGTGCAGCTCCGCCCGCAGGGTCCCCGCGACGACCGTGACGGACCGCGCGTACGGCTTGAAGGTGCGGAAGGCGACACCACCGGGGACCGGGTGGCCGCCGAGGACGGAGTGCGGGTCGTGATGGGTGGCCGACAGCAGGCGCTCGCGGTCCTGGGCGTCCAGGGCGGGGGAGACGGGTGCCTCCGGCGGCGGCGCGGGCACCACGGCGGCCACCTCCCTGACGGCGACCTTCTGAACCGGGCTCGTCCTCGCGGTGACCTTCTTCGCGGCGGCCTTCTTCGCGGTGCCCTTCTGCGGAGCGGGCTTCTTCGCGGCGGCCTTCTTCACCGCCGGGGCCTCCTTGGCGGCGGCCTTCTTCGTGACCGCCTTCTCCGCGGCCTTTTTCGTGACCGCCTTCTTCGTGACCGCCTTCTCCGCGGCCTTCTTCACGCTTTTCACGCTCTTCACGACCTTGTCGGCCGCTTTCCTCGGATCCGAGTCGCTGGACGGGGGGCGGGGGGTCACGAGTGGAGCCTCCTCGGCTGTGCGGGTCAGATCTGGTCGGTGGTGGCGTACCGCTCGATCGCGGCCATCGGTACCGGGAGCCACTCGGGGCGGTGGCGGGCCTCGTAGACGACCTCGTAGATCGCCTTGTCCGTCTCGTACGCGCGCAGCAGCACCGGGTCGGTGCGCGGGTCGGCGCCGGCGACCTCGGCGTAACCGGAGCAGTAGGCGGCCCGGCAGGCCCGGGCCCAGCCGGGTGCGGGCGGGTCGGCCGAGAGGGCGGCGTAGTCGAAGGAGCGGAGCATGCCCGCCACGTCCCGGGCCGGCGGCTGCGGCATCCGCCGCTCGGCCAGCGGTTTCGACGGCTCGCCCTCGAAGTCGATCAACGACCACCGCCCGGCCGGCGAGCGCAGGCACTGGCCGAGGTGCAGATCGCCGTGCACCCGCTGCGCGGTCCAGGTGCGCCCCTCCGAGGCCAGGTCCGCGAGCGCGCTGAACGCCGAGCGCAGCCCGGGGGCGTACGGGTGCAGCGAGGGCACCGCCTGCACGGCCGCCTCCAGGCGCTCGATCATGCCGTCGGCCAGCAGTCGCAGTTGCGCGTGGCCCAGGGTCACCGAGGGCAGCGCCCGGGCCAGCGCGGTGTGCACCTCGGCGGTGGCCCGCCCGAGCGCCCGCGCCTCCGCGGTGAAGTCCTCCCCCTTGGCCAGCTCGCGCAGCGCCAGCTCCCAGCCGTCCGTCGCGCCCTGGACGAAGGGCTGGAGCACACCGAGGACGTACGGCTCCCCGGCCGCGTCGTCGAGATCGGCGTGCAGCCACGCCGTCGGGGCCGGCACCCGCGGGCAGCCCTCTCGGGCCAGCGCGAGCGGCAGCTCCAGGTCGGGGTTGACGCCGGGCACGATCCGGCGGAGGAGCTTGAGGATGAACGTATCTCCATAGACGATCGACGAGTTCGACTGCTCGGCGGTCATCACCCGGGGCACCAGACCGGTCCGGATCTCCTGGTCCATGTCCCGCTCGAAGCGCAGCGCGCCGATCCGGGCCCGGGCGCGCAGCGCCTCCAGGAGCACCTCGGCGGGCCGGGGGTCGTGCAGGGCCTCGTACACCGTGCGTCCGGCGAACGGGCCCTCTTCCACATGGCCGATGAGCGCGGGCGCCAGATGCGGTGGCAGCGCCTCGCGCACACCTATGAGGAGCTGGTAGCAGTCACCGGACGTCATGGGCTGGTGGGCCCGCACCAGCAGGTGGTACAGGCCCAGCCGGCCCTCGACGGGGAGCAGCTCGGTGGCCGAGACCAGCGAGAACCCGGTGACCGGACGCCCCTTGCCCGCGAACCAGCGCTGTCGCGGCAGCCACTCCCGCAGCAGTGGATCAAGTGACGTGAGGAGTGCGGGGCTTGCCGTGGCAGTGCGTATGGCGGCTTCCGACATGGGGTCGCGTCCTTTCCCCGGGGTGGGCGGGGTGTTACTGATGCGTGCCCCGGGCGGGACGGGAGAAACCGAGGAATCCCGTCCCGCCGGGCTTCTATACGGCGTCCTTGCGGAGCCGGAACCAGTAGAAGCCGTGCCCTGCCAGCGTCAGCAGGTACGGCAGATCCCCGATGGCCGGGAATCGCACCCCGCCGAAGAGCTCGACCGGGTGCCGTCCGTTGAACGGGCTCAGGTCCAGCTCCGTCGGCTGTGCGAAGCGGGAGAAGTTGTGCACGCACAGCACGAGGTCGTCCTCGTACTCCCTCAGGAAGGCGATCACGGCCGGGTTGGAGGACTGGAGCTCGGTGTAGGAGCCCAGGCCGAAGGCGGCGTTCTGCTTGCGGATCTCGATCATGCGGCGGGTCCAGTGCAGCAACGACGAGGGCGACGCCATCGACGCCTCGACGTTGGTGACCTGGTAGCCGTGGACGGGGTCCATGATGGTCGGCAGATAGAGCCGCCCGGGGTCACAGGAGGAAAACCCCGCGTTACGGTCCGGTGTCCACTGCATCGGCGTGCGCACCGCGTCGCGGTCGCCGAGCCAGATGTTGTCGCCCATGCCGATCTCGTCGCCGTAGTAGAGGATCGGCGAGCCGGGCAGGGACAGCAGCAGCGCGGTGAACAGCTCGATCTGGTTGCGGTCGTTGTCGAGCAGGGGGGCGAGCCGCCGCCGGATGCCGATGTTGGCGCGCATCCGCGGGTCCTTGGCGTACTCCGCCCACATGTAGTCGCGTTCCTCGTCGGTGACCATCTCCAGGGTCAGCTCGTCGTGGTTGCGCAGGAAGATGCCCCACTGGCAACTGGACGGGATGGCCGGGGTCTTGGCGAGAATTTCGGAGACGGGGTAGCGCGATTCGCGGCGCACGGCCATGAAGATGCGGGGCATGACGGGGAAGTGGAACGCCATGTGGCACTCGTCGCCGCCGGAGGAGTAGTCGCCGAAGTAGTCCACGACGTCCTCGGGCCACTGGTTGGCCTCCGCCAGCAGCACCGTGTCCGGGTAGGAGGCGTCGATCTCCTTGCGGACCCGCTTGAGGAACTCGTGGGTCGCCGGAAGGTTTTCGCAGTTGGTGCCCTCCTGCTGGTACAGGTACGGCACGGCGTCGAGGCGGAAGCCGTCGATGCCCAGGTCCAGCCAGAACCGCAGCGCGGAGATGATCTCCTCCTGGACCGCGGGGTTCTCGTAGTTGAGGTCCGGCTGGTGGGAGAAGAAGCGGTGCCAGAAGTACTGCTTGCGGACCGGGTCGAAGGTCCAGTTGGAGGCCTCGGTGTCGACGAAGATGATCCGCGCGTCCTGGAACTGCTTGTCGTCGTCGGCCCAGACGTAGTAGTCGCCGTAGGGGCCGTCGGGGTCGCGCCTGGACTCCTGGAACCACGGGTGCTGGTCGCTGGTGTGATTCATGACGAAGTCGATGATCACGCGCATGCCGCGCTGGTGGGCGGCGTCGACGAACTCCACGAAGTCGGCGAGGTCGCCGAACTCGGGCAGGACGGCGGTGTAGTCGGAGACGTCGTAACCGCCGTCACGCAGGGGTGACTTGAAGAAGGGCGGCAGCCACAGGCAGTCGACGCCGAGCCATTGCAGGTAGTCGAGCTTGGCGGTGAGGCCCTTCAGGTCGCCGACGCCGTCGCCGTTGCTGTCCTGGAAGGAGCGGACGAGCACCTCGTAGAACACGGCGCGCTTGAACCAGTCGGGGTCCCGGTCCTTGGCGGGGGTGTCCTCGAAGGTGTCGTGGACGGGCTCGTTGACGATCATGTTGTGGGTGACCCTCCGGTCTGCGGGGTGGACGGTCGCAGGACGGTCAGAATGTGCGCGGGGCGAGTGCCCGGTTCCAGGCGCACGTAGTTGGCCCTGCCCCAGTGGTAGGTCTCGCCGGTGAGCTCGTCGCGCACCGGCACCGACTCGTGCCAGTCCAGGCCGAGTTGCGGCATGTCCAACGAGACCGTGGCCTCCTGGGTGTGGTGAGGGTCGAGGTTGGCGACCACCAGAACCGTGTTCGAGCCGCTCCGCTTCGAGTACGCGATCACCGATTCCTGGTCCGTGTGGTGGAAGTGGAGGTCGCGCAGCTGCCGCAGGGCGGGGCTCGCGCGCCTGACCTGGTTGAGCCGGGTGATCAGCGGGATGATGCTGTCCTCGGTGTTGTCCCAGTCGCGGGGCCTGAGTTGGTACTTCTCCGAGTCCAGGTACTCCTCGCTGCCGGCGCGCAGGGGGGTGTTCTCGCACAGTTCGTAGCCGCTGTAGATGCCCCAGGTCGGCGAGAGGGTGGCGGCCAGGACCGCGCGGACCTCGAAGGCCGGACGGCCGCCGTGCTGGAGGTAGGCGTGCAGGATGTCGGGGGTGTTGGCGAAGAAGTTGGGCCGCATGTAGGCGGCCGCCTCACCCGACAGCTCCGTCAGGTACTCGGTCAGTTCTTCCTTGGTGTTGCGCCAGGTGAAGTACGTGTAGGACTGCTGGAAGCCGATCTGGGCCAGGGTGTGCATCATCGCCGGCCGGGTGAACGCCTCGGCCAGGAAGATCACGTCCGGGTCGGCGGCGTTGACGTCCGCGATCACCCGCTGCCAGAACACGACCGGCTTGGTGTGCGGGTTGTCCACCCGGAAGATCCGCACCCCGTGCTCCATCCAGAACCGCAGCACCCGCACCGTCTCCGCGACCAGCCCGTCCAGGTCGGCGTCGAAGGCGATGGGGTAGATGTCCTGGTACTTCTTCGGCGGGTTCTCCGCGTACGCGATCGTCCCGTCGGGGCGGTGATGGAACCACTCCGGATGCTTGTGCACCCACGGATGGTCCGGCGAGCACTGCAACGCGAAGTCCAGCGCGATCTCCAGATCGTGCCGGCGGGCCTGCTCCACGAACCAGTCGAAGTCCTCGATCGTGCCCAGATCCGGGTGCACCGCGTCATGACCGCCCTCGGGCGAACCGATCGCCCACGGCACCCCGGGATCCTCCGGACCCGCCGACAGCGTGTTGTTCGGCCCCTTGCGAAACGTCGTCCCGATCGGATGGACCGGCGGCAGATACACCACGTCGAAACCCATCGCCGCGATCGCCTCGAACCGCCGCGCCGCCGTCCGGAACGTACCGTGCGGACGCTCCGGCGTGCCCTCCGAACGGGGGAAGAACTCGTACCACGCCCCCACCAACGCCCGCTCCCGCTCCACCAGAAGCGGCAGCACCTCCGAAGCGGTCACCAGCTCCCGCAGCGGATACCGGGCCAGCACCGCCTCCACCTCCGGCGACAACGCCCCCGCGAGCCGTACCGCGGCCGGCAGCGTCTCGTCCCGGAGGGCGTCCACGGCGGCCCGGAGCACCTTGCGCAGGCCCTCGCCCTTGGGGACACCGGCGGCGGCCCGCTCGTACAGGCGCGCGCCCTCCTCCAGGACGAGTTCGGTGTCCATCCCGGCCGGGATCTTGATCTGGGCGTGGTGCCGCCAGGTGGCGATCGGATCGCTCCAGGCCTCGACCTGGTAGGTCCACCGGCCCACGGCGTCGGGGGTGACGTCGGCGCCCCAGCGGTCGGTGCCGGGGGCCAGTTCACGCATCGGGGTCCAGGGGCCGGGCCGGCCTTCCGGGTCTCTCAGTACGACATTGGCAGCGACCGCGTCATGGCCCTCGCGGAACACGGTGGCCGAGATCTCGAAGGTCTCTCCGGTGACCGCCTTCGCGGGGCGGCGACCTCTCTGGACGACCGGGCGGACGTCCAGGACGGGTATGCGCCCGATGCCGTCGCCCGTGGAGGGTGGCTCCGGGGGCGGGGGTCCGGCTGCGGCCGGGCGCCGTTCGGGGGATGGCTCGATGCCGGTCGTCGGGGGTGCTGACGAGTGGTGCGTGGCGGGCATGACCGCTCCTGTCCGCGTCAACGTAGGTGGGCGGATGGCTGTGGGGAGTGGGTCCTG
Source organism: Streptomyces sp. NPDC034103 (assembly GCF_055575395.1). Lineage (NCBI taxonomy): Bacteria > Bacillati > Actinomycetota > Actinomycetes > Kitasatosporales > Streptomycetaceae > Streptomyces > Streptomyces sp. NPDC034103. The sequence continues at coordinate 123,911 of NZ_JBVISS010000005.1, read as the reverse complement.
CGGGGTGTTCCCGTTTATCTGGCTGGGCTTGTACCGCAGGAGCCTTCCCACCCTATTCGGGTGCGCAATCCGGCACTTCGCTAACTACCCACGCGTATATCTGCACACAAGTTTGACCCTGTTCGAGACGGAGGGGCCCGGTGTCTGAACTCCGTCCTCAGGGCGCCGGAACCTGGAGGAGTTTGTCCGGCGAAGAGGAACCGCGGCCGTAGATTTTGCCGGAAATCACCTGTGCGGCACGGCCCTTGATACCCGCTGACACCCGCGCGGGTGTCACTTCGGACGGTCGGCGAGAGGGAGCGCGGCCGCTCCCGCCGCGTGCGGCGGCGCCGTCGACGTGCCCGGGCGGCCGGCCTCGGCGGTGTCGCCCCGGACGCCCACAGGTGCGGAACCGGCCATACCGGCCATGGAGGGTATGTACGGGTTACGGCAGCTTCTGGATGATCTGGGCCGGTTCGGCGCCATGGTTACGACGCCCTCGCACCGATACCGTCGACCGTGACGACGGGACGCACAACGCGGTGCGTCCGTTTCCGCACGCCTGACGAGGGTGGCAATGAAGGCTATCCGTCGCTTCACCGTCCGACCCGTCCTGCCCGCCCCCCTCCGCCCGCTCAGCGATCTGGCGCGCAACCTGCGCTGGTCCTGGCACGCGGAGACCCGTGACCTGTTCCAGTCGGTGGACCCGGAGTGCTGGGCGGCCTCCGGCTGCGATCCCGTACGGCTGCTGGGGGACGTACCGCCCCGGCGGCTCGCGGAGCTGGCCGAGGACCCCCGCTTCCTGAGCCGTCTGACGGCCGCCGCCGACGATCTGCACGACTATGTCTCCGGCGAGCGCTGGTACCAGGCCCAGTCCGGCGAACTCCCCGCCGCGGTCGCCTACTTCTCGCCCGAGTTCGGCATCACGGCTGCCCTGCCCCAGTACTCCGGCGGTCTGGGCATCCTCGCCGGCGACCATCTGAAGGCGGCCAGCGACCTGGGCGTCCCGCTCATCGGTGTGGGCCTGCTGTACCGGCACGGCTACTTCCGCCAGTCCCTGTCCCGGGACGGCTGGCAGCAGGAGCACTATCCCGTCCTCGACCCCCACGAACTGCCGGTGGCCCTGCTGAGGGAGGCCGACGGCGACCCGGCGCAGGTCTCCCTGGCCCTCCCCGGCGGCAGGCAGCTGCACGCCCGCATCTGGCTCGCGCAGGTCGGCCGCGTCCCACTGCTGATGCTCGACTCCGACGTCGAGGAGAACGACCTCGGCGAACGCGGCGTCACCGACCGGCTCTACGGCGGCGGCAGCGAGCACCGCCTGCTCCAGGAGATGCTGCTCGGCATCGGCGGGGTCCGCGCGGTCCGCGCCTACTGCCGGCTCACCGGCCACCCCGCCCCCGAGGTCTTCCACACCAACGAGGGCCACGCGGGCTTCCTCGGCCTGGAGCGCATCGCCGAACTGTGCGCCGACGGACTCGACTTCGACGCCGGGTTGGAGGCGGTCCGGGCCGGGACGGTCTTCACCACCCACACCCCCGTCCCGGCCGGCATCGACCGCTTCGACCGGGAGCTGGTCGCCCGGCACTTCGGGGCGGACGCCGAGTTGCCGCGCATCGACGTCGAACGCGTCCTGCACCTCGGCATGGAGACCTACCCCGGAGGCGAACCCAACCTCTTCAACATGGCCGTCATGGGCTTGAGGCTGGGCCAGCGCGCGAACGGCGTCTCACTCCTGCACGGCCAGGTCAGCCGCGAGATGTTCGCCGGACTCTGGCCGGGATTCGACCCCGACGAGGTCCCCATCACCTCTGTGACCAACGGCGTCCACGCCCCGACCTGGGTGGCCCCGGAGGTCCTCCGCCTCGGCGCCCGCCAGATCGGCGCCCAGCGCACCGAGGACGCGCTGACGGTAGGCGCCTCGGACCGCTGGGACGCGGTGGGGGAGATACCCGACCAGGACATCTGGGAACTGCGCCGGGTGCTGCGCGAGCAGCTGGTGACGGAGGTACGGGAACGGCTCCGGGTCTCCTGGCGCCAGCGAGGTGCCGGGACCGCCGAACTGGGGTGGATCGACGGCGTCCTCGACCCGGACGTCCTCACGATCGGGTTCGCGCGCCGCGTCCCGTCGTACAAGCGGCTGACGCTGATGCTCCGCGACCGCGACCGGCTGATGGACCTGCTGCTGCACCCCGAGCGGCCGATCCAGATCGTCGTCGCGGGCAAGGCGCACCCGGCGGACGACGGCGGCAAGCGCCTGGTGCAGGAGCTGGTGCGGTTCGCGGACGACCCGCGGGTCCGCCACCGGATCGTGTTCCTGCCGGACTACGGCATGGCGATGGCGCAGAAGCTCTACCCCGGCTGCGACATCTGGCTGAACAACCCGCTCCGGCCGCTGGAGGCGTGCGGGACCTCGGGGATGAAGGCGGCGCTCAACGGCTGCCTCAACCTCTCGGTCCTGGACGGCTGGTGGGACGAGTGGTTCCAGCCCGACTTCGGCTGGGCGATCCCGACGGCGGACGGCACCGGGACCGACGCCGACCACCGGGACGACGTCGAGGCGGCCGCCCTGTACGACCTGCTGGAACAACGGGTGACCCCGCGCTTCTACGAGCGCGGCCAGAGCGGCCTGCCGGACCGCTGGATCGAGATGGTCCGCCAGACGCTGACGCTGCTCGGCCCGAAGGTGCTGGCCGGCCGCATGGTCCGCGAGTACGTGGAGCGCCTCTACACCCCGGCCGCGCACGCCCACCGCGCGATGACCCCGGACCTGGCCCGCGAACTGGCCGCCTGGAAGGCCCGGGTGCGCGGCGCCTGGTCGGCGGTCACCGTGGACCACGTCGAGACCTCGGTCGCGACGACCACGGCGGAACTCGGCTCCACTCTCGGACTCCGGGTCCGGGTGGGGCTCGGTGAGCTGAGCTCCGAGGACGTCGAGGTGCAGGCCGTGTCGGGGCGGGTCGACGAGGAGGACCGGATCACGGACGCGATGACGGTCCCCTTGAAACCTGTGGGCGGCCCGGACCCGGAGGGGCGGTGGGTGTACGAGGGGCCGCTGTCACTGGACCGGACGGGGCCCTTCGGATACACGGTCCGCATCCTTCCGGCGCACCGGCTGCTGGCGTCCGGGGCGGAGCTGGGACTGCTGGCGGTGCCTTCGGAGGATGTGGTGGAGGCGGCGGGGGTGCTGATGAGGTGACGCGGACGGACTGGGCCGGCGGAAGGTCCGGCTCAGTCCTCCTCGCCGCACAGCTTCCGCAGCGCCAGCCCGCACCGCCGCGCGTAGGCGTGCTGCAACCCCCGGGTCGCCGGTCCGCCCGCCTTGGAGTACCACTTGGCGGCGCGGCTGAAGGCGTTCACGGTCAGCCACACCGTCCCGTCCCCGGTCCGGTCGACGACGAACGCCTCCTCGCCGGACTCGGGGTGGCCGGCGAGCGTGCCGTAGGCCCAGCCCGCGCGGCGGTGCTCCTCGACCGTCCAGACCACGCGGCACGGGGCCTTGATGAGTCCGGCGAGGGTGACCGTGACGTCGACGTCGGGTGCCGCGCGGTCCGCGCCGGCGTCGATGCCGACGCCCATCGCGCGGTGCATCTCCCAGGTCAGCACGGCCTCGGCGGCCCGGCGGAAGACCTGCTCGCCCTCGCCGATGCGGGTGCGGACGTGCAGGGGGCGGAAGCCGGGCGGGCAGAAACCGTTCCGCCGGGTGGCGCCTACGTCGTCGTACGTGAAGGACATGGGAGACAAGGGTAGGGCGGCACCCCGGAATGCCTTCGTCCCGGGTGCCGCCCGGCGAGCCCTGCTCGTGCTAGCTCACGTTGACCGCGGACCAGGCGGCGGCGACCGCCTTGTACTCGGTGCTGGTGGAGCCGTACAGGGCGGAGGCCGCCGAGAGCGTGCCCGTGCGCGCCGCCTTGTAGTTGGTCGTCGACGTGAAGTACGTCGTCAGTGCCTTGTACCAGATCTGGAGCGCCTTCGCGCGGCCGATGCCGGTGACCGTGGAGCCGTTGGACGTGGGCGAGTTGTAGCTCACGCCGTTGATCGTCTTCGCGCCGCTGCCCTCCGAGAGGAGGTAGAAGAAGTGGTTCGCGACGCCGGACGAGTAGTGGACGTCCAGGCTGCCGACGGACGAGGACCAGGAGTCCGCCGAGCCGCCGTCCTTGCTGGGCTTGTCCATGTAGCGCAGCGGGCTGCCGTCGCCGTTGATGTCGATCTCCTCGCCGATGAGGTAGTCACCGACGTCGCTGGAGTTGGCCGCGTAGAACTCGACACCCGTGCCGAAGATGTCCGAGGTCGCCTCGTTGAGGCCGCCGGACTCGCCGCTGTAGTTCAGACCGGCCGTGTTCGAGGTGACACCGTGGCTCATCTCGTGGCCGGCCACGTCCAGCGAGGTCAGCGGGTGCGTGTTGGACTCGCCGTCGCCGTACGTCATGCAGAAGCAGCTGTCGTCCCAGAACGCGTTGACGTACGCGTTGCCGTAGTGGACCCGGGAGTAGGCCGCCACACCGTTGTTCTTGATGCCGGAGCGGCCGAAGGTGGACTTGTAGAAGTCCCAGGTGGTCGCCGCGCCGTAGGCGGCGTCGACGGCCGCGGTCTGGTCGGTGGTGGAGCTGGAGGCGGCTCCGGTGCCCCAGGTGTTGTCGGCGTCCGTGAAGAGCGTGCCCGCGGAGGAGCTGGTGCCGTGGGCCTTGTTGTACGTCTTGTGGCTGCCGCGCGTGCCGTCGGTCAGCTGGTACGTCGAGCCCGACAGGGTGGTCGTCAGGCTGACCGTGCCCGAGTACAGGCTTTTGCCGGTGCCGGTCGCGTTCTCGACGCCCTGGTACTCGAAGAGCTTCTTGCCGGTGGCGGCGTCCGTGATGACGTGCAGCTGGTTCGGAGTGCCGTCGTCCTGGAAGCCGCCGACGATCGTCTCGTAGGCGAGGACGGGGGTGCCCGAGCCGGCCCAGATCACCTTGCGCGCGCCGTCGGCGGCGGTCTTCTCCGAGCCCGCGGCCTTGGCGGCGGTCAGCGCCTGCTTCTCGGCCTTGGCGACGGTGAGCTTCGGGGTCAGGGAGGCGACCTTGATGGTCTTGGTCGTCGCCTTGGAGACGCCCTTGGCCGCGCCGGACTTCGACGCGTGGACGACCAGGTCGCCACCGAGGACCGGCAGACCGGCGTAGGTGCGCTCGTAACGGGTGTGGACGGTGCCGTCGGCGTCCTTCACGACGTCCTTGACGACCAGCTTCTCCTTGGCGCCGAGGCCTATCTCCCGGGCGGTGTCGGAGGCGTCGGCCTGCTGCTGCTTGATGAGCGTGGTGCGCGCGGCGGGAGACAGCTGGAGGGGGGCGGCGGCGAGGGTGGCCTTGCTCGTGGCTTCCGCCGGGCTCTGCGCCGCGGCGCTGCCGCTGGTCAGGCCGGTGGTGAGGAGAGCTCCGGCCGCCACGGCGGTGGCGATGGCCAGAGTGGTGTGCTTGCGACGCGCGTAGACGGGGGTCACACAAGCTCCTTAGTGGGGGAGCCCGGCCAGGTTGTGGGGCAACCGGCCCGGGGTGGTTGTGAAGTTGTGCGGCGGGTGTGAGGAAGAGTGACATCTGCGCCGCGTACATGTCATGACCTCAACGTGATGTTGGCCGAAAGTCGGCGGGTGGGTGAACATTGCGGCCGTGTTAACCGGGCTGACCTCGGTAAAGGCCCAACTCGGCAAGGGCAAGGAGATGGCAAAAAGAGGGCGCCGCCCCGGGGAGTCGAACCACCGGGGCGGCGCCCTGTCCAGGGAAGCCGGTAGGCCGTGCGGCCTACGGGAAGGTGAGCTTCCAGCTGTTGATGTAGCCGGTGTCGACCGCCGCGTTGTCCTGGACCCTCAACTGCCAGGTCCCGTTGGCGACTTCGGAGGACGCGTTCACCGTGTAGGTGGTGTTGAGGTTGTCGGCGCTGCCACCGGTGCCGTAGGCCTTCAGCGTGTACGCCGAGCCGTCCGGCGCGACCAGCTGGACCTGGAGGTCACCTATGTAGGTGTGCACGATGTCGACCGCCACCGCGAGGTTCGACGGCGCGTTCCCGGTACGGCCCGACACGGTGATGGAGGACGTCACCGCGGCGCCGTTGTCCGGAATCGATACGTCGGCGGTGTTCTCGAAGGAGGTGCCGCCACCGCCGCCGCCACCGGAGCGCGAACCGACCGCGACACCGGCCCAGGCGTCCTGCACGGCCTTGTACTCGGCGCTCGTGGTGCCGTACAGCTCACCGGCCGCCGCGAGGGTGCCGGTACGGGCCGCCGCGTAGTTGGTCGTGGACGTGAACTTGGTGGTCAGCGCCCGGAACCAGATCTTCTCCGCCTTGTCCCGGCCGATGCCGGTGACCGGGAGGTTGTCCGCGGTCGGCGAGTTGTAGCTGACGCCGTTGATGGTCTTGGCGCCGCTGCCCTCGCTCAGCAGATAGAAGAAGTGGTTGGCGGGACCCGACGAGTAGTGCACGTCGACGGAGCCGATCCCCGAGTACCAGTTGTCCTTGGACGAGCCGTCCTTGCTCGGCTTGTCCATGTACCGCAGCGGCGTGCCGTCGCCGTTGATGTTGATCTCCTCGCCGATGAGGTAGTCACCGACGTCGGAGGAGTTGTTGGCGTAGAACTCGACGGTCGAGCCGAAGATGTCCGAGGTCGCCTCGTTCAGGCCACCCGACTCCCCGCTGTAGTTCAGCCCGGCCGTGTTGGAGGTGAGCCCGTGGGTCATCTCGTGCGCGGCCACGTCGATCGACGTCAGCGGGTTGGTGTTGCCCGAGCCGTCCCCGTACGTCATGCAGAAGCAGCTGTCGGACCAGAACGCGTTGACGTAGTTGTTGCCGTAGTGGACGCGGGAGTAAGCCCCGACGCCGTCACCGCGGATACCGCTGCGCCCGTGCACGTTCTTGTAGTAGTCCCAGGTCAGCTGGGCACCGTAGTGGGCGTCCGCGCCGGCCGACTCCAGGTTCGACGGGCTGCCGTTGCCCCAGACGTCGTCCGGCCCGGAGAACAGCGTGCCGGTGCCGGAGGTGCCGCGGTTGAGGTTGTACGTCTTGTGACCGCCGCGCGCGCCGTCGGTGAGGTTGTACGTCGAACCCGACTGCGTGGTGGTGAGGTTCACCGTGCCCGAGTACACCGTGTTGCCGGTGCCGGTCTCGATCGCCTCCCACTGGTACAGCTTCGCGCCCGTGGCGGCGTCGGTGACGACGTGCAGCTCCTGCGGGGTGCCGTCGTGCTGGAAGCCGCCCACGACCGTCTCGTACGCCAGCGTCGGCTTGCCGTCGGCGGCCCAGATCACCTTGCGCGGGGCGCGGTTGACGTCGGGGCTCTTGGCGTCCTCGGCCTTCGCGGCGCCGAGGGCCTGGGTCCTGGCCTTGGCGGCGGGCACGGCGGCCGTGGTGGTGGCCGGCTTGATGGCGGCGCGGGTCGCCTTCATCACGGCCTCGGTGGCGTCCGCCTTCGTGGACTCCACGACGAGGTCGCCACCGAGGACGGGCAGGCCGTCGTAGGTGCGCTCGTAACGGGTGTGGATGGTGCCGTTGCCGTCCTTGAGGACGTCACGGACGACCAGCTTCTCCTTGGCGCCCAGACCCAGTTCCCTGGCCGTGTCAGCCTTGGCGGCGTTGGCCGTGCGCAGCAGTTCGGCGCGCTGGGCGGGCGTGAGCCTGACCGACTCGGCGCCCGGAATGATCTTGCCCGCGGCCGACGGTGCCTTCTCCGGGGCTGCGGACGCGGCGCCCGACTGGACGGCCGCGGCGATCAGGGCGGACACACCGACCAGGGCTACGGCGGCGGCCTTGCGGTGCGTGGTGTGGGAGGTGCGTCTGTGGGAGGAACGTTCTCTCAACACTGACTCCTGCGTCTGCGGGCCGCGGGTCGCGCGGCCGGGGGAGACCGGGCGGCGCGTGTGGCCGGCCGGGCAGAACGGGCGGTACGCGTGCGGAAGTCCGGTCACGGCACAGCACTGTGCGGGTGCTGTGGGGTTGCTGTGTCGTGACCGTGGGAAGAGTGGCAGCAGTTCGCGGTTTCTGTCAGGACCGCGTCAGGAAGTTGGCCGGAAATCGTCCGTTGCCCGGATGGTCATGTTCGTTATACGGGCAATTCACCTCGACGTCAGGGCGGTTCGCCACCGGGGTCAGGGCGACCGGTCCCCGTGCCACGAGTGCCACAGCGCCGCGTACGCCCCGCCCGCCGCCACCAGCTCCTCGTGCGAGCCGAGTTCGGTCAGCAGGCCGTCCTCCATCACCGCCACCCGGTCCGCGTCGTGCGCGGTGTGCAGCCGGTGCGCGATCGCGATGACGGTACGTCCCTCCAGCACGGCGGCCAGCGCGCGCTCGGTGTGCCGGGCGGTGGTCGGGTCGAGCAACGCCGTCGCCTCGTCGAGGATCAGGGTGTGCGGATCGGCCAGGACCACCCGGGCCAGCGCGAGGTGCTGGGCCTGCGAGCCGTCGGTGGGGTGACCGCCCTCGCCCAGCGCGGTGTCCAGCCCCTGCGGCAGCTCCCGCACCCAGCCGTCGGCCCCGACCGCGGCCAGCGCCGACCACACCTCCTCGTCCCCGGCCGACGGTTCGGCGATCAGCAGGTTGTCCCGGACCGAGCCCAGGAAGACGTGGTGCTCCTGGGTGACGAGGACGACCTGGCGGCGCAGCTGCTCGGGGCCGAGCTCGACCACGGGTACCCCGCCCACCGTCACGGTGCCCTCCGTGGGCGCGTCGACACCCGCGATGAGCCGGCTCAGGGTGGTCTTCCCGGCACCCGACGGCCCCACCACGGCGAGCCGCTCCCCGGGCCGTACGGTCAGGTCGACGCCGTGCAGCACGTCACGGCCCCGGCCGTAGGAATAGCGCACGCCGGTCACGTCGATACGGTCCCCGACCGGCGCGCGGGAGTCCTCACGGGTGCTCCTCGGGGCCTGTGCCAGACCCTCCACCCGGGCGAACGAGGCGCCGCTGCTCTGGAGTTGCTCGATCCGGACCAGGATCTCGTCCAGTGGCCCCTCGAACTGCCGGAGGTACAGCCCGGCCGCCACGACCGCCCCGAGACTCACCGCGCCGTGCGCGTGCAGGATCCCGCCGATCAGCAGCACGCCCGCCACCGGCAGGAGATACGACACCTCGACCACCGGGAAGAACACCGAGCGCAGATACAGCGTGTGGAATCGCCGGCGCCGCGACTCCTCCAGGGCCTCCCGGCCGGCCGCGACCCGCAGCTCCCGCAATCCGAACGCCTCCACCGTGCGGGCGCCGGCGGCCGTCGCCGCGAGGATCTCGGCCACCTCCGAGTTCGCGGCGCCCTCGGCGAGATAGGCGGCCCGGGCCCGCCGCAGGTACCAGCGCAGCACGAACCAGATCGGTGTGAGGCCGAACACCCCGATCAGGCCGAGCAGCGGGTCGATCAGGAAGACCGCGCCGAGCAGGAACAACGCCTGCACGATGTTGATGAGCAGCTCGGGCCCGGCGTCGCGCAGCGTGGTGCCGACGGTGGCCACGTCGGCCGTCCCCCGGGCCGTCAGGTCGCCGGTCCCGGCCCGCTCCACCACCGACGCGGGCAGCGCCAGGGCACGGTCGACGAACTCCTCACGGATGCGCGCGAGGGTGCGCTCGCCGAAGCGGTGCCCCGCGTAACGGGCCCAGCGGGCGAGGAGCAGCTGGATCGCCGCGCAGACCAGGATGCCGAGCGCCGCGCGGTCCACGGCGCCGGCGCCGGCTCCCGCCTGGACCTGGTCGATGATCCGGCCCAGCAGCCAGGGACCGGCCAGAGCGGCGGCAGCGGCGGCCGCGTTCAGGGCGAGGACACCGAGGAAGGCCCGGCCGTCGGCACGGACCAGCCGTACGGAGGCCTTGCGCACGTCGGCGGGTTCGGCGATCGGCAGTCGGCCGCCGGTCATCCCAGGACCTCCTCGGAGTCACGGGCGACAAGGGCGCGGTAGCCGGGTTCCTCGGTGAGCAGGCGCCGGTGGGTGCCGGTGGCCGCGACCTTGCCGTCGACGAGGTAGTGCACGGTGTCGACGCGGTCGAGCAGGAGTGGGGAGGTGGTGGTGAGCACGGTCGTACGGCCTGTGCGGGCCTCTCCGAGTCTTTCGGCCACCCTGGCCTCGGTGTGCGCGTCCAGGGCGGAGGTGGGTTCCAGGGCGAGGAGTACTTCCGGGTCGGCGAGGAGGGCTCTGGCCAGGCGGACGCGTTGGCGTTGGCCGCCGGAGAGGTTGCGGGCCTGGGCGTCGAGGAGGGAGTCGAGGCCGTCGGGGAGGGCTTGGACTATGTCCTCGGCTGCGGAGGTGTGGAGCGCCTCGGAGAGTGCGTCGTGTGGTCCGTCGGCGGGCGCGGGTCTGTTGTGGCTGGTCGCGCCGTTCCCCGCGCCCCTTCGGGGCGCTACCACCTCCCAGAGTCTTCCCGCGAACAAGTCCGCCTCGTGCTCCGCCACCAGGATGCGGGCCCGTACCTGGGGCAGGGGGATGTCGCTCAGGGGTACGCCTCCCCACAGGACACCCGACCGCTCGTACCTCCCCAGGCGGTCCACCACGGCCGTCGCGTCCGCCGGGCGGGCGCTGACCAGGGCCGTCAGACGGCCCGGGAGGACGCGCACGCCCGACGCGGGGTCGTACAGGACCGAGGGTTCCGCGGGCGGCTCCCGGGTCCCGGTGTCCGGTTCCGGTTCCAGGCGCAGGAGCGTTACGACCCTGCGCGCGGCCACCACCCCGCGGCCGAGCTGGTAGCCCCAGTCCACGAAGTACGACACCGGGCGCACCAGGACCGCGACATAGCCGTACACCGAGACCAGCTCGCCCACGGTGAGGCTGCCCTGGGCCGCCATCCGGGCCGCCATCCAGGTCACCACGGCGAGGTACAGGGTCGGCAGGCCGACTCCGAGGGCCTGCATCCAGCTGGTGACCGAGCCGACCCGGTAGCCCTGGCGGCGCAGGCGGGCCGAGTCGTGGCGGAAGGCGTCGGCGACCAGGCCCTTGCCACCGAGGCCGTTGAGGACGCGCAGGCCGCCCGCGAGGTCACCGATGCGGGCCGTGAGCAGGCCCTGGCGCTCCCGGTACTCCGCCTCGGTGTCCTGGAGCCGGCGCAACAGAGGGCCGACGAGCAGGGCGATCAACGGCATCCCGAGCAGCACCACCACGGTGAGCCGGACGGAGACGGTCAGCAGCAGTGCGCTGACCGCGAGGTAGGCGGCTACCGCGCCGACGCCGGGGCCGACCACGGTCAGCGCGGAACTGATCTGGGCGACGTCCCCCACCCCGATCGTCACGATCTCCCCGGCCCTGACCTGCCGCGGCAGCGCGGCCCCGAGCCGTACCGCGTGCCCCACGACGACCTTGACCGTGCGGAAGTTGGCGTCCATCCGCACCCGGGTCATCGTGCGGTGCCGCATGATGCTCAGCCAGGCGTTGAACGCGCCGACCACGATCAGCAGCCCCGTCCACAGGGCGAGAGCGCCCCTGTCGTCCTTCTGGAGGCCCTCGTCCACGGCGCGGGCCATCAAGAAGGGCGTCGCCGCCAGCAGCACCATCCACACGCTGCCCAGCAGCGCCCCGGCCGCCGACCGGCCCGCCTGGCACCGCACGAGCCACCACAGGTACCACCACCCGCCCCGCGCATCGGGCGTGCCGGGATCCTCGTACGCGTCGATCACCTGTCGTTCCCCCGATCCCCTACGCCAGGCTGTCCCGCCACGCCCGGTGCAGATCCGCGAACCTGCCCGTCCCCGCGACGAGTTCGGCGGGTGGGCCGTCCTCGACGATCCGGCCGTGCTCCATCACCAGCACCCGGTCGGCGATCTCGACCGTGGAGAGCCGGTGGGCGATCACCACGGCGGTACGGCCGTGCAGGACCGTCGACATCGCACGCTGCACGGCCCGTTCACCCGGGATGTCCAGCGAACTGGTCGCCTCGTCCAGGATCAGCACCGCCGGATCGGCCAGCAACGCCCTCGCGAACGCTACGAGTTGGCGCTGCCCGGCGGAGATCCGGCCACCCCGTTTGCGGACGTCCGTGTCGTAGCCGTCGGGCAGGGCGCTGATGAACTCGTGGGCGCCGATGGCCTTCGCCGCCTGCTCGATCTCCTCGCGGGTCGCGTCCGGGCGGCCGATGGCGATGTTGTCGGCGACCGTGCCGGAGAACAGGAAGGCCTCCTGCGTCACCATGACGACCCCGCGCCGCAGTTCGGGCACGGCCAGGTCGCGCAGGTCGACGCCGTCGAGCAGGACCCGGCCCTCGGAGGGGTCGTAGAAGCGGGCCAGGAGCTTGGCGAGGGTCGACTTGCCGGCGCCGGTCGAGCCGACCACCGCGACGGTCTGCCCGGCGGGGAGGGTGAGGTCGAAGCGCGGCAGGACCTCACCGCCGGTGCGGTAGGCGAACCGCACACCGTCGAAGACGACCTCGCGGCCCGGGTGCTCGGACCGAAGGGCGGGCAACTGGGCGGGAGCGGATGGCTCCGGCACGGACGGCGTCTGCGCGAGCAGGCCCGCGATCTTCTCCAGGGAGGCCGCCGCCGACTGGTACGAGTTGAGGAACATGCCGAGCCGGTCGATCGGGTCGTACAGCCGTCGCAGATACAGCACCGCCGCCGCCAGTACACCCAGCTCCAGCGTGCCGCCCGCGACCCGGTAGGCGCCCCACAGCACGATCAGCGCGACCGCGATGTTGGCGACCAGCCGGGAGCCGACCACGTAGCGGGCCATCTCGATGAGCGCGTCGCCGTTGCTGCGCTCGTGGCGCCGGTTGAGCACGGCGAAGTCGGCGTCGTTGGCCGCCTCCCGGCGGAAGGCCCGCACCGGGCGGATGCCGTTCATCGTCTCGACGAACTTCACGATGACGGCGGCGATGGCGGTGGAGCGCCGGGTGTACACCTCGCCCGCGCGCCGCTGATAGACGCGGACCAGGAGGTAGAGCGGCACGAAGGAGGCCACCGCCACCGCGCCGAGGCCCAGATCCAGCCAGAGCAGCAGCGCCGCGATGAACACGAAGGACAGGACGACCGTCACCAGCTCCTGGAGCCCCTCGCTGAGGAGTTCACGCAGCGACTCCACGTCCGCCGTGGAGCGGGAGATCAGCCGGCCCGAGGTGTAGCGCTCGTGGAAGTCGACACTGAGGGCCTGGGCGTGCCGGAAGATCCGGCCGCGCAGGTCGAGCAGCACATCCTGGTTGACCCGGGCCGAGACGAGGATGAACGCGTACTGGAGCCCGCCCGCGGCCAGCGCGCACAGCAGATAGCCGACGCCCACGGCGACCAGCGGCCCGTGCCGGTCCTCGCGGAACGCGGGCACCGCGCGGTCGATCGCGTAGGCCACCAGCAGCGGGCCCGCCTGCACCGCCGCCTGCTGCAACAGCAGCAGCAGCGCGGCGCCGAGGACCCGCGCCCGCATCGGTGCGAGCAGGGAGCGCAGCAGGTCGGCGGTGGCGCGTGGCGGGGTGGGCAGGACGTCACGGTCGAAGGGGTCGCCCTTCGCCGCGCGGACGTCCGGTTCCTCGTCGGCGGTGGCGGGCACGGCCTTCGTCGGCGCCGTCATCGGTCGTCCTCCGTTTCCCCGGCCCCCGCCATGAGGTGGGCGTACTCGGCGTTGGCGCGCAGCAGTTCGTGGTGGGTGCCCACGGCGGTGATCCGGCCGCCGGAGAGGAGGGCGACCCGGTCGGCGAGCAGCACGGTCGAGGGGCGGTGCGCGACGATCAGCGCGGTCGTCTCCGCGAGCACCTCCCGCAGCGCGGCCTCCACGGCGGCCTCGGTGTGCACGTCCAGCGCGGACAGCGGGTCGTCGAGCACGAGGAAGCGGGGCCGGCCGACCACCGCCCTGGCCAGGGCGAGCCGCTGCCGCTGTCCGCCGGAGAGACTGAGGCCCTGCTCGCCGACCTGGGTCGCGGTGCCCTGGGGGAGGTCGTGCACGAAGCCGGCCTGGGCGACGGCCAGGGCCCGGTCCAGGTCCCCTGCCTCGTCGCCCATCAGGACGTTCTCGCCGACGGTCGCGGAGAAGAGGGTGGGTTCCTCGAAGGCGACCGCGACCTTGGAGCGCAGCTCCTCGCGGGACATGGCGGTGATGTCCTCGCCGTCCAGCGTGATCCGCCCCGAGGTGAGTTCGTGGAGGCGGGGGACGAGCGCGGTGAGGGTGGTCTTGCCGCTGCCGGTGGCGCCGACCAGCGCCATGGACTCGCCGGGGCGGATGTGCAGGTCGATGCCGTCGAGGACGGGGGTGGAGTCCTCCGGGGCGTCGGGGTAGCGGAAGACGACCTGGTCGAACCGCAGCCCGCTGTCCCCGCGGCCGCTGCCGGCCGCGGTCACCGTCTCGTCCTCCGGCACCTTGTCCATCACCTCGAAGTACCGCTGCGTCGCGCTCGCCGCGTCCTGGCTGATCGCCAGCAGGAAGCCGATGGAGTCGATGGGCCAGCGCAGTGCCAGAGCCGTCGACAAGAACGCCACCAGCGTCCCCGCCGACAGGTCCCCGTCCGCCACCTGCACGGAGCCCAGCACCAGCGCCGCCCCGATGGCGACCTCCGGGAGCGTGACGATGACACCCCAGATCGACGCCAGCAGCCGGGCCTTGCGCAGTTCCGTGCCGCGCAGGGTCTGCGACAGCTCACGGAACGCCCGCGCCTGGCTCCGGTGCCGTCCGAAGCCCTTGATGATCCGGATGCCGAGCACGCTCTCCTCGACGACCGTGGTCAGATCGCCGACCTGGTCCTGGGCGAGCCGCGACACCTTGAAGTACCGGCGCTCGAAGAGCACACAGGTGATCATCACCGGCACCGCCGGTCCGAGGATCACCAGCCCGAGCGTCCAGTCCTGGAGCAGCATGATGATCACGCCGACGAGGATGGTGATCCCGTTGACCAGCAGGAACGTCAGCGGGAAGGCGAGGAACATGCGCAGCAGCATCAGATCGGTGGTGCCCCGGGACAGCAGCTGCCCCGACGACCACCGGTCATGGAAGGACACCGGCAGCCGCTGGAGGTGCCGGTACAGGTCCGCCCGCATCTCGGCCTCGACGTGCGACAGCGGCCGCGCCACCAGCCAGCGCCGCAGCCCGAACAGCAGCGCCTCCGCGCACCCGAGCAGCAGCAGGTACAGCGCGCCGAGCCAGACGCCCGCCGGGTCCTGGCCGGCCACGGGGCCGTCCACCATCCACTTCAGGACGAGCGGGATCACCAGCCCCGTGCAGGAGGCGACGATCGCCACGAACGCGGCGGTGGACAACCGGGCCCGGACGGGCCGGACATAGGGCCACAGGCGCAGCAGGGTGCGGACGGCGGAACGTTTCTGGGCGGGTGCGGGTGTCGTGGGCATCAGCAGCGAGCCTACGGACCGGCACTGACGACGACGACCGACTTTTGGCCGCACCCCGATCCGGCCACGCTCCTACGACCTGCGCGTTCGAGGAGCCGTACGACGCCCCCGACCGACCGTCCGACACCACTCCGAGCACGCCGGGCACCGCGCGCGCCCACCTTCCCCGGGACAACCGCCCGCAGGCCGGACCCGGGCCGCCTCAGGTCTGGTCCGACCGAGCCGCGAAGGCTTCCCGGGGTGCAGCCGCGGCCCCGTCGGCCGGCTACGCCGCCACCCTCAGCAGCAGCACCGCCCGCGCCGGCACCGTGATCGCCGTTCCCGCCCGGTGGGTCACCCCCGGTGCCTCCCGCTGCTCCTCCCGCGAGGTGTCCACGACGACCTCGTACCGTTCCGCCCACGGCGGGCCGGGCAGGGCGAAGCTTGTCGGGCGGTCGCCGGCGTGCAGGACCGCGAGGAAGCTGTCGTCGAGGATCGGGGCGCCCCGCTCGTCGCGGCCCGGTATGTCCCGGCCGGAGAGGTACATGCCGAGGGTGGCGGCGGGGGCGTACCAGTCGCGTTCGGTCATCTCGGTGCCCCGCGCGGTGAACCAGGCCAGGTCCCGCAGCCCGTCCACGGAGTGCGCCCGCCCCGAGAAGAAGGCCCGGCGGCGCAGCACCGGATGCCGGTGCCGCAGCTCGATCAGCCGTGCGGTCAGGTCGAACAGGGCCTTCCAGCGGGGCTGTTCCAGCAGTCCCCAGTCCAGCCAGCTGATCTCGTTGTCCTGGCAGTAGGCGTTGTTGTTGCCGCGCTGGGTGCGCCCGAGCTCGTCGCCGGCCACCAGCATCGGCACGCCCGTGGACAGCAGCAGGGTGGTCAGGAGGTTGCGCAACTGGCGGCGCCTGAGGCCCTGTACGCGCTCGTCGTCGGTCTCGCCCTCCGCCCCGCAGTTCCACGAGCGGTTGTCGTCCGAGCCGTCCCGGTTGCCCTCGCCGTTGGCCTCGTTGTGCTTGTGCTCGTAGGACACCATGTCCCGCAGCGTGAAACCGTCGTGCGCGGTCACGAAGTTGACCGAGGCGTACGGCCGGCGCCCGCCCCAGGCGTAGAGGTCGCTGGACCCCGACAGGCGGTAGCCGAGGTCCCGCACGTCCGGCAGCGCGCCCCGCCAGAAGTCCCGGACGGCGCCCCGGTACCGGTCGTTCCACTCCGTCCACAGGGGCGGGAAGGCGCCGACCTGGTAGCCGCCCGAGCCCACGTCCCACGGCTCGGCGATCAGCTTCACCCGGCGCAGCACCGGATCCTGGGCGATCACCGCCAGGAACGGGGACAGCATGTCGACGTCGTGCATGGAGCGGGCCAGCGCGGCGGCCAGGTCGAAGCGGAAGCCGTCCACGCCCATCTCGGTGACCCAGTAGCGCAACGAGTCGGTGATGAGCCGCAGGACGTGCGGCTGCACCACGTGCAGGGTGTTGCCGCAGCCCGTGTAGTCCGCGTACCGCCGCGCGTCGGACTGCAACCGGTAGTACCCCCGGTTGTCGATGCCCTTCAGCGACAGCGTGGGGCCCAACTCGCCCGCCTCGGCGGTGTGGTTGTAGACCACGTCGAGGATGACCTCGATGCCGGCCTCGTGCAGCGCGCGCACCATCCGCTTGAACTCGCCGACCTGCTGTCCCGTCGTACCGGAGGCCGCGTACGCGGCGTGCGGGGCGAAGTAGCCGACGGAGCTGTAGCCCCAGTAGTTCTTCAGGCCGCGGCGCAGCAGATGGTCCTCGTGCGCGAACTGGTGCACGGGCAGCAGCTCCACCGCGGTGACACCCAGCCCGACGAGATGCTCGATCGCCGCCGGATGCGCCAACCCGGCGTAGGTGCCGCGCAGTTCCTCCGGGATCCCCGGGTGCAGCTTGGTGAAGCCGCGCACGTGCAGTTCGTAGATGACGGAGTCCGCCCACGGCGTCTTCGGCCGGTGGTCGTCCGCCCAGTCGTCGTCATCGTGGACGACGACCCCCTTCGGGACGTACGGCGCCGAGTCCCGCTCGTCGCGCACGGTGTCGGCGACATGCTGCTGCGGCCAGTCGCGGACATGCCCGTACACCTCGGGCGGCAGGCTGAAGTCGCCGTCGACGGCACGGGCGTACGGGTCGAGGAGCAGCTTCGCCGGGTTCCAGCGGCCGCCGGTCCACGGGTCCCAGCGGCCGTGCACCCGGTAGCCGTACCGCTGCCCGGGCATGACCCCCGGCACGAAGCCGTGCCAGATCTCGTGCGTCAGCTCGGTCAGCCGGGCCCGGGTCTCCTTGCCGCGCTCGTCGAAGAGGCACAGCTCCACGCCCTCCGCCCCGCCCGCCCACAGCGCGAAGTTGGTGCCCGCGACCCCGTCGGGACCTACCCGGAACCGGGCCCCCAGCGGCGTCGACGCACCCGGCCACACAGGGACGGGCGGCGGCGGTGCCGCCGGTCGCGCACCATTGACGACGACGGCCGGCGACTGCTCCCCGGCCACCGCCTTCTGCTCGGCTGCGCTGGACACCTGTGGCCTCCCACGGCTCGCGGAACGACCGGCACAAGGGCGTACGGCATCCCGGCCGCGGTACCCCCTCCAGTCGTCCTCCCCACTGTTCTGCCCAGAGCTTGCGTCGCACTCACGTTTCCCCAGGGCGGGCCCGATCGTTGGGTCCGGCGTGAGGCACCTACAAGGGCACGTACACCGGCGCGTTCGGCGCGCGGGGACCGCACTGGCCGCCGTACTGACATGGGCCGGACTGCTGGCCGGCTGCACCTCCGGCTCCCCGGGAGGGATCGATCTCGGCGGGCTCGGCAAACCCCCCGCACCCGAGGACGTCATCCGCGTCTCGCCGGACGACGGCAGCAAGGGCGTCCGGCAGGACAGCCGGCTGCGGATCCGGGTGCCCAGCGGACGACTGGAGTCCGTCGAGGTCGTCAAGTCCCAGGACGCGCAGGACACCCCGGTGCCCGGCCACATCTCCGAGGACGGCCTGCGCTGGGAGCCCGACGAGGCACGGCTCGCGCTGGCCGCCCGGTACACCGTCGACGTGGTCGCCCTGGACGGCCACGGCCGCCGCTCCGCACGGCACACCACCTTCACGACCTACGTCCCCGACGAACGGTTCATCGGCTACGTCACCCCCGAGAACCGTTCCACGGTCGGCACCGGGATGATCGTCTCCCTGGAGTTCAACCGGGAGATCGAGGACCGCGCGGCGGTCGAACGCGCCGTCCACGTCAGCGCCGAGCCGCCCGTGGAGATCCGCCCGCACTGGTTCGGCAAGGGCCGCCTCGACTTCCGCCCCGAGCACTACTGGAAGCCCGGCACCCAGGTCACCGTCGCGCTCCGGCTGCGGGACGTCGAGGGGGCGCCCGGGGTCTACGGCCTGCAGTACAAGACGTTCTCCTTCACCGTCGGCCGCAGCCAGGTCTCCCTCGTCGACGCCGCGAAGCACACCATGCAGGTCCGCCGGGACGGCACACTCCTCGCGACCGTCCCGATCACGGCGGGCGCCCCGAGGACCACGACGTACAACGGCAAGATGGTCGTCTCCGAGATGCTCGAGGTGACCCGCATGAACAGCCGCACGGTCGGCTTCGGCGGCGAGTACGACATCCCGGACGTCCCGCACGCCATGCGTCTCACCGACTCCGGCACCTTCCTGCACGGCAACTACTGGGCACCGAACGCCCCCGGCAAGGTCAATGTCAGCCACGGTTGCGTGGGCCTCAGGGACGTCAAGGGCGGCGGTTCGGACACCCCGGCGGGCTGGTTCTTCGACCGCAGCCTCATCGGTGACGTCGTCGAGGTCGTCCACAGCAATGACAAAAAGGTCGCTCCTGACAACGGCCTCGGCGGGTGGAATATGGGGTGGAAGGCCTGGAAGACGGGCAGTGCGGTGAAGTAGCCAGGTGGGGGGCCGGGTCAGGGCCCCGAAGCGCGGGCACGGTTGGGACCGAACGGTGACAATCGCACCCCGCCGACGGGCCTGATCTTGCGGTTAATATCACCGGACGCGCGGGGAGCGCGGGGGTTGCGGGCCTGTGACCGGGCCCGGCGAGGGGAGACAGGACTTGAACGTGCGACCGATATCGGGGGCGTCGGTTGACGCACACGGGCGTGGCCGTAAGCGCATGGCGGCGCTGCTGCTGGGGGTCATGCTGACCGCCGTCACCGCGTGCGGCGGAGGTGACGGGGGCTCCGGTTCCGAGACCGGCTCCGGCAAGGGCGAGGGCGGCGGTTCGGCCGAGAGCAAGCAGTCCGTGGCCGTGGTGGCCATCGCGCCGGCGGACGGCGCCAAGTCCGTCGGGACCAGCGGGGCCCTGAAGGTCAGCGCCGACAAGGGCAAGCTGACCACGGTCGAGGTCAAGGACTCCAAGGGCGAGAAGATCACCGGCAAGATATCCGCGGACGGCGCCTCCTGGACGCCGTCCAGCCATCTGGCCGCCGCCACCAAGTACACGGTGCACGCGGTCGCGAAGGACTCCGAGGGCCGTACGGCGGCCGAGGACTCCAGCTTCACCACGCTCACGCCGAAGAACACCTTCGTCGGCACCTTCACGCCCGAGGACGGCTCGACCGTCGGCGTGGGCATGCCGTTCTCCGTCCGTTTCACCCGGGGCATCACCAGCCCCGAGGACGTCGAGAAGGCCATCACCGTCAAGACCGAGCCGGCCGTCGAGGTCGAGGGCCACTGGTTCGGCAACGACCGGCTGGACTTCCGCCCCGAGAAGTACTGGAAGGCCGGCACCAAGGTCACCGTCGAGCTGAACCTGGACGGTGTCGAGGGCCGCGAGGGCGTCTACGGCGAGCAGACCAAGACCGTCTCCTTCACCATCGGCCGCAGCCAGGTCTCCGTCGTGGACGCCAAGAAGCACACGATGAAGGTCATGCGGGACGGGAAGCTCTACAAGACCATCCCGGTCACCACCGGCAAGCCCGGCTACGCCACCTGGAACGGCCAGATGGTCATCAGCGAGAAGTTCACGGTGACCCGGATGAACGGCGACACCGTCGGCTACGACGGCGAGTACGACATCAAGGACGTCCCGCACGCGATGCGCCTGACCAACTCCGGCACCTTCGTGCACGGCAACTACTGGGGCGGCGGAGCCTTCGGCAACTACAACGCCAGCCACGGCTGCATCGGCCTGCGTGATGTGCGCGGCGGTTACGACAAGTCGGTGCCGGCCGCCTGGTTCTTCAACCACTCCATGGTCGGTGACGTGGTGACGGTGAAGAACTCCACCGACCCGACGGTCGACCCGGCCAACGGACTCAACGGCTGGAACCTGTCCTGGGCGGAGTGGAAGAAGTAGCGGTCCGTACGACGGCGACGGCCCCGGTGTGAGCTACCGCACCGGGGCCGGTGCCGTTAGTGGCCGTTAACCTTCCCTCATGACCGTGACTCTCGAAGTGGCCGACGGCGTCGGCACCCTGCGCCTGGACCGCCCGCCCATGAACGCGCTGGACATCGCGATCCAGGACCGCCTCAAGGAGCTCGCCGAGGAGGCCGCGCGCCGCGAGGACGTACGGGCCGTGGTGATCTACGGCGGGGAGAAGGTGTTCGCGGCGGGCGCGGACATCAAGGAGATGCAGGCCATGGACCACACCGCGATGGTCCTGCGCGCCCGCGCCCTCCAGGACTCCTTCACGGCGGTGGCCCGCATCCCCAAGCCGGTCGTCGCGGCCGTCACCGGCTACGCGCTGGGCGGCGGCTGCGAGCTGGCCCTGTGCGCGGACTTCCGGATCGCCGCCGACAACGCCAAGCTGGGCCAGCCCGAGATCCTGCTCGGTCTGATCCCGGGCGCCGGTGGCACCCAGCGCCTGGCCCGGCTGGTGGGCCCGTCCAAGGCGAAGGACCTCATCTTCACCGGCCGGATGGTCAAGGCCGAGGAGGCGGAGCGGCTGGGGCTGGTGGACCGGGTGGTCCCCGCGGCCGACGTCTACACCGAGGCGCACGCCTGGGCGGCGAAGCTCGCGCAGGGTCCGGCGATCGCGCTGCGGGCGGCCAAGGAGTCGATCGACACCGGCCTGGAGACGGACATCGAGACCGGACTGGCCGTGGAACGGAACTGGTTCGCGGGCCTGTTCGCCACCGCCGACCGCGAGACCGGTATGCGCAGCTTCGTCGAGGAAGGCCCCGGCAAGGCGAAGTTCCTCTGACGTCGTCCGAGTTCGCCTGAGGTCGCCTGAGGTCGTCCGAGTTCGTCTGAGGTCGTTCGAGGGTCGCTCGAGAAAAACCGCTGCGGCACTTGCTGTTGACGGGATGTCTGATCCGGGTCCCTCGATGGGGCGGTTTATGGGAGCCTTAAGGCAACCTTAACCCTGCCTTGTCGAGGGAGCCGTCGATTGCCTCCAGCCGAGCCTCCGCTGCAGGTCAGCCAGGCTGCGACACGCTCCGACCTGCCTCTGGCACATGCCGATCGGAACCAGCGGAACGGTGGCTTCCGGGGGGCGTATTCCGCGGAGACGACCCCGCGGGGCAGCCGGTGCGGCCATGATGGGGGCATGGCGGGGCTGGAGGGCAGCGAACAGCCGCGGGGACACGGCCGTGCGACCGCGGCGCGCTGGTCGCCCACGGTCGAGGACGAACACGCGCTCAGGGTGCTGGAGTTGTTCGGCAACCCCACGGAGGCGGAGGTCCCGCTCCCCAGCCGCCCCGAATCCGCGGCCACGGCCCGCCGGTTGGCCCAGGTGGTGGTCCTGCGGCAATGGGGACTGACCCCGAAGATGACCGAGGACGCCGTCCTGCTCGTCTCCGAACTCGTGGGGAACGCCGTACGGCACACGGGCGCCCGGGTCTTCGGGCTCCGGATGCGGCGCCGCCGCGGCTGGATCCGGGTCGAGGTGCGTGACCCCTCCCGCGGACTGCCCTGTCTGATGCCGGTGCAGGAGATGGACCTCAGCGGCCGGGGCCTGTTCCTGGTGGACAAGCTGTCCGACCGATGGGGCGTGGACCTGCTGCCGCGCGGCAAGACGACCTGGTTCGAGATGCGGGTCGCGGACCGCTGATCCGGTAGCGCCATCGAACGGGTGAATCGGGGGTTTTCGCCCGTAACCCCCCTTAAATGGTGCGGGTGACCAGGACCGATCGTCGGACGCTGCTCCGCCTCAGCACGGGGCTCGTCCTCACCACCGGCTGTGCCACCAGTGGCGCCGTCACCCACCCCACCCCCTCCCACGCACCGGCCACCCCCTCCCGCGCACCGGCCAAGCCCTCACCCGCCCCCGGCCCCCGCCGCCTCCCCGGCCTCCCCGCCCAGCTCACCCACGGCCCCCGCAGCCGCCCGCGGGTGGCCCTCACCTTCCACGGCAACGGCGACCCCGCCACCGCCCGCGCCCTCCTCGGCGAGGCCGAACGATCCGGCGCCCGGCTCACCGTGCTCGCCGTCGGCACCTGGCTGGACGACCACCCCGAACTGGCCCGCCGGATCCTCGACGGCGGCCACGACCTCGGCAACCACACCCTCCACCACCTCGGCGTCAACGACATGTCCGAGGCCGACGCCCGCGCCGAGATCACCGGCTGCGCCGAGCGGCTGCGGCGGCTCACCGGGTCGATCGGCAGCTGGTTCCGGCCCTCCCGCGCCGCCCGGGCCTCCCCGCTCGTGGAGCGGCTGGCCCGCGAGACCGGCTACCCGCACGTCCTGTCGTACGACGTCGACTCCCTCGACTTCACCTCGCCCGGCGCCCCCGCGGTCACCCGCACGGTCCTCCGCGAGGTCAGAGCCGGGTCCGTGGTGAGCCTGCACTTCGGGTACGCCGACACGGTCGCCGCCCTCCCCGCCGTACTGGAAGAACTCGACCGCCGCGGCCTGGCCGCGGTGACGACCACGGAGCTGTTCAGCTGATGCACCGCCTTGTGAAGCACGTCCTGGCCGCGAGTGCCGTCCTCACCGCCCTCGCCGCCTGTGGCACCGACGCCCGTGACCAGGCCACCGACCAACGCACCACCAGGGCCGCGGTTCCCGCCCCGCCGAAGAAGAAGCCCGTTCACGGACTGCCCGGCATGCCGCCCGTCCTCGACCCGCAGGACGTGTACGCCGCCGATCGCCCGAACAAGCTCTCCCCGGTGGTCAAGGACTTCCCGTCCCGGGTCTACGTCCCCAACACCGAGTCCGACACGGTCTCCGTGATCGACCCGAAGACGTACGAGATCATCGAGACGATCAAGGTCGGGCGGCAGCCCCAACACGTCGTGCCCTCCTGGGACATGAAGACCCTCTGGGTCAACAACAACCGCGGCCACACCCTCACACCCGTCGACCCGAGGACCGGGAAGGCGGGTAAGCCGGTCGAGGTGCACGACCCGTACAACCTCTACTTCACGCCCAACGGCAAGTACGCCGTCGTGATGGCCTCCCTCGACCGCGAACTCGTCTTCCGCGACCCGCACACCATGGACCGCAAGAAGACCGTCCCGGTCAGCTGCTACGGCGTCAACCACGCCGACTTCTCGCTGGACGGCCGGTACTTCATCGTCTCCTGCGAGTTCAGCGGCGAACTGCTGAAGGTCGACACCGAGAAGATGAAGGTCGTCGGCCAGCAGAAGCTCCCCTTCAACGGGGCCATGCCGCAGGACGTGAAGATCTCGCCCGACGGCAAGCGGTTCTACGTCGCCGACATGATGGCCGACGGCATGTGGGTCCTCGACGGCGACACGTTCGGCAAGCCGAAGCTCCTGCCCACCGGCAAGGGCACCCACGGCCTCTACGTCAGCCGCGACTCGCGGGAGATGTACGTCTCCAACCGCGGCGAGGGCACCGTCTCCGTCTTCGACTTCACCCAGGACAAGCTCACCAAGAAGTGGCGCCTGCCCGACGGCGGCAGCCCCGACATGGGCGGCGTCTCGGCGGACGGCAAGGTGCTGTGGCTGTCGGGGCGTTACGACGCCGAGGTGTACGCCATCGACACCCGCACCGGCGTCCAGCTGGCCCGGATCCCGGTGGGCAGGGGCCCGCACGGACTCGCGGTCTACCCCCAGCCCGGGCGGTACTCGCTGGGCCACACCGGCATCTTCCGCTGACCGGCGTCACGAGCGGCTGCCGGAGCCACCCGCACCGCCTGATTCGGCACTGAGCAGCAGTGCCTCCGCGCCCACCGGACGGTAGCCGGCGGCCTGGAACGCCCGCGTGCTGCGGGCGTTCCCCGGGGCGATCTGGGCCCACAGCGGTTCCTGGACGAGATGCCGGGCGGCGGTCACCAGCTCCCGCCCCAGCCCCCGGTGCCGTACGCCGTCGTCCACCTCGACCGAGACCTCCAGCCGCCCACCGACCCCGCGCCCGGTCACCAGCACCCCGCCGTCGGTGGTCCAGGCCCGTACGCCGTCCCGGCGCCCGCGCGCGTACGCCACGCGCGCGTGGCCGGCGTCCTCGATCTCCTCCAGAGCGAGCGGCGGCTCGCCCGGCAGCGGGGTGGCGACCAGCAGCGCGTCGATCGTCTCGGTCCTGCGGCCCGTCCGCCGCATCAGCGCGGCGAGGAACAGCGGGTTCATCGCAGCGGCGAGCGGATCGCAGTCGAGGCCACGCAGGGTCGCGCGCACCCAGTCCGGGTCCTCGTCCGTGAAGACCACGGAGTGCGCGGTGAACGCGATGACGCCGGCGTCCCGGTGCGCGTGCGGGCGTACGACGGTGGTGCCGCCGTCGGCCGGCGGGAAGACGCCACGGGCGGCCGCGTCGAGAATGTCCCGGAGGGTCTCCACCTCTGTGCTCCTTGAGTCTCCACCCACTGGAAGGCCCAGACTCGCAGACATGATCGACGACGGCACCGGACTTCTCACCATCGGCGAGCTGGGCCGGACCACCGGACTGACCGTGCGCACCATCCGCTACTGGTCCGACGAGGGCGTCCTCGCGCCGGTGGCCCGCTCCACGGGCGGCTACCGGCTCTACGACGCGCGGTCCGCCGCCCGCCTGGAACTGATCCGCACGCTGCGCGAGCTGGGGCTCGGACTGCGGGACGTGCGCAGGGTGCTGGACGGGGAGCGGACCGTGGCGGAGGTCGCGGCGGCGCACGTGGTGGCGCTGGACGCGCAGATCCGGTCGCTGCGGCTGACCCGGGCGGTGCTGTCGACCGTCGCGCGACGCGGCTCGAGCGCACAGGAGATGACCCTGATGAACAGACTGGCACGGCTGTCGGCGGCCGAACGCGGGCGGATCGTCGACGACTTCATGACCGAGATCTTCCACGGGCTGGACACCGCCGACCCCGACCTCCGGACCCGGCTGCGCTTCGCCCCGGCGGACCTGCCCGACGATCCCACGCCCGAGCAGGTGGACGCCTGGGTCGAGATGGCCGAGATGATCCAGGACCCGGGGTTCCGCGCGCTCATGCGCGGGATGCTCGAGTTCAACGCGGCGGACCGCGGCCCGGACGCCCCCGCGGGCACCTCGCTGTGGTTCATGAGCCGCCTGGTCCGGCTCGCCGCCGACGCGCGGGAGCGGGGTGTCGGCCCCGGGACGCCGGAGGCCGCGCGGGTGCTGCGAGGGCTGCTGGGCGACGCCGACCCGGCCGCCGTACGGGACCGGGTGACGGCCGCCTGCCATCCGCGGGTGGCCAGGTACCGGGAGCTGTGGGCCCTGGTGAAGGGCCTCGAACCCCAGGCCTCGTACGCCGAGGAGTTCGCCTGGGTGGTCGCCGCGCTGCGCGCTCGGGCCGCCGGTTAATCTGACCTCCGTCAGCAAGACGGCAAGGAACGAGAAAAAGGGGCGGACCGGTGGCGAACATCGAGGAAGCGCGCAAGGAGTTCGAGCGGATCGATACGGACGGTGACGGGTTCATCACCGCTGCCGAGTTCAAGACCGCCCTGGCCCAGGCCGGCGACTGGAACGTCACCGACTCGGTCGCCGAGGTCATCATCAAGACCCGTGACCTGAACGGTGACAAGGTCCTGTCCTTCGAGGAGTTCTGGGCGTACCTCAGCAAGTGACGTACGCGGAAAGGGGGCGCCCGGGTTTCGGCCGGGGCGCCCCCTTCGTCCTGCCCGGCGGGTGGGGCGCGGGCTCCGGCGCGGTGCGGGACCCGTGGACCGGAATATTCGTCGGCGCGCCCCGGTTGTGACCCTCAGACGTATGCACATGCATCGACCTGAAGGGCCTGTCATGAAGATCGGCATCATCGGCGCGGGAAACATCGGCGGCAACCTCACGCGGCGGCTCACCGCACTCGGTCACGAGGTGTCCGTGGCCAACTCACGCGGCCCGCACACCCTCACCGAGCTGGCGCGGGAGACGGGCGCGACGCCCGTACCGGTCGAGGAGGCGGCGCGCGGCGCCGAGGTGGTCGTCGTCACGATCCCGCTGAAGGCGATCCCGGACCTGCCCAAGGGGGTGCTCGACGGGGCGGCCGAGGGCGCGGCGGTGATCGACACCGGCAACTACTACCCGACGCGGGACGGCCGGATCGACGAGATCGAGGACGAGGGGGTCACGGAGAGCCGCTGGACCGAACACCGGCTCGGCCACCCCGTGATCAAGGCCTTCAACGGCACCTACGCCCAGGACATCCTGGACCGGCACCGCCCGGCCGGTGCCCCCGACCGCCAGGCGCTCCCGGTCGCGGGCGACGACGAGGCCGCCAAGGCGAAGGTCCGCGCCCTCATCGACGAACTCGGCTTCGACACCGTCGACGCGGGCGGCCTCGACGAGTCCTGGCGCCAGCAGCCGAACACACCGGTGTACGGGCTGCGGGACGGCGTCGAGGCGGTCACGAAGGCACTGGCGCAGGCGAGCCCCGAGCGCACACCGGAGTTCCGCGCCTGAGACCCGCCCGAGGTCAGACGATCTCGAGCGGCACGTGCGGCCCGTCGGGCAGCTCCACCTCGACGGCGTCCCCGGGCCGCACGACGCCGCCCTCGACGACGACGCTCATGATCCCGGACCTGAACCGTGGCGTGCCGTCGGCGTCCCGCCCGACCACCTGCTTCATCAGCCCCTTCTGGAAGCCGTCGATCTGCGCACACGGGTTCCGCAGCCCGGTCACCTCGACCACGGCCCGCTCGCCGAGGCGCAGCCGCGTCCCGGCGGGCAGCCCCAGCAGATCGATCCCGCGCGTGGTGACGTTCTCCCCGAGCTCACCGGCACCGACCTCGAACCCGGCCTGACGCACCTCCTCGAACAACTCCTCGTGGATGAGGTGCACCTGCCGCAGATTCGGCTGCGAAGGGTCCTTCCGCATCCGGAACCGATGCTTCACCGTCTGCCCGGCGTGTATGTCCCCCTCCACCCCGAGGCCGACGAGCAGGGTGATGCTCTCCCGGTTCGGCTTGGTGAACGAGTACGTCCCACTGCTGCTGACCGCGGCGACCGACCCACCCATGACGAAGCTCCCCTCTGCGACGCGGCCGCTGCTGCGCCGCAGGTCGGAGCTTACGACGAGGAGGGCGAGGTCAGCTGCCCCCGGCCCAGTCGCGCAGCGCGGCCCTGCTCGCGAAGTCGGCCACGTCCTTGTCCACCGGGTCGTCCGTGTACTGGTGGAAGCGCCACGCCGCCTTGATGCGGGGCTTGCCCGCCGTCACGTAGTCGGCGATCCAGAGACCGTCCCCGGCGTACGACGTCCTGTCGATGTCCAGCCAGTAGTTGCGGTTGCAGTAGAGCAGGACCCGGTGGTTCGGGCGCAGCGCCTTCACCTTGCGTATGAAGCTGTCCTTCTCGGCGTTGCTCGCGTGGGTTCCCTCCCCGGTCGTCTCCCAGTCCACCGCGAGGATGTCGCCCGCCCGCTCCGGGGCCTTGCCCACGAAGTACTCCGCCTGGGCGGTGAGGTTGCCCGGCCAGAGGAAGTGGTAGAAGCCGACGACCAGACCGGCGTCACGGGCCGTCCTCGTCTGGGCCGCCAGCCTGGGGTTGGTGTAGGTGCGGCCCTCCGTCGCCTTGATGAAGACGAAGGACAGGCCGTCGGTGTCGTAGGAGGAGGGCTGGAAGGAGCTCACGTCGATGCCGCGCAGCATGGGGACTCCCTGAAGTGCCGGTGGGGGTACAGGAGTTGCAGCACCCATACCCTAGGCCTCGGGCCGCCGGGCGGAGGGTGCACGGCTCGGTCCCCGCGGCGCCCGGGCGGGACGCGAGCGCGGGCGGATCCGCAGCACGCGGTCCGAGAGCGCCTCGGCGCCGACGACACGGGCGAAGTCGGTGAGGGTGAGCACGCGCAGGGCGGGGTGGTCGGCGAGTGCCGTCACGTCCAGCACCTGGCCGTGGCTTCCGGCGCTGACGGTGAGCGAGCGCACACCGGGCAGGAGCCGGCCGACGGGCCCCAGCGTGGTGCCGGTCACCCGGGTCAGGAACGCCTGGGTGACACGGTCCAGGCTCCGTGCGTCGGCCAGGTCCCGGTCGTGCAGGTCCACGTGGTTCAGCTGGAGTTCCGTCAGCCTCGGCAGGCTCGCCACCTCGCCCAGCGCGGCCAGGAACCACGAGGCCGGCAGCCCGAGGTGCTCCAGCTGCGACCAGCGGGAGAGCCCGCTCATCGGCTCCTCCGTCGCGAGCCGGCCGCCGAGGGTGAGGGAGCGCAGTCCGTGATGGCCGAGCAGCCCGGCCAGGTCGAGGTAGGGGATCGCGGTGTTCAGCGACAGGCTGCGCAGCGAGGTCAGCCAGGCGAGCGCGCCGAAGTCCAGCCGGGGCGACATGTCCTCGATGCCCAGGTGGGTCACCCCGGTGCCCTGGAGGCCGTTGAGGTGCGTGATGTGGGGCAGGCCGTAGAGGGTCAGCTCCTCCAGGCCCGCGTACCGCGACAGCCAGCCGAAGTCGGTGATCGCCGTACCGCCGCCCAGTACGAGGGAGGTGAGCTTCGGGGCATGCGTGAACCGGGCGAGCTCGTCACGGCTGTGGGCACCCCGGAAGTGGACCCCCGTGACCTCCAGGGCGTCCAGCGCCTCCACCTGACGACTGTCGTCGACCTGGATCAGCTCACAGGGCTCCGCGAGCGGCCGGAGGATCTCGGACACGTACTCGTGCGGGTCGAAGCGGGCCCAGTTCAGGGCCAGCCGGTGCCCGACAGCGGTCGCGGGGAGCGCGCCGAACCCCTTCAGGTAGGCGAGTGCCGCGTCGCCGCCGATCTGCTGCGCCGCCCAGATCGCCGGCTCCCGTTCGTCCTCGGCCAGTGCGGCCGGCTCCGGCAGCAGGTCGAGGACGACCGGACCCACCTGCGCGAGGGCGTCCGCCTCGGGCAGGGACCGCGGCGGGATGTGGTCGTCGGCCCGGGCCTCGATCTCGGTGCGCACGGACACCGACAACTCGGTCGCGTGCTGGAGGCAGGCCAGGGCCAGCAGCGTCAGCCGGGTGCCGAACCGGGTCGCGGAGTCCGAGCGGTCCATGATCCGGTTCAGCAGGTCCGCCCGTTCGTCGGGCCGCGCGTGCGCGACCGCCATGCGGATGACGTCCTCCCACTGCTCGTCGTGCGCGTTGTTGGCCAGCATCGGGAGGTCCTTGGCCTCCACGGCGGCCTTGGCGCCCAGATAGTCCTGGAAGGTGCGGTGCACGAAGTCCACCGTGTCCAGCGTGGGCGCGCGCAACAGACCCGTGCGGCCCAGCAGATGGTTCAGGATGGCCGACGCGTCCCCCTGCTCGCGCACCGACGGCATGAGGGGGAGGGCTTCGGCGATCAGTGACTCGGCGGTCGTGCGGGCCAGTTCGGTCTGCCCGTTGCGGACGAGCCAGTAGGCGAGCTTCTGGAGCAGCTGGATGCTCTGCCGCTCGCTCAGCTCGATCCCCTCGGGCGCGATCACCTCGCGCTCCTGGTCCCGCCGGATCAGCAGCATCGACAACGCCGCCGCGTACAACTCCATCCTGTCGTGCGGGAGTTGCCCGCGACGGTCCCGGTGCAGCGCGCACACCAGGGCGCACAGCAGCGGTGTCGTGGTGAGCAGCGCCAGATCCCGCTTGGCCCGCACCTTGTCCCGCAACATCGTCTCCAGCGTGTCCAGATGAGCCCGGACCTCGGTGGTGGAGGCGTCCGCCTTGGCGGCGGCGTGCCAGCGGGAGACGAAGACACCGACATCGGTACGGCTCATCGGGCGGACCGTCAGTTCGCGGAACTGCGCGTCCCCGAGCCACGCGTCGGGCACCGCGTTGGGGCGGGTGGTGACGACGATCCGGGAGCGCCCGTACGCCGCGACCAGGCCCCGCAGCCACTGCCCGGTGCGTTCCCGCATGGCCTTCGGCACCTCGTCCAGGCCGTCCACGAGGATCAGCCCGCGCCCCGAGGACAGCACCCGGTCCGCCCAGCCCTCCGGCTGAGCGGCGTGGAACGGGCATCCGACGGCCGTCAGATACTCCCCGGGCGCGGGCAGGTCACCACGCCGCCCCAGGGTGCGCAACGGCAGCACGAACGCGATGGCGGAGTGCAACTCCGCCAGAGGCTCGGGGAGTTGCCCGGTGGCGGTGGTGCAGGCCAGCCACTGGAGCAACGTCGTCTTGCCGCTGCCGGCCAGGCCCCGGATCAGGGTCCGCCGGGCACCCGACAGGGCGAGTTCCGCCCGCTCGATCCGCTGCTGGGCGGTGCCGAAGCCGTCGAAGTGCCAGCCGACGTCCCGTTCGGCGAGTTCCAGGCTCAAGTAGGCGGCGTCCAGGGGCCATCGGGCCTGAGCCGGACCGCGCAGATCCAGGCCCACCACGGTGAGGCTGCTGTGGCGCTGCTTGAGGTACTTCCGGTAGCGGGCCTCGAAGGCGATGTCCTGCGGGGAGAGCCCCTCGGTGTGGGCCGTCTTCACCGGGCCGAGGCACATGCGCCGCAGCCGCAGCAACTCGTCGGGGTCGAGCCCGAGCGCCTCCGCGAGCGCGACCAGGGTGCCCTCGCTGGGGACGGTACGGCCGTTGAACGCCTGGCTAACCGTGGTCCGGCCGAGCCCGGAGCGCAGGGCCACCGATATCAGGGTCATCCGGCGCCTGGCCCGGGTGTCCCGCAGGAGGGTGCACAGCCGGTCCAGCGCCTCCTCTTTGGTCAACCGAGATCTCCGTCCGCAGCGTTCGCAGACGTTCATCTTGGACCGTCCGTACCGCGCCGAACATCGAAACGGCGAAGGTGACCCGGCGGCCCGGGTCAGCCGGGTCGGACGGTCGGTGAGAAGAGGGGTCGCGCGGTGACGCTGACGACGAGGGACACGCTGGTGGCGCTGGTGCTGGTGACCGTGTTCGTGGTCGCCTTCCTGGTGGCCTGCGTCGCCGGGGCGCTGGCCCGGCTGGACGGTGCCGGCGTGCCGGGCGCGCTCAGCCGGGCCGGCGCGGCGTTCCTGGGGGTGGTGGCGACCCTCCTGGCCCTGCTGGCCACCCTGGTGAGCCGGTGAACCCGGCGCCCCTCAGCACTCGATGATGTTCACCGCGAGCCCGCCGCGCGCGGTCTCCTTGTACTTCACCGACATGTCCGCGCCGGTCTCCTTCATGGTCTTGATGACCTTGTCGAGGGACACCTTGTGCGAGCCGTCCCCGCGCATCGCCATCCGCGCCGCCGTGACCGCCTTCACCGCGGCCATGCCGTTGCGCTCGATGCAGGGGATCTGCACGAGCCCGCCGACGGGGTCGCACGTCAGACCCAGGTTGTGCTCCATGCCGATCTCGGCCGCGTTCTCCACCTGCTCGGGGGAGCCGCCGAGGACCTCGGCCAGCGCGCCCGCCGCCATCGAGCAGGCCGAGCCCACCTCGCCCTGGCAGCCGACCTCGGCGCCGGAGATGGAGGCGTTCTCCTTGAAGAGCATGCCGATCGCGCCGGCGGCCAGCAGGAAGCGGACCACGCCGTCCTCGTCGGCGCCGGGCACGAAGTTGATGTAGTAGTGCAGGACCGCCGGGATGATGCCCGCCGCGCCGTTCGTCGGGGCGGTCACGACACGGCCGCCCGCGGCGTTCTCCTCGTTCACCGCCATCGCGTAGAGCGTGATCCACTCCATCGCGTGCGCCAACGGGTCGCCCTCCGCGCGCAGTTGGCGGGCCGTGACGGCGGCGCGGCGCTTGACCCGCAGGCCGCCCGGCAGGATGCCCTCGCGCGACATGCCCCGCGAGACGCAGGCCCGCATGACCTGCCAGATCTCCAGCAGACCGGCGCGGATCTCGTCCTCGGTGCGCCAGGCGCGCTCGTTCTCCAGCATCAGCGCGGAGATCGACAGGCCCGTCTCCTTCGTCAGACGCAGCAGCTCGTCGCCCGTGCGGAAGGGGTACTTCAGGACCGTGTCGTCCAGCTTGATCCGGTCCTCGCCGACCGCGTCCTCGTCGACGACGAAGCCGCCGCCGACCGAGTAGTACGTCTTCGACAGCAGCTCGGCACCGGCCGCGTCGTACGCCCACAGCGTCATGCCGTTGGCGTGGTACGGCAGGGCCTTGCGGCGGTGCAGGACCAGGTCGTCGTCGAAGGAGAACGGGATCTCGTGCTCGCCGAGCAGGTTCAGCAGCCCCGTGTCCTTGATCGCCGCGACCCGGTCGTCCGCCCCCTCTACGTCGACCGTGCGGGGGGAGGCTCCCTCAAGTCCCAGCAGCACCGCCTTCGGGGTGCCGTGACCATGACCGGTCGCGCCCAGGGAGCCGTAGAGCTCCGAGCGGACCGAGGCGACGGCGGGCAGCAGGCCCTCGTTGCGCAGTCGGTGGGCGAAGATGCGGGCCGCACGCATCGGGCCGACCGTGTGCGAGCTCGACGGGCCGATGCCGATCGAGAACAGGTCGAAGACCGAGATGGCCACGGGAACTCCTTGCTGAGGGGTGGGGGCACACGTCGTCGGGTGCCCCCACCGGGGAACTACTTGTTCAGGCCGGGGTACAGCGGGTGCTTGTCGGCCAGCGCCGTCACCCGCGCCTTGAGGGCCTCGACGTCGTACGACGGCTTCAGTGCCGACGCGATCACGTCCGCGACCTCGGCGAAGTCCTCGGCCGTGAAGCCGCGGGTGGCGAGGGCGGGCGTGCCGATCCGCAGGCCCGAGGTGACCATCGGCGGACGCGGGTCGTTCGGGACGGCGTTGCGGTTGACCGTGATGCCGACCTCGTGGAGACGGTCCTCGGCCTGCTGGCCGTCCAGCTCGGACTCGCGCAGGTCCACCAGGATCAGGTGCACGTCGGTGCCGCCGGACAGGACGTTCACCCCGGCCGCACGGGCGTCCTCGGCCGTCAGCCGCTCGGCGAGGATCCGCGCCCCCTCCACAGTACGCCGCTGGCGCTCCTTGAACTCCTCGCTCGCGGCGACCTTGAAGGAGACCGCCTTGGCCGCGATCACGTGCTCCAGCGGACCGCCCTGGAAGCCCGGGAAGACCGAGGAGTTCAGCTTCTTCGCGAACTCCTTCCGCGCCAGGATGATCCCGCCGCGCGGGCCGCCGAGGGTCTTGTGGGTCGTGGAGGTGACGACGTCCGCGTGCTCCACCGGGTTCGGGTGCAGCCCCGCCGCGACCAGACCGGCGAAGTGCGCCATGTCGACCCACAGGTACGCCTCGACCTCGTCGGCGATCCGGCGGAACTCGGCGAAGTCCAGCTGGCGGGGGTACGCCGACCAGCCCGCGATGATCACCTTCGGGCGATGCTCCTTGGCGAGCCGCTCGACCTCGGCCATGTCGACCAGGCCGGCGTCGTCCACGTGGTAGGCGACCACGTTGAACTGCTTGCCGGAGAAGTTCAGCCGCATACCGTGCGTGAGGTGGCCGCCGTGCGCCAGGTCCAGGCCGAGGATGGTGTCGCCGGGCTGGGCCAGCGCGAACAGCGCGGCCTGGTTGGCGGAGGCACCGGAGTGGGGCTGGACGTTGGCGTACTCGGCGCCGAACAGCTCCTTGATCCGGTCGATGGCGATCTGCTCGGCGACGTCGACGTGCTCGCAGCCGCCGTAGTAGCGGCGGCCCGGGTAGCCCTCGGCGTACTTGTTGGTCAGGACCGAGCCCTGGGCCTCCATGACCGCCAGCGGAGCGAAGTTCTCCGAGGCGATCATCTCGAGCGTGGACTGCTGACGGTTCAGCTCGGCGTCGACCGCCGCGGCGATCTCCGGGTCGAGCTCGTGCAGGGGCGTGTTCAGTGCGGACATCAGGTGTACGACTCCTCAGCCGGCGGAAAAGGCGGTGTACTCGTCGGCGGAGAGCAGGTCGGCCGGCTCCTCCGTGACACGTACCTTGAACAGCCAGCCGCCCTCGAAGGGGGCGGAGTTCACCAGCGACGGGTCGTTGACGACGTCCTCGTTGACCTCGGTGACCTCACCGGAGACGGGGGAGTACAGGTCGGAGACCGACTTGGTCGACTCCAGCTCGCCGCAGGTCTCGCCCGCGGACACCGAGTCACCGACCTCCGGGAGCTGGACGAAGACCACATCGCCGAGCGCGTTGGCCGCGTGCTCCGTGATGCCGACCGTCGAGACGCCGTCCTCGGCGCCCGACAGCCACTCGTGCTCCTTGCTGTACCGCAGCTGCTGGGGGTTGCTCATGGCCTGAATTCTCCTGTACGCGGGTGATGGTGAATGCCGGGGAGTGCGGAAAACGCGCGTGAGCAGCGCGAATGTGCGCAGGGTCACGCGGGAGCGGGCCCCTGCGCCCAGTGTCTACTTCTGGCGCTTGTAGAACGGGAGAGCCACGACCTCGTAGGGCTCGTGCGCGCCCCGGATGTCCACACCGACCCCGGGGGTGCCCGGCGCGGCGTGCGCGGCGTCGACGTAGGCCATCGCGATCGGCTTGCCCAGCGTCGGGGAGGGGGCGCCGGAGGTGACCTCGCCGATCACCTCGCCGTCCGCGACCACGGCGTACCCGGCGCGCGGGACGCGGCGGCCCTCGGCGACCAGGCCGACGAGGACGCGCGGATCGTGGTTGGAGTCCTCGGCGGCCTCGCGCAGGGCCGCGCGGCCCACGAAGTCGCCCTCCTTCTCGAACTTCACCACCCGGCCGAGCCCGGCGTCGAAGGGCGTCAGCTCGGTCGTCAGCTCGTGCCCGTACAGCGGCATGCCCGCCTCCAGGCGCAGGGTGTCCCGGCAGGACAGTCCGCAGGGGACCAGGCCGACGCCCTCGCCCGCCTTGGTGAGGGCCTGCCACAGCTCCACGGCGTGCTCGGGCTTCACGAACAGCTCGAAGCCGTCCTCGCCGGTGTAGCCGGTGCGCGCGATCAGGGCCGGGACGCCCGCGACGGTGCCGGGCAGGCCGGCGTAGTACTTCAGGCCGTCGAGGTCGGCGTCGGTGAGGGACTTCACGATGCCGGGGGACTCCGGGCCCTGGACCGCGATCAGCGCGTACGCGTCCCGGTCGTCGCGGACCTCGGCGTCGAAGCCGGCCGCGCGCTCGACCAGCGCGTCCAGGACGACCTGGGCGTTGGAGGCGTTGGCGACGACCATGTACTCGGTCTCGTCGAGCCGGTAGACGATCAGGTCGTCCAGGATGCCGCCGTCCTCGCGGCAGATCATGGTGTAGCGGGCGCGGCCGACGCCCACGGAGGCGATGTTGCCGACCAGGGCGTAGTTCAGCAGGGCGGCGGCCTGCGGTCCGGTCACCGTGATCTCGCCCATGTGGGAGAGGTCGAAGAGACCGGCCCTCGTGCGCACGGCGTTGTGCTCGTCGCGCTCGGAGCCGTAGCGCAGGGGCATGTCCCAGCCGGCGAAGTCGGTCATCGTCGCGCCGAGCGAGCGATGCAGGGCATCGAGCGCGGTCAGGCGGGGTTCAGTGCTCATCGGACGGATGTCTCCCAAGGCATGACAGGCGAGGTCGTTCCTCCCCATCTGTCATCGGAACCTGAGAGGTTCGCCATGACCGTAGGGGACATGACTTGCACCTTGGGTGGAACCGCCGGAGGGCGGCTCGCTTTTCAGATGTGCCTCGCCCGCGCGGTAACGGGGCCTGAGAGATTCAAGGGAGGGACTTGCTCCTTCGGCGCCCGGGCACTCGTACGAGGACGTACGGCCCGGAACTCTCCCGCGCGGATTCAAACGGCCGGTATGCAGTTGGCGCGGACATCATTGCACGCATCCGTCCGGGGCGGCAGGGGTGGCTCCCCCCGGGGGCCGCTCGGGCTCCACGGACACGAAAGGCACCCTGTAGCAGGCCTGTAGCGAGAAGCGGACGGAAACAGGAGGCGTCGCGGATTACCTTCTCTTTACACTCGACGGGGAGGGGAACTCGTGACCCACTCCAGGGGAGGACGATCACGGTGAACAGGACCTCTGCGTACGCCGGCACCTCGGCCGTCGCGCTGCCCGCGCAGCCGGCCGCCCCGCTCCCGGAGACGCTCCGCGAGACGGCCCGGGAGACGTGCGCACCGCGGCCGGTCGTCCGCGACCTGCGCGAGCGCGCCGGACACAGCCCGCATGCCCTGCTCTTCGCCCCGGCCGACCTCG
This sequence comes from Streptomyces sp. NPDC034103, assembly GCF_055575395.1. Classification (NCBI taxonomy): domain Bacteria; kingdom Bacillati; phylum Actinomycetota; class Actinomycetes; order Kitasatosporales; family Streptomycetaceae; genus Streptomyces; species Streptomyces sp. NPDC034103. The sequence goes on along the minus strand of NZ_JBVISS010000005.1, from coordinate 87,450 downwards.
TCGTGATCACCGGACTGCCCGGCAGCGGCAAGTCCACCCTGATGAAGCGGGCGGTCAAGGGCCTGCGCGTCGACTCCCAGGACACCCGCGACCGCTGGGACGAGCGGGTGCCCCGCTTCCTGCCGTACGCCGTCTACCGCCCGCTCGTCCGGGCCGCCCACTACCTCGGCCTGTACCGCGCCCTGCGCTCCGGTGAGGGCGTCGTGGTGCACGACTGCGGCACGCAGTCCTGGGTGCGCGGCTGGCTGGCCCGCGCGGCCCGGCGCCGCGGCGGCACCCTGCACCTGCTGCTCCTCGACGTCACCCCGGACACCGCGCTGGCCGGCCAGCGCGAGCGCGGCCGGGGCGTCTCGACGTACGCCTTCCTGCGCCACCGCACGGCCGCCGCCCGCCTGATCCGCTCCGTGGCCGAGGGCGACCTGCCCCAGGGCGTGGGTTCCGCGGTACTGCTCGACCGAGACGCGGCGAACACCCTGCGCCGCATCGGCTTCACGGGCTGAGAGCCGCGGCCGGGCACCGGCGGTCCGGCCCCGCTTCGGCTCCAGCGGGTGTTGAGGCCGCGGTCGGGCACCGGCGGGTCTGGCGCCGCAGCGGCTTAAACGGGCTGAGGCCGCGGTCGGGCACTGGTGGGTCCGGCGCCGCTTCGGCTTCAGGGGCTGAGGTCCACGGTCGGGCACGGTCAGGCACCGGAGGTCCGGCGTCGCAGCGGCTTCGCGGGTACGGCCGGGCATCGGCGGTCGGCGTACCCGCTAGCCTTTTCAGCCACAGGCAGGCCCCAGGCGGCGGTTCTCGGCAGGCGGACGGACAGATGGCATTCCCGGCACAGGCACACCCCCATCCGCACGGCAGCGGCTGGCCCGGCAACGAGCTGGAGGAGGTCCTCTCGGCCTCCCTCGGCATACCCGCGGCGGGCGGCCGGATCATCGAGGTCCTGGGCCGCAGCTTCGTCTGGGTCCCGCTGCCCAACGGCGGCGGCCCGCACAGCGGCCCCCTGGACCTGCCCACCATGGAGATCGGCGGCCAGGCGTTCGTCCCCGTCTTCAGCTCCGAGGAACAGTTCCGGCAGGTCGCCGGCGGGCACATGGCGTACACCGTCGCGCCCGCCGTGGAGTTCGCCCGCGGCCTGCCCCCGCAGGTCGGCATCGCCGTGAACCCGGACGGCGTGGTCGGCGTCCCGCTGCCGCCCGCCGCCGTCGCCGAGCTGTGCCGCATGGGCCGCACCCCGCTGGACGGTCCCAACACCGGTGGCCGCGTCAAGCTCTACGAGCCCGACTGGAAGGACGACCCGGTCGACTTCCTCGCCACCGCCTCCGCCGAGTTCGCCGCGACCGGCGTGGTCCTGACGGCCCGCCGCTGCCTCGCCGCGATCGAGACGGCCGACCCCGTGATGTTCGTGGGCGTCGAGCTCTCCCGGTGGGAGGGCGACTTGCGTACCCTCCCGATGGACGCCCTCGGCCGGGCCCTGGGCCGCACACCGGTCCCGTGGCCGGTGAACCTGGTCCTGCTGGACGTGGCGGACGACCCGGTGGGCCACTGGATGCGTCAAAAGGTACGTCCCTTCTACCCCCAGGGCTTCGCAACCTCCTGAGGGCACGGGAAACCGTGCGACCGGCCCACCACGACCCGCACCCCGCAGACCACGCAAGCCCCGGGCTCCCAACGCTTAAGCTGTTTCCGAATACGCAGATTTCCCGAAGGGGCGGACGACGTGAGCGCCAGCGGCACCGGCACCGCGACCGGCACGGTCGAGCACATGCTGCGCCAGGTGACGCCCGGGCGCTACGACGCCTACGAGGCACTCCTCCGTGCCCTCGCGGCCCCTTCCTCCGGCCAGGTCTGGATGCTCCTGTGGCACGGACAGTCGGGGTCGCCGGACGCCCAGTACGGGAACATGGAGGTCGACGGCTACGGCTACGCCCCCTGTGTCACCTCGGCCCAGGAGCTCAGCGCCAGTGGCTGGAACCGCTCCTACGAGGTCGTCGACGGGGTCGACGTGGCCCGCACCCTCTACCCCGACCACTTCGGCCTCTGGCTCAACCCGCACGCCCCCGGCGGCGGTGTCGGCATCCCCTGGCTCGACCTGCGCCGGATCGCCACCGGACTGGAGCGCCAGCCCGCCGGCCCGCTCCGGCTCTCGGAGCCCGGCATCGAGATCCCGCAGTTCTACGCCCTGATCGCGCACAACGCCCACCGCACCCCGGCGGTCCGCTCACTGCGCCGCGCCTGGGTGCAGCCCGCGCTCGGGGCGCCGTACCTCGCCATCGGCCTGGACGTGTACGACACCAGCCCGCCCGCGGTGGACTCGGTGCGCGCCATGATGCAGCAGTCGATCGGAGCGGTCCCGGACGGGCTGCCGGTGTCGACCGTCGCCATGTCCGACGAGTACGACCCGATCGCGATGTGGATGCGCGCGAGCGCCCGCCCCTTCTACGACCGTGAGGCCCACGCCGCGGCCCCCGCCCAGGCCCCCGCGGCCGGGTACGGCTACCCTCCGGCGCCCGGCGGTTACTGAGCCCGACCGGCCACAGGCTCTTCTGTTACGGGAGTGTATCTGCGCGCGTAGATGTGGGCAGAAGGTACCTGTGCGGCACCGAATGTCCCAACTGGTCCCCGTCCGGCGGTCGTTACCCGCCGTCCGGATAACGGAACCCCCCAGCCCGCATCACGTTTACGCATCCTTTCCCCGCCAAGTCTGGCAACAGATCACCAAAGCGTTGAAGACTCCCGCAGCAGGGGTGGGTTCGCCCCTGTGTACGACGGACTGATCACGCCGCTACAGCGGCAAGTGAGGGCCGGCTACCGCCGGTTGAGAGGGGCCCCTGCCAGATGACGGCACCATTGCACGAGCCGACCGCGGAAGCGGCCCCGAGCGCGGCCGAAGAAGCGGCGGTTGTGAGCGCCGACGCCAAGGCCGTACAGGGACGTTCCCTGGGGCGGATCGCCTGGGAGCGCCTGAAGCGGGACAAGCTTGCCCTCACGGGCGGAATCGTCGTGCTGTTCCTGATCGCGGTCGCGCTGCTCGCGCCGGTGATCACGAACCTGTACGGGCAGGACCCGAACACCTACCACGACGCCGACCTGATCGACCCGCTGTTCGGCACCCCCAAGGGAGACTTCGGCGGCATCAGCGGCGACCACTGGCTGGGTGTCGAGCCGGTCAACGGCCGCGACATCTTCGCGCGTGTCGTCTACGGCGCCCGGATCTCCCTGCTCGTCGGCTTCCTGTCCGCGATCGTCGCCGTGGTCATCGGCACGGTCCTCGGCATCCTGGCCGGCTTCTTCGGCGGCTGGATCGACTCGGCCGTCAGCCGCGTGATGGACGGCCTGCTGGCCTTCCCGCAGCTGCTCTTCATCATCGCGCTGGTCTCCGTCATGCCGAACGAGATGCTCGGACTCACCGGCACGGGCGTCCGCCTGTTCGTGATGATCCTGGTCATCGGCTTCTTCGGCTGGCCCTACATCGGACGCGTGGTGCGCGGCCAGACGCTCTCGCTCCGGGAGCGTGAATACGTCGAGGCGGCCCGCTCGCTCGGCGCCGGGCGGCTCTACATCCTGTTCAAGGAACTGCTGCCCAACCTGGTCGCGCCGATCATCGTCTACACGACGATGATGATCCCCACCAACATCCTCACCGAGGCGGCGCTCAGCTTCCTGGGCGTGGGCGTCAAGCCCCCCACGGCCTCCTGGGGGCAGATGCTCTCGAACGCGATCGACTACTACAAGTCGGACCCCACGTACATGGTGGTGCCCGGTGTAGCGATCTTCATCACCGTTCTTGCCTTCAACCTCTTCGGCGACGGCGTGCGGGACGCGCTGGACCCGAAGGGTTCCCGCTGAACTGCCGTACCCAAAGCGTCCCGTGGCACTGACACGGGGTCTCTCATCAAATTCGGAGGATCCGAGATCGTGACTACCCAACGCACCTCAGGGCGGCGGAAGCAGGCATTTGCCGCTGTCGCCGCGGTCGCCGCGCTGCTGACCACGGCGGCGTGCGGCGGCGGCGACGACGACGGCGGTGAAAAGGGCTCGGCGACCGGCGCGGCCGGCTTCAACGCCGCGAACAACAAGGTCGCCCAGGCCTCGCTGGCCAAGAAGGGCGGCGAGCTGAAGTTCGCCGGTGCCCAGGACGCCGACTCGTGGGACACCACGCGTGGCTACTACGGCTTCATGTGGAACTTCGCGCGCTACTACAGCCGTCAGCTCGTCACGGGTACCCCGGCGCCGGGCGAGGAAGGCACGAAGCTCGCCCCGGACCTGGCCACCGGCCTCGGCAAGGTCACGGACGACGGCAAGACCTACACGTACACCCTGCGTGACGGCGTCACGTGGGAGGACGGCAAGCCGATCACGTCCAAGGACGTCAAGTACGGCATCGAGCGTGTCTGGGCGCAGGACGTGCTGTCCGGCGGCCCGGTCTACCTCAAGGACGTCCTCGACCCCAAGGGCGAGTACAAGGGCCCGTACAAGGACAAGTCCGCGGACAAGCTCGGTCTGAAGGCGATCGACACGCCGGACGACAAGACGATCGTCTTCCACCTGCCGGCGGCCAACGCCGACTTCGAGGAGATCCTCGCCCTGGTCTCGGCCTCCCCGGTCCGCCAGGACAAGGACACCAAGTCCAAGTACGGCCTGAAGCCGTTCTCCTCCGGCCCGTACAAGTTCCAGTCGTACAGCCCGGGCAAGGACCTGGTCCTGGTCCGCAACGACAAGTGGAGCCAGGCCTCGGACCCGATCCGCAAGGCCTACCCGGACAAGATCTCGGTCAAGTTCTTCTCGAACGCCAACGACCTGGACGCCCGTCTGCTCGCCGGTGACTACGACCTGGACATCAACCAGACCGGTCTGTCGCCGCAGGGCCGCACCTCCGCCCTCCAGGAGCACAAGGCCAACCTGGACAACCCGGTCTCCGGTTACATCCGGTACGCGGTCTTCCCGCAGACGGTGAAGCCGTTCGACAACGAGCACTGCCGCAAGGCCGTGATCTACGGCGCCGACCACGTCTCGCTGCAGACCGCGCGTGGTGGCCCGGTCGCCGGTGGTGACATCGGCACCAACATGCTGCCCCCGACCGTCCCCGGTGCCGAGGGCCAGAAGTACGACCCGTACGAGCTCGCCGGTGCCAACAAGAACGGCAACGTCGCCAAGGCCAAGGACGAGCTGAAGGCCTGCGGCAAGCCGAACGGCTTCAAGACCACCATCGCGGTGCGTAACAACAAGCCGGTCGAGGTCGCCACGGCCGAGTCCCTCCAGGCCTCGCTGAAGAAGGTCGGCATCACCGTCGACATCGACCAGTACGACGGCTCGCAGACCTCCGGCATCATCGGTAGCCCCTCGAACGTGAAGAAGAAGGGCTACGGCATCATCATCATGGGCTGGGGCGCCGACTTCCCGTCCGTCCAGGGCTTCGGTCTCCCGCTGTGGGACGGCAGCTACATCCTGGAGAGCGGCAACAACAACTTCGCGATGATCGACGACAAGAAGATCAACGGGCTGTTCGACACCTACGTCAAGACGCAGGACGACGCGGGCAAGCTGGCCATCGCGAAGGACATCAACCACGCGGTGATGGAGGGCGGCTACTACCTGCCCTTCGTCTTCGAGAAGTTCGTGAACTGGCGCGGTGGCCGTCTGGCGAACGTCTACACGTCGGACAACTACAGCGGCATGTACGACTTCGTCAACCTCGGTCTGAAGTCCTCGAAGTAACCCCGGCACACCCGCCGAACGGCACGAAAGGCAGGTGAAGGCCGGCGACGCGTGAGCGCGGGCCACCGGAAGACCTCCGGTGGCCCGCGGTCCGCGGCGGGCCGAGAGCTGTGCTCGCTTACCTCATCAGGCGGCTGTTCGCCGCCGCAGTGATGCTCGTGGTCATCATCATGGTGGTCTTCGGCATCTTCTTCCTCGTCCCCAAGTGGGCGGGCGTCGACGTCGCCTTGAGCTTCGTGGGCAAGCAGGCCGACCCCGCCGCCGTCGAGGGCGTGCGGCAGAAGCTGGGTCTGAGCGACCCGATCTACGCCCAGGTCTGGGAGTTCTTCAAGGGCATCTTCGCGGGCCGCACCTACGTGGGCGGTGGCGACACCGTGCACTGCTCCGCGCCGTGCTTCGGCTACTCCTTCCGCAGCGAGCAGGCCGTCTGGCCGGTGCTGACCGACCGCTTCCCGGTGACCCTGGGTCTCGCGCTCGGTGCCGCCGTGCTGTGGCTGATCCTTGGTGTCGCCGCCGGTGTGCTCTCCGCGCTCAAGCGGGGCAGCCTGTGGGACCGCAGCGCGATGGTCGTGGCCCTGTCGGGTGTCTCCCTCCCGATCTACTTCACCGGCCTGCTGAGCCTCGCGATCTTCTCCTACGGTCTGGGTTGGATCGACGGCCAGTACGTGCCCCTGGAGGACAGCTTCACCGGCTGGCTCGGCGGCATGATCCTGCCCTGGATCACCCTGGCGTTCCTCTACGCCGCGATGTACGCCCGGATCACCCGCGCCACCATGCTGGAGATCCTCGGTGAGGACTACATCCGGACGGCCCGTGCCAAGGGCCTGACGGAACGGGTCGTCATCAGCAAGCACGCCATGCGCTCGACGATGACCCCCATCCTGACCATGCTCGGCATGGACCTCGGCGCCCTCATCGGCGGCGCGATCCTGACCGAGACCACGTTCAGCCTCCCCGGCCTCGGCCAGGCCGTGCTGAACGGCATCAAGAACCAGGACCTGCCCATCATTCTGGGCGTCACCCTGATCACCTCCGTCGCTGTGCTGATCGCCAACCTCGTGGTGGACGTCCTGTACGCCGTGATCGACCCCCGAGTGAGGCTCGCATGACCGAACTGAGCAAGAGCGGAGCGGCCGTGGGCGAGCCCACCCCCGCCTCGCCCGCGCCGACCGCGTTCCTGGAAGTGCGCGACCTGAAGGTGCACTTCCCGACCGACGACGGTCTGGTCAAGTCCGTGGACGGGCTCAGCTTCCAGCTGGAGAAGGGCAAGACCCTCGGCATCGTGGGCGAGTCCGGCTCCGGCAAGTCGGTGACCTCGCTCGGCATCATGGGCCTGCACACCGCCGGCCAGTACGGCAAGCGCAAGGCGCAGATCTCCGGCGAGATCTGGCTGGACGGCACCGAGCTGCTCTCCGCGGACCCCGACCACGTGCGCAAGCTGCGTGGCCGCGAGATGGCGATGATCTTCCAGGACCCGCTGTCCGCGCTGCACCCGTACTACACGATCGGGCAGCAGATCGTGGAGGCGTACCGCATCCACCACAACGTGGACAAGAAGACCGCCAAGCGCCGCGCGGTGGAGATGCTCGACCGGGTCGGCATCCCGCAGCCGGACAAGCGGGTGGACAGCTACCCGCACGAGTTCTCCGGCGGTATGCGCCAGCGCGCGATGATCGCGATGTCGCTGGTCAACAACCCCGAACTGCTCATCGCGGACGAGCCGACGACCGCCCTGGACGTGACCGTCCAGGCGCAGATCCTCGACCTCATCCGGGATCTGCAGAAGGAGTTCGGCTCCGCGGTCATCGTCATCACCCACGACCTGGGCGTCGTCGCCGAGCTGGCCGACGACATCCTGGTGATGTACGGCGGCCGCTGCGTCGAGCGCGGTCCGGCGGAGAAGGTGTTCTACGAGCCGCGTCACCCCTACACCTGGGGTCTGCTCGGTTCGATGCCGCGCCTCGACCGCGACCAGCAGGAGCGCCTCATCCCGGTGAAGGGCTCCCCGCCCTCGCTGATCAACATCCCGTCCGGCTGCGCCTTCAACCCGCGCTGCCCGTACGCGGACGTCCCCAAGGACAACGTCACCCGCACGGTCCGCCCCGACCTGACCGAGGTCGGCAGCCAGCACTGGGCCGCCTGCCACATGACCCAGGAGCAGCGGGAGCGTATCTGGACCGAAGAGATTGCGCCGAAGCTGTGAGCGAGGACAAAGTGAGCATCCCTGCGCCGAGCGAAGGCACGGTGATCACCAAGAGCGGTGCCGCCCCCGGCGAGACCCTGCTCAAGGTGACCGGGCTCCAGAAGCACTTCCCGATCAGGAAGGGCCTGCTCCAGCGGCAGGTCGGCGCGGTGCGCGCGGTCGACGGCATCGACTTCGAGGTCAAGTCCGGCGAGACCCTCGGCGTCGTGGGCGAGTCCGGCTGCGGCAAGTCGACGATGGGCCGGCTGATCACCCGCCTGCTGGAGCCGACGGCCGGCACGGTCGAGTTCGAGGGCCAGGACATCACGCACCTCGGGGTGAGCGGCATGCGTCCGCTGCGCCGCGATGTGCAGATGATCTTCCAGGACCCGTACTCGTCGCTGAACCCGCGCCACACCATCGGCACGATCGTCGGCGCCCCCTTCAAGCTCCAGGGCGTCACGCCCGAGGGGGGCATCAAGGCCGAGGTCCAGCGGCTGCTGTCGGTGGTCGGTCTCAACCCCGAGCACTACAACCGCTACCCGCACGAGTTCTCCGGCGGTCAGCGCCAGCGCATCGGCATCGCCCGCGCGCTGGCCCTGAACCCGAAGCTGGTCGTGGCCGACGAGCCGGTCTCCGCGCTCGACGTGTCGATCCAGGCCCAGGTCGTGAACCTGCTGGACGACCTCCAGCAGGAACTCGGTCTGACGTACGTGATCATCGCGCACGACCTCTCGGTGGTGCGGCACGTCTCGGACCGGATCGCGGTGATGTACCTCGGCAAGATCGTCGAGCTGGCCGACCGCGAGTCGCTGTACAGGGCGCCGATGCACCCGTACACCAAGGCGCTCATGTCGGCGGTGCCGATCCCGGACCCGCGGCGCAAGAACGCCAAGAGCGAGCGCATCCTGCTCAAGGGCGACGTGCCCTCGCCGATCTCCCCGCCGAGCGGCTGCCGCTTCCACACCCGGTGCTGGAAGGCGACGCAGATCTGCACGACGACCGAGCCGAAGCTCACCGAGCTCAAGCCCGGTCAGCAGGTGGCCTGCCACCACCCGGAGAACTTCGAGGACCAGGCTCCGCAGGACACCGTCCTGCTGACGGTCGCCAAGGAAGCGGCCGAACTGGTCGCGGACGAGGTGCTCGCGGAGTCGGCGGAGACGTCGGCCGCGGTGGCGGCGGAGGTCGGGGCCGCCGAAGCGCCCAAGCCGCCCAAGGCTCCCGAAGCGCCCAAGGCTCCCGAAGCGGCTGAGAGCGCCGCGGCCACCGACGAGCCCGAGGCTCCGTCGAAGGACGCATAAGCCCCTCAGTAGGTCCTGTCAGCGAGCCCCCGCCTTCATTTGCAAGGTGGGGGCTCGCTGCTGGGTGAGAATGTACGGGTGCTCCAGAACCTGTTCACCCCTTCCGTCCAGCACACGCTCGATCTCGTCGGCATCTTCGTCTTCGCCATCTCCGGTGCGCTGCTGGCCGTCCGCAAGAACTTCGACGTCTTCGGCATCGCCGTCCTCGCCGAGGTCACGGCCCTGGGCGGTGGACTGTTCCGCGACCTGATCATCGGCGCCGTCCCGCCCGCCGCCTTCACCGATCTCGGGTACTTCATCACCCCGCTGCTCGCCGCCGCCCTGGTGTTCTTCCTCCACCCGCAGGTGGAGCGCATCCAGTTCGGCGTGAACGTCTTCGACGCGGCGGGCCTCGGCCTCTTCTGCGTCACGGGCACGACGAAGGCGTACGACTACGGGCTCGGTCTCACCCAGTCGGCCACCCTCGGACTGGCCACCGCGGTCGGCGGGGGTGTGCTCCGGGACGTGCTCGCCAACGAGGTGCCGTCACTGCTGCGCTGGGACCGCGACCTGTACGCGGTCCCGGCGATGGTCGGCGCCACCCTGGTCGTGCTCTGCATCCGCTACGACGCCCTCAATCCGGTCACCAGCGGACTGGCGGTCGTCACCGCCTTCGTGCTGCGGTTGCTGGCGATGCGATACCACTGGCGAGCGCCGCGGGCCTGGAACCGGCGTTCGACCGTGAGCGAGGAGTGACGACCGCCCTCCGGCCGAGAAAAGCTACCGCTTAGTAGTTATCTGTTGTAGCGTTCAGCCATGCCAGAAGCAGCTACCGCCACGCAGGCCACGATCGGCGACAGCGAGTTCGACCGGGACACCGCACTCACCCGCCGCGCACCCGGTGTCTACGACATCGACCTGTCCGCCGGCTGGACGATCATCAGTGCCGTCAACGGCGGCTACCTTCTGGCCGTGCTGGGCCGCGCCCTCGCCGACGCCCTGCCGCACACCGACCCGTTCACGATCTCCGCGCACTACCTGACGGCGTCCCAGCCCGGCCCCGCGGTCGTCCGCACCGACGTCGCCCGCACCGGCCGCACCCTCTCCACCGGCCAGGCCTCGCTCTTCCAGTACGACGAGCAGGGCAACGAGATCGAGCGGATCCGGGTCCTGGCGTCGTACGGCGACTTGGACGCGCTGCCCGACGACGTCCGTACGACGGCGACGCCGCCCGCGATCCCGCCCATGGACCAGTGCTTCGGCCCCGAGGACGGGCCGGCCCCCGTCGACGGCAGCTCCGCCCTCACCGAGCGCCTGATGCTCAAGCTCGACCCGAGCACGCTCGGCTGGGCTCTCGGCGCCCCCTCCGGCAAGGGGGAGATGCGCGCCTGGTTCGGTCTGGCCGACGGCCGCGACCCGGACCCCTTCTCGCTGCTTCTCGCGGTGGACGCGCTGCCGCCCACCGCCTTCGAGATCGGCCTGAAGGGCTGGGTGCCCACGGTCGAGCTGACGGTCCACGTCCGTTGCCGTCCCGCCCCGGGCCCCCTGCGCGTCTCCATCACCACCCGCAACCTCGCCCACGGGTTCCTGGAGGAGGACGCCGAGGTCTGGGACAGCGCGGACCGTCTGGTGGCCCAGTCCCGCCAGCTCGCCCGCGCCCGGCTCGGCTGAGCGGCGCCCGCCCGGCACGGACGGCGCCCCGGTGAGGGGATCCTGGTGGGGTGAAGTCCGACCGCCTGCTGTCGATCCTGCTGCTCCTCCAGACCCGCGGCCGTGTCCCGGCGCGCGAACTCGCGGACCGCCTCGAGGTGTCCGTCCGCACGATCTACCGGGACATCGAGGCACTCTCCGCCTCGGGCGTCCCCGTCTACGCCGAGCGTGGGCGGCACGGCGGCATCGAACTCCTCGCGGGCTTCCGCACGGACGTCACCGGACTGACGGCGGACGAGTCCCGCGCCCTGTTCATCCTGGCGGCGCAGGGCGCGCACGCCGCGCTCGGCCTGGACGCGGCCCTCGGCTCGGCCCTGCGCAAGGTGATGGCCGCCCTTCCGGCCCCGCACCGCCCCGCCGCCGAGGTGGCCTCCCGCCGCATCCTGGTCGACGCCACCCGCTGGAAGGGCGGGCCCCGGCCGGCCGTCGACCTGGAGGTGCTCCAGGACGCCGTCTTCGCCGACCGCCGGCTGCGGTTGCGCTACCGGCACAGCGGGCGGCGCGAGCCGCGGACGTACACCGTCGACCCGTACGGTCTCGTCTCCAAGGCGGGTGTCTGGTACCTGGTCGCCGACCGGCGGGCGAGGCCACAGCTGTTCCGCGCGGACCGGGTGCGTACGGCGACCGTCCTCGACGAGCCCGTGCGACGGCGGCGGGGCGTCGAACTCGCCGAGGTCTGGGAGGCCTTGCGCCGCGAGGTCGAGGAACGCCCCGGCGGGATCGACGTCGTCGTACGCGTCCGGCGTGACCGCCTCGACCTCTTCCTGCGCCTCAACGCCCCCTATCTGGCCGAACTCCCCGAGGACGAGGGGCCCAACGACTGGGTGACGGTCCGGCTGTCGTACGGCGTGCTCGGCGAGACCCGTCAACTGCTGCAGTTCTCCGACCGGATCGAGGTGCTCTCGCCGCCCGAGGTGCGCGCGGAACTGGTCCGGGCGGCCGCCTCTGTCACGGACCTGTACCAGCGACCAGCAGGCGGCGCGGAGGAGAACCGCAGGTCGGACGGGGCGCTTTAGGCGGCCTCTGCCCGGCGCACAGGCAGGGGACAGCGCGTCCTCAAGGGAGCGCTACACCCCGAGCCGGGCGGCGACCTCGGAGGCGACCGGGAGCTGACGTCCCTCGGTGTGGGGCCGGAGGGTCGCGGCCGGCCGGTCAGTCCCGCCAGTGTTCCCGGCCGATGCTGATGAGGCGCATCTGGCGGGTGGCGACCTGTGTGACCCGTTCCCGCTCCTCCTCCGGGGCCTCCAGCGCCTCCAGGAACAGGGAGGCGGTGATGAGCATCTGGTCGACGTAGAGGTGCGCCAGCATCAGCAGGTCGTCGTCGCTCCAGCCCTCGGACTCCGGGTCCTTGGCGAGTTCCTCCTTCACCTCCTCCGCGAACCGGGCCAGTTGGCCGCGGATGGCCTCCCGCACCGGCTGGACGCCGCCGTGCCGCTCCCGGGCGATGAAGCGGACGTGGGCGGGGTGCGTGCGGACATGGTGGGAGATCAACTCGACGGCGCGGTCTATGCGTTCGCCGGCGGTGTCGGCCACCGTGACCGTGGTGCGGATCATCGGGTGCAGGCTGCCCAGCGCCTCCTCGACGAGGGCGACGCCGAGGTCGGCGGTGGAGCGGAAGTGCCGGTAGAAGGCCGTGGGCGCGACGCCGACGGCGCGCGTGACCTCGCGCAGACCCAGACTGCTCAGGCTCTGCTCCTCCAGCAACCCCAACGCGGCGTCGAGGAGCGCCTGTCGGGTCTTGAGCTTCTGGGCCTGCCGGATGCCGAGGGTGTGACTCATACCATGCAGTAAACAACTGTTCTCTGGAATTGAGAAGTCATCGGGAGCGCTAGACTGGGCACTCGGTGAACAACTGTTACTACAACTGTTCACCGACTTGTCACGAGAAGCACCCACGCAAGCATCTCGGAGGGGGATCTCATCCCATGCTGTTCCTCGTCGCCGCACTCCTGCTCTTCGGCGCCGTCCTGGGCACCGTCGCCCACGCGCCGTTCGCCTTCACCGCTGTCGCCGCCGCCGTGATCGCCGCCTGGCTCGGCATCTTCGCGCTCCGCGAGCGGAACTCCCGCCGCCACGCGTCGACCCGCTGACCGCCGGCCCGCCCGACCCATCGACCTCAGGGGACTGATCACCATGCAGCTCACCGCCCCGGCCACCCAGGCCACCCAGCGCACCGGAGTCCGCGACGCCGACGGCATGGCCGTGGCCTCCTTCATCCTCGGCCTCGTCGGCCTCCTCGTCCTGAACGTCTTCCTCGGCCCGGTCGCCATCGCCCTGGCCTCGGTGGCCCTGTGGCGCGGTACCGCCCGCCGCGGCCGCGCCTTCCTCGGCCTCGGACTCGGCGTCGCCGACCTGCTCGTCCTGGTCGCCTTCATGCAGATGGACAGCACCGTCTCCTGGAGCTTCTAGGCCGGGACCGCACACGAGGCCGACCGGCCGGGCCCGTAGAATCGGGTCACCATGGCTTACCTCGACCACGCCGCGACGACCCCGATGCTTCCCGAGGCGGTCGAGGCACTCGCCGCACAGCTGGCCGTCACCGGCAACGCCTCCTCCCTCCACGCATCCGGCCGCCGCGCCCGGCGCACCGTCGAGGAGGCCCGGGAGACCCTTGCCGAGTCCCTGGGCGCCCGCCCCAGCGAGGTCGTCCTCACCTCCGGCGGCACCGAGGCCGACAACCTCGCGGTGAAGGGCCTGTACTGGTCCCGCCGCGACGCCGACCCGGCCCGCACCCGCGTCCTGGCCAGCCCTGTCGAGCACCACGCCGTCCTCGACGCCGTGCACTGGCTCGGCGAGCACGAAGGCGCCACGGTCGAGTACCTCCCCGTCGACACCCACGGCCGCGTCCACCCCGAGGCCCTGCGCGAGGCCATCGCCCGCGACCCCGACGACGTCGCCCTCGCCACCGTGATGTGGGCCAACAACGAGATCGGCACGATCATGCCGGTCCGTGAACTGGCCGACGTGGCACGGGAGTTCGGCATCCCCCTGCACGCCGACGCGGTCCAGGCGTACGGCCAGGTCCCCGTCGACTTCGCCGCCTCCGGACTCGCCGCGATGACCGTCTCCGGCCACAAGATCGGCGGCCCCTACGGCATCGGGGCCCTGCTGCTCGGCCGTGAGTACACCCCCGTCCCCGTTCTGCACGGCGGCGGTCAGGAGCGCCATGTCCGCTCCGGCACCCTCGACGTCCCCGCCGTCGCGTCCTTCGCCGTCGCCGGCCGCCTCGCCGCCGAGCAGCACGCGTGGTTCGCCCGGGAGATCGGCGCCCTGCGCGACGCCCTCGTCGAGGCGGTCCGTACGGCGGTCCCGGACGCGATCCTCGGCGGCGACCCCGCGCCCGGGGGCCGGCTCCCCGCCAACGCCCACTTCACCTTCCCCGGCTGCGAGGGCGACTCCCTCCTGCTGCTCCTCGACGCCCAGGGCATCGAGTGCTCCACCGGCTCCGCCTGCACCGCCGGGGTCGCCCAGCCCAGCCATGTCCTGCTCGCCACCGGCACCGACCCGGACCTGGCCCGCGGCACCCTGCGCTTCTCCCTCGGCCACACCTCCACCGAGGCCGACGTGGAGGCCCTCGCCCGGGCGATCGGCCCGGCGGTCGAACGCGCCCGCGCGGCAGGACTGACGTAACGGGAGACGGGCGGGCGGCCCGGTGTCAGGCGGTTCTCGTGCGTGCCGCGCGCACCAGGCGCAGGTACCGGTCCCAGTCCCAGTGCTCGCCGGGATCCGTGTGGTCCGTCCCCGGCACCTCCACGTGCCCGATGATGTGCTCGCGGTCCACGGCGATGTCGTAGCGCGCGCAGATCCGTGCCGTCAGACGCGCCGAGGCCTTGTACATCGCGTCGGTGAAGTCCTCGGGCCGGTCCACGAACCCCTCGTGCTCGATGCCGACACTGCGCTCGTTGTAGTCGCGGTTGCCCGCGTGGTACGCCACGTCCAGCTCTCGGATCATCTGCGTGACCCGGCCGTCCTGGCCGACGATGTAGTGCGCCGCCGCCCGGTGCCCCGGGTCCTGGAAGGCCTTGACCGCGCTGGCGAAGCTGCCCTGGGTGACATGGACGATCACCATGTCTATGCCGTAGTCGTCGGGCCGGTCCGCGCGCCGCCAGTTGGCGTCCGAGGCCGCGATCCAGCGCGCGCCGGTGTAGTCGACCTCGCCCTTCTTGCGGGGCTTCGCCACGCCCGGCGTGCGCCACCACAGGCGCGCCAGCTCGTCGCGGGCCAGCACACCGGTGCCCACCGCGGCGGCCGCCCCGCCCACGATCAGCGCGCGCCGGCCGATGTGCCGGTCGCCGTCCTCGGATGCCGTTCCCGCCCCCATGTGACCGTCAACGGATATCCGGCGGCTGCGGTTCCCGCGCCCCCGTACCCTGGAAGGGTTATGACGAACTCCACGCAGCGCCCCCTCCGCGTCCTCGCCGCCATGTCCGGCGGCGTGGACTCCGCCGTCGCCGCCGCCCGCGCCGCGGAAGCCGGCCACGACGTGACCGGCGTCCACCTCGCCCTCTCGGCGAACCCGCAGTCGTTCCGCACGGGCGCGCGTGGCTGTTGCACCATCGAGGACTCCCGCGACGCCCGCCGCGCCGCCGACGTCATCGGCATCCCCTTCTACGTCTGGGACCTCGCCGACCGCTTCCGCGAGGACGTGGTCGAGGACTTCGTCGCCGAGTACGAGGCCGGCCGCACCCCCAACCCGTGCCTGCGCTGCAACGAGAAGATCAAGTTCGCCGCCCTGCTCGACAAGGCCCTCGCGCTCGGCTTCGACGCGGTCTGCACCGGCCACTACGCCCAGGTGATCGTCCGCGAGGACGGCACCCGTGAGCTGCACCGCGCCTCCGACATGGCCAAGGACCAGTCGTACGTCCTCGGCGTCCTCGACGACCGGCAGCTCGCGCACGCGCTCTTCCCGCTCGGTGACACCGTCACGACCAAGGAGGAGATCCGCGCGGAGGCCGAGCGCCGGGGCCTGGCGGTGGCCAAGAAGCCCGACTCCCACGACATCTGCTTCATCGCCGACGGCGATACCCAGGGCTTCCTGGCGAACCGCCTCGGCAAGGCGGAGGGCGACATCGTCGACGAGTCCGGCGCCAGGATCGGCACCCACGAGGGCGCGTACGGCTTCACCATCGGCCAGCGCAAGGGGCTCAGGATCGGCACCCCGGCCGCCGACGGCAAGCCGCGCTACGTCCTCGACATCTCCCCGGTGAACAACACCGTGACCGTCGGTCCGGCCGCCTCCCTCGACGTCAGCGGGCTCACCGCGATCAAGCCCCGCTGGTGCGGCGCCGCCCCGACCGGTCCCGGCACCTACACCGCCCAGCTGCGCGCCCACGGCGGCGAGACCGAGGTCCGGGCGGAACTGGTGGACGGCGAGCTGAGGGTGTCGTTCACGGAGCCCGTCCGCGGGGTCGCCCCCGGCCAGGCGATCGTGCTCTACGACGGCACGCGCGTGGTCGGCTCGGCGACGATCGCCTCGACCACGCGCGCGACGGCGGGCGCCACGGCGTGACGCGGTCGCCCGCCGCCGGCCGAGCCGGCCGTTCGAGATCCGCCCGGCCGGTGACCGCAACCGCCCCTAGCCGGTGACCTCCGCCTCGTAGAAGCACAGGTGGTCCTTGATCTCGGCCACGTCCGGCTTCGGCTCCGGGTACGCCCACACCAGGTCGGGCGCGTCAGGCAGCGACCAGTAGGAGGCCGTGCCCTTGAAGGGGCAGTACGAGTGCGTGTCGGACGGGGTCAGCAGATCCAGGCGGACGTCCTCGGCGGGGATGTAGTAGCGCGCCGGACAGCCCGTCTCGCGCAGGACGAGCGGGCGGTCGGTCTCCGCGAGGACATGGTCGCCGTGCACCACGCGCACGTGCTCGGTGCTCCGCTCGACGGTGATGCGGTGCCCTTGGGTCACGATCTGCCTCCTCAGGGGTAGCCGTTGTGGAAGGTGCAGCGCGCGCCGGGCCCGAGTTCTTCCCGGGGAGGTCCTCATGGGAGCGGCAGATCCGTCCATGGACCGGCACCACCTCGTCCACCGGTTCCGCTACGCCCTGCGTCACCCCGAGCGGGTGCCCGCGCACACCCGGCGGGCCGCGCGGGACGCCTGGCTCCGGGGCAGTGACCCCGGCCACTACTACGGCATCGACATCTCACCCGCCGTCCTGCGCGCCGCCCAGGACACCCTCGCCCGCGAAGGCCTACAGGCCAAACTGCCGCATCTGATGCTCGTCGACGACCTGGCCTTCGGCTTCCTGCCCGCCGGGTGCTTCGACGTCGTCCACGCGCACAGCGTCTTCTCGCACTCGCCCCGGCCGGTCATCGAGCAGTGCTTCGCGCATGTGGGCCGGATCCTCGCGCCCGGCGGCTTCTTCGACTTCACCTTCAACCGCACCGAGGGCCGCGAACACCAGGTGCCCCGCGAGGACTTCTCCTACCGCACCCGCACCCTGACCGCGCTCGCCGCCCGGCACGGCCTGAAGGCGCGGTTCATGGACGACTGGGAGCGGATGCCGCACCGGCAGTCCAGGATGCGGCTGACCGCGATGTCCGACCGGGCCCGTACGGTGGGCCCATGAACATCTGCGTCTTCCTCTCGGCCGCCGACCTCGACGAGCGGTACACCCGACCCGCGCGGGAGTTCGCCGAACTGCTCGGCAAGGGCGGCCACACGCTGGTGTGGGGCGGCTCGGACGTCGGGCTGATGAAGGTCGTCGCGGACGGCGTGCAGGAGGCGGGCGGCCGGCTCGTCGGCGTCTCCGTGGAGTTCCTGTCCGCCAAGGTCCGCCCGGGAGTCGACGCGATGGTCATCGCCAAGGACCTCGCCGAGCGCAAGAGGCTCCTCCTGGAGAAGTCCGACGCGGTGGTGATCATGGTGGGCGGCACGGGCACGCTCGACGAGGCCACGGAGATCCTGGAGCTGAAGAAGCACGGTCACACCGACAAGCCGGTGGTCCTGCTCAACACCGCGGGCTTCTACGACGGATTGAAGGAGCAGTTCCGGCGCATGGAGGACGAGGGCTTCCTGCCGCGCCCGCTGACCGAGCTGGTGTTCTTCGCGGAGGAGCCGGTGGGGGCGCTGGCCTATCTGGAGGAGAGCCAGGGCGTCGCGTGATGCGACGATGACGCCCATGGCTACTCATGTGATCACCGGGGCGGGCTCCGGCATCGGCGCGGCCGTCGCCCGCCGCCTCCACGCGCGCGGGGACGACCTCGTGCTGCACGCGCGCGACGCGGGCCGGGCGAAGGAACTGGCGGCCCAGTTCCCCGGCGCGCGGACCCTCGTCGGCGATCTGGCGGACCCCGACAAGCTGTCCTGGGCCTTCTCCCACCAGTCGCTGCCCGACCGGGTCGACTCCCTGCTGCACATCGCCGGCGTGGTGGACCTCGGTCCGGTCGGCGACCTCACCCCGAAGTCCTGGCGGCACCAGCTCAACGTGAACCTGGTCTCACCCGCCGAGCTGACCCGCCACTTCCTGCCCCCACTCCGCGCGGCGCGCGGCCATGTGGTCTTCGTGAACTCGGGCGCCGGACTGAACGCCCACGCCGACTGGTCCGCGTACGCGGCCTCCAAGCACGGCCTGAAGGCCCTCGCGGACTCCCTGCGCCACGAGGAGCACGCGCACGGGGTCCGCGTCACCTCGGTCTACCCCGGCCGCACCGCCAGCCCCATGCAGGCCAAGGTCCACCAGCAGGAGGGCAAGGAGTACGACGCCTCGCGGTGGATCGACCCCGAGTCGGTCGCGACGGCCCTCCTGACCGCGCTGGACCTGCCCCGCGACGCGGAGATCAACGACCTGACGGTCCGCCCCGGCCGATGACCCAGTGGTGGATGCCCGAGGTGACGGGCGGCGACGAGATACGGGTCTGGCTGGCGCGGGTGTGGGACCGCACCGAGGCCGCGCTGATCCTGGAGGGCGGGGACGACGGCAGTCCGCTCGCCGGGCGCCGGGTGCTCGGCGAGGTCATGGACCCGGCGGACCTCGGGGAGCTGCGGGCGCTCACCACGGCGGGGAACTTCCTCGACGACCGCTGCCGCTGCCACGGCTCCCTGACCATCGCCCTGCTGGACGTCGACGCCGAGTTCATCGGCAGCGGCAGCTACCACGGCCGCACCGAGGTCTCCTGGGCGGACTACGGCAACAACCTCCAGGTCGCCGAGCCCGAGCGGCTGCTGGACTTCCTGACACGGTACGGCGCGTACCCGGGGTGAGGCCTTCCGTGCTCCGGCGACCGGGTCCGGTCGGAGGGTTGCATACGCTGTCCCGGTGAGTGCAGACAGTCAGTTCACCTTCGCCCCCGCCACCGGCATCGGCTCCCTGCCCGGCGGTGACGCCAGGGAGGCCGCCAGGACGGCCACCGGGTCCTTCGAGGACTTCCCGTTCCTGCCCGAGCTGCCCGCGCGCGGACCCGGCGCGGACATGATCGGGCGGACCGCCGGGATGCTCGTCGAGGTCTTCGCGCGCGTGGAGCCCAGCGGCTGGCGGATCGGGGACCGGCCCGGCCGGGACACCAAGCGCGCCCGGTCCTGGCTCAATGAAGACCTGGACGCGCTGGAGGAGTTCACCCAGGGCTACGAGGGCCCGCTCAAGGTGCAGGCCGTCGGTCCCTGGACCCTCGCCGCCGCGCTGGAGCTCAGGAACGGCGAGTCCGCTCTCTCCGACCTCGGCGCCTGCCGCGACCTCGCCGATTCCCTCGCCGAGGGCCTGCGTGAGCACCTCGCGGAAGTACGGCGCCGGGTACCCGGTGCCCAGGTCGTCCTCCAGCTCGACGAGCCCTCCCTCGTCGCGGTGCTCCGCGGCCAGGTGAGGACCGCCAGCGGCTACCGGACCCACCGCGCCGTCGACCGGCAGGTCATCGAAGCCGCCCTCCGCGATGTCGTCGGGGTTCACGGTGACGGACCCGTCGTGGTCCACTCGTGCGCACCGGACGTCCCGTTCGCGCTGCTGCGCAGAGCGGGCGCGGCGGCCGTCTCCTTCGACCTCGGTCTGCTCACCGAGCGTGACGACGACGCGATCGGTGAGGCGGTCGAGAGCGGCACCCGGCTCTTCACCGGTGTCGTACCCGGCACGGACACGGCATTGTCAGACCCTGCCGGTAGCGTCATGGGTGTCAGAACGCTGTGGCGCAGGTTGGGGCTGCATCCCGGGCTTCTCGCGGAGGCGGTCACCATCACTCCGGCGTGCGGGCTCGCGGGCGCCTCCCCGAGCTACGCGCGGGAGGCTCTCGCCCACTGCGCCCAGGCGGCGAGATCCCTCGCGGACAACCCAGAGTAACGGGAGGACCACACGGTGGCCGGCGACAAGCAAGCGGAGACGACGGTGCCCGCCGAGGCACGGGAGCAGCACGCGAAGCTCGCTGAGCAGATCGAGGAGCACCGCTTCCGGTACTACGTGCAGGACGCTCCGGTCGTCAGCGACGCGGAGTTCGACCAGCTCCTGCGGTCGCTCGAGGCGCTGGAGGAGGAGTACAGCGAGCTGCGCACACCGGACTCGCCGACGCAGAAGGTCGCCGTCGAGTTCGAGACCGACCTCGCCAAGGTCGAGCACCGCGAACGCATGCTGTCGCTCGACAACGTCTTCGACGACGCGGGGCTCGCCGCATGGGTCGAGCGCGTCCACAAGGACGTCGGTACCTCGGACCACCACTTCCTGTGCGAGCTCAAGATCGACGGCCTGGCGGTGAATCTGACCTACGAGAACGGCAGGCTCACCCGCGCGGCCACGCGGGGCACCGGGCGGATCGGCGAGGACATCACGCCCAATGTGATGACGATCGCCGAGATCCCGCACCGGTTGAAGGGCGACCGGGTGCCGAGCCTCGTCGAGATCCGCGGCGAGGTCTACTTCCCGATGGAGGCCTTCGAGGGCCTCAACGCCCGCCGCCTGGCGGCCGGTGAGAAGCCGTACGCCAACCCCCGCAACTCCGCCTCGGGTTCGCTGCGGCAGAAGGACCCGAAGGTCACGGCGACCCTGCCCCTGCACATGGTCGTCCACGGCATCGGCGCCCTGGAGGGCTTCGACGGCATGACCCGTCTGTCCCAGGCCTACGACCTGCTCAAGGAGTGGGGCCTGCCCACCGCCCAGCACAACAGGGTCGTCGACGACCTCGACGGGGTACGGGAGTTCATCGCGTACTTCGGCGAGCACCGGCACTCCGTGGCGCACGAGATCGACGGCGCGGTCGTCAAGCTGGACGAGATCCCGCTCCAGGGACGCCTCGGCTCCACCTCGCGCGCGCCGCGCTGGGCGATCGCCTACAAGTACGCGCCCGAAGAGGTCAACACCAAGCTCATCAACATCCGTGTGGGCGTGGGCCGTACGGGCCGGGTCACGCCCTACGCCCAGGTCGAACCCGTCACGGTCGCGGGCTCGGAGGTGGAGTTCGCCACCCTGCACAACCAGGACGTCGTCAAGGCCAAGGGCGTGCTGATCGGCGACACCGTGGTGATCCGCAAGGCCGGTGACGTCATCCCCGAGATCCTCGGTCCGGTCGTGGACCTGCGGGACGGCGACGAGCGCGAGTTCGTGATGCCGAGCGAGTGCCCCGAGTGCGGCACGGCGCTGCGGCCGATGAAGGAGGGCGACGTCGATCTGCGCTGCCCCAACGGGCAGGGCTGCCCCGCCCAGTTGCGCGAGCGTCTGTTCTACCTCGCCGGCCGCAAGTCGCTGGACATCGAGCACTTCGGATACGTCGCCGCGGCGGCCCTCACCAAGCCGCTGGAGCCCGCCGAGCCGCCGCTGAAGGACGAGGGCGACCTGTTCGACCTGACCATCGAGCAGCTGCTCCCCATCAAGGCGTACGTCCTCGACCAGGACAGCGGACTGCCCAAGCGCGACCCGAAGACCGGCGAGGAGAAGATCGCCACGGTCTTCGCCAACCAGCAGGGCGAGCCGAAGAAGAACGCGGTCGCGATGCTGGAGAACATCGCCGCGGCCAAGGAGCGCCCGCTCGCCCGTGTTCTCACCGGGCTGTCGATCCGGCATGTCGGCCCGGTCGCGGCCGAGGCGCTGGCCCGTGAGTTCCGCTCGATCGAGCGCATCGAGCAGGCGACGGAGGAGGAGCTGGCCGGCACCGACGGCGTCGGCGGGATCATCGCGAAGTCGCTCAAGGAGTGGTTCGCCGAGGAGTGGCACCAGGAGATCCTCCGCAAGTGGCGGGCCGCCGGCGTCCGCATGGAGGAGGAGACCGCGGGCGAGGACGAGGGGCCGCGTCCGCTCGAAGGCCTCACGGTCGTCGTCACCGGCACCCTGGAGCGCTACACCCGCGACGGCGCCAAGGAGGCCCTGCAAAGCCGTGGGGCGAAAGTGACCGGTTCGGTTTCGAAGAAGACGTCTTTCGTCGTTGTGGGTGACAATCCTGGCTCGAAGTACGACAAGGCGATGCAGCTCAAGGTGCCGGTTCTGAACGAGGACGGCTTCGACGTCCTGCTGGAACAGGGTCCCGAGGCCGCCGCCGACGTCGCGCTGGCGATCCAGGAGTAGGCGAGAAGCAGTCGACGAACAGGCGGAGCAGCGGTTGAAGGCCACCCGATCGGCGCATACCAGATGCATACGGGTGGTCGGGGCGCATTCGGGCAACCGTCGACGACCGCTGCCCGTGGAAGCCTTCTGCGGCCTACTGTTGAGATGTGCGCCTGCCGTGCCCAGCTGCGGTGGGGGCATCCCTTTGCTCCTCAGGAGCAGAGGGAAGGGTTTTCCAACGCGGCGCCGTAGCGGGTTTGTCGGGCAACGGGCCGTGTGGCGTGGGCACCGCCGGCTGTGAGAGGGACGGGAATGGAACCGACCGAGAGCGCCGCCCCGGACTCACGGCTGCGCCGGATGACCGGCGCCTGGCGGGGGAGCCGGCGAGCGCCGCGGTCCGTGACACGTCCGGGCGAGGAGGCACGCGTCGCCGGACCGTACACCGCCGTGGCCGAACGCCCGCCCGCCCCGCCCACCGCCGAGCACGTCTCCGGTATCCCGGGCGTCGGACCCGAACGGCACCTGTCCTGGCCCGCCCTGCCCACGGCGGTCGTCGCGGTCGCCGGGTTCGTCCTCGGCGCCGGCTTCTACCGGGCCTTCACCGGCAGCCAGGCGCTCTTCCCGTCCGGCACCGTCGGCTGGTCCCTGGCCGTGCTGACCGGCGTCATCGTCGGCCACCTGGTCGCGCTCGGCCGTGCCCGCTGGTGGGGCGGCACCGGCTCGGGCGCCGCCCTCACCCTCGCCGTGCTGGTGCTGTACGGCTGGGTGCCGGCCGGCATGGTCAGCCTCACCGTCGTCGTCCTGGTCGGCACAGCCAGACGCCACCGCTGGCGGCAGGGCGTCCTGCACGGCGCGGTGGACATCCTCGGCATCGGTGCCGGGGCCCTGGTGCTGGCCGTCTTCGGCCGTGTCCCGTCGGTCGAGACCCCCTGGAACCCGGACAGCTGGTCGCTCTACACCGCCCCCGAGGTGATCCTCGTCGCGGTCGCCTATCTCGCGGTCACCCGCACCCTGCTGTGGCACCTGCACGCGCCGCGCACCGGCGCGGTGCCCACCGTCGCCCGTACCGCCCTGGTCAGACAGGGCCTGGTCGCGGTCGCGCTGCTCGGTATCGCACCGCTGGTCTGCGTCGTCGCCGTCGCCAAACCGGTGCTGCTGCCGCTGTTCGCGATCCCGCTCATCGCCCTCGACTCCACCCTGTGGATAGCGCGGGCCCGGGCGGAGGAGCAACTGCGCGACCCGCTGACCGGGCTCCCCAACCGGCAGTGGCTGCTGGAACGCACCTGGAGCGCCCTGGACGACGCCGAGCGCATTGGCGCCCGGTCCGCCCTGATGCTCATCGACCTCGACCGCTTCCGCTCGGTCAACGACACCCTGGGTCACCTGGCCGGCGACCGGCTGCTGCTCCAGATTGCCGACCGGCTCCAGCGGGCCCTGCCGCGCGGAGCGGAGGCCGCGCGGCTCGGCGGTGACGAGTTCGCCGTCTTACTTCCCGTCGCCGACTCCACGACGTCCGCGACCCGCGTCGCCCGGAGCCTCGTCGCGGCCCTCAGCTCACCGCTCGACCTGGACGGGCTCACCCTCGTCCTGGAGGCCAGCGCCGGAGTCGCCGTCTTCCCCGACCACGCCCTGGAGGCCGAGGGGCTGCTGCGCCGGGCCGACGTGGCGATGTACCAGGCGAAGCGGGACCGTACGGGCGTCGAGGTCTACGAGTCCAAGCGGGACTCCAACACCCCGGACCGCCTCGGTCTCCTGGGCGACCTGCGCCGGGCCCTCGACGCGCACGAGGTCGAACTGCACTACCAGCCCAAGGTCCGCTTCGACGGACAGGTGGCGGGCCTGGAGGCCCTGGTGCGCTGGGTGCACCCGGAGCGCGGGAGGGTGCCCCCGGACGAGTTCATCGCGATCGCCGAGTCCTCCGGGCTGATGCCGCACCTCACGGAGTACGTCCTCGACACCGCCCTCGCGCAGGTCGCCGTATGGCGGGCCCAGGGCCTGTACGTCCCGGTCGCCGTGAACGTCTCCCCTCGTGATGTCCACACCCCCGGCTTCGCCGGCTCGGTCGCCGCCCGGCTCGCCCGGCACGGCGTCCCCGCCGGCTCGCTCCAGCTGGAGATCACCGAGCACGTGCTCCTGGAGGACCCGCAGCGCGCCGCCGACACCCTCGCCGGCCTGACCGGGCACGGCGTGAAGATGTCCCTCGACGACTTCGGTACCGGCTACTCCTCGCTGGTCCATCTGCGGCGGCTGCCCGTCAGCGAGCTGAAGATCGACCGCTCCTTCGTCGCCCGGCTGGCCGTGGACACCGAGGACGCCGCGATCGTGCGCTGCACGGTCGACCTCGCGCATTCGCTGGGCCTGCTCGTCGTCGCCGAGGGCGTCGAGGACGACGAGACCTGGGAGCGGCTGCGCGACCTGGGCTGTGACGCCGTACAGGGCTGGCTGGTCGCGGCGGCCATGCCCGCGGAGGAGGCGACGGCCTGGCTGCGGGCGCGCGGTTCGCGCGGGTGGCAGCGGCCGAGGGCGGCGCTGCCGGCGGCCGCCGCCGACGAGTAGCACCCGGCGGCACCTTCCGGGGATCCTGGTGGTGGGCGTCGAGTCCGCACCGGTCACCAGGGGGATGACAGATGTCGCTGTTCGTACCGAAGTTCGACGAGTCCGTGATCGTGCGGGACGCCGAGGCCGAGACCCTCGGCGGCGCTCCCGTGGCCGTGAAGCTGCTGGCCGACAGCAGTGCGTCCGGCGGCGCGCTGTCCACCGTGCGGGTCACCCTCGGCGAGGGGGCCGACGGCGCGAAACCGCATCTGCACCACCACTCCGCCGAGATGTTCTTCCTGCTCGACGGTGCGGCGGAGCTCCTGTCCGGCGATGACATCGTCACCGCCGAGGCCGGTGACCTGGTCATCGTCCCGCCGGGCAGACCCCACGCCTTCGCCGCCGTCCCCGGCGCCACCGCCGACCTGCTGATCGTGATCACCCCGGGCGTCGAACGCTTCGAGTACTTCCGCCACCTCCAGCGCATCCGCCTCGGCGAGGCCCGTCCGGAGAGCCTGCTGGAGGTCCAGGAGCTCTACGACAACCACTTCCTGAGGAGCGAGACCTGGGACGGGCGGCACTGATCCCGGGGAAACCGTTTCACGGGCACACAGCGGCGCCCCATAGGATTGGGACCAGCCGTCACGGCTAGCCCCGCCCGAACCACACGCACTCACCCAGAGGATCGCTGCATGCCTGGCATCACGCGCGAGGAGGTCGCCCACCTCGCACGGCTGGCGCGTCTGGAGCTGAAGCCCGAAGAGCTCGAGCACTTCGCGGGACAGCTGGACGACATCATCGGCGCGGTCGCACGCGTCAGTGAGGTCGCCGACCAAGACGTACCGCCGACCTCGCACCCGCTCCCGCTGACGAACGTCATGCGGGCTGACGAGGTCCGTCCGTCGCTCACACCCGAGCAGGCGCTCTCCGGCGCCCCGGCCCAGGAGCAGCAGCGTTTCAAGGTGCCGCAGATCCTGGGGGAGGACTAAGAAGTCATGACGGACATCATCAAGCTCACCGCCGCCGAGACCGCCGAGAAGATCGCCTCCGGCGAGCTCACCGCGGTCCAGGTCACCGAGGCCCACCTGGCCCGTATCGAGGCCGTCGACGAGAAGGTGCACGCCTTCCTGCACGTCGACCGCGAGGGCGCCCTCGCGCAGGCCCGCGCCGTCGACGACAAGCGCGAGCGGGGCGAGAAGCTCGGTCCGCTCGCCGGTGTGCCCCTCGCGCTGAAGGACATCTTCACCACCGAGGGCATCCCGACGACCGTCGGCTCGAAGATCCTCGAGGGCTGGATCCCGCCGTACGACGCCACCCTCACCAAGCGTCTGAAGGCCGCCGACGTGGTCATCCTCGGCAAGACCAACATGGACGAGTTCGCCATGGGGTCCTCGACGGAGAACAGCGCCTACGGCCCGACCGGCAACCCCTGGGACCTCACCCGCATCCCCGGCGGTTCCGGCGGCGGTTCCTCCGCCGCGCTGGCCGCGCACATGGCCCCCCTCGCCATCGGCACCGACACCGGCGGCTCCATCCGCCAGCCGGCCGCGGTCACCGGCACGGTCGGTGTGAAGCCGACGTACGGCGCGGTCTCCCGCTACGGCATGGTCGCCTTCTCCTCCTCCCTCGACCAGGGCGGGCCCTGCGCCCGTACGGTCCTGGACGCGGCGCTCCTGCACGAGGTCATCGCCGGGCACGACCCGCTCGACTCCACGTCCATCGACGCCCCGGTCCCGCCGGTCGTCGAGGCCGCCCGCAACGGCAGCGTCGAGGGCATGCGCGTCGGTGTCGTGAAGCAGTTCCGCGGCGAGGGCTACCAGGCCGGTGTCATCCAGCGCTTCGACGAGTCGGTCGCCCTCCTCAAGGAGCTGGGCGCCGAGATCGTCGAGCTGGACTGCCCGTCCTTCGACCTGGCGCTCTCCGCGTACTACCTGATCGCGCCCTCCGAGTGCTCCTCCAACCTCGCCCGCTTCGACGGCCTGCGCTACGGCCGGCGGACCGGCGACGACGGCACCCACTCGGCCGAGGAGGTCACCTCCCTCACCCGTGAGGCGGGCTTCGGCCCCGAGGTCAAGCGCCGCATCATGCTCGGCACGTACGCCCTGTCGAGCGGGTACTACGACGCCTACTACGGCTCCGCGCAGAAGGTCCGCACGCTCATCACGCGCGACTTCGAGAAGGCGTTCGAGCAGGTGGACGTGATCGTGTCGCCCACGACACCCACCACCGCCTTCCCGATCGGTGAGCGCGCCGACGACCCGATGGCGATGTACCTCGCCGACCTGTGCACCATCCCGACCAACCTGGCGGGCAACGCGGCCATGTCGCTGCCGTGCGGTCTGGCGCCCGAGGACAACCTGCCCGTGGGTCTCCAGATCATCGCCCCGGCCCTGAAGGACGACCGGCTCTACAAGGTCGGCGCCGCCGTCGAGGCCGCCTTCGTGGAAAAGTGGGGGCACCCGCTCCTGGAGGAGGCACCGTCGCTGTGAGCAAGCTGACCAAGGCGAAGGACTTCAAGAAGTCCAAGTCCGGTACGTACCTGTCCATCGCCGGAACCGCGTTCGGCGCGATCGGCGTCGCCAAGCGGCTCAGGAAGGCCCGCGCCGAGAAGGACACGCTCGTCCTGATCGACGCCACCGTCTCCGCGGTCGCGATCGTCACCGGCCTCGCCATCCTGTACCGCGAGCTGAAGCGGCTGGGCGACGACGACGTCCTGCTGGGCTGAGAGGGAAGTTTCACCGTGACCACCACGACCGACCTGGTGTCGTACGAGGACGCACTCGCGTCGTACGACCCCGTCATGGGCCTTGAGGTCCATGTCGAACTCGGCACCAAGACCAAGATGTTCTGCGGCTGCTCGACCGAACTCGGTAGGGACGCCAACACGCAGACCTGTCCCGTCTGCCTCGGCCTGCCCGGCGCGCTCCCGGTCGTCAACGCGACCGGCGTGGAGTCGGCGATCAAGATCGGTCTCGCGCTGAACTGCGAGATCGCCGAGTGGTGCCGCTTCGCCCGGAAGAACTACTTCTATCCGGACATGCCGAAGAACTTCCAGACCTCCCAGTACGACGAGCCGATCGCCTTCAACGGCTACCTCGACGTCCAGCTGGAGGACGGGGAGACCTTCCGCGTGGAGATCGAGCGCGCCCACATGGAGGAGGACACCGGCAAGTCGACCCACGTCGGCGGCGCCACCGGCCGCATCCACGGCGCGTCCCACTCCCTGCTGGACTACAACCGCGCCGGCATCCCGCTCATCGAGATCGTCACCAAGCCGATCGAGGGCGCCGGCGAGCGCGCCCCCGAGGTCGCCAAGGCGTACGTCCGGGAGCTGCGCGAGGTCATCAAGGCGCTCGGCGTCTCCGAGGCCCGCATGGAGATGGGCCAGATGCGCTGCGACGTGAACCTGTCGCTGCGCCCGCACGGCCGCGAGAAGTTCGGCACGCGCTCGGAGACGAAGAACGTCAACTCCCTGCGGTCCGTGGAGCGCGCGGCCCGCTTCGAGATCCAGCGGCACGCCGCGGTCCTGAGCAGCGGCGGGACGATCGTCCAGGAGACCCGGCACTTCCACGAGGACACGGGGTCCACGACCTCGGGCCGGGTCAAGGAGGAGGCCGAGGACTACCGGTACTTCCCCGAGCCGGACCTCGTCCCGGTGGCCCCCTCGCGCGAGTGGGTCGAGGAGATCAGGGCGGCTCTGCCCGAGCTGCCGCTGGTGCGCCGCAACCGGCTCGTCGCGGAGTGGGGCATCACGGCCCTGGACATGCAGGCGATCCTCAACGCCGGTGCGCTGGACCTGATCGTCGCCACCATCGACGCCGGTGCCGACGCGGCCTCCGCCCGCAAGTGGTGGATGGGTGAACTGGCCCGCAGCGCCAACGAGTCGGGCAAGGCGCTCGACGAACTGGCGATCACCCCGGCGCAGGTCGCCCGGGTCACCGAGCTCGTCGCCAAGGGTGACCTCAACGACAAGCTGGCCCGTCAGGTCATCGAGGGCGTCCTCGCGGGCGAGGGCACCCCGGACGAGGTCGTCGACAAGCGCGGTCTGAAGGTCGTCTCCGACGAGGGCGCCCTGGGCACCGCCGTCGACGAGGCCATCGCCGGCAACCCGGGCATCGCCGACAAGATCCGCTCCGGCAAGGTCGCCGCGGCCGGCGCCCTGGTCGGCGCCGTCATGAAGGCGACCCGCGGTCAGGCCGACGCGGCCCGCGTCAAGGAACTGATCCTGGAGAAGCTGGGCGTCAGCGAGGGCTGAGCCCTCACCCGCGTACGGCCCCGGAGGGATCCCCTCCGGGGCCGTGGCGTTCGCTACTTACGGCGTCCTACGACCCGTACGAACCCCAGCGTGCGGCCCTGGTCGACGCGCACCATCTCGCCGACCTCGCGGGCCATGGTGCGATGGAACTCCTCCGGGCTCTCCTCGGCGATCACGTCGCACCACAGCAGCCAGTCCCGCCAGCCGTCCTCCTGCCAGTCGGCGGCCTCGACCTCCACGGCCCCGGAGCGGGTCCAGTGGCGACGCCACCACTCGGCGGAGTGGAACGCCCAGTAACCGGGGTCCCAGTACGGCTTGAGGTGCTCCGGCGGTTCGACCCCCGCCGGCTCCTCCCGCAGCGCCGGCACGACCACCCCGATCCGCCCGCCCGGCTTCAGCAGCCGGGTCAGGGTGGGCAGATACAGATCGTTCGTCCCGAAGTACTGGTAGGCGTCGACGCTCACGATCGCGTCGAAGCCGCCCTCGGCGAACGGCAGGTCGTGCGCCTCGGCGTGCACGGGCAGCACCCGGTCGGCGAAACCGGCCTCGGTGACGCGCCGCGCGTTCTCGTCCGGCGTGACCCACAGGTCGGCCGCGGTGACCTGGGCGTGGTACTCCCTGGCCAGGAAGACCGAGGTCATCGCCCGGCCGCAGCCGAGGTCGAGGACGCGGGCGCAGGGGCGCAGGGTGTCCAGGCCGAGCACGGGCGCGAGCCACTCCAGCAACCACAGCGCGTTCGGGCCCATCTGGTTGTCGATGACCCAGCGGACGTCGTAGGTGTTGCTGCGGGGGTAGCGGGCGTGGGTCAGCCGCTGGGTGAGGGCCTCATCCGAGGTCCCCGGGGTGGTGATGTCTGGCATCGGTGAACGGGCTCCTTGAGTCCGAGAGGACGGAAAAGGGATACGGCGGAGCTCGGTCGGACGCTCAAACAACGCACCTGCTTCGGTCATGGGCCGGACGGGCCCGGGTTCTCTCAGCGGAACACGCTACGCTCGCCCGCCATGAACGGTCCTGCGAATTCCGAGCCCGACATACAGGGGGAGTACGACGACCAGGTCTTGGACGCCCGGCGGGCCCGCTGGACGGCGTCGGGCACCGGCGCCCTGCTCGCCCTCGCCGGTCTGGCCGCGTCGGCACTGCGGCTGAGCGACGCCGCCCCCGCACTGGTCCCGGCCGCCTACGGCCTCGGTGCCGCCGTCTGCGCGCTGGCGGCGCTTCTCGGCTCCCGGGGCCGGACCCGCAGAGCCCTGTGGCTGCTGATCGCGGGCGTGATGGTGATGGCGCTGGGCGACCAGTTCGACTGACATGACAGAGTGACCGTTACTGTCCTGTGATCTGCCTCCCACTCCTGTGAATAAGCCCACGAACCGCATAAACGATCACTTTTGGCTGCAAGAGTGGTCCGCGCATTGCTCATGCGTTCTTTGCGGGCTGTTCACACCATGGACGACTGTTCCCGGTCAAAGATCCACACATCCACCCGGGAGCACGATTCGTGGCAGCCCTCGCACGCTGGTGTGTCCAGCGCCGCCTCGTCACCGTCCTGCTGTGGCTGCTCGCCTTCGGCGGGGTCACCGCGGCCGCCGCCGTCGCGGGCTCGGCGTACTCGAACGACTACGAGGTCCCCGGCACCGAGTCGGGCCGCGCCACCCAGCTGCTCCAGGACGGTTTCCCCGGCCTCGGCGGCGACAGCGACACCGTCGTCTGGCACACCCCCACCGGCACCGTCCGCGCCTCCACCGTCGAGCAGACCATGACCCGGACCCTCGACGAGATCGCCGACCTGCCCGGCGTGGCCGCCGTCGTCGGCCCCTACGACGACCAGGGCGCCGCCCGGATCAGCGAGGACGGCCGCACCGCGTACGCCACGGTCACCTTCGACAACCCGGCCGACGACATCGACAAGGCCGAGGCGCGGGCCGTGGTCACCGCGGCCAAGGCCGCCCAGGGCGACGGGCTCCAGGTGGAGCTGGGCGGCGGCGCGATCGCGCTCACCGAGTCCAGCGGCGGGCATCTGGCCGAGGCCGTCGGGGTGGTCGTCGCCGCGCTCGTGCTGTTCCTCGCCTTCGGCTCCCTCGCCGCCTCGCTGCTGCCCATCGCCACCGCGCTGGTCGGCGTCGGCACCGCCTACGCCGGCATCGTGCTGCTCGGGCACGCCATGACCGTCGCCGACTTCGCGCCCATGCTCGGCATGCTGATCGGTCTCGGCGTCGGCATCGACTACGCCCTGTTCATCGTCACCCGACACCGGCGCGGACTCAAACGCGGACTGAGCGTGCCCGAGTCCGTCACCAACGCCGTCGCCACCACCGGACGGGCCGTCGTCTTCGCGGGTGCCACGGTCTGCATCGCCCTGCTGGGGATGCTGATCCTCCGGCTCGGCTTCCTCAACGGCGTCGCGATCGCCGCCTCCCTCACCGTCGTCCTCACGGTCGCGGCCTCCGTCACGCTGCTGCCGGCTCTGCTCTCCCTCATCGGCATGCGGGCACTGAGCCGGCGCGAGCGGCGGCACCTGGACGAGCACGGCCCCCAGCCCGAACTGCCCACCGGGCTCGCCGCACGCTGGTCGGCGTTCGTGGAACGGCACCCCAAGCTGCTCGGTGCGGTCGCGCTGGTCGTCATGACCGTCCTGGCCCTGCCCACCCTGGGCCTCCACCTCGGCACCTCCGACCAGGGCAACGACCCCGAGTCCGCCACCACCCGCCAGGCCTACGACCTCCTCGCCGACGGCTTCGGCCCCGGCGTCAACGGCCCCCTCACCCTGGTGACCCACGTCGACGGCGCCGAGGACAAGCTGCTCCTCGACAACCTCGACGCCACCATCCGCACCACCGAGGGCGTCGCCTCCGCCACCCCGGTGACCTACAACACCGGCGGCGACACCGGGTACTTCACGATCGTCCCGACCTCGTCCCCGCAGTCCCAGCGGACCAGCGACCTCGTCGACCGGCTGCGCACCGAGGTGCTGCCGCGCGCCGAGACCGGCACCTCCCTCGACATCCAGGTCGGCGGGGTCACGGCCTCGTACGACGACTTCGCCGAGGTCATCGTCGGCAAGCTGCCCCTGTTCGTCGGGGTCGTCATCGGCCTGGGCTGTCTGCTGCTCCTGCTCGCCTTCCGGTCCGTCGGCATCCCGCTGAAGGCCGCCGCGATGAACGTCGCCGCGGTGGCCGCCGCCTTCGGGATCGTCGTCGCGGTCTTCCAGTGGGGCTGGGGCAGCGAGTTCCTCGGCCTCGGCCGCGCGGGACCGATCGAACCCTTCCTCCCCGTGATCATGGTGTCGGTCCTCTTCGGGCTCTCCATGGACTACCAGGTCTTCCTGGTCAGCCGGATGTACGAGGAGTGGCTGGAGACCGGCGACAACCGGCGGGCCGTACGGGTGGGCCTCGCCGAGACCAGCCGGGTCATCAACTCCGCCGCGGTCATCATGATCTCGGTCTTCCTCGCCTTCGTCCTCAGCGGCGACCGCGTGATCGCCATGTTCGGCATCGCGCTCGCCGCCGCCGTCGCCCTGGACGCCTTCGTGCTGCGCACCCTGCTGGTGCCCGCCCTCATGCACCTGCTCGGCGGCGCCAACTGGTGGCTGCCGGGCTGGCTGGACCGCCGGATGCCGCGCATCAGCATCGAGCCGCCCGAATGCCGCCCGGCCCGTGAAAGGCTGGACGACGTCGTGGCGGAGCTGGAGAGGGAGCGGGACGAGGATGTACGCGATATCGCTGGGTGACGACGTCGAGCTGCGGCCCCTGGAGCCCTGGCACGCCGAGGAGTTCCTGGCACACCTGGACCGCGGGCGGGAGTTCATCAACCAGTACGTCCCCTTCGGCTCCAAGGCGCAGGACGTCGTCGGCGCCCGCGAGGTGCTCCAGCGCTACGCCGACATGCGCGCCGCCGACACCGGCTCCCTGCACGGCCTGTGGCTGGAGGGGAGGCTGGTGGGCGGGGTGCTCTTCCTGAACTTCGACGCCGACCAAGGCAACTGCGAGGTCGGCTGCTGGCTGGAACCCGCCGGTACCGGGCGCGGACTGGTCACGCGCGCGATGCGGGTGCTCATCGACTTCGCCGTCGAGCGGCGCGGCATCCACCGCGTCGAATGGGTCGCCGCGGCCGGCAACACCCCCAGCCTGAACGTGGCCCGACGGCTCGGCATGACCCGCGACGGCGTCCGCCGCGAGGGCCAGCTCTATCGTGGGGTGCGGCACGATCTCGAGGTGTGGTCGGTGCTGGCGCCCGAATGGCGTGAGGCACGCGCGCGTGCCGCCCACAGCGATCATTAAGAGACCTCTCAGACTGCGTCCGTACGGTGCGAGGTATGGGAACCAGGACTGCTGACCAGACCGGGGCCGAGACGGGCCCCGAGGCGACGACCGATGAGGAGAACGTGGACGTCACGAAGAGCGACGCCGGCACCGACGGGGTGACGGGGGCCGACGCCGAGGACGGCGCCCTGGAGGACGGCGAGACCGTCGTCGTCAACGAGACCGTCGTCGACGGGCAGGAGGGTCCCTCCGGAGTCGGTCAGGGCGCGGGTGCCGTCGTGTCCGCCGCGCTCGGTCTCGTCTCGCTCACCGGCGGTTGGATCGGCTCGGTGGCCGCGCAGAAGGAGAACCTGCTCAGCCAGCTCCAGAACTCCTCGCAGAACTCCAGCGTCGCGACGCTGCTGAAGGAGGGCTACGGCGACGTCTGGAACGTCCAGGCCCTGTACGCCGGGGTCTTCGCCCTGGTCGCCCTGCTGGTCGGCGTCTTCGTGCTGGTCCGGCCCGCCTTCGGGGCGCCCGGCAAGCCGCAGGCCGCGTGGATCAGGTCCGTCGCCTGGGCGGGCGTCTCGCTCGGCGTCATCGGGCTGCTGATCGCCGTGCTCAAGTACAGCGACGTACTGGTCAGCCTGCCGTCGGCGAGCTGAGTCACCGCAGGTCCCGGGGGGTCTTAGGGCGGCGTGGAGCACCTTACGCCGCGTCCTGAGGCCCCTTAGGCGTGTCTAAGGCCCCTGGAGCGGCCCAAGATGCGGAACTCTCCCGATGTGGCGGACCCGCCTGGGAGGCGAAGGTTGAGGCATCGCAGAAAGCGAAGCACGAAACCGACTCTCCAAGGGGACACCATGTACGAGTACGAGCTCTCCCAGCTCCGTTCCGCCGAACTGCTCCGTCAGGCCGCGCAGGAGCGGCTGGCCCGCGAGGCGGTCCGCAGCCGTCGAGCGGCCCGCCGCGCGGCACTCCGCCACGAGACCGAGGGCGAGGTGCATACCTGGAGCCCCCGGCGGCTCCGGTTCCCGCGCGCCGCGTGAACCCGGGCAAGGAGGACGGCCGTAGAGGTCACCTGACCGCGGCCGTCCTCCGGATCACCGGACCACACGAGAACCCGATCTCCGGACCACACGAGAACCGGATCTCCGGACCACACGAGAAACCGGATCCCGGCACAGCCGTCTCCGGTACACCCGCCTCCCGCACGCACACCACGACCGACGCCGTCCCGCACGCCGGGGCGGCGTCGAGCGGTGTCGCGCCGGAGGCATCCGTTCCGCGTGCGAGGGATGCGGCCATGATCACGCCCCGCGTGAAAACCGCTGCGGCCCTGTCGGACACCCGTGCGATGCTCGGGCCCGTGGAGACCAGGTCCGTGAGTCCCGTGTTCGTCGGCCGCACCGAAGAGTTGACCGTCCTGCGCGACGCGCTCGCCCGAGCCGCCGGGGGCGAGCCCCAGGCACTGCTCATCGGTGGCGAGGCCGGCGTCGGCAAGACGCGGCTCGTCGAGGAGTTCGCCACCGCCGCCGGCGGCGAGGGCGCGCTCGTCGTGCTCGGCGGCTGTGTCGAGATCGGCGCCGACGGGCTGCCCTTCGCCCCGTTCTCCACCGCCCTGCGCGCCCTGCGCCGCGAACTGCCCGAGGAGCTGGCCGCCGCGGCCGCCGGACAGGAGGAGGAACTCGCCCGGCTGCTGCCGGAACTGGGCGAGGCACCCTCGGGACGCCACGACGAACAGAGCATGGGCCGCCTCTTCGAACTCACCGCCCGCCTCCTGGAACGCGTCGCCGCCGACCGCACGGTCGTCGTCGCCCTGGAGGACCTGCACTGGGCCGACGCCTCCACCCGCCACCTCCTCGCCTACCTCTTCCGCACCCTGCGCACCGGCCGCCTCGTCGTCCTCGCCACCTACCGCGCCGACGACATCCACCGCCGCCACCCGCTGCGCCCTCTGCTCGCCGAACTCGACCGGCTGCGCACCGTCCGCCGCCTCGAACTCGGCCGCCTCAACCGCACCGAGGTCGGCCGCCAGATCGCCGGCATCCTCGCCTGCGAACCCGCCCCCGCCCAGGTCGACGACATCTTCGAACGCTCCGACGGCAACGCCTTCTTCGTGGAGGAACTGGCCGTCTCCGGCCACGACAGCTGCTGCGCCGGCCTCACCGACTCCCTGCGCGACCTGCTCCTGGTCCGCGTCGAGGGACTGCCCGAGAGCGCCCAGCGGGTCGCCCGGGTGGTCGCCGAGGGCGGCTCCACCGTGGAGTACCGGCTGCTCGCCGCCGTCGCGGGACTCGCCGAGGACGACCTCATCGAGGCGCTGCGGGCCGCCGTCAACGCCAACATCCTCACCGCCGCACCCGACGGCGACGGCTACCGCTTCCGCCACTCCCTGGTCCGCGAGGCCGTCAGCGACGACCTGCTGCCCGGCGAACGCTCCCGCCTCAACCGCCGCTACGCCGAGGCCCTGGAGGCCGACCCCGCACTCGTGGCCGCCGACGGCCGCGTCATGCGCCTGGCCACCTACTGGTACCACGCCCACGACGCCGCCAAGGCCCTGCCCGCCGTCCTGGACGCCTCGGTCACCGCCCGCCGCCGGCACGCCTACTCCGAACAACTGCGGCTCCTGGAACGCGCGATGGAGCTGTGGGACACCACCCCCGAGGACGTCCGGGCCGCCCTGCGCCCCGTCGACTACACCGAGGTCTACCCGCCCTGCGGCTGTGACCCCGCCACCACCCCGCTGCGCTACCTCGACCTGATGGCCGAGGCCGCCGTCGCCGGCCGGCTCTGCGGCGAGCGGGAACGCGCCCTGAAGATCACCAAGCGTGCGCTGCACCTCCTGGAGGAGGAGGGTGATCCGCTGCGCAGCGCCTGGTTCTGGGTCCAGCGCTCCCGGCTGATGTCGGGACTGTCCCGCGGCGACGGCTGGCGGGAACTGGCCACCGCCCAGGACCTGGTCCGCGGTCTGCCGCCCTCCGAGGTGCACGCCGAGGTCCTCGCCAACGTCGCCAACTGGTCCATGGTCCACGTGCCCGGCCCGGACGCCTTCTCCGCCGCCGAGCGCGCCGTGGAGTACGCGCGCATGCTCGGCGCCGACGAGATCGAGATGAACGCCCGGCTCACCCTCGGCAGCCTCAGGGTCCACGCCGGCGACATCGAGACAGGCCTCGCCGAGATGCTGGAGGTCAAGCGGCAGACCGTCGAACGCGGCCTCTCCGCCGTCGCCGCCCGCGTCTACGTCAACCTCCCGGACGCCCTCGAAGCCGTCGGACGCTCCGCCGACGCCGTACCCGTCCTGGAGGAGGGCCTCGCCTACACCCGGCGGTACGGCCTGACGGAGAGCGAGGCCTGGGCCTGGGGCAACCTCGCCGAGTCCCTGTGCAGCCTGGGCCGCTGGGACGAGGCCGCCGAAGCCGCCACCAAGGCGGGACGCGCCGGACAGAGCGCCAAGCCCAGCGGCTTCCACGCCCTCCTGCGCGCCGAACTCGCCCTCGCCAGGGGCGACCTGGCCGAGGCCGGCCGACAACTGAGCGCCTCCCGCGGCCACTTCGGCAGCCACGACCGCCCACCGCAGAACGAGATCCCCCTCGCCCGCGTCGCCATCGGCGTCGCCGCCGGCGAGGGCCGCCTCCTGGACGCCCGAGCCGAACTCGAACGCGCCATGGACACCGGCTTCCCGCCCGACACCCAGCGCTACGCCTGGCCCCTCCTGCTGACCGCCGCCACCATGGAGGCCGACGCCCTCGGTCTGCCCGCCGCCGCCCCCGGCCGCGCCGCACTCCTCGAACGCATCCGCCGGACCGCCAGATTGCTGGCCACCAACGCCCCCGTCTGGCAGGCCTACGAGCGCTGGGTCCGCGCCGAACTCCTGCGCGCCGAGGGCACCAGTGACCCCGAGGACTGGTCCGAGGTGACCGCGGCCTTCGAGCCCCTGGACCGCCCCTACGACCTGGCCCTCGTCCGCCACCGCCTCGCCGAGGCCCTCCTGACCACCGGCGGCGAGAACGAACGCGACCGGGCCACCGAGCTGCTCCGGCTCGCCCTGGCCGTCGCCCGCCATCTCGGCGCCCGACCGCTGGTCGACGCCGTCACCCACCTCGCCCAGCGGGCCCGCCTCATCCTGACCCACGCCCCGCAGCGAGCCCTGGCCCCCGCCGATCCCGCCGAGGCCCTCGGACTGACCGGCCGGGAACGCGACGTGCTGCGCCTGGTCTCCGCCGGCCGCACCAACCGCCAGATAGCCGAGGAACTGTTCATCTCCCCGAAGACGGCCAGCGTCCATGTGTCGAACATCCTGGCCAAGCTCGGCGTCTCGGGCCGGGGCGAGGCGGCGGCGGTCGCCCACCGGCTGGGGCTGTTCCCGTCGGAGCCGCTCACCGGTCGTACGGCGGGGTGAGGCCCCGCCGTGGAGGGGGGGCGAACAAGCTCACCCTTCGACCGCGCGGCATCAGGCTTACGCTGTCAAAGACGCCGCCCGAGGGAGATCCTGTGTTCAACGCCTTTGAGGAACTGTTCGCACCGGGTCGCAAACACACCCGGGACGAAGAGAACCGGCTGGAACTGACACGGGAGGACGTCGGCGACAGCGATCCCGGACACGGACCGATAGACCTGGCGTCCGGCAAGGTCGTCGTACGGCCCACGACGGCCGAGGAGCCGTCCGAGGGGTGACCGGGGCGGCGGCGGAGCCGCTCGCGGTCAGCTCACCTGCACCTCCAGGATCCGGTCGTCGTCCTGCCCGGGGTCGCCCCGGCCGTCCGTGTTGCTGGTGACCAGCCACAGTTTGTCGCCGCCCGCCGACACCACCGTGCGCAGCCGGCCGTACTCGCCCTCCAGGAAGGCCTGCGGGTCGGCGGCGGCCTCCGTGCCCTTCAGAGGGATGCGCCACAGACGCTGGCCCTTCAGGCCCGCCATCCATATCGAACCCTCCGCGTACGCGATACCGCTGGGGGAGGCGTCGTCCGTGGCCCACTGGGACACCGGGCTGTGGAACTCCTGGTCGTCCGTCCTGCCCTCGGCCTCCGGCCAGCCGTAGTTGTCGCCCGGCTTGATCGCGTTCAGCTCGTCCCAGGTGTCCTGGCCGAACTCCGAGGCGAACAGACGCTGTCTGGCGTCCCAGGCCAGGCCCTGCACATTGCGGTGCCCCAGCGAATACACCGGGGAGTCCGGGAGGGGGTTGCCCGGGGCCGGGTCGCCCTCCGGGGTCATCCGCAGGATCTTGCCGCCCAGGGACTTCTCGTCCTGGGACAGGCCGGTGTCGCCACTCTCGCCCGTGCCCGCGTACAGCATCTTGTCGGGGCCGAAGGCGATCCGGCCGCCGTTGTGGATGAAGCCCTTGGGGATGCCCTTGAAGAGGGTGTCGGGCGCGCCGAGCTGTTCACCGGCGGGCTTCTTCTCCTCGTACAGCATGCGCACGACGCGGTTGTCCGAGGCCGAGGTGAAGTAGGCGTAGACCAGGTGGTCCGAGGCGTAGTCCGGCGACAGCGCGAGGCCCATGAGCCCGCCCTCGCCGGCGGGGGAGACCCCGGGCA
Source organism: Streptomyces sp. NPDC034103 (assembly GCF_055575395.1). Taxonomy (NCBI): domain Bacteria; kingdom Bacillati; phylum Actinomycetota; class Actinomycetes; order Kitasatosporales; family Streptomycetaceae; genus Streptomyces; species Streptomyces sp. NPDC034103. The sequence continues at coordinate 48,566 of NZ_JBVISS010000005.1, read as the reverse complement.
CCTCTCCCAGCTCGGTCTTCTTGCCCGTCTCCGCGTCGACCCGGGTGATCGTCGCCTCGTCACGGGAGGAGACCAGCAGGTCGCCGTCGGGCAGCGGGGCCAGGCCCCACGGGGTGTCCAACCCGGTGGCGACCGTGCGCAGCACCTTCGCGGTGCCCTTCGCGGGCGGTGTCTCCTCGGCGGCCTGCCGGGTGGGGGAGGACGGGGCGGCCGTACTGCTGGGGGGTGTCCCGCCTGTCGCGGGGCCTTCTCCCGGGCCGCCGTCCGACGAGCAGCCGGCCGTCAGCAGGAGGGTGCTCACGGCCAACACGGCCGTCACCACTCGACGTTGCACGATCTCGGTCCCTTCGACGCGGCGAGTTCTACTGTTCTTACACCGCTCGCGCCTCCCAGGTTCCCGATCTCCAGGACCCGATGCGGGGAGGTGCCGCCCGACACCCGGGTTCCCGGTCCGGGGGAGGTGACGCGAGGGCCACGGATCGGGCGCCGGGCCGGGCTGGACCGCCGCGTCCCCGTGATCGGAACGTCGAGCTGCTCGACTCCGGGGCCCGAACACCGAGCCTCCGCGAACTCCGGCGCCTGACACCGGGCCCCGGCCCACCACCCCCGGGCCCACCCCCGCGGCCCCCTCAGTCCCAGGACCCCAGCGCCCCCGGCAGCTCCGCCACCTCCGTCAGATCCTCCGTGGACAGGCGAAGTGCGGCCGCGGCCGCGTTCTCCGTCACCCAGCGCTCGTGCTTGGCGCCCGGGATCGGGATGACGTGCCGGCCGCGGGAGAGGACCCAGGCGAGGGCGATCTGGGCCGGGGTGACGGTGTCGCCGTGGCGGGCGGCGATGCGGCGCAGGCCGGCGACGATGGGTTGGTTGGCGGCCATCATCTCGGCGGTGAAGCGGGGATGGCGGGCGCGGACGTCGTCCGGTTCGAAGCCCTCGCCGGGGATGAGGGTGCCGGTCAGGAAGCCGTTGCCCAGCGGCATCGCCGCCAGGAAGCCGATCCCGCGCGCCTCGCACCACGGCAGCAGCGCCTCCAGCGCCTCGGGGGACCAGACCGACAGCTCCGCCTCCACCGCGCTCACCGGAAAGACCTGCTGGACGCGCTGGAGCTGGCGGATCGTCGCGTCGTGCAGCCGGGCCCCCGAGCGGCGCCCACCGCGCGCACCCATCGCGCACAGGCCCAGCGACCGCACCTTACCGGCCCGGACGAGCTCCGCCATCGCGCCCCAGGTCTCCTCGACCGGGACCTCGGGGTCGGCGCGGTGCAGCTGGTAGAGGTCGATCACGTCCGTCTGCAACCGCCGCAGGGAGGCGTCGCACGCCCGCCGCACATAACCGGGGCGGCCGTTGGCCACGATGTGCTGCTCGCCGACCAGCAGACCCACCTTCGTCGACACGAAGGCGTCCTGGCGCCGCTCCTTCAGGACCCGCCCCAGCAGCAGCTCATTGGTGAACGGGCCGTACATGTCGGCCGTGTCCAGCAGTGTGGAGCCCAGATCCAGCGCCCGGTGCACGGCCCTGACCGACTCCTCGCCGCGCTGCCGCGACCCGCTGTAGGCCCAGCTCATCGGCATGCACCCGAGTCCGACTTCCCCCACCGAGAGCGCCGCCGCCCCGATCGTCCTGCGCTCCACCTGCTCGTGACCCTCCCTCTTCCGGCACCCCACAACCTAACCTCTGCGTCCTCACACGCCTGACATAGCCTCGTGCCCATGACCGCTGCTGACGTGTGGCTCCCCATCCCGCCGGACGAGATCGCCGGGCTCCCCGAAGGGCCCACCTACCTTTTCTGGGACGGCGGCGAGGACGGGCGGCAGCCCTTCCCCGGCGACCCGGCCGACTGTGCCGTGTACGTGGTGCCCTACATGAAGCGACAGGACGTGAAGGTCCGCCCGCTCAAGGAGATGCGGAACCTGCGGCTCGTGCAGACCCTCACGGCGGGCGTCGACGACGTCCTCGCACGGCTGGACGACGTCGCCCCCGGTGTACCGCTGTGCAACGCGCGCGGTGTGCACGAGGCGAGCACCGCCGAACTCGCCCTGACCCTGACGCTGGCCTCGCTGCGCGGCATCCCCGGCTTCGTGCGCGCGCAGCAACAGGAGCACTGGCAGGGCGACTTCCACCCCGCACTCGCCGACAAGAGCGTGCTCGTCGTCGGCTACGGCGCCATCGGCGCCGCGATCGAGGACCGGCTCGTGCCGTTCGAGGTCGCGCGGGTGGTGCGCGTCGCGCGCTCCGCGCGCACCACGGAGCGCGGACCGGTGCACCCGCTCGGCGACCTGCCCGCCCTGCTTCCCGAGGCGGACGTCGTCATCCTCTCGACGCCGTTGAACGAGACCACCCGGGGCCTGGTGGACGCCGAGTTCCTGGCCCGGATGAAGGACGGCGCCCTCCTGGTGAACGTCGCGCGCGGTGGCGTGGTCGACACCAAGGCACTGCTCGCCGAACTGGAGAGCGGCCGCATCACGGCGGCACTGGACGTCGTCGACCCCGAACCGCTGCCCGCGGGGCACCCGTTGTGGCAGGTGCCGGGCGTGCTCATCACCCCGCACGTGGGCGGCCCGACGTCCGCGTTCCTGCCGCGCGCAAAGCGGCTGCTGGCGGACCAGTTGGGGCGTTTCGTGAACCAGGAGCCCCTGCGCAACGTGATCCTCACGACGGGTTCCGCCGACGCCTGAGCCCCGGAGCGAGAGGCACGCAATCCGTTTCCGGCACCGTCCGCCACCTCCCGGACGCGGTCCGTACCCGCACTCCCGTGGACGGTCACGGAGCGTAGAGGAACTATGTCCCTGAGTGACGAGACTGGTGTATCGTCCCGACAGGGGCTGCGCCGCGCACCGTTCGGCGCCGGGGATGGACATTTCAGACTGTGAGGGGGGCGACGGGCGATGCACGGTCTATGGACGAACGATCCGACGCGGCGAAGCCGCCGACGGCGACCCTGGCGCACGGCCGCGCGCAGACGCGGTCACCACGGCAGCCACACCTGCCGTCACAGCCATCACCACCGCCGGCACAGCAGCCGCAGGAGGCATGCGCATCCAGCGACCCCGGACTCCCGGGACCCTGGAGCGGCGCGGACCGGGAGGACCCGGTGACCTCGCCGCCGCCTCCCACGACCACCCTCAACGGAGCGCTGCGGGCACAGCCTTCGCCAGGGTCGCTGCTGCCCCGGCCGCCGTACCCCGGCAGCCGGACGAGCATGGTCCACCAACTCCTCCTGGCCCTGGTGTGCGCGGTGTACGCCGTCGGTTCCGCGGTCGGCTGGGGCTCCGAGGAAGTCGCGCTGATCATGGGCGACTTCGGGCTGAGCGCCGCGGCGGCCATCGCCGCGGTCTCCTGCTTCCTCTACGCCCGTAACCGCCGCGTCCGCTTCCGGCTCGCCTGGACGCTGTTCGCCCTCTCCTCGGCCATGGCCTCCCTGGGCAACCTGGTCTGGGGCTGGTACGAGGTCGTTCTGCAACGGCCCGTGCCGAGCCCCAGTTACGCCGACGCGTTCTTCCTGTGCTTCGCGCCGCCCGCCATCGTGGGCCTGCTGGTCCTCGCCAAACGGCCGGTGACGAAGGCGGGTTGGGTCTGTCTGGGCCTGGACGCCTGGCTGATCGGCGGCTCGCTGCTCACGCTCTCCTGGAGCCTCGCCCTCGCCCAGGCGGCGCGGTCCGAGGGGTCGAGCGTCTCGCAGACCGCGCTGTCGCTGGCGTACCCACTGCTGGACATCGCCCTGGTCAGCATGGTGCTCGCGCTGCACTTCCGGCGCTCGGCGGTGAACCGCTCCGCGGTCAACACCGCGATCGGCGCGCTCGCGCTGACCGTCATGTGCGACGCCCTGTTCACCTCGCCGCTGGTGCAGAACGCCTACCGGTCCGGCCAGTTGCTGGACGCGGGCTGGTTCGCGGGCTCGCTCCTGCTCGCCTACGCGCCCTGGGCCGCACCCCGGCACGGGCAGCCGGCCGGCGCGGGCCCGGACGGGGCGCGGCAGGACGGCACCGGGTACACGCGCGTGGTCCACGAACACCTGCCGGGGCAGCGCGGCGGCGGCCACCACCACGCGCCCCCGCAGGGAGGTGATCACAGCCGGTATCCGGCCGCGGGACCCATCGTCGGGTCCCTCTCCGCCCTCACGCCGTATCTCGCCGCCGCCGTCTGCACCCTGGGGATCCTCTACAACGTCCTCGACGGCCACAGCGTCGACCGGGTGGTGCTCCTCACCGGTGGCACCGTCGTGCTCGCCCTCGTGGTGCGCCAGGGCATCATGCTGCTCGACAACATCACCCTCACCCAGGAACTGGCGCAGAAGGAGAACCACTTCCGCTCCCTGGTGCAGGGTTCCAGCGACGTCATCATGATCGCCGCGCCCAACGGCATCCTCCGCTACGTCTCCCCGGCCGCCGCGGGTGTCTACGGCTGCCCCGCGGAGGACCTGGTGGGCACCGAGCTGGCCCATCTCATCCACCCGGAGGACCTGGGCTGCGTGGTGCACGAGGTGCGCCGCTTCCTCGCCGCCAGCCCGCTGGAGGAACCCACTACGCGCATCGAGTGCCGCTTCCGGTCCGGTGACGGCGGCTGGCTGAATGTCGAGTCCACCGTCAACCGTCATCACGGCGGACTCATCTTCAACAGCCGGGACGTGACCGAGAGGGTGCGTCTGCAGGCGCAGCTCCAGCACAACGCCGAGCACGACCCGCTCACCGACCTGCCCAACCGCGCCCTGTTCACCAAGCGGGTCCAGCAGGCGCTCTCCGGCCGCCGCTCCTCCGACCGCGGCGCTGCTGCTCGTGGCACGGCCGTTCTCTTCATCGACCTCGACGGCTTCAAGGCCGTCAACGACACGATCGGGCACCAGGCCGGGGACGAACTGCTCGTCCAGGCCGCCCGCAGACTCCAGGACGCCGTCCGGCACGGCGACACCGCCTCCAGGCTGGGCGGCGACGAGTTCGCGGCCCTGATCGTCGGGGACGGCACCCGGGACCGCGCCGCCCGGGAGCGCCACATCCTGGAGCTCGCCGACCGCCTCAGGATCACCCTCTCGCAGCCCTACCTCATCGACGGCAACGATGTCCGCGTCGCCGCCTCCATCGGCGTCGCCTTCGCCGAGCCGGGCCTGGGCGCGGGCGAGATCCTGCGCAACGCCGACCTCGCGATGTACCGCGCCAAGTCGGCCGGAAAGGGACGCGTCGAGCTGTACGCGCCTCAGATGCAGCAGGACGTCGTACGCAAGGCGGAGCTGGCCACGCGTCTGCGGGCCGCGCTGCACGACGGTGAGTTCGCGCTGCTGCACCAGCCGGTGGTCTGTCTGGAGGACGGCCGGATCACATCGGTCGCCGCCCAGGCGCGCTGGCGGTCCTCACAAGGGGTGCTCTTCACGCCGGCCGAGTTCCTGCGAGTGGCCGAGGACAGCGACAGGACCGCCGAGCTGAGCCGCTGGATGCTGGAACGAGCCGTCGAACAGGCCGCCGAGCGCACCGCGACCGGGCTGTCCGTGCCGGTGACGGTCCGGATGAGCGCCAGAAGACTGCTGGACCGGTCGCTGCCGCTCGGCTCGATCGAGGCGCTGCTGACCCGGCACGGGCTGCCGTCCGGGTCCCTGGTGATCGAACTGTCCGAAACCGATCCCCGGGTCTCCCTGGACGAACTGGAACGCCGGCTGAGCGCGCTGCGCAGACTCGGCGTGCGGATCGCCCTGGACGGCTTCGGCAGCGGATACGCGGCGATCACCGCACTGCGCAGGCTCCCGGTCGACGTGCTCAAACTCGACCGCAGTCTGGTGGACGGGGTCGTGGAGTCCGCGCGGCTGCACAAGATCACCAACGGGCTGCTCAGGATCGCCGGGGATCTGGGGCTGCAGTCCGTGGCCGACGGCGTGGACCTGCCCGAGCAGGTCGTGGCGCTGCGGGCGATGGGCTGCACCCACGGGCAGGGGATGGCTTTCTCCGGCCCGCTGGACGAGTACCGGCTGCGCCGAGCGCTCGCTTCCGGCCATTATCCGGTGCCGAACGGTCCGGCGGAGCCCGCGTTCGCGGGAGGAGGCGTGGGGGTGTACACAAGTGGGGTCCCCGCTGTTCTCGGAGGCGGCAGTGCCCGGCGCTCACATAATGAGACTCCCGTCCCACCCACTTGACACGTGGTGTGCGCCGGGGGGAGGGTCAGTGCCATGCGCACCCGAATTCTCGTACTTGGCAAGCGCGTCGGCTGAGCTGGTGACGTCCGGGCGGACCCGGAACTCCCAGCGACCACTCCCGGCGCGCTCCCCTCGCTTGCCTCTTGGCACGAGGGGTTTTTTGTTGCACAGGATCCAGGCGTAAAAAGCAGCACACCGTACAAACCTCGCAAAAACCCTCAGCATCGAGAAGAGAATGACGATGACCGAGCAGGCCACCGGGGCCCACCATCCGCAGCCGCGGCCCCGATCCGGAGGACAGCAGTCCGCCCCCGAGCACGTCACGGGCGCGCAGTCCCTCATCCGCTCTCTCGAGGAGGTCGGCGCCGAGACGGTATTCGGCATCCCCGGCGGTGCGATCCTGCCCGCGTACGACCCGCTGATGGACTCCCGGCGGGTGCGCCACGTCCTGGTCCGCCACGAGCAGGGCGCCGGCCACGCGGCCACCGGCTACGCGCAGGCCACCGGCAAGGTCGGCGTCTGCATGGCGACCTCCGGACCCGGCGCCACCAACCTGGTGACCCCGATCGCCGACGCGCACATGGACTCGGTGCCGCTCGTGGCGATCACCGGCCAGGTCGCGTCCAAGGCGATCGGCACGGACGCCTTCCAGGAGGCGGACATCGTCGGCATCACCATGCCGATCACCAAGCACAACTTCCTGGTCACCAAGGCCGAGGACATCCCGCGTGTGATCGCGCAGGCGTTCCACATCGCCTCCACCGGTCGCCCCGGCCCGGTCCTGGTCGACATCGCCAAGGACGCCCTCCAGGCGCGGACCACCTTCTCCTGGCCGCCCGTCATGGACCTGCCCGGCTACCGGCCCGTCACCAAGCCGCACGCCAAGCAGATCCGCGAGGCCGCGAAGCTCATCACCAACGCCAAGCGGCCCGTCCTCTACGTCGGCGGCGGTGTCCTCAAGGCACACGCCACCGCCGAGCTCAAGGTTCTCGCCGAGCTCACCGGAGCGCCCGTCACCACCACCCTGATGGCGCTCGGCGCGTTCCCCGACAGCCACCCGCTGCACGTGGGAATGCCGGGCATGCACGGTGCGGTCACCGCCGTCACCGCGCTGCAGAAGGCCGACCTGATCGTCGCCCTCGGAGCCCGCTTCGACGACCGCGTCACCGGCAAGCTGGACAGCTTCGCCCCGTACGCCAAGATCGTCCACGCCGACATCGACCCGGCCGAGATCGGCAAGAACCGGGCCGCGGACGTGCCGATCGTCGGTGACGCGCGCGAGGTCATCGCCGACCTGATCCAGGCGGTGCAGAAGGAGCACAGCGAGGGTCACCAGGGCGACTACAGCGCCTGGTGGAAGGACCTCAACCGCTGGCGCGACACCTACCCGCTGGGCTACGACCACCCCACCAACGGCACGCTCTCCCCGCAGCAGGTCATCGAGCGCATCGGCCGGCTCGCGCCGGAGGGCACGATCTTCGCCGCGGGCGTCGGCCAGCACCAGATGTGGGCCGCGCACTACATCCAGTACGAGAAGCCCGCGACCTGGCTGAACTCCGGCGGCGCCGGAACGATGGGCTACGCGGTCCCGGCCGCGATGGGCGCCAAGGCCGGAGCGCCGGACAAGGCGGTCTGGGCGATCGACGGCGACGGCTGCTTCCAGATGACCAACCAGGAACTCACCACCTGCGCCCTGAACAACATCCCGATCAAGGTCGCCGTCATCAACAACGGCGCCCTCGGGATGGTCCGCCAGTGGCAGACCCTCTTCTACAACCAGCGGTACTCCAACACCGTGCTGCACTCCGGTCCCGACGACGTCAACCCCGAGGCCCGCGGCACCCGCGTCCCCGACTTCGTGAAGCTGTCGGAGGCCATGGGCTGCCACGCGATCCGCTGCGAGTCACCGGACGACCTCGACAAGGTCATCGAAGAGGCGAACTCCATCAACGACCGCCCGGTCGTCATCGACTTCATCGTCCACGAGGACGCGATGGTGTGGCCGATGGTCGCCGCCGGCACCTCCAACGACGAGATCATGGCCGCCCGGGACGTCCGCCCCGACTTCGGCGACAACGAAGACGACTGAGCGAGAGAGACGTAAAAGATCATGTCCAAGCACACGCTCTCCGTCCTGGTGGAGAACAAGCCGGGCATCCTGGCCCGGATCGCCGCGCTGTTCTCCCGCCGCGGCTTCAACATCGACTCGCTCGCCGTGGGGGTCACCGAGCACGCCGACATCTCCCGCATCACGATCGTGGTGAGCGTCGACGCGCTGCCGCTGGAGCAGGTCACCAAGCAGCTCAACAAGCTCGTCGAGGTGCTCAAGATCGTCGAACTGGAGCCGTCGAACGCCGTCCAGCGCGAACTCGTTCTGGTGAAAGTGCGCGCCGACAACGAGACACGCTCGCAGATCGTCGAGATCGTCCAGCTGTTCCGCGCCAAGACCGTCGACGTCTCCCCGGAGGCCGTCACCATCGAGGCCACCGGCGGCAGCGACAAGCTGGAGGCGATGCTGAAGATGCTGGAGCCGTTCGGCATCAAGGAGCTCGTCCAGTCCGGCACGATCGCCATCGGCCGCGGCGCCCGCTCGATCACGGACCGCTCGCTGCGCGCCCTCGACCGTTCGGCGTGACGCGGTTCCGGGCGGCCGGGTGACACCGGCCGCCCGTATACCGAGACCCCGAGACCTCACCTCAGCCCGCCGTCATACGGTGGGACGCACCATCTGCACTCAAGGAGAGAACCCAAAGTGGCCGAGCTGTTCTACGACGCCGACGCCGACCTGTCCATCATCCAGGGCCGCAAGGTCGCGGTCATCGGTTACGGCAGCCAGGGCCACGCCCACGCGCTGTCGCTGCGCGACTCGGGTGTGGACGTCCGCGTGGGTCTGCACGAGGGCTCGAAGTCCAAGGCCAAGGCCGAGGAGCAGGGCCTGCGCGTGGTGACCCCGTCGGAGGCCGCCGCCGAGGCCGACGTCATCATGATCCTGGTGCCGGACCCGATCCAGGCCCAGGTCTACGAGGAGTCCATCAAGGACAACCTCAACGACGGCGACGCGCTGTTCTTCGGCCACGGTCTGAACATCCGCTTCGACTTCATCAAGCCCCCGGCCGGCGTCGACGTCTGCATGGTCGCCCCGAAGGGCCCGGGCCACCTGGTCCGTCGTCAGTACGAGGAGGGTCGCGGCGTTCCGTGCATCGCGGCCGTCGAGCAGGACGCCACGGGCAACGCCTTCCCGCTGGCCCTGTCGTACGCCAAGGGCATCGGCGGCACCCGCGCGGGCGTCATCAAGACGACCTTCACCGAGGAGACCGAGACCGACCTCTTCGGCGAGCAGGCCGTTCTCTGCGGTGGCACGGCCGCGCTGGTCAAGGCCGGTTTCGAGACGCTGACCGAGGCGGGCTACCAGCCGGAGATCGCGTACTTCGAGTGCCTGCACGAGCTGAAGCTCATCGTGGACCTCATGTACGAGGGCGGCCTGGAGAAGATGCGCTGGTCGGTCTCCGAGACCGCCGAGTGGGGCGACTACGTCACCGGCCCGCGGATCATCACCGACGCCACCAAGGCCGAGATGAAGAAGATCCTCGCCGAGATCCAGGACGGCACCTTCGCGCGTGAGTGGATGGCCGAGTACCACGGCGGTCTGAAGAAGTACAACGAGTACAAGCAGCAGGACTCCGAGCACCTGCTGGAGACCACCGGCAAGCAGCTGCGCAAGCTGATGAGCTGGGTGAACGAGGAGGCGTGAGCCTCGGGCCCGAAGGGGCCGGGGCGAACGGCCCCGGCCCCTTCGGCCACCTCGGACGACACCCCGGTCCAGAGCGGCCCGAGGCGTTGTCCACCCCGTCCACCCACGGACGGGTGATACTTCCGTAGCGGCGCGGAGCGACGTCGGCGGCGCCACTACACTGCTGCACTAATACGCGTCAGGCCCACAGCGTCGTGCGTCTTCCACGCGGCTACAGCGACACCGGGAACGAACCCGCACTTCCCCGGCGCCGCTCCCTCCACCGCCTGCGGCCGTCGGGACGGCCGACCGCACTGGACTTGTGAGGACTCACGTGAGCTCGAAACCTGTCGTACTCATCGCTGAAGAGCTGTCGCCCGCGACCGTCGACGCGCTTGGCCCCGACTTCGAGATCCGGCACTGCAACGGCGCTGACCGCGCCGAGCTGCTGCCCGCCATCGCCGACGTCGACGCGATCCTGATCCGCTCGGCCACCAAGGTCGACGCCGAGGCGATCGCCGCCGCGAACAAGCTGAAGGTCGTCGCGCGAGCCGGCGTCGGCCTGGACAACGTGGACGTCTCCGCCGCCACCAAGGCCGGCGTGATGGTCGTCAACGCCCCGACCTCCAACATCGTCACCGCCGCCGAGCTGGCCTGCGGTCTGCTGCTTGCCACCGCGCGCCACATCCCGCAGGCCAACACCGCGCTGAAGAACGGCGAGTGGAAGCGCAGCAAGTACACGGGCGTCGAGCTCGCCGAGAAGACCCTCGGTGTCGTCGGCCTCGGCCGCATCGGCGCGCTGGTCGCGCAGCGCATGTCCGCGTTCGGCATGAAGGTCGTCGCCTACGACCCCTACGTGCAGCCCGCGCGGGCCGCGCAGATGGGCGTCAAGGTGCTGTCGCTCGACGAGCTGCTCGAGGTCTCCGACTTCATCACCGTGCACCTGCCCAAGACCCCCGAGACCCTCGGTCTCATCGGCGACGAGGCCCTGCACAAGGTCAAGCCGAGCGTGCGCATCGTCAACGCCGCGCGCGGTGGGATCGTCGACGAGGCGGCGCTGTTCTCGGCGCTGAAGGAGGGCCGGGTCGCCGGCGCCGGCCTCGACGTGTACGCGAAGGAGCCCTGCACGGACTCCCCGCTCTTCGAGCTCGACGAGGTCGTCTGCACCCCGCACCTCGGCGCCTCCACCGACGAGGCCCAGGAGAAGGCCGGCATCGCCGTCGCCCGCTCCGTGCGCCTCGCTCTCGCCGGTGAGCTGGTCCCCGACGCTGTGAACGTCCAGGGCGGCGTCATCGCCGAGGACGTCAAGCCGGGTCTGCCGCTCGCCGAGCGCCTCGGCCGGATCTTCACCGCGCTCGCGGGTGAGGTCGCGGTCCGCCTCGACGTCGAGGTCTACGGCGAGATCACCCAGCACGACGTGAAGGTGCTGGAGCTGTCCGCCCTCAAGGGTGTCTTCGAGGACGTCGTCGACGAGACCGTGTCGTACGTCAACGCCCCGCTGTTCGCGCAGGAGCGTGGCGTCGAGGTGCGGCTGACGACCAGCTCGGAGTCGGCCGACCACCGCAACGTCGTCACCGTGCGCGGCACGCTCGGCAACGGCGAGGAGGTCGCGGTCTCCGGCACGCTGGCCGGCCCGAAGAACCTCCAGAAGATCGTGGCCGTCGGCGACTACGACGTCGACCTGGCGCTCGCCGACCACATGGTCGTCCTCAAGTACGAGGACCGTCCCGGTGTCGTCGGCACCGTGGGCCGCGTCTTCGGCGAGGCGGGCATCAACATCGCCGGGATGCAGGTGTCCCGCTCGGTCGCCGGTGGCGAGGCGCTGGCCGTGCTGACCGTGGACGACACGGTGCCGCCGGCGGTGCTGACCGAACTCGAGACGGAGATCGGCGCGACGTCGGTCCGTGCGGTGAACCTGGTCTGAGGTGGCGGTGTCCGGGGGTTGGCGCCCCCGGGCCCTCGCCTTCGGCCCGCAAGGGCCTCCTCCTCACACGCCGGACGCGCTGAGCTTGCTCGGCTCGTCCGGCGTTTCGCATGCCTGCGGCCGGACCTCGACGCCCCGCAGGGTCACCGCCGCCAGCCCCGCGGCCCCCGTGAGGACCACCGCTCCCGCGATCGCCGCCCCGGTCATCCCGCTGGTGAACGCCTCCCGCGCCACGGTCGCCAGTCCCGGCACCCGGTCGGCGACGGCCAGCGCCCCGCCCAGCGTCTCGCGGGCCCCGTCCGGCGCCGTGCCCGGCATCTCGTGGCGGTAGACGGCCGTACCGATCGATCCGAGCACCGCCATCCCCAGCGCCCCGCCGAACTCCGCGCCGGTCTCCATCAGGGAGGACGCGCTGCCGGCCCGCTCCACCGGGGCGGTGCCCAGAGCGAGGTCCATGATCTGGGACATCACGGTGACGCCACCGGCGGCGAGGACCCCGCAGGAGACCAGCACCAGCGCCATCGAGTCCGTCCCGGCGAGGGACAGCAGCGCGAAGCCGCCCGCGGAGATCGCGAAGCCCGCGGTGACGACGTGCGCCCGGGCCACACCCCTCTGGACGAGGGCGGTCGCGACCGGCGCCGCCGCACCGATGGGGACGGACGGCAGGAGCGCCCACAGGGCCGCCTCCAGCGCGCTCTTGTCGAGGACCGACTGCAGGTACTGGGTGGTGAAGTAGGCCGACCCCATGATCCCGAACGCCGAGACCAGGTTCAGGGCGACGGACGGCGCGAAGCCGCGGCCACGGAACAGGACCGGGTCGATCATCGGTGCGGCGGTGGTGCGCTGGCGGTGGACGAAGAGGGCCGCGAAGAGCAGGCCCACGGTGATCGAGACGACGTAGCGGACGTTCCAGCCCTCCGAGGGGAGCTCCTTCAGGCCGTAGACCACGGGGAGCACGGCGGCCATCGACAGTGGGACGCTCGGCCAGTCGAAGCGGCCGGGGGCGGGGTTTTTCGACTCGGGGAGGAGCGCCGGGCCGAGGACCAGCAGCAGGACCATGGCGGGCAGGTTGACCAGGAAGACCGAACCCCACCAGAAGTACTCGACCAGCACCCCGCTCAGCACCGAGCCCAGCGCGATCCCGGCGGTCATCACGCCGGACCACAGGCCGATCGCCTTCGCGCGCTGGCCGGGGTCGGTGAACATCGTGCGCAGCAGGGCCATGGTCGACGGCATCAGGGTGGCGCCGCCGATGCCGAGGACCGCGCGGGCCGCGATCAGGGTCTCGGCGCTGTTCGCGTACGCCGCCACCAGCGAGGCGGTGCCGAAGGCGGCGGCGCCGATCAGCAGGAGCCTGCGGTGGCCGATGCGGTCGCCGAGCGAGCCCATCGTCATCAGCAGGCCGGCCAGCGCGAACGCGTAGATGTCGAAGATCCACAGCTGCTGGGTGCCGGTCGGCTCCAGCTCGGCGCTGATCGACGGGATCGCGAAGTAGAGGACGGAGACGTCCATCGAGACCAGCAGCAGCGGGAGCATCAGCACGGTGAGCGCCGTCCATTCCCGGCGTCCGGCGTGTGGGGTGGTGCTCGTCGAATTCGTCATGCCGAGGAATGTACGGACGTCCTAAACGTTTGTCTAGAACGGATGTATAGATCGAGCGTATGGGACGGTCGTGTAGCGCAGGCGCATGGGACGGCCGTATGGGACGGTCGTATGGACGCGGGGTAGGGTGGCCGCCATGGGACACCGCGAGGATCTGCTCGAAGGCGCCAAGCGCTGCCTGCTGGCGAAGGGGTTCGTGCGCACGACCGCGCGCGACATCGTCAAGGAGTCGGGGACCAACCTGGCCTCGATCGGCTACCACTACGGCTCGAAGGACAAGCTCCTCGCGGAGGCCTACATCGCCCTGGTGGGCGAGGTGTCCGACGACTGGGAGGGGTCCGACGCCCCGGAGTCCGGCACGGGTGCCGCGCCGGGCTCGATCGAGCGTTTCCAGGAGGTCTGGGCGAGCATCATCCGCACCCTGCGGGAGCCCGACTCCATGTGGCACCTCAGCATGGAGATCATCGCCATGGGCGACCAACTGCCCGAGGTGCGCGACCATTTGGCGCGCGCTCAGCGCGAGGCCGCGCGCGGGATCATCCCGCTGTTCATGGGCGGCCGCGAGGAGGACGTCGAGGAGGAGGACGTGGACTCCGTCGGGCAGCTCTACAACACCCTGATGACCGGCCTCATCGCCCAGTGGACCTTCGACCCGAGGACCGCGCCCACCGCGGAGCAGCTCACCGAGGGACTGCGCCGGGTCGTCGACGGGCTCAGCCGGGGCTGATCCGCCCGTCCCGCATCTCGATCACCCGGTCCGCGAAGTGCCGTACGACGGCCCGGTCATGGCAGATGAGGAGATAGCCGAGACCCAGCTCGTCCTGGAGGTCGGCCAGCAGGTTCAGCACCCCGGCCCGCACCGAGGGGTCCAGTGCCGACACCGGTTCGTCCAGCACCAGCAGCCGCGGTTCGGAGGCCAACGCCCGGGCGATACCGGCGCGTTGACACTGGCCGCCGGACAGCTCGTGCGGGAGCCGGTCCCCGTACGAGGGGTCCAGGCCGACCCGGTCGAGGAGTTCGGCCACCCGGGCGGGGCCGTCCGTGGCGTTCCAGTGGCCGTGGACCCTCAGGGGTTCGGCGACCGCGTCCCGGATGCGGTGGCGGGGACTCAGGGAGCCGTAGGGGTCCTGGAGGACGGGCTGCATACGCGGGCGCAGCGGGCGCAGTTCGCGTTCCGTCAGGCGCGTCAACTCCCGCCCTTCGAAACGGACTTCGCCGGACTGCGGGCGGCGCAGCTGGAGCACGGCCAGCGCGGTGGAGGACTTGCCGCAGCCCGAGGGGCCGCTGAGGGCGAGGGTCTCGCCGGCGTCCAGGGCGAAGGAGACGTGGTCCACGGCGGTGGCGGTGCCGTAGCGGACCACGAGGTCGCGGACGTCGAGAAGAGGGGTGCTCACACGTTCTCCCAGTGGTGGCAGGCGACCAGCCGCCCGGCGGCCCGCCGCGGCTGCGGCTCCTCGTCCCGGCAGGCGTCCGTGGCGTGATGGCAGCGGGGCGCGAAGGCGCAGCCCGGCGGGAGCGCGCCCGGTGTCGGGGGCGTCCCGGGGAAGGTGGGCAGGCGTCGCGCGCGGGCCTGTCGGGGCAACGACGCCAGCAGGCCCGCCGTATAGGGGGCCAGCGGACGCTCCAGCACCTCCCGCGCGGGACCGAGTTCGGTCAGCCTCCCGGCGTACATGACCAGCGCCCGGTCCGCGTGGGCGCGTACGACGTCCAGGTCGTGCGTGACCAGGACCAGCGCCGCCCCGAGGGCCTCACGCCGCTCGGTGAGGACCCGCAGCACCTGGTCACGGCGCTCCTCGTCCAGTGCCGTGGTGGGTTCGTCGGCGACCAGGACGTCCGGGTCGTTGATCGTGGCCATGGCGATGACCGCGCGCTGTCGCATACCGCCGGAGAACTCGTGCGGATACGCCCGTGCCCGGCGGGCGGCGTCGGGGATGCCGACCCGGTCGAGCGCGGCCACCGCCCTGTCCCGTGCCTCGGCGCGGGAGACGCGGGCCACCGAGCGTACGGCGGCGGCGAGTTGGTCACCCACGGGGTGCACGGGGGAGAGCGCGGACAGGGCGTCCTGCGGGACCAGCGCGATACGCCTGCCGCGCTCGGCCGAGAGGTCCGGGCGCACGGTTCCCGTCGTCGTCGCGCCGCGCGGCAGCATGCCGAGGAGGGCCCGGGCGGTGAGGGACTTGCCCGCACCCGACTCACCCACGATCGCGAGGACTTCGCGGGGACGGACGTCGAAGGAGACACCGCGCACGGCTTCGACGCCGCCGAAGGAGACACGCAGGTCGCGCACGGAGAGGAGCGCCTCGGGGACCGCCGGCTCGGACTGCGGCGCCTTGGACTGCGTTGCCTTGGACCGCGTTGCCTTGGACCGCGGCGCTTCGGACCGCGTTGCCTGGGACCGCGTCGCCTCGGGCGGCGTCGCCTCGCGTGCCGTCGTCCCGCGCGTCGGCGGCTCGTGCCCCACCGTCCCTCCGGGCTCCGGTGCCTCGTACGTCATCGCCTCAGACTCCAACGGGGGCCTCCTTCACGGTCGTCCGTCCTGCGGGGGCGGGGGCCTTCTTCGTGGTCCTGCCGCGTCCCTGCGCGTACGCCGACCCCGACACGGCGAGTCCTGCCAGCAGGGCCAGTGCCACCGCCGGGGCGAGGGCGGCCCAGGGGGCGCGTTCCACGTAGGCGCGGGACTCGTCGAGGAGCAGGCCCCACTCCGGGGCGGGCGGCTGGGCGCCCAGGCCCAGGAAGCCCAGGGAGGCCAGGGCGAGGGCGATGCCGGGCAGGCGGAGGAGGGCGTGGCGGGCCACGGGTGCGGCCACCGACGGCAGGACGTGCCGGGTCAGGATCCACCACGGCGTGGCGCCGATGGCACGCTGGGCCATCAGGAAGGAGGACGCCCGGACCTCCTGCACCAGTGCCGCGGCGTGCGCGGACAGCGCCGGCCACGAGATCAGGGCGACCGCGAGGGCGGTGCCGCCGGTGCCGGGTCCCACGGCCGCGGCGACGAGGATGCCGACGATCACCGGGGGCAGGGCGTTGGCGATGTCCGCCGCGCCCGCGGCGACGCCGGGCAGGAAGCCGAGCGCCAGGGCGATCACCAGGCCCAGCAGGCAGATGGCGGCGGCCGTGCCGACCGTCGAGGCGGCCCCGTGCCCGAGCCGGGCGAGGACGTCCCGGCCGAGGGCGTCGGTGCCGAGCGGGTGGGGCCAGGAGGGGGCGGCGAGCCGGGCGCCGGTGTTCACGGCGTACGGGTCGCGCAGCAGGCCCCAGCCGATGGTGAGCGCCAGGACGGCGGCCAGGGCGAGCGGTACCGCCGGGTGCACGCGGACCGGGCGCGGCGGGGGCAGCGTCAGCCCCGCGTCACGCAGGGCGGGGCCCAGCAGCCGGCGTCGTACGAGGGAGGCCGCGGCGCCCGCGGCGAGACCGAGCAGCAGCAGGGCGAGCACCGAGCCCTGGAGCAGGGGCAGGTCCTGGGAGCGGGCCGCGCCGAGGGCGGTGCGGCCGATGCCGGGCACCGCGAAGACCAGCTCCACGGCGACCGCGCCACCGGTCAGACCGACGGCGGCCATCCCGAACTGCGGGACCAGCGGCGGCAGTACGCGCTTGAGGGCGGCCGCCGAGATCGTCGTACGGCGTACTCCCGCTCCCCGCCACATCTCCACCCACCGCTCGTCCAGGACGGCGGGCAGCGCGTCCGCGACCAGCCGGCCGAGCAGGCCGCCCGCGGGGACGCCGAGGGCGAGCGCGGGGAGCACCATGTACTCCGGGCCCTGCCAGCCGGACGTCGGCAGCCACCCCAGCCACACCCCGAACACCAGCAGTGCCACGATGGCCAGCAGGAACTCCGGTACGGCGGCCGTCATCGCGGCGACCGCGCCGGACGTGCCGCGCCCGCGCACCAGCACCGGCACCACCAGGGCGGCGCCCAGCAGCACCGCCACGCCGAGCGCCGCGCCCATCAGGGCGAGCGAGACCTGGAGGCCGGAGACCACGGAGGGCAGGACGTCGTACCCGGACACCCAGGAGGTGCCGAGGTCGCCATGCAGCAGGTCGGTGGCCCAACTCCCCAGCAGGGAAAGGGGACCGGCGTCCAGACCGAGGTCGGCGCGGATCGCGGACAGTGCCTCGTCGGTGCCCTCCTGCTCCGCGGAGCGGGCGCGCAGCACGGTGAGCGCCGGGTCCCGGTGGGAGAGCCAGGGCAGCAGGCCGACGACGGCCAGGACGGCGAGGAGACAGACGCAGCGGGTCAGCGCGGCCGGGCCGACCGACTTGAGGGCCATGGACTTCACTTGACGTACGTGTCCACGGTGACGAGCTCACGCTCGCGCGGGTCGTGCGCGGCGGCCACGACACCGGCGGCGTCCCCCTGGATCACCCGCTCGTGGAGCAGCGGGACGGCGGCGTCGGCGGCCAGGATCGCGCCCTCGGCCTCGACGACGGCCTTGCGGCGCGCGTCGCCGACCTTGGTGTCGGTGGCCTTCTTCAGTGCCGCGTCGACCGTGCGGTCGGAGAACTGGGCGAGGTTGAAGGTGCCGTCGGAGGCGAAGTCGCTGTAGAGGTAGGCGGCCGGGTCGCCGGAGTCGAGGACGGTGGCGCGGGAGAGGACGAACGCGTCGAACCTGCCGTCGAGCGCGTCGGACTCGATGTTGGCGTACTCGCGGACGTCGAGCTTCACCTTGAACCCGGCCTTCTGGAGCTGCTGTTGCAGCGTGGCGGCGACCTCGGGCATCTCGGAGCGGTCGGTGTACGTGCCGATGGTGACGGTCTCACCGTCCGGCTCACCGGCCTTGGTCCGCCGCACGTCCGTACGCAGTTCGGCGGCCCAGGGCAGCGCCGGCCCGAGCAGCCCCTTGGCGGCATCGGCCCGGCCCTCGTACACCCCGTCGACGAGCGCCTCGGCGTCGACGGCCTCGCGGGCGGCGGCACGCAGCGAGGCGTCCTTGAAGGCGCCCTTCGCGGTGTTGAGGTACAGGGTGTTGGTGCGCGGCGTCGGTACCTCGGTGATGAGCTTCTCGTCGAGCAGCGCGGCCTGCGAGACGGGCACCGCCTCCACGATGTCGGCCTCCCCGCTGCGCAACGCCGCCGCGCGGGCGGTGCCGTCGGGCACGTACTTCACGTCGATTCCGGGGGACTTGGCCTTGCCGCCCCAGTAGGCGTCGTAGCGGTCGAGGGTGGCGGAGGAGGTGCCGTCGACCCTCGTGAGCACGAAGGCCCCGGTGCCCGCGCCGACCGGGTTCACGGTCTTGCCGCGGTATGCCTTCGCCGCGAGGATCGACAGCTGCGGCGAGCTGAGGCGCTGCGGGACCAGGGGGTCCTCGTCGGCGGTCGTGACGGTGACGGTGTCGGCGTCCACCGCCTTCGCGGTCAGCTCGACGCCGTCGAGGATGCGGGGCTTGGGGGCGGCGGTGGCGGCGGTGGTGAGCGACCGTACGACGGCCTCGGCGTCCAGCTTCGTGCCGTCGTGGAAGGTGACGCCGTCGCGTATCTCGAAGGTCCAGGTCTTCCCGGACTGCCGCCACGCGGTGGCGAGGGCGGGCCGGGCGTCGCCCTCCTCGTCCAGGTCGACCAGCGTCTCGGCCGTGGACCAGCGGGACAGCTTGAACGCGTCGTCGGACAGCGGCGACAGTTCGGAACGCGGGGGCTGCATCATCGCGACACGGATCCGCTTGCCCTCGCCGTCGCCCTGGGCGGCGGAGTCGCCTCCCGAGAAGCATCCGGTGAGCAGGGCGGACGCCGCCGTGAGGGCGGTGAGGGGGAGCAGACGGCGAGCGGGCAGGCGCACGGGACCCTCCGGGTAAGGGGGTGATCAAGGGTGGGTGCGCTGACGCTAGCATGATGACAATCATTTTCAATAATTGTTCCGACGGCCGGACTCCGGGCGCGGGCGCGGGGCCGCCGTCGGGCCCCCGGCCGGCCCGCTGCATCATGGAGGCATGATCACGGTTCATCTGAGATACGAGATCGACGCCGACAAGATCGAGGACTTCGAGGAGTACGGCCGCCGCTGGGTGGGGCTCGTCAACCGTCTCGGCGGGACGCACCACGGCTACTTCCTGCCGAGCGAGGGCGACAGCGACATCGCCTACGCCCTCTTCT
Source organism: Streptomyces sp. NPDC034103 (assembly GCF_055575395.1). Lineage (NCBI taxonomy): Bacteria > Bacillati > Actinomycetota > Actinomycetes > Kitasatosporales > Streptomycetaceae > Streptomyces > Streptomyces sp. NPDC034103. The sequence goes on along the minus strand of NZ_JBVISS010000005.1, from coordinate 29,114 downwards.
CGTTCCCCAGCCTCGCCGCCTACGAGCGGTACCGCACGGACAGCGCGTCCGATCCGGAGTGCCAGGACGCCCTCGAACTGGCGCGCCGCACACGCTGCATCAAGCGCTACGAACGCCGCTTCCTCCGCCCGCTCGACGGGGTCTAGGCCGGGGGGGGTGCGGGACCTCACCGGCGAGCGCGGTCGCGCCATCGCCTTATGGCGGGGGGTCGGCGGTGCCGGCCCCCTCGGGCCTAGAGTCGCGCCCCCTTCAACGCCATGTGCAGCAGCAGTCGGTCCTCGCCGTCGTCCAGGTCCAGGCCCGTCAGCTGCTCGACCCGGGACAGGCGGTAGTAGAGCGTCTGCCGGTGGATGCCCAGCTCCGCCGCCGTGCGGCCCGCCTGGCCCGCGCGGTCGAGGTAGGTCTCGGCGGTGCGGGCGAGTTCACGGTGGGCGGGGGAGAGCAGGGGGCGTACGGCGGGGTCGTGGGCGGTGTCCGCGGGGAGGGCGGTCAGCAGCCGGTACGGGCCGATGCGCGACCACTCCGCGACCGGGCCGAGGGCCGGTTCCGCGAGCGCCGCGCGGGCCGCCGCCGAGGCCTCCCGCCAGGACGTCGCGAGATCGGTGAGACCGGTGCGGGCCTGTCCCAGGCCGGCCGCGCGGGCACCCTCCCCGAGCAGCCGCTGCGCCGCCGCCAGCGCCGGGGCGGGCACCTCCGGCGAGCGCAGCCGGACCAGGACCGCCAGGCTCTGCGCGGCCGCGCCCCAGGGGACGGTGCACAGCGCGGTCGCGTGCGGCACCGTACGCGCGGACGGGGCGTCGTCCGGGTCGGCGGACGGCCAGGGCGCGACGCACACCACCGCGTGCGGGCCGTCGCCGCGCGGGCCGAGGGCCGTGCGCAGCGCCGCCACCGCCATCTCACCCCGCCAGCCCCGCTCGGCGGTCAGCACCGCCCGCAGCTCCCGGCTCAGGTCGGCCCCGTGCTGTGCCTCGTCGGCGAGCAGCGCGCCGATCCGGACCGTCACCTCCATCGCGGCGGCGAGCTGGGCGTCGGTGGGGCCGGGCTCGGACTCCAGCAGCCAGACGTAGCCGAGGACGACACCCCGATGGCGTACGGGAAGACAGATCCGGCCGCGGTACACGCCCGCCTCCGGCGTCGGCGGGATGCGGACGGGAGCGGTCGCCCGGGTGATGCCGAAGCCCTCGAACCAGGCCCGGACGGCGGCCGTCGAGCGGCGGGTCAGGATCGAGCGGGTGCGCACCGGGTCCAGCGCCGAGGGGTCGAGGTCGCCCTCGCTGTCGTACGCCCCGAAGGCGATCAGCTCGAAGTCGCGGTTCTCCAGGGTCGCGGGGACCCCGAGAAGCTCGGAGATCTCGTCGACCAGCTCCTGGTAGTCACCGGCTCGGTGGAAGGACGAGGCGTCGGCTGTCACTCGGGCATTCTCCCGCACAACCCTGCCTCTTCATACATCTGTCTGAGATCTGCGGCACGGATGCGTGACAGCTGTCGATGGCCGACGATCGGAGGGATCCTTAGGTTTCACGGTGGTTCTATCTGCTGGTTTGTGGAGGTGCCCCGTGCTGGGTCCCGTGATTCTTGCCGCGTCGCGCAGCGACCGGATGCGACGTCTGATCTCGGCGGCCCCGGTGACCAGGCAGGTCGTCGACCGCTTCATCCCGGGCGAGACGGTCGACGACATCGTGCCGATCGTCAGGGACCTCACCGACCGGGGTCTGGAGCTGACGATGGACGTCGTCGGCGAGGACATCACCACCCCGGAGCAGGCCGAGGCCGCCCGCGACGCCTACCTGGAGCTCATCGAGCGGCTGGGTGAGCTGGAGCTGGGCACCCGCGCCGAGATGTCCGTCAAGCTGTCGATGTTCGGCCAGGCGCTGCCCGGCGGCCACGAGCTGGCCCTCGCGAACGTCCGCCCGGTCGTCGAGGCCGCCGCCGCCATCGGCACGACCGTGACGCTGGACGCCGAGGACCACACCACCCTCGACTCGATGTTCGCCATCCACGAGGAACTGCGGAAGGACTTCCCGCAGACCGGCTGTGTCATCCAGGCCTACCTCTTCCGCACCGAGGCCGACGCCCGACGCCTCGCCGACGCCGGCAGCCGGGTGCGGCTGGTGAAGGGCGCCTACAAGGAGCCCGCCGAGGTCGCCTACCAGCAGAAGCACGAGATCGACAAGGCGTACGTCCGTGTCCTGCGCACGCTCATGGAGGGCACCGGGTACCCGATGATCGGCTCCCACGACCCGCGTCTGATCTCCATCGCGCAGGAACTCGCCCGCAAGGCCGGGCGCAAGCTCGACGAGTACGAGTTCCAGATGCTGTACGGCATCCGCGGCGACGAGCATCTGCGGCTCGCCGCCGAGGGCCACCGCATGCGCGTCTACACCGCCTACGGCACCGACTGGTACGGCTACTTCATGCGCCGCCTCGCGGAGAAGCCGGCGAACCTGCTCTTCTTCGTCCGCTCGACCCTCACCAAGGGCTGACCCGAACACCCGCTCACGTACAAGGAGTTACGGATCCCATGGACGCTGTGACCCAGGTCCCCACCCCCGTCAACGAGCCGGTGCACGGCTACGCCCCCGGCTCGCCCGAGCGCGCCCGTCTCGAGATCAAGCTGAAGGAGCTGGCCGAGAACCCGATCGACCTGCCGATGACCATCGGCGGCGAGAAGCGGATGGGCGGCGGTGAGGCCTTCCAGGTCGTGCAGCCGCACAACCACAAGGCGGTGCTGGGCACGTACCGCAACGCCACGCAGGCGGACGCCCAGGACGCCATCGACGCGGCCCTCGCCGCCGCGCCCGCCTGGCGTGCGATGTCCTTCGACGACCGGGCCGCGATCATCCTGCGCGCCGCCGAACTCCTCGCCGGCCCCTGGCGCGAGACGCTGGCCGCCTCCACCATGCTCGGCCAGTCCAAGACCGCCCAGCAGGCCGAGATCGACACCCCCTGCGAACTCGTCGACTTCTGGCGCTTCAACGTCAAATACGCCCGCGACCTGCTCGCCGAGCAGCCCCCGGCGAACTCGCCGGGCGTCTGGAACCGCCTCGACCACCGCCCGCTCGAGGGCTTCGTCTACGCGATCACGCCGTTCAACTTCACGGCGATCGCGGGCAACCTGCCGACCGCGCCCGCGCTGATGGGCAACGTCGTCGTCTGGAAGCCGTCCCCGACGCAGACCCACGCGGCCGTCCTGCTCATGCAGCTCCTGGAGGAGGCCGGCCTGCCCAAGGGCGTCATCAACCTCGTCACCGGCGACGGCATCGAGGTCTCCAAGGTCGCCCTGGAGCACCGGGACCTGGCGGGCATCCACTTCACCGGCTCGACCAAGACCTTCCAGTACCTGTGGAAGACGGTCGGCAACAACATCGAGAAGTACCGCTCCTACCCGCGTCTGGTCGGCGAGACCGGCGGCAAGGACTTCGTCGTCGCCCACCCGAGCGCGGACAAGGCGATCCTGAAGACCGCCCTGACCCGCGGCGCCTTCGAGTACCAGGGCCAGAAGTGCTCGGCGACCTCCCGGGCGTACATCCCCGCCTCCATCTGGAACTCCGGTTTCAAGGAGGAGTTCGCGGCCGAGGTCGACTACCTGACCATGGGTGACGTCACCGACCTGTCCAACTTCCTCGGCGCGGTCATCGACGAGCGCGCGTTCGCCAAGAACAAGGCGGCCATCGAGCGCGCCAAGGCGGACCCCACCTGCACGATCGTCGCGGGCGGCTCCTACGACGACTCGGTGGGCTGGTTCGTGCGCCCCACGGTCGTGGAGTGCAGCGACCCGGAGAACGAGGTCTTCACCACCGAGTACTTCGGCCCGTTCCTCGCCGTGCACGTCTACGAGGACGACACGTACGACGAGATGCTCACCCAGATGGAGTCCGTCTCCGACTACGCCCTGACCGGCTCGGTCATCGCCGGTGACCGCGCGGCGGCGGCGTACACGATGGAGAGGCTGCGGTACGCGGCCGGCAACTTCTACATCAACGACAAGTCCACCGGCGCCGTCGTCGGCCAGCAGCCCTTCGGCGGCGGCCGTGCCTCCGGCACCAACGACAAGGCGGGCGCCCCGCAGAACCTGATGCGCTGGACCCTGACCCGCGCCATCAAGGAGACGCTGGTCCCGCCGACCGACTACGCGTACCCGCACATGGGCTGACGGCAGGTCAGAGGCGGCGAGGGGCCGGGCGGTTCGCCCGGTCCCTCGCGGCGTTCAGGCTGTGGGCAGGTGCCGGTCGAGGAAGTCCCGCATGAGCGACGCGATCTGGCCGGCGTGGGTCTCCAGGGCGAAGTGGCCCGTGGGCAGGAGGTGGATCTCGGCCTTCGGCAGGTCGCGTTGGTACGCGAGGGCTCCGGCCGGGACGAAGATCTCGTCATGGGCGCCCCAGACGGCCAGCAGGGGGACCTGGCTCGTGCGGAAGTACTTGTGGAAGGCCGGGTAGAGGGCGAGATTCGAGCCGTAGTCGGAGATCAGGTCGAGCTGGATCTCCGACTGGCCGGGGCGGGCGAGGAGCGCCGCGTCGTGTTCGTACGCGACCGGGTCGACGAGGTGCCTCAGGTCCTCCGGAACGCCGTGCAGGTACTGCCACTTGATGCCGTCGAGCGTGTAGATCTCACGCACCGGCGCCTCGGTCTCCGGCGTGCGCTCGGCGATGAGCGAGAGGACGGGCGCCCATGCCTCCTGCCCCAGCCCCTCCTCGTAGGCGTTGCCGTTCTGCGTGATGATCGCCGTCACGCGCTCGGGGTGGGCGAGGGCGAGCCGCAGACCGATCGGGGCGCCGTAGTCCTGGATGTAGAGGGCGTACTCCGTCAGGCCCAGCTGCTCGGTGAACTCGTCCGTGAGGGCGGCCAGTTCGGCGAAGGTGTACGGGAACTCCGTGGCCGCCGGGGTCGCCGAGGCACCGAAGCCCAGGTGGTCGGGGGCGATCAGGTGGTAGCGGTCGGCGAGCAGGGGGACCAGGTCGCGAAACATGTGCGAGCTGGTCGGGAAGCCGTGCAGGAGCAGGAGGGTGGGGGCGTCGGCGGGGCCGGCTTCGACGTAGTGGATGCGGTGGCCTCGGACCGTGGTGGTGGGCACGACTCTGACTCCTAACCACTGAAAGTGGAGTTGGCGGTTAAGTCAGTGCAACATGTGTCGGCCTAACTGGTCAAGAGGATTTCGACGGTTAGGCCCGTACCAGGATCTTCCCCGTGTTCCCGCCCCGCAGCATCGACAGGAACGCCTCCACGATCGACCCGAAACCGTCCACCACCGTCTCGTCCAGCGCGAGCGCGCCGCTCAGCAGATGCGGTACGGCGAAGTCGTACAGCTCGTCCTGGAGGTCGCGGTGGTCGCTGACCAGGAAGCCCTCGATGCGCAGGCGCTTCTCCACCACATCGGCGTGGTTGAAGACGACCGGGGGCGCGTCCGGGGTGTTGTACTGGCTCACCGTGCCGACGCGGACCACGCGGCCGTGGTTCCGGAGGGCGCCGACCGCCGCGGCCAGGTGGTCGCCGCCCACGTTGTCGACGGCGATGTCGACACCGGCCGGGGCGGCCGCGCCGAGCAGGTCGGACACCGGGCCCGCGTGGTAGTCGAACGCCGCGTCGTAGCCGACCCGTTCGGTCAGGTACCGCACCTTCTCCGCCGAGCCCGCGCTGCCGACCAGCCGGCCCGCGCCCAGCAGCCGGGCGAACCGGCCCGTGGCGGTGCCCACCCCGCCGGCCGCGGCCGAGACGAAGACGTCCTCGCCCTCCCGGAGGCGCGCGATCCGGGTGAGACCCACGTACGCCGTCAGTCCCGTGCCGCCCAGCACGCTCAGGTAGGCGGAGAGGGGCACCCCCTCGTACCGGGGCAGGCGTCTGACCTCCGGCGGGGTCACCAGGGAGTGGGTGCGCCAGCCCTGGCGGTGGAAGACGATCTCGCCCTCGGGCAGCCCCGGGTCCCGCGAGGCCACGATCCGGCCCAGCGCGCGGCCCTCCAGCGGGGCGTTCAACGCGAAGTCGCCGTCCATCATCTCGCGGTGGTAGGGGTCGACCGACCAGTAGAGGTTCTCCACCAGCGCGGTGCCGGGGGCGGGGGAGGGGAGCGGGGACTCGACGAAGGCGAAGTGGTCGGGGGAGGGGAAATCCGTCGGGCGGGCGGTCTGGTGCACGGTGAGCGCGGTGTCGGTCATGGACGGGACCGTACGGAGGAATGCCGAACGGCAGCAGAGGGTTGCGCTCATGGAACGGACGCATCCATGAGCTTTCGCTCATAGCAGCAGGTGGGGGACCCGAGGAATGAGCCTGACCGTCGATCTCGCGCCCCGGGAACTCCGTACCCTCGTCGCCGTCGCCGAGGAGGGCGGGTTCTCGGCCGCCGCCGGTCGGCTCGGCACCACGCAGTCCGCCGTCTCGCACGCCGTACGCGGCATCGAACGCAAGCTCGGGGTCGTGCTGTTCGAGCGCGGACGGCACGGCGCCCGGCCCACCCCGGCCGGAGCGCGGGCGGTCGCCCACGGCCGCCGGGTGCTGCGTCTGCTGGAGACGCTCGTCAGGGAGACCCGGGCCGCGCGGTCCCAGGAAGTCGCCGGACCGCTGCGGATCGCCGCCTTCCGCAGCGCCGCCCTGTACCTCCTCCCGCCCGTCCTCGAACGCCTCACCGCACGGCACCCGGCGATCGAGCCCACGGTCACCGTCGTCCGGGAGGTCGGGCCCGGCGCGGCCGGCGAGGTGGCCGAGGGGCGGGCCGACCTCGGGATCGCCACCTTCGGCACCAGCAACCCGATCCCGCCGGAACTCGTCGGGGACGTGCTCGTCGAGGAGCCGTACTCCCTGGTGCACCCCGCCGGTCACCCCGCCCCGCGCTCCCTGCCGCTGGTCGACTGGCGGGAGAACTGCTCCTCCTCCACCCGGACCTGGTGGGCGGCCCAGGACTGGATCCCCGCCGCCACCGTCCGCGCCGAGGACGACGGGGCGGTGCTCTCGATGGTGGGCAGCGGCCTCGGCATGGCGATCATGCCCGCGCTGTCCCTCGGCGGGGCGCCCGCCGGTCTGGAGATCACCGACCTCGGGCCGGACCGCCCCACCCGTCGCGTCGGCTATGTCACCACCCCCGAACTCGCGGCCGGCGCCGCCGTCCGGGCCCTGGTCCGTGAGCTGCGCGGTCATGCGAAAGCGCAGGTCAGCGGCGTGTGACCCAGTGCACTGTCTCAGATAGTAGGAAGTCCGAGTAATTGTGGAGACAGACCGGCCCGCCTCCCTTAGCTTTGTAGAAGCCGAACGTCTCGCTCCATCAAGCGAATGGCGGTCGTGAGCCGGGCCCCGTGCAGGCAACCCCTGCGGCACCGCTCCCCGCCCCCTTCCGGCGTCTCGCAATCCCCTTCTGCACTCCAGGAATTCGAAGGAGTCGATTCCCCATGGCCGAGACGACCGCCCGCCGACGAGTCCGTCACCTCTCCCGTACGAGCGAGTCCGACCGCAAGCAGGCCGCGGCCGCCCTCCAGCGCGCCCTCGACCGCCGCGACAACGGCGGCTCGACCGGCCACTGAGGCCGCACGCACCGGCCCGCACGCACAGCCCGCACGCACCAGCGCCTGACGCACCCACCCCTGTACCGGGAGCCGCGCCCGCGGGGTGCGGCGCGGACTCACCCTCCGCGCCGCACCTCGAAATGGTCGATCCGCTCGCCGTTCTGCGCCAGCGCCGACACCCTCAGCCGCGGCGTCCCACCGCTCACCGCCTCCACCCTGAGCAGGGAGAAGCCCCGGTAGCGCACCCGCGACCACTCCACGGTCTCGGCGTCCGCGGCCCGGGACCTCGTCCACCGGAAGGTGTCCACGGACTCGGCGTCGCGCACATGCCCCTCGTAGCTCTCCTGCACCCCCGCCGGGAAGCCGTACAGGTCCTTGCCGCCGCCACCCGCGGTGACGTACACGGTCCCGTCCCGCGTCGGGTCGGTGGATCCGCCGACCGGCACCCGCCTGCCGACCGTGCCGCCCTTGATGGCGTCGGTGCGCTCGTAGACGTGGTTGTGCCCGTTGATCACCAGGTCCACCTGGTGCTTGGCGAACAGCGGCAGCCACTCCTCGCGCACCCCGCCGTCCGAGGCGTGCGAGGAGGTCGAGTAGGCGCAGTGGTGGAAGAAGACCACCACGAAGTCCACCGCGCCCCGGAGTTCAGCGAGCTTGTCGTCCAGCCATGCCGTCTGCTTCCCGCCCGTGTAGCCGAGGTTGGCGGGGATCTCGTACGACACGTCGTTGGCGTCCAGCGCCACGAAGCCGACGTTGCCGTAGGTGAACGCGTACACGCCCGGCGCCGCGCGCGGGTCGAAGCCGCTGTCCGGGAGGGACCAGCGGGCGAGCTGACCGCCGTAGCCGTCGGGGGAGTACCAGGCCTCCATGTCGTGGTTGCCCGTCGTCACCATCCACGGCACCGAGCGCGCGACCTCCTCGTTCTGCTTCAGGAACAGGTCCCAGTAGCCCGGGTCGTAGCCGTCGGTCTTCTCGCCCCGGCCGTTGACGTTCGCGTAGCAGATGTCGCCCGCGTGGAGGTGGAAGGCCGGGTCCTGGCGCAGGATGACGTCGTCGCCCGCGGCCGCCGCCTTGCTGACGCCCTGGTCGCCGAAGGCCGTGAAGACGAACCTCTCGGCGCTCGCCGGAGCGGTGCGGAAGGACGCGATCGTCGAGCGATGCGCGGCGGCGGCCGGGTCGAGGCCGTCGTGGCCGACGCCGTAGTAGTACGTGGTGCCGGGGCGCAGGCCGTCCAGGGCGGCGTGCAGGTAGTACTGGTCGAGGGCCGCGCGGACGCCCGTGACGCCGGGGGTGTGCAGATCGCGGACCTCGGCCTCGATCCGGCGTCCCAGGTCGTCGGGGCGGGTGCCGATCCGGACGAACGGCCTGCGCACCGCGAGCGGGACCTGCCAGGAGATCCGCATCTGCGTCCTCGGGTCGGCGCCGAAGGCGAGGTGGCGGCCGAAGGGGGCGACGACCGAGCCGTGCACCTTGGCGGAGGGGGAGGCGGAGGCGCTCGTGCTCCGCGACGGGAAACCCTCGCCCGCGCAGCCGGTCAGCAGGCCGCCCGCCACCGCGCCGGCCGTCAGCAGGGTGCGGCGCCGGGTCAGCTTCGTGCGCAGATACTCGTACTGCTCGGCCATGCTCATCCGGCGTGCGAGCCGCGGCGGGATGCCGACGTCGGGAAGGTCCATGACGGTGAAGTTCCCAGCGCACCCCAACGCCCGCCATACGTACGGGTGAACGCCAGCCGAAGGGCTGACGCCCAGGTGTACGCGGCTGTCCGTATGGCGGACGTGTCGTGTCATCCCATGGGACGCGGAGTAGGGTGCCGACATGTCTCGCAGCATCAATCTCGCAGTGATTCCCGGTGACGGCATCGGCCAGGAGGTCGTGGCCGAAGGTCTGAAGGTCCTCTCCGCCGTCCTTCCGCAGGATGTGAAGCTGGAGACGAAGGAGTACGACTTCGGCGCCCAGCGCTACCACGCCACCGGTGAGACCCTCACCGACGCCGACGTGGACGCGCTGAAGCAGCACGACGCGATCCTCCTCGGTGCCATCGGCGACCCGTCGGTCCCCTCCGGCGTCCTGGAGCGCGGCTTCCTGCTCAAGCTCCGCTTCCTCTTCGACCACCACGTCAACCTGCGGCCGAGCAAGCTGCTGCCGGGTGTGGAGACTCCCCTCAAGGGCGAGCCCGCCATCGACTTCGTGGTGGTCCGCGAGGGCACCGAGGGCCCGTACACCGGCAACGGCGGCACCATCCGCAAGGGCACCCCGCACGAGGTCGCCACCGAGGTCTCCGTGAACACGGCCTTCGGTGTCGAGCGTGTCGTGCGCGACGCCTTCGCCCGCGCCCAGGCCCGCCCCCGCAAGAAGCTCACGCTGGTCCACAAGAACAACGTGCTGTCCTTCGCGGGCCACCTGTGGACGAACGTCTTCAACCAGGTGGCCGAGGAGTTCCCCGAGGTCACCACCGACTACATCCACGTCGACGCGGCGACCATCTACCTGGTCACCGACCCGGGCCGGTTCGACGTGATCGTCACCGACAACCTCTTCGGCGACATCATCACGGACCTCGCCGCGGCCGTCTCCGGCGGCATCGGCGTCGCGGCCTCCGGCAACATCAACCCCTCCGGAGAGTTCCCGTCGATGTTCGAGCCGGTCCACGGCTCGGCCCCGGACATCGCCGGCCAGGGCAAGGCCGACCCCACCGCCACGGTCCTGTCCGTCGCGCTGCTCCTGCGCCACCTCGGCTTCGAGGCCGAGGCCGCCCGGATCGACGAGGCGGTCTCCGCCGACCTCGCCGAGCGCTCCGGCAAGCCCGCCCGCAGCACGTCCGAGATCGGCGACGCGCTCGCCGTACGAGTAGCCGGCTGACCCGCCGCGCTCACGCACCACTGGAAGCCGCCGGGTCGCCACCGCACCCGGCGGCTTTCCTTATGTCCCCGCCGGGTGCCACCATCATCCCCTGGGTCGCATTCACGCTGTTTTCGTCCCCGGCCTCCGTAGCGAGATAATCGAACGCGGAGCCGCGGAATGAGGGAATGCTCGGACGTCCTAGCACTGGCACTGACAGTTAAAGGGCGTGGAGCGCGGCCCATCACTACACAACCGGTGAAGGACAACCACTCATGACGACGCCCACGATCGAGCTCAAGCCCTCAGCCTCGCCACTTTCCGACGCCGAGCGCGCCGCGATCCTGGCGAACCCCGGTTTCGGCCGCCACTTCACCGACCACATGGTCGTCATCAAGTGGACCGAGGGCCGCGGCTGGCACGACGGTCAGCTCGTGCCGTACGCCCCGCTCCAGCTCGACCCCGCGACGATGGTCCTGCACTACGCGCAGGAGATCTTCGAGGGCCTCAAGGCGTACCGCCAGCCCGACGGGACCGTCGCCACCTTCCGCCCCGAGAAGAACGCCGAGCGCTTCCAGCGCTCCGCCCACCGGCTCGGCATGCCCGAGCTGCCGGTCGAGACGTTCATCGAGGCCTGCGACGCGCTCGTCCGGCAGGACCAGGACTGGGTCCCGGCGCACGGCGGCGAGGAGTCTCTCTACCTGCGCCCGTTCATGATCGCCACCGAGGTCGGCCTGGGCGTCAAGCCGGCCAACGAGTACCTCTTCATCGTCATCGCCTCCCCGGCCGGCGCCTACTTCCCCGGTGGCGTCAAGCCGGTCTCCATCTGGCTCTCCGAGGACCGCGTCCGCGCCGTCCCCGGCGGCATGGGCGACGCGAAGACCGGCGGCAACTACGCCGCCTCCCTCCTCGCCCAGGCCGAGGCGGCCGCCAAGGGCTGCGACCAGGTCTGCTACCTCGACGCGGTCGAGCACCGGTGGATCGAGGAACTCGGCGGCATGAACCTGTACTTCGTGTACGGCGACAGGATCGTCACTCCCTCGCTGACCGGCTCGATCCTGGAGGGCGTGACACGCGACTCCCTCCTCCAGGTCGCCCGTGACCTCGGCTACGAGTCCGAGGAGGGCCGCGTCTCCATCGACCAGTGGCAGCGCGACGCCGAGAACGGCACCCTGACCGAGGTCTTCGCCTGCGGCACCGCCGCCGTGATCACCCCGGTCGGCACCGTCAAGCGCGCGAACGCCGAGTGGCGGCAGAGCGGCGGCGAGCCCGGCGAGGTCACCCTGAGGCTCCGCCAGGCCCTCCTGGACATCCAGCGCGGCACGGCCGAGGACAAGCACGGCTGGATGCACCAGCTGGGTTAGCCGGGCCGGCCGGGCCGGCTGGGCTGGTGCCGCGGCCCTAGTCGTCGGCCATCACCGTCAGGGCCGTCGCGGACTTCGTCTCCGTGGCGGCCCTCGCGCGTGCCGGTGCCAGCAGCAGGTACGTGACACCGCCGACCAGCCCCGACAGCAGGAAGCTGCAGTCCACCCCGCCGGTCCATGCCACCAGCGGTCCCTCGTAGGACGGCAGGGAGACCGCGAGGAGGCCGACCGTGGCGCCCACCGCCCAGGCCGCCGTGGCCGGGATGTTCCAGCCGCCGCTGAACCAGTAGACGCCGCCGCGCGCACGGCGGTTGAAGACCTGGAGGGCCTGCGCGTCGTAGACGCCACGGCAGCGGGCGAAGCCGATGAGGGTGATCACCGCCCAGGGCGTGCCGATGGCCGTGAGCAGCAGGACGAACGACGTCATCGCGGTCTGCGCGGTCGAGGCGTAGTGGCCCACGAACACGCAGGCCGTGGCGGCGACGGCGACCGCACAGGTGGCCTGGGCCCGGGACGCGCGCGGCAGGATCGCGTCCAGGTCGAGGCCCATGGAGTAGAGCATCAGCCCCGCGTTGCCGACCGAGCCCGCGGAGGCGGCCAGCAGCAGCGGGAGCAGGTACCAGGCGGGGGAGGCGTCCACCAGCGGGCCCGCGTAGTCGAGGGCCGCGCGCGCCGCGTACGCCGTGAAGGTGCCGAACAGCTGCGGCACCAGCAGACCGAGGAGCAGGCCGAGCCAGGTCGCGTGCAGCACCCGGCGCGGGGTGTGGCGGGCCGGGGAGATGTAGCGGGTGTAGTCGCCGAGCAGGGTGATGAAGGCGATCGGTCCGGACAGGCCCGCCGCCACCGTCGCCAGCAGCCACGTCGGCCAGAACCCGCCCAGCAGATAGCCGCCCGCCTCCGGCAGCGCCGCGGTCGTGAAGTGCGGGGCGTAGGCCACGACGCCGAGGACCAGCAGCGCGGTCATGCCGATGGCCAGCACCCGCGACATCGCCAGCAGCACCCGGTAGCCGTACACCGCGCCCGCCACCGTCGCCGCCGCGAGCAGCCCGTAGACGACGCCGTACGCCACGTCGTTCGCGGGCATCCCGACCAGCCGGCCCAGGACGCCGACCATCACGTCACCGCCGATCCACACGGTCAGCGTGGTGTAGCCGAGCGCCAGCAGCAGCCCGACCACCGAGCCGACCAGACGGCCGCGCACCCCGAACTGGGCGCCGGAGGACGTGGACAGGTTCGTCGCCGTGCGCAGGGAGATCAGCGCGAGCGGGGCCGTGAGCAGCGTCCCGACCACCGTGCCCGCCACGATCGAGGTCACCGAGGCCCACCAGTCGAGCCCGAAGGACGGCGGCAGCCAGCCGAAGACGATCACGCCCAGGCAGAGGTTCGAGCCCAGCAGGATCGAGACGAGGTCACGCGGCCCGCTGGTGCGTTCCTCGTCGGGGATGGTGTCGACTCCGCGCTGTTCCATCGGCATACCGGGGCTCCTTCGCTGACACTTAGAACGCCACTCAATGTGAGGGGCTCCGGCTGAGACGTCAAGGCTTTCTTCTTTGGGAAGTCTTGTTTAGAGTGACGCTCTAAAAGAAGGGATCGATATGCGGCTCACCCCCACCGAGCGCGACCGGCTGCTGCTCTTCGGAGCCGCCGAACTGGCCCGCGCCCGCCGCGCCCGGGGTCTGCGGCTCAACGTGCCGGAGGCCACCGCCCTCATCGCGGACACCGTGTGCGAGGCCGCCCGCGACGGGGCACGGCTCGCCGAGGCGGTCGAGCGGGCCCGCGCGGTCCTCAGCCCGGACGACGTGCTGCCCGGCGTCGCGGACGTCGTCACCGAGGTCCATGTCGAGGCCGTCTTCGACGACGGCTCGCGGCTGGCGGTCGTCAGCGAGCCGATCGGCGGCGGGCTGGGCGAGCAGGCGCCGGGGGCCCTGCTGCCGGGGCCTGCGCACGCCGAGCCCGAGGCGGTCGTGCGGCTGACGGTCACCAACACCGCGACCGTCCCGGTCTCCGTCACCTCCCACTTCCACTTCTTCGAGGCCAACCCCCGCCTCGACTTCGACCGCTCGGCCGCCTACGGCCTGCGGCTCGCCGTGCCCGCCGGGTCCTCCGTGCGCTTCGGCCCGGGGCAGTCGCTGGAGGTCGGCCTCGTGCCGATCGGCGGCGCCCGGGTCGCCATCGGCTTCGCCGGACTCGTCGACGGCCCCCTGGACGCCCCCGGCACCCGCGAGGAGGCCCTGCGCCGGGCTGCCGCCTGCGGCTACCTGGGCGTGCGGGACGGCCACCGCGCGGGCGTGCGGGACGGCGATCGCGCGGGCGTGCGGGATGACGGTCGCGCCGGTGTGCCGGGTGATGGAGGCCCGGGTCTCTGGAGCGACGGCCGCCCGGGCGTGGGGGGCGGCGGGCGCCCGGGCCCACAGGGTGGCGCACACCCGGCCGTACAGGGTGGCGCACACCCGGCCGCACAGGAGGGCCCGCGCCCGGCCGCACAGGAGGGCCCGCGCCCGGCCGCGCAGGACGGCCCGCCCCCGGCCGCACAGGGCGGCCCCCACCCGGCCGTACAAGACGAGGAGGCCGGCCGATGAGCCGTCCCGGAGGACACCCCGCCGAGGCCCGCCGCCTCACCCCGCACGAGTACGCCGCCACCCACGGCCCCCGCGCCGGCGACCGCATACGGCTCGGCGACAGCGGTCTGACGATCCGCGTCGAGTCCGACTCCCAGCGCTACGGCGACGAGTTCCTCGCCGGGTTCGGCAAGACCGCCCGGGACGGACTGCACCTCAAGGCCGCCGCCGTCCGGGAGACCTGCGACGTCGTGATCAGCAACGTCGTCGTGATCGACGCGGCGCTGGGCATCCGCAAGGTCTCCATCGGCATCCGCGAGGGGCGGATCTGCGCGATCGGCCGGGCCGGGAACCCCGACACCCTCGACGGGGTCGACGTCGTCGTCGGCACCGGCACGTCCATCGTGTCCGGCGAGGGCCTGATCGCCACCGCCGGGGCCGTGGACACCCACGTCCATCTGCTGTCGCCGCGGATCATGGAGGCGTCACTGGCGTCCGGGGTCACCACGGTCATCGGCCAGGAGTTCGGGCCGGTGTGGGGCGTGGGCGTCAACTCGCCCTGGGCGCTGCGGCACGCCTTCAACGCCTTCGACGCCTGGCCGGTCAACATCGGCTTCCTGGGCCGGGGTTCGTCGTCCCACGAGGCGCCTCTGGTGGAGGCCCTCGCCGAGGGCGGCGCGTGCGGGTTCAAGGTGCACGAGGACATGGGCGCCCACGCCCGGGCGCTGGACACCGCCCTCAGGGTGGCCGAGGAGCACGACGTCCAGGTCGCCCTGCACAGCGACGGGCTGAACGAGAGCCTCTCCGTGGAGGACACCCTCCGTGTCCTGGACGGCCGCACGATCCACGCCTTCCACATCGAGGGCTGCGGCGGCGGACACGTCCCGAACGTGCTGAAGATGGCCGGGGTCCCGAACGTCATCGGCTCCTCCACCAACCCCACCCTGCCTTTCGGGCGGGACGCGGTCGCCGAGCACTACGGCATGATCGTCTCCGTCCACGACCTGAAGACCGACCTGCCCGGCGACGCCGCCATGGCCCGCGACCGCATCCGCGCCGGGACCATGGGCGCCGAGGACGTCCTGCACGACCTGGGCGCGATCGGCATCACCTCCTCGGACGCGCAGGGCATGGGGCGGGCCGGTGAGACGGTCCGCCGTACCTTCGCGATGGCCGGCAAGATGAAGGCGGAACTCGGCGACCCCGGCGTCGGCCACGACAACGAACGCGTCCTGCGCTACATGGCCAAGCTGACCATCAACCCCGCCCTCGCCCACGGCCTTTCCCACGAGGTCGGCTCCCTGGAGGTCGGCAAGCTGGCCGACATCGTGCTGTGGCGCCCGGAGTACTTCGGGGCGAAGCCGCAGCTGGTGCTGAAGTCCGGCTTCCCGGCGTACGGCGTGACCGGCGACCCGGGCGCGGCCACCGACACCTGCGAACCGCTGGTCCTCGGACCGCAGTTCGGCGCGTACGGCGCCACCCCCGCCGATATCTCCGTCGCCTTCGTCGCGCAGGCCGCGCTCGACCAGGGCGGCGACTCGATGCCGACCCGCCGCCGCAGGGTCGCCGTCCGCGGCACCCGCGGCATCGGACCCGCGGACCTGCGCCTGAACTCCCGTACCGGCGCGGTCGACGTGGACCAGCGCACGGGACTGGTGACGTTGGACGGCGAGCCACTGCGCTCGGAACCCGCCGACTCGGTCTCCCTCAACCGCCTCTACTTCCTCTAGGACTTCGCGTGACCTTCCGCATGCCCCCCGAGTGGGCCCCGCACGAACGCACCTGGATGGCCTGGCCCGGCCCCAACCCGACGTTCACCGACGCCACGGAACTGGCCGAGGCCCGCACCGCCTGGGCGAACGTGGCCCGCGCGGTGCGCCGGTTCGAGCCGGTGACCATGGTGCACGGTCCCGGCCAGGGCGGCTCGGCCCGTGAACTGCTCGGTCCGGACGTCGAGTTGGTCGAGCGCGACCTGGACGACGCGTGGATGCGTGACATCGGCCCGACGTTCGTCAAGGACAGGGAGGGCCGACTGGCCGCCGTGGACTGGGTGTTCAACGGCTGGGGCGGCCAGGACTGGGCCCGCTGGGAGCACGACTCCAAGATCGCCCGCCATGTCGCGGACCTCGCGGGCGTCCCCGTGCTCTCCTCGCCGCTGGTCAACGAGGGCGGCGCGATCCATGTCGACGGCGAGGGCACGGTCCTGCTGACCGACACCGTCCAGCTCGGCGCCGGCCGCAACCCCGGCTGGACCCGTGCGCAGGTCGAGGCGGAGATCCACGCCAGGCTCGGCACCACCAAGGCGATCTGGCTCCCGCACGGCCTCGCGGGCGACTACGGGACCTACGGCACCCAGGGCCACGTCGACATCGTCGCGGCCTTCGCCGGGCCGGGCACCGTCGTCGTGCACAGCCAGCAGAACCCGGGCCACCCCGACCACGCCCGCTCCCGGGCGTACCTGGAGATCCTGCGCGGCGAGACCGACGCCCGGGGCCGCCGCCTGAAGGTCGTCGAGGTCCCCGCGCCGACCGTCCTCAAGGACGCGGACGGCGACTGGGTCGACTACTCCTACATCAACCACTACCTGTGCAACGGCGGGGTCGTGCTCTGCGCCTTCGACGACCCTCGCGACGAGATCGCGGCCGGCATCTTCCGCCGGCTGTTCCCCGAGCGGACGGTGACGCTGGTGGACGCCCGTACCATTTTCGCGGGTGGTGGAGGCATCCACTGCGTCACACAACAGCAGCCGAAGAGCTAGGAGCCGACCGATGGCCGGTGCGCGCCGGAACGCGCCGCCGCGCGGGGACGTTCTCGCCGCCGCCATGGAGATGATCGCCGAACTCGGCCTGGAGAAGCTCACCATGGCCGCGCTCGGCCGTGAGGTCGGCATGAGCAGCGGCCACCTCCTCTACTACTTCCACTCCAAGGACGAGCTGCTGCTGCAGACCCTGGAGTGGAGCGAGGGCCGCCTCGGCAGCGAGCGCGGCCGGCTGCTGGCGCGCACCGGCACGGCCCGGGAACGGCTGGACGCGTACGTCGACCTGTACGTCCCCGACGGCCACCGGGACCCGCACTGGATCCTCTGGCTGGAGGTCTGGAACCGCTCGCAGAACGCCGACGAGACCGCCCGCGACCGGCAGGTCGCCATCGAGGGCGCCTGGCACCGCGACCTGGTGGCGCTCCTCGCGGAGGGGGTGTCGAGGGGTGAGTTCCGCCCGGTCGACCCGGACCGCTTCGCCACCCGGCTGCGCGCCCTCCTCGACGGCTTCTCCATCCATGTGGCGCTCGGTCTGCGCGGCACCGACCGAGCGCAGATTCTCGGCCACGTACGGGAGTTCCTGGACGACAACCTCCTCGCGGACACGTGACCCCGAGCCCGGGTTGTACGCAATAAGGCCGATTGACCCCATGGTCCCCGGTGCGTTTGCCTCGTGAGGAGCCCCGGGCGCGGGGCCGAGCGTCGAGGGGGACCACGGGGGCATGTCCGCAGCCGTGCGTGGGGCCGCGGTCTCCTGGGCCACGGACCTGGTGCCCGGCGACACCGACACCACCACCGACGTCTACGTGCGCCATCTTGAATGAGCGACCGCATCCTGAGACAGGCGTGAGCGGGGTGCGGGGGGTGTGCCAGACTGCCCCCGTGCTCTCGTTCGCCATGATTATTGGCAGCAGGCGCGCCGGTCCGCAGTGACCGCCACGTACGACCAGGTACGGGTGGACACCGTCGTCCTCGACCCGCGCGCAGACCTCTCGCACCCGCGAGGGGTTTTTCGCATTTCTGGCCCACCCGCAGCCGGAGACGAGAGCGCGAGGGAGTATGTGGGGGCGGTGGAGCCGGTCATTCCGGTACGACCGAGATCCAATCCTCAGGAGCCTTGAGACCATGACCGCAACCAGCGAGCTCGACGATTCGTTCCACGTCTTCGACACCACCCTGCGCGACGGCGCCCAGCGGGAGGGCATCAACCTCACCGTCGCGGACAAGCTGGCCATCGCACGGCACCTGGACGACTTCGGCGTGGGCTTCATCGAGGGCGGCTGGCCCGGCGCGAACCCGCGGGACACCGAGTTCTTCGCCCGCGCCCAGGCGGAGATCGAGTTCCGGCACGCCCAGCTGGTCGCCTTCGGCGCGACCCGCCGGGCCGGCGCCAAGGCGGCCCAGGACCCGCAGGTCAACGCGCTGTTGGCGTCCGGTGCCCCGGTGATCACCCTGGTGGCCAAGTCCCACGACCGGCACGTCGAACTCGCCCTGCGCACCACGCTGGACGAGAACCTGGAGATGGTCCGCGACACCGTCTCGTACCTCGTCGGGCAGGGCCGCCGGGTGTTCGTCGACTGCGAGCACTTCTTCGACGGCTACCGCGCCAACCCGGAGTACGCCAAGGCGGTCGTCCGGGCGGCGGCGGACGCCGGTGCCTCCGTCGTCATCCTCTGCGACACCAACGGCGGCATGCTCCCCGCCCAGGTGCAGGCGGTCGTCTCCACGGTCCTGGCCGACACCGGCGCCCGCCTCGGCATCCACGCCCAGGACGACACCGGCTGCGCGGTCGCGAACACCCTGGCCGCGGTCGACGCCGGCGCGACCCACGTGCAGTGCACCGCGAACGGTTACGGCGAACGGGTCGGCAACGCCAACCTGTTCCCGGTGGTCGCGGCCCTGGAGCTGAAGTACGGCAAGAAGGTCCTGCCCGAGGGCCGCCTCCGCGAGATGACCCGCATCTCCCACGCGATCGCCGAGGTGGTCAACCTGACCCCGTCGACGCACCAGCCGTACGTGGGCGTCTCGGCCTTCGCCCACAAGGCGGGCCTGCACGCCTCGGCGATCAAGGTCGACCCGGACCTCTACCAGCACATCGACCCCGAGCAGGTCGGCAACACCATGCGCATGCTGGTCTCCGACATGGCCGGCCGCGCCTCCGTCGAGCTCAAGGGCAAGGAGCTGGGCGTGGACCTCGGCGGCGACCGCGAGCTGGTCGGCCGGGTCGTGGAGCGCGTGAAGGAGCGCGAGCTGGAGGGCTACACGTACGAGGCGGCCGACGCGAGCTTCGAGCTGCTGCTGCGGACCGAGGTGGAGGGCAGGCCGCTCACGTACTTCCAGGTCGAGTCCTGGCGCGCGATCGTCGAGGACCGCCCCGACGGCAGCCACGCCAACGAGGCCACGGTCAAGCTCTTCGCCAAGGGCGAGCGCATCGTCGCCACGGCGGAGGGCAACGGCCCGGTCAACGCCCTGGACCGCGCGCTGCGGGTCGCCCTGGAGAAGATCTACCCCCAGCTCGCCAAGCTGGAGCTCGTCGACTACAAGGTCCGCATCCTGGAGGGCGTCCACGGCACCCAGTCCACGACCCGCGTCCTCATCTCCACGTCCGACGGCACGGGGGAGTGGTCGACGGTGGGCGTGGCGGAGAACGTGATCGCGGCGTCCTGGCAGGCCCTGGAGGACGCGTACACCTACGGTCTGCTGCGGGCCGGCGTCGAGCCCGCCGAGTGACCCACGCCCGGCAGGATGCCTCGGCGAGCTCCCCGAGTTCGCCGAGGCCCCGCACCCGCGCCCGGGTCAGGTCGGACCGGGGAGCCGGAATGGCCGGTGCGGTGTCTTGACGGGCCTGCGGGGCGCCAGTTAACTCACGGCGTGAGGTAAGTCGTGAGTGGACCAAGAGAGCCAAGGGGGAAGCTCCATGCGAAGAACCGCCCTGCTCGCCTCAGCCGCGCTTCTGGCGACACTGCTGCCGATGGTGTCGGCACAAGCCGCCGCCGACGACCCCGTCCCGACCCCGGTCGACCGCTTCGAGGGCGAGGTGCCCTTCGCGAACCCGCCCGCCGGGGGCCTCTTCACCTGGGGCAGCGACAACGACGACCCGCCCGCCCTCCGGTTGACCGCGCGCGACGACGCCCCCGAGGGCGACCGCGTCCTCTCCGGCACCTACGACATCAGCGGCTACGGCGGTTTCACCCACGACTTCGCCTTCGCCGAGCCCGCCCACGACTGGTCCGCCCACAAGGGCGTGCGGTTGTGGTGGGAGGGCCAGGACAACGGCCGGAAGATCGCCTTCGAGCTCAAGGACGGCGGCGCCGACGGCGAGGCCTCGGAGCTGTGGACGACGACCTTCACCGACGACTTCAGCGGCTGGAAACAGATCGAGATCCCCTTCACCGACTTCGTCTACCGCACCGACTACCAACCCGTCGGCGGCATCGACCACATCCTCGGACTGACCGAGACCTGGGGGTACGCCGTCACCCTGCCCGCCGGCGCCCCGGGCCGGTTCGCCATGGACGGCGTCGAGCTGTACGGCAGGGCCGACCAGTCGCTGCGGGCGAGCGTCCTCACCGACGCCGCCGTGTACCCGGTGAAGGAAGGCGCCACCGCCACCGTCGAGATCGCCGTCGCCACCACCGGCTCGGCCCCGATCGACGAACCGGTCACCGTCGCCTACGAGACGACCGGCGGCACCGCGTCGGACGGCGACTACACCCCGGTGAAGGGCGAGTTGACCTTCCCGGCGGGCACCGCCTCCGGTGCCACCCGCACCCTGCGCGTCCCCACCCTCAGGGACAAGGCCGCCGAGAACGCCGAGACCATCCCGCTCAAGCTCACCGTCACCGGCGCCAAGCCCCCGGCGGAGACCCCGCAGATCGTCGTCGACACCCACGGACTGCCGTACCTCGACGCCGAACTGCCCGTGAAACGCAGGGTCGCCGACCTCCTGTCCCGTATGTCCCTCGCCGAGAAGGCCGGTCAGATGACCCAGGCCGAGCGCGGGGCGGTGGGCGCCGGGGGAGACGTCGCCGCCTACGCCCTCGGCTCGCTCCTGTCCGGCGGCGGATCGACGCCCACGCCCAACACCCCCGAGGCCTGGGCGAAGATGATCGACGGATTCCAACTCCGCGCCCAGGCCACCCGGTTCCAGATCCCCCTCGTCTACGGCGTCGACGCCGTGCACGGCCACAACAACCTCGTCGGCGCCACCGTCATGCCCCACAACATCGGGCTCGGCGCCTCCCGGAACCCGCAACTCGTCGAGCGCACCGGCGCGGTGACCGCCGCCGAGGTCCGGGCCACCGGCATCCCGTGGGACTTCGCGCCCTGCCTCTGCGTCACCCGCGACGAACGCTGGGGCCGCTCCTACGAGTCCTTCGGCGAGGACCCCGCGCTCGTCGAGTCCATGGAGACGGTCATCCAGGGTCTCCAGGGCGCCCCGAACGGCAAGGACCTGAAGGACGACGACAAGGTCCTCGCCACCGCCAAGCACTTCGTCGGCGACGGCGGCACCGCGTACGGCTCCTCCACCACCGGCACGTACACCATC
The DNA here is from genome assembly GCF_055575395.1 of Streptomyces sp. NPDC034103. Taxonomy (NCBI): domain Bacteria; kingdom Bacillati; phylum Actinomycetota; class Actinomycetes; order Kitasatosporales; family Streptomycetaceae; genus Streptomyces; species Streptomyces sp. NPDC034103. The sequence goes on along the minus strand of NZ_JBVISS010000005.1, from coordinate 7,560 downwards.
GACCAGGGCGTCACCAAGGTCACCCGGCAGCAGCTGGAGGCCGTCCACCTCGCCCCGTACCAGAGCGCCGTCGACCGCGGTGTCGGCACCGTCATGCCCTCGTACTCCTCGCTCGACCTCGTCGGCGACGGCCAGGGCCCCGTCAAGATGCACGCCCGCGCCGACATGATCAACGGAGTGCTGAAGGGCCGTATGGACTTCGACGGCTTCGTGATCAGCGACTGGGACGGCATCGACCAGATCCCGGGCGACCGCGCCTCCGACGTCCGCACCTCGATCAACGCGGGCCTCGACATGGTCATGGTCCCGTACGCCTACCGGGACTTCCACGCCACCCTCGTCGCCGAGGCACGGGCCGGGCGGATCAGCGAGCAGCGCATCGACGACGCGGTCTCCCGCATCCTCACGCAGAAGTTCCGCCTCGGCCTCTTCGAGAAGCCGTACGCCGACACGAGCGGCGCCGCGGCGATCGGTTCCGCCGGACACCGGGCCGTCGCCCGCCGGGCGGCCGCCGAGTCGCAGGTGCTGCTGAAGAACAGCGGCGGGCTGCTCCCCCTGAAGAAGTCCCAGAAGGTGTACGTCGCCGGCTCCAACGCCGACGACATCGGCAACCAGAGCGGCGGCTGGACCGTCACCTGGCAGGGCTCGTCCGGCGCCATCACCCCCGGCACGACGATCCTGGAGGCCATGCGCGAGAACTCCGCGGACCTGACGTACTCCAAGGACGCCTCCGCGCCGCTCGGCGGTCACGACGTCGGAGTGGTCGTCGTCGGCGAGACCCCCTACGCCGAGGGCGTCGGCGATGTCGGCAACGGACACGACCTGCGGCTGTCCGCCGCCGACCAGGCCGCCGTCGACAAGGTGTGCGCGGCCATGAGGTGCGCGGTGCTCATCGTCTCCGGCCGGCCGCAGCTCGTCGGCGACCGACTGGACGCGATCGACGCCCTGGTCGCCTCCTGGCTGCCGGGGACCGAGGGCGACGGCGTGGCCGACGTCCTCTACGGCAAGCGCGCCTTCACCGGCCAACTCCCCGTCACCTGGCCCAGGTCGGAGTCCCAGCTGCCGATCAACGTCGGCGACCCGGCGTACGACCCGCAGTTCCCGTACGGCTGGGGCCTCGCGACCCTGACCAAGGTGCCCGGGGGCGGCGCCGGCACCCTCAAGGCGCTCGGCGTCGCGGCGGCGGTGGCCGAGAGGGCCGGGGCCGACGAGGCGGGCCGCGCGCTCGTGACGAAGGCGCGGCTGATCGTCCAGCAGCGGCCGATCACGGCGGCCCTAGCCAAGCCCTTCGCCGAGGCCGATCACCTGCTGCTGACCGGACGGTACGCGGCGGCGGTCCAGCGGCTGACGCAGGCGTACCGGGCGACGACGGACTGAGGCTGTTCCGGGAGGCTTCGGGTAGCTTCGAAGTATGAAGTCCGTCCTGCGGACCCGAAGCCTCCCAGGGCTGCTGGCAGCCCTGGCGCTCGCGGCCCTGACCGTCCTGGGGCCGGCCCCCGCGCCCGCCTCCGCCGCCACCGACGTCTCCACGATCGCCGAGGCGCTCCGCGAGAGCCCGGTCTACGTCGACCCGGCCGCCTCCGCGCAGATGTCCGCAGGGGAGGCCACCGCGCTCGCCGAGCAGATCGAGCACGCGGACAAGGCCCTCTTCGTGGCGGTCCTGCCCGCGGACCAGCCGACCGAGAACCTCCTGCGCGACCTGCGCACCGCGACCGGCGTGACAGGGCTGTACGCGGCCCGCGTCGGTGACCGCTTCGACGCCGGCGCGGACTCCTCCGTGCTGCCCCGCGCGGCCGTGCGCAACCTGGTGACGAGCGTCCAGGGCGAGCGCGACGCGCAGACCCAGCTGGACGACTTCGCGGACCGGGCGCTGGCCAACATGGGCGGCTCGGCGCCGGCGAGCTGGGGGTCCTCCGGCGACGACGCGGGCGTCTCCACGGGCGCGCTGGTCACCACCGGCGTCGTGCTGGCGGCGGGCGGCGCGGGCGCGTACGCCCTGGTCCGCCGCAACCGCCGCCGCCACGCGGAGGAGCAGCGGGCCGCGCTGGAGAAGCTGCGGGTGGTGGTGGACGAGGACATCACGGCGTTCGGCGAGGAACTGGACCGCCTGGACTTCCATCCCGGCGAGCCCGGCGCGGACGACGCGATGCGCGAGGACTACGAGCGCGCGCTGGACGCCTACGAGAAGGCGAAGTCCTTCATGGCGGCCGCCGGGCACCCGGAGGAGGTGCGCGCGGTCACCCAGGCCCTGGAGGACGGCCGCTTCTCCCTCGCCCGCCTGGCCGCGCGCCGGGAGGGCCGCCCTCTCCCGGAACGCCGTCCGCCCTGCTTCTTCGACCCCCGCCACGGCCCCTCGGTGGCGGACGCGGCCTGGACACCCCCGTCCGGCGCGCCCCGCGAGGTCCCGGTCTGCGCGGCCGACGCGACCCGCCTGGCCGACGGCCGCGACCCCGTGATGCGCGAGGTCGACACCGATCAGGGCCGCCGCCCCTACTGGGACGCGGGCCCCGCCTACGGCCCCTGGGCCGGCGGCTACTTCGGCGGCGGCCTCCTCCCCGGCCTCCTGGTCGGCACGATGCTGGGCAGCATGATGGCCACCCCGGCCTACGGGGCCGACTACGGCGGCGGTTACGGCGACTTCGGCGGGGGACACGAGGGCGGCGACGTCTCGGGCGCGGACTTCGACTCCGGCGACTTCAGCGGCGACTTCGGCGGCGGGGACGTCGGCGGGGGAGGGGACTTCGGCGGAGGAGGCGACTTCGGGGGCGGCGGCTTCTGAGGACGGCGTACGGCGACCGCCGGTGTCCGAGGACCAGGGCGCGCCTCTGCTGGGCGAGGGCGGCTCCCGATGACGGGCGACGGGCCCGGCGCGCACCACACGCCGGACCCGTGAGCCTCGTACGGGAGCGACCGCCCGTCAGAGCGACGCGGCAGCCGACGCGATCGCCGAGGCGAACGTGGACACCTCGGTGTACACACCGGGCGCGTTGGCCCGCGCGCACCCGATGCCCCAGCTGACGATGCCGACCTGGATCCACGCGTTGTTCGCGTCCCGCCGGAACATCGGCCCGCCGGAGTCGCCCTGGCAGGTGTCGACCCCGCCGGCCGTGTACCCCGCGCAGATCTCCTCGTTGGCGATCAGCCCGCTGTAGCCGCTGTACGAACGGCAGGTCGCGTCACTCACGAACGGCACGGTCGCCTTCAGCAGATACCGCTGCTGGGCACCGCCCTCCCGGGCGGCCCCCCACCCGGCGATGGTGAACGTCCCGGTGTTGTACTGCGTCGTCGTGGCGATCTTCAACGTCGGCAGATTGATCGGCGAGGCGAGCTTGATGAGCGCCCAGTCCTTGCCGTCCCCGTTGTAGCCGGGGGCCCGGTACACATACGTCGACCTGACCTGGACCCGCCCGCTGGTGGACTGGAGGTCCACGACGCCCGCGGTCGCGGTGATGCTGGTGTTCGGGCCGGTACCGCTCACGCAGTGCGCGGCCGTCAGCACGATCTGCTGCGTGTACAGCGCGCCGCCGCAGCCCATGGAGAGCCGCACCATGAACGGGAACTCGCCCTGCGCGGCCCGGGTTCCGCCGACGACGGGCGCGGGGGCGGCCTGCGCGGCCGAGACGGGCTGAAGACTGGCGATCGCGAGCGCGGCGGCGCCGACGGCCGCGCATCTCTTGAGGGCCGTGAGGAGTCTCTTCAACGTGATGCCTTCCGTGGGGGTGGAAGTGCTCGAAGACCGAGAATGTCGTGCGCATGCCAATCAAGGCAGCAGAGAAACGCCCCTTCGATGGCATGGGCAGGTCAAATCTGTTGCTGGATTATGAGAACGCTGTGAGACACCGCACAAGGGGTGCGATTCGGCCATCGAACTCCTGCGCGCCCGCACCCCGCGCGGTCGCACCGGCCAGGTCGCCCGCGTCCTCGGCGGAATGCGAAAGCGCCGGTGAGTCGGGGGAGGACTCACCGGCGCCGACGCGGTGGGTTCACGCGTTCTTGATCGCGGAGATGTCGAAGCTCAGCTTGATCTTGTCGGAGATCAGAACGCCGCCGGTCTCCAGCGCGGCGTTCCAGGTCAGGCCCCACTCGGAGCGCTTGATCTCGGACTTGCCCTCGAAGCCCACGCGCTCGTTGCCGAAGGGGTCCTTGGCGGCGCCGTTGAACTCCAGGTCGATGGTGAGCGGCTTGGTGGTGCCGAGAATGGTCAGGTCACCGGTGATGCGGTAGTCCTCGCCGCCGAGCGACTCCGCGGACGTGGAGCGGAAGGTCATCGTCGGGAACTCCTCGATCTTGAAGAAGTCCGCGCTCTTGAGGTGCCCGTCCCGCTCGGCCGACCCGGTGTCGATGCTGTCCATCTTGACGTCGATCGACGCCGTGGACGCGGACGGGTCGCCGCCGTCCAGGTGCAGCGAGCCGCTGAAGTCGAGGAACTTCCCCTTGACGTTGGTCACCATGGCGTGGCGGACGGTGAAGCCGATCGTGGAGTGGGCGGTGTCGATCGCGTAGTCGCCGGTCAGCGCGGTCAGGTCGAGGTTCGTCATGGTGTGCTCCTTGGGAGTGGTTGTTGAAGCTTGAACTATTCAACGGGAACGACGGTAGACCTATTCCGTTCGACTTTCAACATCATCCGCTCTGTGTTGGCGCGGTGACGCTGAGGTGGTAGATGCCCAGGACATGAACCCGGACCGCAGAGCCCTCGTCCGCCCCGCCCGCCGAGCCGTCCTCCTCGCCGCGGCGCTCCTCGCCACGGCCGCTCCGGCCTCGCTCGCCACCCCGGCCCACGCCGAACCCGACCCCGATCCCTACGCCACCCTGCGGCGGCGCTGGCTCGACATCGCCCTCGGCACCGGCTACGACCCGACCGCCGAGCCCTACGCCTCCCGTCTCGCCGGGACCGGCGAACTGGCCCGCGGCTTCTGCGCGACCATGGCCCCCGGCGCGCGCTCCCTCTGGCCCGACCGCCCCTACGACCCGCCGTCCGGCATCACCCAGAGCTACAGCCGCCTGTGGACCATGGCCCAGGCCCACCTCCAGCCCGGCACCGGCTCCACCGGCGACGAGACCCTCCTCGCGGCCGTCCTGCGCGGCCTCGACCACCTCTCCGCCACGATCTACCACCCCGCCACCACCCGCTACGGCAACTGGTGGGAGTGGCAGATCGGCAGCCCCCGCCTCCTCATGGACCTCGCGGTCGCCCTGTACGACCACCTCACCGACGAGCGGCGGCAAGCGGCCTGCGCCGCCGTCGACCACTTCATCCCGGATGTCATGCTCACCGACTACTCCGGCACCTCCACCGGGGCCAACCGCGTCGACCTGTGCCGTTCCGTCGCCCTGCGCGGCATCCTCGGCCGCGCCCCCGACCGGATCGCCCTCGCCCGCGACGCCCTCTCCCCGGTCTTCCCGTACGTGACCCGGGGCGACGGTCTCTACGCCGACGGCTCCTTCGTTCAGCACACCTGGGTCGCCTACTCCGGCACCTACGGCCAGGTCCTCCTCGACGGCCTCGGCCGCCTCTTCGCCCTGCTCGCCGGATCCGAGTGGGAGGTGACCGACCCCGACCGCCAGATCGTCCTGGACAGCGTCGAGCACGCCTACGCGCCCCTGATCCACGACGGCCTGATGATGGACAGCGTCAACGGCCGTGCCATCAGCCGCGGTTACCTCAAGAGCGACGACCGCCATGTGCTGCGCGGCGACCACTTCCACGGCCAGGGGGTCATCGCCGCCATCGCCCTGCTCGCCGAGGGGGCGAGCGAGGAGGAACGGGAGCGCTGGTACGGCCGGATCAAGGGATGGATCGAACGGGACACTGTGGCACCGATCCTGACGGCACGTCAGTTCGGCACGGGCGATCTTGCCCGTCTGCACGCCGTCGCCGCCTCCCCTGTCCCCGCCGCGCCCGACCCGGTCGGCCACCACCTCTTCGCCGCCATGGACCGGGCCGTCCACCGCCGCCCGGGCTTCGTCGCCACCATCGCCATGGCCAGTGACCGGATCGCCCACTACGAGTGCGGCAACGGCGAGAACCCGCGCGGCTGGCACACCGGATCCGGAATGCTCTCCTGGTGGGCCGAGGGCCTGGGTGACCAGTACACGGACTGGTACTGGCCGACGGTCGACTGGTACCGCCTGCCCGGCACGACCGTCTCCACCAGACGTCTCCCCGACAGGGCCGGCGGCGAGTGGGGTGAGCCCAGGCCCGACGTGCGCTGGGTCGGGGGCACGACCGACGGCGAGTACGCGGCGATCGGGCAGCACCTCAAGGGCCTCGGCTCCACGCTCCAGGCCCGCAAGTCGTGGTTCTGCGTCGCCGACGCGGTGATCTGCCTGGGCGCCGGGATCAGCTGCGCCGACGGCGTCCCCGTCGAGACCGTCGTCGACAACCGGAACCTCGGGGAGGGCGGCACCCAGACCTTCGTGCGGGGCCACGGGTGGGCGCATCTGGAGGGACACGGCGGCTGGGTGGTGCCGTACGGCGAACTGCGCACCCTGCGCGAGGACCGCACCGGCGCCTGGTCGGACATCAACACCACCAGCACGACGGAGCGGGCCACCCGCCGCTGGCAGACCCTCTGGCTGGACCACGGCACGGACCCGACCGACGCCTCGTACGTCTACGTCCTGCTGCCGGGAGCCTCCCGCCGGGACGTGGCCGCCCGCGCCGCCGACCGGCGGTGGCTGTCCGTCCTCGCCAACGACGCCGCGTGCCAGGCGGTCCGTGTCCCCTCGCTCGGCCTCACCGCCGCCACCTTCTGGCAGGCCGGTACGGCGGGCAGGCTCACCGCCTCCGCGGGCGCGAGTGTGCTGCTCCGCCGACGGGGCCGCACCGCTACCCTCTGCGTGAGCGAGCCGCCGCGCACCGGGGAGCCGCTGGAGATCACCTGGGACCACCCGGTCGGCACGGTGGTCCGGGCCGACGACTCGGTCGAGATCCTCGCCACGGGCCGCCGTCTGCGTCTGCGTGTCACTCCGTCGAGGGCATGTGAGACACGGGAATGTGAGGTGACTCTCAGCTGAGGGCTTTGTGCGATCTCTACAAGCCGGATGGCCCCTGAGCAGTCAGAACGCCTGCATGCCGCCGAGGTTCTGTTCAGGGGTACCAGGAAAACGGGCCGGAGACTGTACGGAGTCGACGGCTCGCTTTCCTTGCCGCGCTTCGTAAGGTCACTACATGACCGTTTTGGATGACGCGCCGGGTGAGCCGACGGACGCACGCGGGCGAGTGGCCGAGCTGCACGAGATCCGTGCGCAGGCGCTGGCCGGCCCCAGTGAGAAGGCGACCGAGGCACAGCACGCCAAGGGCAAGCTGACGGCCCGGGAGCGCATCGAGCTGCTGCTGGACGCGGGTTCCTTCCGGGAGGTCGAGCAGCTGCGCCGGCACCGGGCGTCCGGATTCGGTCTGGAGTCCAAGAAGCCGTACACCGACGGTGTCATCACCGGCTGGGGCACGGTCGAGGGCCGCACGGTCTTCGTGTACGCGCACGACTTCCGGATCTTCGGCGGCGCCCTGGGCGAGGCCCACGCCACGAAGATCCACAAGATCATGGACATGGCCATCGC
>NZ_JBVISS010000004.1:0-525015 GCF_055575395.1 Streptomyces sp. NPDC034103 | reverse complement strand
AAGAGGTTGAGGCGGGCTTCCATGGTGTGCTCCTGTGGCGTTGGTGTCGTGCCTACGCCTCTTTGACGGAACGGCCACCCCCAGATGTGACAGCCCCGCATGTGACGTGAGCCACGTCCTCCTTCTCGGTCGTCACCGGGCGGTGCGGGCCCGGTGGCGGCGTACCGCGTCCCGGTTGGCGCAGCGGGTCGAGCAGTAGCGCTGTCTGCCGGTGCGGGAGGTGTCGGCGAAGACCGTGGCGCACTCCGGCACGGCGCAGCGGCTGAGTCGGTGCATGCCACGGCCTGACAGGTGGAGCGCGGTGCCCACGGCGACGAGGGAGGACAGCACGCCGCCCAGTGGTTGCCCCTCGTCGCGGTAGTGCAGATGCCAGCCGCTGCCCACGTGGTTGGTCATCCGCGGGTAGGCGGCGGCCGCGGCCAGCATCCGGTTGACCAGGTCGGCGCGCTCGCCCTCGTCGTCGGCGTCGACGACCTTCTCCCAGGTGTCGAGGAGCTCCCAGGTGCGCTCCAGGTCCTCGGTGGTGGCGGGGTCCTCCACGGTCAGCCCGGCGGCGCGGCAGCGGTCGGTGAGTTCCCCGGCGCTCGACGGGCGGTGGTTGACCAGGTCGGCGGCGAGGTTCACGGCATCCTCGCCGTAAGGGTTGAGATGCATAAGGGCATTACATCAAGGTCGTGGTCATGGGACAACGCACCGGACCCCGATCCGACGTACGGCAGGCCGTGGAGTACGACCTCGTCGAACTCATCCGCCTGCGCGCTCTGTTGTTCGACCAGCTGGAGGGTGACTTCTTCAACCCCGCGTCGGCGGACGGCGGTTGGCTCGACACCCTGGCCGTGGTGCTCAAGGAGCAGCTGACCGCGGACACCGTGCGCATTCTCGTCGTGGACGGCGCCGACGGCGGACTCGCGGCCTGCGGCATCGGCACCATCGAGCAGCGGCTGCCCGGCCCGCACCTGCGCAACGGCAGGGTCGGGCAGGTGCTCGGCGTCGTCACCGACCCCTCCCACCGGCGGCGCGGACACAGCCGCGCGATCATGCGGGGGCTGCTCGACTGGTTCTGGCAGCGCGAGGTGTCGCGCGTGGACCTGCACGCCTCCGCCCAGGGCGAACCCCTCTACCGCGACCTCGGGTTCACCCCGCACCCCGACCCGGCCCTGTGCCTGCGCCCGTGAGGCGTGGCGCACGCTACCGCTGGGTGGTCCTCGCCGTGGCCACCTTCACCCAGGCCGCGCGGCCGCCGGGTTCGAGGTGTCCTTCGCCTTCGCCCCACGACACGCCACCGGCCAGTACCTGGGTGTGTTCCACCTGGGAGCGGGCCTGGCCGACGCGCTCGGCCCCGGTCTGCTCATCGCGCTGTGCATCACCCGGGGCCGACCTGGCTGGTACGTGGTCGGCGGGCTGTTCCTGCTCACCGGCCTCGCGGCACCCGCCGCCGTCCGCCGGGCCGCGCTCAGCCGACCGTCCGCAGATACGCCCCCAGCCGAGCGATCGCCGACGGGTTGCGCGGGCTCTCCACCAGGTCGACGTAGTCCAGCGTGAAGATCCGCCGGTGTTCGACGGCGGACACGCCCCGCAGCGGGGCGTAGGTGAGCAGGAACTTCCGCTTCTGCTCGGCGCTCACGTCACCGTAGTCGCAGATGACGATGACGTCGGGGTTCCGCTCCACCACGCTCTCCCAGCCGACCGTGGTCCAGGAGTCCCGTACGTCGTGCATGACGTTGACCCCGCCCGCCTCGCTGATGATCTGGTCGGGGGCGGCGTAGCGGCCGGAGGTGAAGGGTTGGTCCTGGCCGCTGTCGTAGAGGAAGACCGTGGGCTTCCTCGCCGGGGCCTGGGCGTGCACGTCGGCGATCCGCTTCTTGAAGCCGGCGATCAGCGTGGCCGCCCGCTTCTCGACGCCGAACAGCCTCCCGAGGTTGGTCAGGTCGGTGTACAGCGCCTGCAGCGGCGGCATGATGCCCCGCGAGGACGTCGTGCGGCCGTTGCGGCAGGACTCGGTGAGGATGTACGAGGGGATGCCGAGCTTCTTCAGAGCGTCCGGGGTGAAGCCGGCGTCCTCGCGGAAGCCGTAGTTCCAGCCGGCGAAGACGAGGTCGCCGCGCACGTCCAGGACGTTCTCCTTGGTCAGCTGGTCCTTGGAGAGCCACTTGACCTTGTCGTAGCCGTCCTTCCACGGGACCCCCTTGAGGTCGCCCTTGTCGTCGGGCATGGCGAACCCGGCCATGCGGTCCTCCAGGCCGAGCGCGAACATCAGCTCGGTGATCCCGACATCGTTGGTGACGACCCGCTCGGGGACCTTGTCGAAGGTCACCTTCCGGCCGCAGTTGGTGAGCGTGACCGAGGAGGCCTTGGCGTCCTCGGGTGGCGTCTCGACGGACGCGCCGCAGCCGGTGGCGGTCGCGGCGAGACACAGGGCGGCGGCGAGCAGTCTGCGCATGGGGATCCTCACGGTGTCTGCGGGAGCAGGTCGAACAGGAGCTGGACGGCGCCGGTCTCCGGGTGCCGTACGGGATGCGCGCGCACCCCGAACACCTCGGCGAGCAGGGCCGGTTGAAGCACGTCTTGGGGAGGCCCCGAGGCGACGACCCGGCCGCCCGCGATCACGTACAGGACATCGCAGTGCGCGGCGGCCAGGTTGAGGTCGTGCAGGGCGGCGAGGACGGTGACGCCGCTGGCTCGTACCAGGGACAGCACGTCCAACTGGTGCGCGATGTCGAGGTGGTTGGTGGGTTCGTCGAGCACGAGCACCCGGGGCCGCTGGGCAAGCGCCCGCGCGATCAGCACGCGCTGCTTCTCACCCCCGGACAGGGCGAGGAACCCCCGGTCGGCGAGGTGCCCGACACCGGTGCGCGCCATCGCCTGCGCGCACACCTCGCGGTCCGCCGCGGCCGTACGGTCCCGGTGCGGCAGGCGCCCCATGGCGACCACCTCGGCGACCGTGAAGTCGAACTCCGCCACCGACTCCTGCGGCAGCGCCGCCAGCACCCGAGCGCTCTCCCGGGCCGGCATCGCGTGCACGTCGTCCCCGTCCAGGCGCACCACGCCCCCGGCGGGCCGCAGCGCCCGGTACACACAGCGCAGCAGCGTCGACTTGCCGCTGCCGTTGGGGCCGACGAGCCCGACGAACGCCCCGCTGTCCACGGCGAGCCGCACCTCGTCGACGATCCGCGTCCCGGCGGCCTCGACCGTCACGTCCTCGATGTCGAGCCTCATGGTCAGCGGCCTCCGAACGCGTAGCCGCCGCGCCGCATCAGCAGCAGGAAGGCCGGCACGCCCACCACGGCGGTGACGACCCCGACGGGCAGTTCGGCGGGCGCCAGCAGCAGCCGGGACAGCACGTCCGCCCACACCAGCAGCACCGCCCCGGCCGGTGGCGCCAGCACGAGCACCCGGCGGTGGTCGGCGCCGACCAGCATTCGTACGACGTGCGGCACCATCAGCCCGACGAATCCGATGGCCCCGCTGACCGCGACCACCGTGCCGGTCACGGCCGCGGTGACCAGGAACAGCTCACGGCGCAGCAGGCCGGGCCGGACGCCGAGCGCGGCCGAGGTCTCGTCACCCATCGCCAGCGCGTTGAGCGACTCGGCCCGCCACCGCAGCCACGCCCACCCCGCGGCCACCGTCACCGCGACGAGCGGCAGTTGCGCCCAGGTGGCGCCGCCCAGACTGCCGAGGAGCCACATCAGCGCCGACCGGGCCGCCTCGCCGCGGGCCGCGCCGAACACCATGACGGTGGTGACCGCCTCGAAGCCGTACGCCAGCGCCGTACCGGTCAGCACGAGCCGCAGCGGGGTCAGCCCGTGCGGGGACCGGGCGGCGGCGTACACCAGGACCATCGCCGCGAGCGCCGAGACGAACGCCGACGCGGACAGCGCCCAGACGCCGAGTCCGGCGAACGCGCCGAGCAGGATGACCGCGTTGGCACCCACCGCCGCGCCCGAGGAGATGCCGAGGACGAACGGGTCGGCGAGCGCGTTGCGGACCATCGCCTGCACGGCCACCCCGACCGCGGCGAGCCCCGCGCCGACGACCGCCCCGAGCAGCACCCGGGGCAGCCGGATCTCCCAGACGATGGCGTACGCGGCGGCGTCGTCGGCGTGCACGGTCGCACCGGTCAGACCGGCCCACAGGAACCCCAGGACGTCCGGCCAGCCGATCCCGGAGGCTCCCAGACCGACACCGCCGACGAGCGACACCAGGAGCAGCGACACCGTGCCGGCCACCCACGGGAGCAGGGGCATGCGGCTGGGCGTGGGGCTTGGGCGCACGGTCGGGGCGGTCCTTCGGGTGGGGCCGCCTGACGAACGTCAAGGAGACAGCCCGTACGACCCGGAAGGCCGCGCGGTCCCCTCTCGCAGTCCTCGGCGAGCAGTCAACGGGTCGCACCACCCACGGGCGATCGGGCTCACGCGGCACCCTTTGGGGCAGTCGCGCACACCGTTGCGGGTCAGCGCCGGGATCTCACCGGACTTCCCCCGCGGGAGGCTCGGGGAGCGTAGCAAACGGGGGTGTCGACCGGGCGCCGGGGGAGGCGCGGTCGTGCCCGTCCCCGGCACGTGCCACCGGCCGGGGCCGGGGACCGCCTTCGACTGGTGGCGTGCCCGTCCCGGCGCGCCCACCGGCCGGGGGTCGGGATCTGACCCCCGGCCGATGGGCGCGATGCTCAGGCGCGCAGCGCGACCCTCTCCTGGGGCGTGTCCCGCCGGAACGCCCACTTCAGGTCCGGCTCCATGACGAACCGGAACACCTTGCGCACGGCAGGCGTGCACAGCAGGGTCACGATCGCGGCCGCGACGAGGGTGACCACGACCTCGCCGAGCGGCTGGTACACCCACGCGGGGTCGTACCAGCCCCAGGGCTTGGAGCCCTGGGCGACGAATCCGTGCAGCAGATAGCCGTAGAGCGTGCCCGCGCCGAGCGCGGTGCACCACATCCGCCGCCCGGGAACCCAGGACAGGAAACAGGCCACCAGCAGCGTCGAGCAGGCGAAGAGGACCAGGGTCATGACCGGGCCGTACCAGGCGGGCGCGCCCAACTCCTGGGCGCTGTCCCGGTGGTAGAACCAGGCGTCGCTCATCCGCGGCACCGCCCAGTACGCCAGGGTGAGCGCGGCCACGAACACCGGGACCGCCGCGATCCGTACCTTCCAGCGCCGGATCAGCCGGAAGTGCTCCGGCCTCAGACACAGGCCGAGCACGAAGTACGGCAGGAACTGAAGGGTGCGCTGCAGGTCGAGGTCCTCGCCGATGGACGGCGTGACGGTGGCGAGCATGGCGACGGCGAGCGCGAGCGGCAGCGGCCGGCGCACCGAGCGCCACACCGGGGTGGTCAGCCGCCAGATGAACAGCGCGGCCAGGAACCAGGTCAGATACAGCGGCTCCAACAGGCTGACCGGCCGGTCCGGCACACCGTCGGTCCACCGGGTGTAGAAGGTGTACGCCGTCTCGAAGACGACGTACGGGACGGCGACGCCGGTCACCAGCCGCCTCAGCCGCTCCGGGCTCCCGTCGAAACTCCGGGAGAAGTAGCCGGCGATCACGATGAACGCGGGCATGTGGAAGGCGTACACGAGCATGTAGAGCGCGGAGACGGTCCGGCTGCCCTCGCGCAGCGGCTCCCACGCGTGTCCGATCGCCACCAGCACGATGGCCAGGTACTTGGCGTTGTCGAAGAACGCGTCCCGCTGCTTGACGGGCTTGGTGCGGGGCGCGGAGTCCCGTTCGGGTGCGAGGTCGGGGGCCGCGGTCACCACACCGCCCCCCGCGCACCGCACCGCAAGGCGTCCGGTACGTGTCTGCCGGGAGTGACGGGTGTGTGGAGTACCTGGGGCATCCCACGCGCCTGACCATTTCTCGGCGCGGCAAACCTCCGCGGTGCGGTGGTCAGGCCGCTGGGTGCACCAGCCCGGACTCGTAGGCGAAGGCCACCGCCTGGACGCGGGCGCGGGCGCCGATCTTGGCGAGGATGCGGCTGACGTGCGATTTGACGGTGGTGGGCGCGATGGCCAGGCGCTGGGCGATCTCGGTGTTGGACCAGCCGGAGGCGACGGCGGCGAGGACGTCGCGCTCGCGCTCGGTGAGGGCGTTCAGCCCGGCCTGCGACGCGGGGCGGGAGGGCTGGAGCTGACGGACGGTGTCGATGAGGGCGCGGGTCAGATGGGGGGTGATGACGGAGTCCCCGGTGGCCACCACGCGGATGGCGGCGATCAGTTCGTCGGTGGTGGCGTGCTGCGGGAGGAAGCCACCGGCGCCGGCGCGCAGGGCGGCGTAGGCGTGCCCCTCGTCGCTGGTCGGGGTCAGGACCAGGACCCGCGCCGGAAGGGCGGGTTCGCCCGTCACCGCGAGGGCCGCGGGCCGGGTGATTCGGCGGATGACCTCGGGGCCCTCCCTCTCGTGGACCCGGCCGTCCAGCACGACGACGTCCGGGCGCAGTACCGCGGCCAGCCGGACCGCCTCGGCCCCGCCGCGTGCCTCACCGACGACGGTCAGATCGGGCTGGTCGGCCAGCAGCATGCGCAGGCCGTGGCGTTGGAGGGATTGATCGCTGGCGATGAGGACCGAGGTCATGACGGCTCCTTTTGAACGAAACTGTTTCGTTCACCGTGCTGTCAGAATACCCCTCTCGAATCGAAACGAAGCGTCCTCCTCTGTGGCCTCGATCACGCGCCACGGTACCGTCGTCGATGCCCCGTCAGGCGACGGGAGCGGGTTTCCTCGTGCGGGCGGCGGCGGTCGCCCGGAGCCGCCGGCCGCGGCGCGTGGGCCCCCACGGCTTGAGGACCGAGATCACCGTCATGAAGACATAGGCGGACAGCGACACGACCGGTCCGAACAGGACGTCACCGGCGTCGGGGAGCACTTTGCCCGCGGCGACGGCCGTCACCGCCGCGTTCACCCCGGGGCGCAACGCGAAGGCGGTGGCGGCGGTCGTGGCGAGGGTCAGCCAGAACTTCGTCCAGACCCAGCGGTGCCGCGCCAGGCCCCACGCGGTGCCCAGCGACAGCAGCAGACCGCTCAGGAGTGTGAGGAACGCGAGCGGAAGCAGCAGCCAGTCCGCGAACAGCTTCATGGTCCGCGCGCTGGCCTCGACGGTCACCGCCGATCCGGTGGTGGTCGCGGTGATCCCGAGCGCCAGCAGCCCGAGCGTGAGCCCGAGCCAGCTCGCGGACGAGACGACGTGGACGATCAGGGAGACCCGGCGACCCGGGCGGTTCAGCTTCACCCGCACCACGGTGCCCGGCGGGGGCGTCCGGGGCGTCTGACAGCGGGAGTAACCCCGCGTACTGGCCTCGGAGTACGGCGTCGACGCTCCGCTCTCGGGCAGGAACGCGTGCTCAGCCCTCCCGGGCGGCCCGCAGCAGGTGGTCGCGGACCAGGGCCACGTGCGGGTTGCCGGAGGCGCCCGGGCGCTGCACCAGGAAGCCGGTGTTGATGGGCGGGTCGTCCGGGTCGTGCAGGAGCACCAGGGTCCCGGACGCCAGCTCGGCCGCGCACAGGTAGCGGGGGAGCACCGTGAACCCGGCGCCGCCCGCGACCGCCGCCTTCACCGCGTTCAGGTCGGGCATCGTGACCGCAGGGTCGCGCACCAGACGTCGGCCGAAGACATGTCGCCAGTAGCGGCGCACGATGGGCAGGTCCTCGGCGTACGCGATCAGCGGGACGCCGTGCAGTGCTGCGTCCCCCTCGGCCGCTACCCGGGCCGGGCCGCCGAGGCGCTCCGCCCGTCCGGGCGCGGCCACCAGCACGAACTCCTCGTCGTTGAGGGGGACGGCGGCCAGGGTGCGGCCGCGCGGCCGGAAGGTGGCGATCACCAGGTCATGGCGGCCCGCGCGCAGGTCCTCCAGGAGCGGCTCGGTCAGACCGGGGGTGACCCGCAGCCGTACCCCCTTCTCCACCAGAGGTGCGATGCCGGGCAGCACGGACCGGGTGAGGAACTCGGCCGGGCCGGCGAGGTGCACCGGCTCGGCCGGGGTGTCGCCGGCTCCCGTGACCGTGGCCAGCGAGTCCAGGGGATCGACGACCCTGGCGGCCAGCTCGTCCGCGTAGGGCGCCGGTGCCACACCGCGGGCCAGCCGCTCGAACAGCTCCCGGTCCAGTTGGCGCTCCAGCGCGCGGATCTGTGTCGTCACCGTGGGCTGCGACAGGCCCAGGAGCCGGGCGGCGGCGGTGAAGGAGCCGGTGCGGTAGACGGTGAGGAAGGTGCGGAGCAGATTGAGGTCCAGCGGCGCCGCCACCGGGCGGTGATGGGAATCTCTATCTCTCACATACGTGAGCCTATTGGATTCCTATGGGTGCGACGGCTTACGGTCGGAGCATGGCAAAGATCCTCTTCGTAATCACCGGCGCCGACCACTGGACGCTCGCGGACGGCACCAAGCACCCGACCGGCTTCTGGGCCGAGGAGGCCGTCGCCCCGTACGAGGCCTTCAAGGCCGCCGGTCACGAGATCATCGTGGCCACCCCGGGTGGCGTCGTCCCCGCCGTCGACCAGGGCAGCCTCGCCGCCGAGGTCAACGGCGGCCAGGAGAACGCCGACCGGATCGCGGGCGTCCTCGCCGCCGCGACCGAGCTGCGGCAGCCGATCAGCCTCGAGGACGTGAACCTCGACGACTACGCCGCCGTCTTCTACCCCGGCGGCCACGGCCCCATGGAGGACCTCGCGGTCGACGCCGCCTCCGGCGAACTCCTCACCCGTGCCCTGCGGTCCGGCAAGCCGCTCGGCGTGGTCTGCCACGCCCCGGCCGCGCTGCTCGCCGCGGTCGACGGCGACGGCGGCAACAGCTTCGCCGGGTACCGGATCGCCGCCTTCACCAACGCCGAGGAGACCCAGGCGGGCCTCGCCGACAAGGCCAAGTGGCTGCTCCAGGACCGGCTGACCGAGGCCGGTGTGCAGGTCGAGGTGGGCGAGCCGTGGGCGCCGAAGGTGGTCGTCGACCGCAACCTGGTCACCGGCCAGAACCCGGCGTCCTCGGCGCCGCTGGCGGCGGAGCTGCTCAAGAAGCTCGGCTGAACCCCGTGGTCGGTGGAGGGCCGGTGCGGATCGCACCGGCCCTCCACCGACCCCTCCTGGCTACCGCGCGGCCTTGAAGGACCGCAGCCGCAGCGAGTTCCCCACCACGAACACCGACGAGAACGCCATCGCCGCCCCGGCCAGCATCGGGTTGAGCAGTCCGGCCGCGGCCAGCGGCAGCGCGGCCACGTTGTAGGCGAAGGCCCAGAACAGGTTGGTGCGGATCGTGCCGAGGGTGCGGCGTGCCAGCCGGATGGCGTCCGCCGCCGCCCGCAGATCGCCGCGGACCAGCGTGAGATCGCCGGCCTCGATCGCCGCGTCGGTGCCCGTGCCCATCGCCAGCCCGAGGTCGGCCTGGGCGAGCGCGGCCGCGTCATTGACGCCGTCGCCGACCATGGCAACCGAACGGCCCTCGCCCTGAAGGCGCTTGACGACCTCCACCTTGTCCTGGGGCAGCACCTCGGCGATGACGTCCTGCGGCGCGATCCCGACCTCACGGGCCACGGCCCGGGCCACCGTCTCGTTGTCCCCGGTCAGCAGGATCGGGGTCAGTCCCAGCGCCCGCAGTCGCGTGATCGCCTCGGCGCTGGTCTCCTTCACCGCGTCGGCGACCTCGAGCACCGCCCGCGCCTCGCCGTCCCAGGCGACCACGACGGCCGTACGACCGGACGCCTCGGCGTCGGACTTCGACCGGGCCAGCTCCACCGGCAGTTCCATCGCCCACTCGGCCAACAGCCGCTCCCGGCCGACGAGTACCGCGTGGCCCTCGACGATGCCCTGCACCCCGAGCCCCGGTACGTTCGCGAAGTCCTCCGGAGCGGGCAGCGAACCGAGCTTCGCCAGCGCCCCGTCGGCCACCGCGCGGGCGATCGGGTGCTCGGAGGCGTGCTCCAACGCCCCCGCCAGCCGCAGGACTTCGGCCTCGCCGGTGCCCTCGGCGGTGTGCACGGCCAGCAGGGTCATCCGACCGGTGGTCACCGTGCCCGTCTTGTCCAGGACGATGGTGTCGACCTCGCGCGTGGACTCCAGGACCTCAGGACCCTTGATCAGGATGCCCAGTTGCGCACCGCGTCCCGTGCCCACCAGCAACGCGGTCGGCGTGGCCAGCCCCAGGGCGCACGGGCAGGCGATGATCAGCACGGCGACCGCGGCGGTGAACGCGGCCGTCAGGCCCGCCCCGTTGCCCAGCCAGAAGCCGAGGGTGCCAAGGGCGAGGGCGATCACGATCGGAACGAACACCGCGGAGACGCGGTCCGCGAGCCGCTGCGCCGCGGCCTTGCCGTTCTGCGCGTCCTCGACGAGCTTCGCCATCCGGGCCAGCTGGGTGTCCGCGCCGACCCGTGTCGCCTCGACCACGAGCCGCCCGCCGGCGTTGACGGTGGCACCGGTGACGGCGTCGCCCGCGGTGACCTCCACCGGGACGGACTCGCCGGTCAGCATCGAGGCGTCCACCGCGGACGAACCCTCGACCACCGTCCCGTCGGTGGCGATCTTCTCGCCGGGGCGGACGACGAACCGGTCGCCGACCTTCAACTCGCCGACCGGCACGCTCTGTTCACGACCGTCGGCGCCCACCACGGTGACGTCCTTCGCGCCCAGCTCCAGCAGCGCCCGCAGCGCCGCCCCCGCCTTCCGCTTGGACTTGGCCTCGAAGTACCGCCCGGCCAGGATGAACGCGGTGACACCCGCCGCGGCCTCCAGGTAGATGTTCCCGGCCCCGTCACCGCGGACGATCGTCAGCTCGAAGGGGTGGGTCATGCCCGGCGTCCCCGCGGTCCCGAGGAACAGCGCCCACAGCGACCAGCCGAACGCGGCCAGCGTGCCGACCGAGATCAGCGTGTCCATGGTCGCCGCCCCGTGCCGCGCGTTGGTGAACGCCGCCTTGTGGAAGGGCCACCCGGCATAGGTCACCACGGGCGCCGCCAGGGTCAGCGACAGCCACTGCCAGTACTCGAACTGCAAGGCGGGGATCATCGCCATCGCCACGACGGGGACGGCGAGGGCCACGGCGGTGACCAACCGCTCTCGCAGCGGCCGGAGTTCGTCGGCGGGGGAGTCCGGGGAGCCGCTTGGCTCGGGTTCGGGCGGCGCGGGCTCCTCGGCCGTGTACCCGGTCTTCTCCACGGTCGCTATCAGGTCCTGGACGGTGACCTCGCCGGCGTAGCTGACCTTCGCCTTCTCGGTGGCGTAGTTGACGGTGGCGGTCACGCCGTCCATGCGGTTCAGCTTCTTCTCGACGCGCGCGGCGCACGAGGCGCAGGTCATGCCCCCGATGGCGAGCTCTACCTCGGCGGGGGCTCCGGTCGCGGTGGTGGTCATCGCTGCTCCTCATGCGGTACGGGGCGGGGGTATCCGCGCCCTGAGACCTGTATACCCCCAAGGGGTACCTTGGGCAAGTCGCTCCGAGGGATTGACACCATACCCCTGGGGGGTATGGTCGGATCATATCGAGGCCTCACGCCGGAGCCGGAGGCCGTGTTCTCCCAGGAGCTGGCCATGCACGCTGGACTCAAGATCTCCGCCTTCGCCGCCGCGCTGGCCGCGACCTTCGGTACCGCCTACGGCGTGGGCAAGGCCGTCGATCCGGTCGTCGCGCAGAGCGCGCCCACGCGCCACGACGGCCACGGGGAGGTGACCCCCGGGCCCGCCGGCGGGGGCGCTGCCACCCCAGGTGGCCTACAGATCTCCGAGGGCGGTTACACCCTCGACCTGGGGACCCCGAGTGTCACCGCGGGACAGCGGGCCGAGCTGCGCTTCGTGGTGCGCGACGCGAGCGGCCGGGCCGTCACCGCGTACCGGCGTGAGCACGAGAAGGAACTGCACCTCATCGTCGCCTCGCGCGACCTGGTCACCTTCCGCCATCTGCACCCCACGCGCGCCGCCGACGGCACCTGGAGCACCCCCGTCGAGCTGCCGCGCGCGGGCGGCTACCGCGTCTTTGCCGACTTCACCCCGGCGAGGAAGGGGGCCGAGAACCTCACCCTCGGCGCGGACCTCGCGGTCTCGGGCGCCTACGCGCCGCAGCGGCTCCCGGCGCGGAACGACATCGCCGCCGTCGACGGCTACCAGGTCGAACTCACCGGCGGCCTGCGCCCGGGCGGCGCGAGTGAGATCAGGCTGACGGTCTCCCGCGACGGCGAGCCCGTCACCGACCTCCAGCCCTACCTCGGCGCCTACGGCCATCTGGTCGCCCTGCGCTCGGGCGACCTGGCCTACCTCCACGTCCACCCGAACGGCGAGCCCGGTGACGGCGAGACCGCGTCCGGTCCTGGCATCTCGTTCACGGCCACGGCACCCAGCGAGGGCTCGTACCGGCTGTTCCTGGACTTCAAGCACGAGGGCACGGTCCACACCGCGGCGTTCACGGTGGCGGCCGGAAAGGCGACCCCAGAGCCCGGGTCCGGGTCCGGGGCCGGGCACGCCGAGGAGGGCGGCCACGGCCACTGATCCCGGCCGCGCCTGACAGTGCTTGGCCCGGCACCCCCTTTCGGTGTGCCGGGCCACAGAGTGACGGGCGGGCAGTCGCCTCGGGCGAGGGCCCTGTCGAACGCGGTCATCGCCGGATGCAGAGGCAGTCAGTCGTCCCCGTCGAGCAGCAGGACCAACGGCCCGCCGCCGCCCACCGGATGGACCCGTACGGTACGGCGCCCGCCGAGCCGCTCGCTGTGCCAGCGGATCCGGGTCCGCGGGAGCGCGAGGACGTCGTCCGGGCCGAGGGCGGGCCGGTGCGGCTGGGCCGGGGCCTCGGGGGTGGCGGTGACGGACCGGTCGCCGCCCGCGCCGCAGGGGTTGAACGGGTCGGCGTGCGCGATGTCGCCGGCGACGAACTGGTAGGTCACCCGCAGCCGTCGGGGCGCGCCCGTTCGCTGACGGCCGGCCTGGAGTCCTGACGGCGGCACCTGTCCAGGAGGCGAGGCCGTCTGATCAGCCGAGCGCCCGGTCGAGGTTGAAGGCGGCGCTGATGAGCGCCAGGTGGGTGAACGCCTGCGGGAAGTTGCCCTGTTGCTCGCCGGTGTGGCTGATCTCCTCGGCGTACAGGCCGAGATGGTTGGCGTACGTCAGCATCTTCTCGAAGGCGAGCCGTGCCTCGTCGACCCGGCCGGCGTGCACCATCGCCTCGACGTACCAGAAGGAGCAGATCGAGAACGTGCCCTCGTCGCCGCGCAGTCCGTCGGGGCTGGCCAGGGGGTCGTAGCGGTAGACCAGTGAGTCGGAGACCAGCTCCTGGGTGAGGGCGTCCAGGGTGGACAGCCACTTGGGGTCGGTCGGGGCGATGAACTTCGTCAGCGGCATCATCAGGACGGCCGCGTCCAGCACGTCGCCATCCTCGTGCTGCACGAACGCCTGCCGCTTCTCGGACCAGCCGCGGGTCATGATCCGCCGGTAGATCGTGTCGCGGCACTCCAGCCAACGGGGCAGATCGGCGGGCAGCCCGCGGCGGTTGGCCATGCGGATCGCCCGCTCGATCGCCACCCAGCACATCAGACGCGAGTACAGGAAGTTCTTGCGGCCGCCCCGGGTCTCCCAGATCCCCTCGTCGGGCTGGTCCCAGTGCTCGCACACCCACTCCACCAGGGCGCACACATCGTCCCACTGGTCGCTGGAGATGGGCTTGGCCCACTTGTCGTAGAGGTAGATCGAGTCGATGAGCGCGCCGTAGATGTCCAGCTGGAGCTGCTCGGCCGCGGCGTTGCCGACGCGCACCGGCGCGGAGGCGTGATGCCCTTCCAGATGGGGGAGTTCGGACTCGGTGAGGTCGGTGCGACCGTCGATGCCGTACATGATCTGCAACGGTCCGGAGGGCTTGCCGTCGCCCGGACTGATGTGTTTCGTCACGAAGTTCATGAACGCCTCGGCCTCGCCGGTGAAGCCGAGCCGGAGCAGCGCGTACACACAGAACGCGGCGTCCCGGACCCACACGTACCGGTAGTCCCAGTTGCGTTCCCCGCCGAGCTGTTCGGGCAGGCTGGTGGTCGGGGCGGCCACGATGGCGCCCGTCGGCGCGTAGGTGAGGAGCTTCAGGGTGAGGGCCGAGCGGTGCACCATCTCCCGCCAGCGGCCACGGTACTTGGAGGCGGAGAGCCAGCGGCGCCAGTAGTCGACCGTGCTGTTGAACTGTTCCTCCGCCTCGGTGCGCGCACACCGGCGGGGCGGGACCTCGCCGCCGACCTGGTCCAGCGCGAACACCGCCGACTCGCCCTCGGCGAGCTTGAAGTCGGCGCGCGCGTCCTGGCCGTCGGTCTCCAGCGGCACGGTGGCGGTCAGGCCGAGCGAGAGCCCCTCGGAGTCGAAGACGGCGACGTCACCGACCATGCGCACGGTGTGCGGGCGCCGGCCGTAGTCGAAGCGCGGCGCGACCCGGACGCGGAACGGAAGCGAACCGCGTACGCACACCACCCGCCGGATCAGCCGGTGCCGTTCGGGCTCGGCGGACTCGCCGTCGACCGGCATGAAGTCGTGCACCTCGCCGACGCCGTCCTCGGTGAAGAAGCGGGTGATCAGGACGTTGGTGTCGGGGAAGTAGAACTGCTTCGTCTTCGCCGGCACCGACGCCGCGAGCTCGAAGGACCCGCCGCGCTCGGCGTCGAGGATCGCGGCGAAGACGCTGGGGGCGTCGAACGCCGGGCAGCAGTACCAGTCGATCGTGCCATTGGTGCCCACCAGGGCCACGCTCCGCAGATCACCGATGAGCCCGTGCTCGGCGATCGGCAGATACGGCTGGTCCATCGGCGTCGCGGTCATCGCAGCCTCCCTGCGACCAGCCTAGGTCGCATCGGCCCCTGGGGTGGGGTGAACGGGCTCAGACCGCGAGGACCTGGATGCCCGCGTCCTCGAAGCGCCGCAGGGTGTCCGCCGCGGCCGCCGTGTCCGTCACCAGCGTGTCCACCGCGTCGGCCGCGCAGATCCGGGCGAACGCGCGCTGCCCGAGCTTGCTGGAGTCGGCGGCCACGATCACTCGCTCGGCGCGCTCGCACAGCAGCCGGTTGATCGCCGCCTCGGCCTCGTCATGGGCGGCCGCGCCGTGCGAGACGTCGAGGGCGACCACGCCGAGCACCGCCACGTCGACGGTGATCTGGCCCAGCACCCCGTCGGCGAGCGGCCCGACGAGTTCGTAGGACTGCGGGCGGGCCACCCCGCCGGTCACCACGATCTTGAACTGGGGCCGCACCGCCAGCTCGTTGGCGATGTTCAGCGCGTTGGTGACGACGGTGAGCGCGGGGGAGCCGGAGGCGAGATCGGGGCGCACGGCCAGGGCCCTGGCGACCTCGGTGGTGGTCGTCCCGCCGGTCAGCCCCACCGCCCCGCCGGAGGTGACGAGCCCGGCGACCGCCTTGGCGATCCGCTGCTTCTCGGAGGCGTGCCGGGCCGTCTTGTAGCGCAGCGGCAGCTCGTACGACACCCCGTGCACCACCGCGCCGCCGCGTGTGCGCACGAGCATCTGCTGCTCGGCGAGCTGGTCGAAGTCGCGACGGATGGTGGCGGGGGAGACCTCCAGCTCGGCCGCCGCCTCCTCGACGTCCAGCCGGCCGCGCTCGACGAGCAGTTCCAGCAGCGTCTTCCAGCGGGCGTCGCGGGACATCCGCACCCTCCGTTCCTCGATCTCACGGCGACCTTAACGCACGCCAATGACGCGAGAATGCTTGATTATGCTCGAAAGCTGGCTCTATCTTGCAGAAAAGAGCATCGAGGGTGGGGAGGGGACACGACATGACCCATGTCGAGGACGAGCTGGTCAGCCAGCCCGGCTGCTGGATCCGGGCGGCGGCCGAGGCGCCGGGACACGCCGCCGCGCTGCCGGCGGCGGGGGAGCGGGTCGCGATCGTCGGGTGCGGCACCTCGTACTTCATGGCCCAGTCCGCGGCGGCGCTGCGCGAGGGCGCAGGCCAGGGCGAGACCGACGCGTTCGCCGCGTCGGAGTTCCCCCACGGCCGCTCCTACGACCGGGTCCTCGCCCTCACCCGCTCCGGCACCACCACCGAGGTGCTGGAGCTGCTCGACCGGTCGCGGGGACGCACACGGACCACGGCGATCACCGCCGATCCGCGCACCCCGGTCATGGCGGCCGCCGACGACGTCGTCGTCCTCGACTTCGCCGACGAACGCTCCGTCGTGCAGACCCGCTTCGCGACCACCGCGCTGACCCTGCTCCGCGCCCACCTCGGCCTGCACACCGACGCGGTCGTCGCCGACGCCCGCACCGCGCTCACCGAACCACTGCCCGAAGGACTGCTCGACTGCGGCCAGTTCACCTTCCTCGGCCGCGGCTGGACCGTCGGCCTTGCCAACGAGGCCGGCCTGAAGATGCGCGAGGCCTGCCTGGCGTGGACCGAGGCCTACCCGGCGATGGAGTACCGGCACGGCCCCATCAGCGTCACCACCGGCGGCACCGCCACCTGGATGCTCGGCGAGGCCCCCGAAGGACTGGCCGCCCAGGTACGGCAGACCGGGGCACTGTGGATCGCCGGCGACCTCGACCCGCTCGCCGACCTGGTCCGCGCCCAGCGGCTCGCGGTCGCCCTCGCCGCGGCCCGCGGGCTCGACCCGGACCGGCCCCGCCATCTCACCCGCTCGGTGATCCTCACCGGTTCCTAGGAGCGGCCGTGCCTCTCGTCACCACCGGCGAGCTCGTCACGCGGGCCACCGCCGCGCGCGGCGCCGTCGCCGCCTTCAACGTCGTCACCCTCGAACACGTCGAGGCCGTGATCGCCGGCGCCGAGTCGGCCGAGGCCCGCGTGGTCCTCCAAGTCAGCGAGAACGCCGTCAAGTTCCGCCTCGGACGCCTCCTCCCGCTCGCCCGTGCCGCCGCCGCCGCGGCCGAACGCGCCGCCGTCCCCGTCGCCTTGCACCTCGACCACGTCCAGAGCGACGCGCTGCTGCGGCAGGCGCCGGACGCCGGTTTCAGCTCCGTGATGTACGACGCCTCCCGCCTGCCCTATGCGCAGAACCTCGCCGCGACCCGGGCCGCCGCCGACTGGGCGCACTCCCAAGGCCTGTGGATCGAGGCCGAGTTGGGCGAGGTCGGCGGCAAGAGCGGTCAGCCGCCGCTCGACGCGCACGCGCCCGGCGCCCGCACCGACCCCGCCGAGGCCCGCGCCTTCGTGGCCGACTCCGGCGTGGACGCCCTCGCCGTGGCCGTGGGCAGCACGCACGCCATGACCACCCGCACCGCCACCCTCGACCAGGACCTGCTCAAACGGCTGTCCGGGGCGCTGCACGTCCCCCTCGTCCTGCACGGCTCCTCCGGAGTGCCGGACGACCAACTGACCGCGGCGGTCGCGGGCGGGATCACCAAGGTCAACATCGGCACCGCCCTCAACGTCGCCATGACCGGCGCCGTCAGGGAGTTCCTCATCGCGCACCCCGAGGCCGTCGACTCCCGCACCTACCTGGGCGTGGGACGGGAGGCCATGGCACGGGCCGTGGAGCGGATCCTGCGGGTGCTCGGCCGATCATGAACCTCAGCGCTTGACGGCCTTCAGCACCACGAACTTCGGATCACCGGCGACCAGGCGGCTGTTGCCGAACAGCCGCCGCAACGTCACGTGGTACCCCAGATGCCGGTTGCCGATCACCCACAGCTCACCGCCGGGCCGCAGCGCGCGCTCGGCGTCCGCGAACATCCGCCGTGCCGTGGCGTCGGTGGTCGCCTGGTGCGAGTGGAACGGCGGGTTGTTCAGCACGAGGTCCACGCTCCCGGCCGGAACCCCGGCCAGCCCGTCCCCGACCCGGAACTCGGCATGCCCCGGCACACCGTTCGCCTTGTACGTCGCCTCCGCGGACGCCACCGCCTGGAACGACTCGTCCACGAACAGCACTTCGGCCTCCGGATTGGCCAGCGCCACCGCCGTACCGACCACACCGTTGCCGCAGCCGAGGTCCACCACCCGCTGGGCGCCCTCACTGACCGGCAGATGCCCCAGGAAGAACCGCGTACCGACGTCGAGCCGGTCCGCGCAGAAGACCCCGGCGTGATTGACGACCGTGTGCCCCGACACCGGCCCGATGCCGTCGGGCAGCGCATAGCTGTACGGCCAGGGACTTCCGGCCGCGGGCTTCGGCGACGGCTTCGACGACGGCTTCGGCGTACAGAAGATCAACCGCGCCTTCTTCTCGGCGAGCGAGGTGCGGGTGGGCCCGAGGATCCGCTCGAACAGCTTCAGCGTGGAGGTGTGGATCTCCTTCACCATGCCGGTGCCGACGACGACCGTGTCCTCGTGCACCCCGGGCGCCAGCCGCAGCAGCTGGTCCTCCAGCAGCGCCAGACTCTTCGGCACCCGCACGAGCAGCACGTCGATCCGCTCGGGCGGCGGATCCTGGGTGGTCAGCAGCCGGACCGCCCCGGCCTCCACACCGTTGCGGGCCAGATTGGCCCGGGTCGCCTCCTGCGCGAGGTAGGAGTCGGTGATCTGCGTGGGCCGGTACGCGGCCAGCGCGGTGACCAGCGCGCCCCAGCGGTCGCCGAGCACCACGACCGAGCCGGACAGCGGGACCTCCCGCTCGGTCAGATGCTTCAGGAGGTACTCGTCCGAGGCGTCCCAGGCACGCAGCCGGTCGCGCGGGTCCTCGGGGAAACGGGCCAGCGCGAGCTCGCCCCAGGGCGTCGTCATACGGTCGTTCATCGTGCCCCCAGGCTAGCCGAGCCGCAGCTCAAGGCCTCCCGGCGGCAGGATGGGACCCATGGACGCCGAGCTGTTCCCCCGACCCCGCGCCGAGATCGCACCCCAAGCGGTGCATGTGCCGGACTGGCTCGATCCGCCGCGCCAGCGCGAGCTGCTCGACGCGTGCCGCGCGTGGGCCCGCCCGCCGGCCGGGCTGCGCACCGTCCACACCCCCGGCGGCGGCACGATGACCGCCCGGCAGGTGTGCCTGGGCTGGCACTGGTACCCCTACGCCTACGCCCGCACGGTCGTCGACGGCGACGGCTCCCCCGTGAAGCCCTTCCCGGAGTGGCTCGGGGAGCTGGCCGGGAACGCGGTGCGGGACGCGCTCGGGGCGCCCTCACCGTCGTACGACATCGCACTGATCAACTTCTACGACGGCCAGGCGCGCATGGGGATGCACCGGGACGCCGACGAGCGCTCGGACGCGCCGGTGGTGTCGCTGAGCCTCGGCGACACCTGTGTCTTCCGCTTCGGCAACACCGAGACCCGGACCAGGCCGTACACGGACGTCGAACTGCGCAGCGGCGACCTGTTCGTGTTCGGCGGGCCCTCCCGGCTCGCCTACCACGGGGTGCCCAGGGTGTACCCCGGCAGCGCGCCCCCGGAGTTGGGGCTGACCGGGCGGCTGAACATCACGCTCCGGGTCAGCGGGCTGTAGGAGGTCCGTGCGGCGGATCATGGGAGACTCGCCCCCATGAGCGGCGACGCGGACCCCCGGCCGGCGGGGGAAGGGACCACCTCGAGGACGCGGCTGGACCGGGGGCGCGGTGCGCTCGGGCCCGCGTTGGAGCTCGTGCACACCGGACGCGCGCCCACCCGCGCGGTGCTCACCGCCGAACTCGGCGTGACGCGTGCCACGGCCGGCGCGGTCGCCGCCGAGCTGGAGGCGCTCGGACTGATCCGGGTGGACGCCCGCCCCGGCGCGGCCGCCGGCTCCCAGGGCCGGCCCTCGCACCGGCTCGCGGTCGCCGAGGACGGGCCCGTCGTGCTCGCCGCGCAGGTGCACGCCGACGGGTTCCGGGCGGCCCTGGTCGGCCTGGGCGGCCGGATCGTCGCCACCGCGCCCGGCTGCGAGACCGTCGACGCCGACCCGGCGAAGGTCCTCGGCTCCGTCGTCGAGGCGGGCGCCGAACTGCTGCGCACCACCGGCCGCCGCTGCGTCGGCGCCGGTCTCGCCGTGCCCTCCGCCGTCGCCGAGCCCGACGGCACCGCGCTCAACCCCCTCCACCTGGCCTGGCCCGTCGGCGCCCCCGTCCGCCGGATCTTCGCGGAGTGCGTGCGCGCCGCCGGCCTCACCGGACCCGCCTTCGCGGGCAACGACGTCAACCTCGCCGCGCTCGCCGAGCACCGGCACGGCGCCGGCCGCGGCGCCCGGGACCTGCTGTGCGTGGCCACCGGGCACCGGGGTGTCGGCGGTGCGCTGGTCCTCGACGGCCGTCTGCACACCGGCAGTTCGGGTCTGGCACTGGAGGTCGGCCACCTCACCGTCAACCCCGAGGGCCGACCCTGCCACTGCGGCAGCCGGGGCTGCCTGGACGTCGAGGCCGACCCGCTGGCCTTCCTCGACGCCGCCGGCCGCGAGACCGGACCGGAGGTGTCCCTGCTCCAGCAGGCCAACGAGCTGATCCGCGACCACTACGACGAGCCGGACGTCCGCACGGCCGTCGAGGCTCTGATCGACCGGCTCGGTCTCGGTCTCGCGGGCCTGGTCAACATCCTCAACCCGGACCGCATCATCCTCGGCGGACTGCACCGCACCCTCCTCGACGCCGACCCGGACCGGCTGCGCGCGGTCGTCGCCGACCGCAGCCTGTGGGGGCAGAGCGGCGGGGTGCCGATCCTGGCGTGCACGCTGGACCACAACAGCCTGGTCGGCGCCGCCGAGTTGGCCTGGCAGCCGGTGCTGGACGATCCGCTGGGCGCGCTGTCCCGTCAGTGACCGGTTGCCGACGACGCAGAGCAGCGCCAGCTTCTCGGCGTCCGCGGTGCCGGCGTCAGCCGACCCACCCTGCCCTGGTGACCCTCGGCCGTCTCCAGGATCCGCGGCCGAGGGGGCTCGGCCGGCCCCCCACGCTTCGGGCACATCGTGCAGGACCACCTGAAGCGCCGGTGTTCGCCAGGACCGGCACCCACGACTGACGCGACCTCCTCGCCCGCGTGCTCGGCGCGTAGGCTCGGGGCATGCGGATCTCCGTCTCCTCCGACATGGACGAACCCGTGGCCCGCGCCCTCGTCGCCGAGCTGCGCTCCCGTGGCCACGAGGTCGTCACCCACGGGGCGCTCGCGCCCGGCGCCGATCCCCAGTGGGCGGTGTGCTCGGAGGCGGCCGCCCGGGACGTCGCCTCCGGCCGGACGGACCAGGCGGTCGTGTGCTGCTGGACCGGCACGGGCGCCTCGATCGCCGCGAACAAGGTCCCGGGCGTACGGGCCGCCCTGTGCACCGACGCGTACACCGCGGACGGCGCTCGGCGGTGGAACGACGCCAACGTCCTCGCCCTCGGCCTGCGCCTGACCTCCGAGCCCCTGCTCAAGGAGATCCTCGACGCCTGGTTCGCCGGTTCGGCGAGCGAGGACCCCGAGGACCGGCGGAACGTGGCCCGGATCGGACGCCTGGACCGCGGGGAGCCGTGACTTCGGGCGCGGTGCCCTGCGGGGCGTGGCTCGAGCCCTCCCCGCGGCAGGCCGGAGCGTCACGTCAGGCCTGACTCCCGGGTTCGTACTGAGCCTCCCCATGACCGAGCGACCAGTCCACCGACGCGTTCTCGGTCACGGTGACGAACACGTTCCGCGGCTCGGTTCCCGCGTAGTCGTGGGCGAGTTCCGCGATCCGGCGGTACAGGGCCCGCTTCAGGTCCGGGGTGCGTCCGGCGCGCATCGTGATCGCCACGTGGACGATGCCGTCGTCGCGGCGCACCCCCGGATAGTTCGGGGTCGGTGCCGAGCGCGTCGATGCGGACGAAGGGCGTGTCGGTGAGGGTCCTTTCACGAGGGCGGCGCCCCGTCCACCGGTTCGCCGCCTCGGTCGGGGGCGCGGATGCCGCCGTCGTCGATCCCGGTCAGCGCCACTCGACGGCGAAGGCCCGGGCGGGGTTGTCGTTCAGCACGCGTTCGACCAGCTCGGTGCCCAGTTCGGCGACCAGCCGCGGCCGCACTCGGCGCAGCAGATACGGCATCCCCGGACCGCCGTTCACCGAGCGTGCCGCCGCGGTCGTGGTGTCGCCGCCGAGCAGCAGCCGGTCACCGAACCCCGCGTCGGCCAGAGCCCGTACGGCGTCCGGCATCCGCCAGTCCGTGGCGTGGTTCGCGCGGGAGGGGCCGTCGAAGGCGAGATAGCAGCCACTCGCCGCGGCCTGGAGGTGCAGCACGAAGTCGGGGGAGCGGTTCAGATGACCGAGGATCACCCGGTGCGGAGGCACCTCCAACTCGCCGCACAGCAGGTCGAGTACGTCGAGGGCGCCCGTCCCCAGCTCCAGGTGCACGGCGATCGGCGCACCCGTGGCGTGGTGTGCCTCCGCCGCCGCGCTCATCGTCCAGCGGGCGTGCGCGTCGAGGGCGTGGAAGCCGCCCGCGACCTTGATGATCCCGGCACGCACCCCGGAGAGGCCGATGCCGTCGGTCAGTTCGGTGACGAAGACCTCCGCGAGCCGGCCGCGCAGCTCCGCCAGAGTGCGCTC
Source organism: Streptomyces sp. NPDC034103 (assembly GCF_055575395.1). Classification (NCBI taxonomy): domain Bacteria; kingdom Bacillati; phylum Actinomycetota; class Actinomycetes; order Kitasatosporales; family Streptomycetaceae; genus Streptomyces; species Streptomyces sp. NPDC034103. The sequence goes on along the minus strand of NZ_JBVISS010000004.1, from coordinate 502,664 downwards.
GTCGTAGTGGACGGCCCCGTGCAGTCCCGTCGCGGCCACCACCAGCACCCCGGTCTGCCTGGACAGCGCCGGCAGATCGGCGGCCCGCCGTCCCAGCCCGTACGGTGTCCACTGCACGACGCTGTGCCCGCCCTGGTCCCGGAAGGCCGCCAACTCCGCGCGGGCCGCCGCCACGTCGCGCAGTTCCTGTCCGGGCAGTTGCGGGCTGCCGAAGAACAGGTGGTCGTGCGCGTCGCACACCCCCAACCGCTCCGGCGCCACGTCCCCGAGCACCGTGCGGATCGTGCTCACCACTGGCGTCCCCGGGGCAGTTCGGCCAGTTCCGGCGCGGACAGGTGCAGCACCTGGAAGGCCTCGCCGGCGGCCTTGGGCGTGTCGTGCGCCCAGAGCGAGAAGTGGACCAACTCCCAGCGGCTCGGATCCACCACGGCCGCCGCGAGCACCGCCCCGTCCTCCGCCGCCAGCCGCCCCGTCTCACGCACCGCGTCGCCCATGACCGCCGCCAACTCCACCCCGTCCGGCACCGGTTGCCGGCGCCGCACGGCGACCCGGGCGGGCGAACCGGCGGCACCGCCCTCCTCGTGGGCGAGCCCCGTCCACTGCCGGACCGAGGGCCGGCCGAAGTCGTCGCTCAGCCCCTGGAAGGCGCCACCCCACAGGAAGGTGTTCATGCCCTCCATGGTGTTCCACAGGTAGAACGGCGCGTACTGGTTGACCGGTGAGCCGTGCACCCCGCGCTCCCGCATCAGATACGCCTTGACGCCGAGTCCCTCCCACGCGTCGAGCAGATGCCCGACGCGCTCGACCCGGTCGCGGACGATCCCCATGTCGTAGTCGGCGGGAAGGGTGAGTTCGTACTGCATGGCATGCATCGCGGGCCTCCTCAGGCGGGGTACTGCGCGGTGTCGGGACGCTTCCTCGTGATGTGCACCCGGGCGGTCGCTCAGTGCCGTGGCGAGAGAAGGGAGAGCAGCCCGCGGACCCCCGCGTCGAAGGCCGCGGGCGACCCGGACGCGCGGGCGAGGACATAGCCTCCCTGCACGGTGGCGACGACCGTCGCGGCGATCGCCTCGGCGTCGAGAAAGGGCGCGAACTGCCCCTGTTCCTTGCCCTCTTCGACGATCCCCGCGAGCCGCTCCCGGAGCCAGTCCAGCGTCTCGTCGACCGGACCGCGCAGCTCGTCGCTCGCGACGACGTCCGGGTCCATCGTCAGCCGCCCGACGGGACAGCCGCGCAGCACGTCCCGCTCACGCAGCAGATACGCCTCGATGCGGGCGTACGGCGTCCCCGGCCCGGCGAGCACTCCCTCGGCGGTGGCCCGCATCTCCTGCGCCGTCCGCCGGATCGCGGCCAGCGCGAGGTCGGGCTTGCCCTTGAAGTGGTGGTACATGGAGCCCTGCCCGGCGCCGGACCGCTCCAGGATGGCCTTGGGGCTGGTGCCCACGTAACCGCGCTCCCACAGCAGCTCGCGGGTGGACTCGATCAGACGCTCCGGGGTGCTCACGCAGCCACTGTACATACTAGTAGTTACAGAAGTCGAGGCCTTGGGGTAGCAGCCCGGACGCCTCCGCGTACTCCCCGGGTGGTAGGCCCACTGCCGCTGGCCGTACGACGACCCGGCCCCCTCCTCGGAGCCAGTCTCGTGACATCACCGGAACACCGCTTCGAGAACACCGCTTCGAGGGAGATGACCGAGATGCAGACCCTGGCGCACGGGGACGGCGGGCCCGGCCCGTGGATCCTTCTCTTCCCGCTGATCTGGGCGGCCGTCGTGATCGGCGCTGTCACCGTCCTGCGCCGCCCGGCGTGGCGCGGTCGTCGCGGCCCGTGGCGCGCGATGTCCGACGCCGGCCCCTGGCGCGGGGCGGGTGGTGACACCGGCCCGTCCGGCGACTCGCCGATCGCCCTGCTCGGCCGCCGTTTCGCCACCGGCGAGATCGACGAGGACGAGTACTGGCGCCGCCTGTCCGTCCTGGACGAGCAGTTCGGCCGCACGGGCAAGGGCGGTGCGGCATGACGACCACGACCGCCATGAGGGCGGCACGCCCGGACGTACTGCGGGCGATCGCCACGGAGTGACTGGGGTACACGCCCACCGACGGAACGTCCGCGGCCGACAGCCGGCCCGGAAGCAGCCGCCCGTGGCCGACCGATCAGCGTGTCACCGCCAGGTCGGTCGGCCATGACCGGCCGATCGGAGCGTCACCGCCCGGTCAGCCGACAGCGGCCGACCGGGCGGGAGCATGTTCGACCCTGTGGGCGTCGACCTCGGCGAACACGCGAGGTCCCTTCTCCACCGCGGCGCGCCGCGGCGGGCGCGTCGGCCCGGCCTTGACGGCGGTGGGCGCGGACAGCGCGAACCACACGACCTTGCCCGCCTCCCCGTTCGGCCGCACGCCCCAGCTCTCGCTGACGGCGGCCACCATGGCCAGGCCTCGCCCGCAGGTGGCGAGTCCGTCGGTGGCGAGTCCGTCGGTGCCGGATTCCTCGCCGTCCGCCACGACCGGCAGACGCGGGTCGTGGTCGTGCACCGAGACCATGAGCCGGTCGAGCAGCAGCTCGATCTCGACCGTGCACATCTTGTCGGGCTGGGCGTGCCGGTGGACGTTGGTCAAGAGCTCCGTCACACCGAGCGCGGCCCGGTCTATGAGGGGGTCCAGATGCCAGTAGCGCAACTGCGCAGAGACGATTCTGCGGACCTGGCCGATCCGCGACGGCAGGGCTTGGAGCTCCACCGTGCAGTGTCTGCTTGGGTGACTGATCACGGCTGCGACTCCCCGACTGAGGTCCGGAAGAACACGGAGTTCGGATCGATGCAGCAGGATGCCTGGTGAGACGGCCGCCTGCTGCCATGCCCGGCGGGCTGGTTCGCAGCGTTATCACCGGTAAACCCAGAGTGACGTGGGAACAGCGTGACTCAGGCGGCGGGTCTGCGCAACTCGCGGTGACTCATCCGCTACGCCCCGCAGCCTTTCGTACGGCTTCAATGAACCGGCGTGCCGCGGGCGGGCCCGGCTCGCCCGGGGCGGGGTCGTGGTCGCCGAGGGTCAGCAGGTACCGCTTGCCGTTGAGGTCGGCGAGGGCTCGGTCGTCCGCGGCGAACCAGGGCTTGGACGCGCGCACCGCCTGTACCGGCGCGCTGTCGATCTCGCTGCCGTAGCTGGTGAGCAACTCCAGCCTGCCGTCGCTGATCCGGACCTGTCCGGCCCGGGTGAGCGAACGCAGCCGCTTCCCGATCCGCACGCCCGTGGCCGTGAACTCCGGCTCCGCCATGCCTGCCCGCCCCCTCGCCTGCCCTCGGTGTGCCGGCCTGTGATCCGGCTCGTCACGTGGTCCAGTGTGCGCCCCCGTCCGGGACCGGCGTGTCCCGCCCGGTGCAGTCTGCCCGCACCCGGCGCCGAGCACCAGTGCGCATGCGGGGGCCGCACACGGGCGTCTGGAGCACTCGTTCGAATGCGCCCCCACCCTTCTGTGGAAGCCCGCACCCCAGGGTGGCCTTTGGGGTCCTCAAAGGTGTGTTTATGCAGGTGAGAAGCGTGCGGAAGGTGTTTATGATCGGTGTGTCGGCCGCGCGACCCGCTGTCGGCGCTCAGCGTAAGGAGCCTCTCCGTGAGCACCCCTCAGCAGATCCGGACCGGCGCGACCCTCGACGTCGACCGCAGTGACGCCGCCTATCGCGGCTGGCTGAAAGAGGCCGTCCGCAAGGTCCAGGCCGACGCCAACCGATCGGCCGACACACACCTCCTGCGCTTCCCGCTGCCGGAGAAGTGGGGCATCGACCTGTACCTCAAGGACGAGTCGACGCACCCCACCGGCAGCCTCAAGCACCGCCTCGCCCGTTCCCTGTTCCTGTACGGCCTGTGCAATGGCTTGATCCGGCCGGGCCGCCCGGTGATCGAGGCGTCCAGTGGCTCGACGGCGGTCTCCGAGGCGTACTTCGCGGGGTTGATCGGCGTGCCCTTCATCGCCGTCATGCCGCGCACGACCAGCGCCGAGAAGATCCGCCTGATCGAGTTCCACGGCGGCCGGTGCCATTTCGTGGACGACTCGCGCCGGATGTACGAGGAGTCGGCCCGGCTCGCGGTGGACACGGGCGGCCACTACATGGACCAGTTCACCTACGCGGAACGGGCCACGGACTGGCGCGGCAACAACAACATCGCCGAATCCATCTTCCGTCAGCTGGAGTTGGAGCGGTTCCCGGAACCGGCGTGGATCGTCGCCACGGCCGGTACCGGCGGCACCTCGGCGACCATCGCGCGCTATGTCCACTACACCCAGCGCGACACCCGCATCTGTGTCGCCGACCCGGAGAACTCCTGCTTCTTCGAGGGCTGGACCACCGGCGATCCGGACGTCACCTGCGACTGCGGATCCCGCATCGAGGGCATCGGCCGGCCGCGTATGGAGCCGAGCTTCGTACCGGGCGCGGTCGACCGCATGATGAAGGTCCCCGACGCGGCCAGTGTCGCCGCCGTACGGGCGCTGGAACAGGCCATCGGCCGCAAGGCGGGCGGCTCCACCGGAACCGGCCTGTGGAGCGCGCTGAAGATCGTCGCCGAGATGGTGGCCGGGGGGCGGCGCGGCAGCGTGGTGACGCTGCTGTGCGACCCGGGGGACCGGTACCTGGACAAGTACTACTCGGACGCGTGGCTGGCCGAACAGGGCCTGGACATCCAGCCGTACGCGGAAGTGATCGAGTCGTTCCTGGGCACGGGCGTCTGGCCCTGCTAGTGCCGCGCCGGGCGACGTCCGCCCCGGCGCGACGGCCCGGCACACGCCGCTCCTTGACGGGCGGACGTCGCCCGCCGCGGGACAGCTAGCGCGCCAGGCGCCGGTCCAGTGAGACGACCGCGTCGCGGAACGCCCGATCCAGCCCGGCCCGCCCGAGGCGCAGGGCGAGCCGGAGGGGCGCGGTGCCGTCGGCGGCGAAGGTCCACTGCACGCGCGTGCCCGTGCCCGCGGGTCTCAGCCGCCACTCCTCGACCAGTGCGCGCAGGCCCGGCGCGTTGGTCACGTCCGCACGGTAGGCGTACACCTCGGGCTCCTTCGCCACGAGGACCGACTCCAGGAAGCGGGCGCCGCCCCGGAGCCTGACCTCGCGGCCGGCACCCTCCCGCGTGGAGCGGGCGAGGGTCACCGCGGCGAACCACTCGCTCCAGCCCGGCACGTCCTCGGCCAGCGCCCGGTGGACCCGCTCCGGCGGCGCGGAGACCTCGCGTGCGAAGACCAGTCGTACGGGCGCGGTCTCGACGAAGTCGAGCCCCACCTCGCGCAGACGGCGAGCCATGGGCGAACCCCCCTCGGTGACGGCCGGGAAGGCGCCACCCTAGCTGACGGGCCGTCAGCTGTCTGCGGGGGCCTCCGGCTCGCCCGCCACCACCAGCCGCCGCAGATGCTCGGCGACCTCCTCACGCGCCACGGCCGGCAGCCCCGTGTCTGTCACCAGCGTGTCGACCTGCTCCAGTGTCGCGAACGAACTCAGGCCCACCGTGCCCCACTTGGTGTGGTCGGCGACCACCACGACCCGGCGTGCCGACTGCACCAGCCGGCGATTGGTCTCCGCCTCCGCGAGGTTCGGCGTCGACAGCCCGGCCTCCACCGATATGCCGTGCACCCCGAGGAACAGCACGTCGAAGTGGAGCGCCGCGATCGCCTGGTCGGCCACCGGACCCACCAGGGAGTCCGAGGGGGTGCGCACCCCGCCGGTCAGCACCACCGTGGCCGCGCCCTGACGAGGGCCCGAGGTGCGCTGCGCCGAGTGGAAGACGTCGGCCACCCGCACCGAGTTGGTGACGACCGTGAGATCGGGGACGTCGATCAGGTGATGGGCCAGCGCGTACGTCGTCGTGCCGCCCGACAGCGCGATCGCGGAGCCCGGGGCCACCAGTTCGGCCGCCGCCCGCGCGATGTCCTCCTTGGCGGACAGCTCCAGACCCGACTTGGCCTCGAAACCCGGCTCGTGGGTGCTCGCCTCGACCACCGGCACCGCGCCGCCGTGCACCTTCTCCAGGACGCCCTGCCGGGCGAGCGCGTCCAGATCCCGACGCACGGTCATGTCCGACACGCCGAGCTTGCGCGTCAGCTCGTTGACCCGGACGCCGCCGCGGCGCCGGACCTCGTCCAGGATGAGCGCACGCCGCTGCTCCGCGAGGAGGTTCTGATTCTCGCTCACGTACGCTCCGGTCCTTTCGCCTCAACCCGTCCGACACGCCACGCGCACCTGCTCCGACGAGGACGTTTCTCCCCGTCTACGGCGCGCGGACGCCCCATCCTCGCACGGCACCGTACCGGTCGCGCCACCGACCGTCACGACGCGCGCATGTCAGTTCGACCTCAGGAGCGCGCCGATCGTGACACGGATCGGGGAGATTCCGTGACGAGGGGTGCACGACGGTGCCGCAGCGGAGATCCTTGACCCGCACAGGCATCTGCGGACGGCGTGTCAACGGGGGAAGAGCGCACAGTGGATCATGTGGAGAAACGCGCCTCGACGGGCGGGCCGGAAGGCTCCGCGCTGGAACTGATGGTCCACGGGGTGGGCGGTACGACACCCGACAAGATGCTCGACGACCCACGCACCGTACGCGTCACCGGCGACGACACCGCCGCCGTCTTCCGGCGCGCCGACGACGCCGAGGCGGACACCGGACCCGGCGCCACCCGGCGTGAACCGATCCCCGAGGCCTACGTCTGGTGCAACCTCACCTCCGGCAACGCCTCGCGCGCCCTGTGGCTGTTGCTGCTGCCCTTCATGGTGGTCAACCTCGCCCACTGGATGCGCCCCGCCGCCCGGGGCCGCACCCGCACGGTCCGGCTGTACGGGCTGCTGGTCCGGCTGGCCGCGCTCTCCCTGACCGTGCTGCTGGTCGCGGCCGTCTGCGAGGTGGCCCTCGATCTGGCGGCATGGCAGTGCGCGGGCACGCGCGCGTGCGCCGACCGGCACACCTGGCTGGGCTTTCTGTCGCCGACCGTCTCCGGCGGCGGCTGGTGGAGCCGCCCGGGCCGCCGACTCGCCCTCGCCGCCCTGGTCCCCACCGTCCTGACCTGCCTGCTGTGGTACCTCTCCCACCACACCTGGAACGCCTACGAGTCACAGGCCCCGATGTCCCGCCCCGCCGAACCCGACGAGGAGACGGCCCGCACGGCTCTGGGCCGCCCCGGCTTCTGGTACGGACGCCGGCTGGTGGCCCGGCTGCGCGCCGCCCACACCGCCGCCGCCCTGCTCACGGTCGCCGCGGCCGTCGGCTCCGCGGCGGCCCGCTTCGACCGCCGCCCCGGCGGCCCCGCCCCGCTCGACCTGATGGGCCGAGCGCTGCTCGTGGCGCTCGCCGGCGGAGCCGTCATGGTCGTCTGGGTGGTCTGCCGCCGCGGCCGCAGCGAGCACCGCCTGGACCGGGAGCTCGACGAACACCTCGTACGCCGTCTGCCGCTCGCCGCGCTCGGCCTGCTCGCCCTGACCCTGCTGTACGCCGGCTGGGAACGCCCGGGGTGGGCCTCGTCCGGCCGGCTGCCGGGTGACGCGACCTTCGGCGCCATCACCCTGGTGCAGGGGCTGATCGTGGTCCTCCTCGCCGCCGTGGCCCACCTGCTGCACCGCACCCACCCCGACCCGCGCGCCGCCATGCGGGGCCTGGGCGGACCGGCCGTCGCGATGCTCGCCTGCGCCCTCGGCGGGGTGATGTCCGGCGGGGTCTCCCAGCGCGTGGCCGACTGGCTGGACGGCACCGGGACCTCCCTCGCCGGACCACCGGTGCTGCTGACCTGGCAGTCCTCGGTGATCCCGCCGCTGATCATCGTCCTGCTCGTCCTGATCGCCTGCCTGGGCCGCAGGACCTGGCGGCTGCGCCGCACCGAACTGACCGCCGTGGAGAGCGACTACCCGGACGAGTCCAAGGACCGGGCCCGCACCCGGCGCATCGCCACCACCCGCGCGCTGGCCACCCTCACCGACCGGGCCCCGCTGATGGTCGCCGTCACCTCCGCCGCCACCCTGCTCCTCGGCGCCGCCGCGCTGACCGGCGCCCTCACCACCGGCAAGACCCCGGGCGAGGCGGCACGGACCTCGTCTCCCTTCGTCCAGGGCACCGCCGACACCGCCCAGGCGCTGGGCTCCTGGCTGATCGGGGTCGGCTTCATACTCTTCGTCACCTGGGGCCGGCGCGCCTACAAGGACGCCTCCGCGCGTCGCACCATCGGCATCCTGTGGGACGTCGGCACGTTCTGGCCACGCGCCGCACACCCCTTCTCGCCGCCCTGCTACGCCGAGCGCGCGGTCCCCGACCTCACCTGGCGGGTGGCCACCTGGACGCGTGCGACCGGCGGCCGCCTGGTGATCTCCGGTCACTCGCAGGGCAGCGTCCTCGCCGCCGCCGCGGCCTGGCAGTTGACCCCGGCCGACCGCAGGCGGGTGGCGCTGCTGACCTACGGCTCACCGCTGGAGCGGCTCTACGGCCGCTGGTTCCCGGCCCACTTCGGTCCGGCCGCGCTCAGCGCCCTGCACCACGAGGTGGCCTGCTGGCGCAACCTGTACCGGCCCACCGACCCCATCGGCGGCCCGGTCCGGCTGTCCGGCGACTGCGGCCCCGAGGTCGACCACCAGGCCCTCAAGGACCCGCTGGCCTACGGTCGCACCGACCTGCATCCGCTGCCCGCACCGGTCCTCGGTCACTCCGACTACCAGGCGGACCCGGCCTTCGCCGAGGAGCGGGCGAGGCTGCTGGCCCGGCTGCGACCCGACGTACCGGCCCAGCGGTAGCCCGCCGGACCGGCCCTCCACGGCGGCCGCTCAGCGCGGCTCCGGCAGGTCCCGCGCGTACAGCAGCGTCAGATCGTCGGTGCTGGGCTCCGCGACCTGGGCGACCCGGCTCGCGTGCCGCTCGACCATGGCCTCGAAGGTCTGGCGGGCGGTGCGGCCGTTGCCGAAGGCGGGTCCCTTGGGAAGCGCCGTGAAGTACTCCAGCAGCGCCTCCGGAGCGCCCGGCGCCAGCCGGTACTCGTGCTCGTCGGCCTGCTGCTCGACGATCCGCAGCAGCTCGTCGGGGGCGTAGTCGCCGAAGGTGATGGTCCGTGAGAAGCGGGACGCCACACCGGGGTTGACGGACAGGAAACGCTCCATCTCGGCGGTGTAGCCCGCGACGATCACCACGACCGCGTCCCGGTGGTCCTCCATCAGCTTCACCAGGGTGTCGATGGCCTCCTTGCCGAAGTCACGGCCGGAGTCCTCCGGCGAGAGCGCGTAGGCCTCGTCGATGAACAGCACCCCGCCACGCGCCTTGTCGAAGGCCTCCTGGGTGCGGATCGCGGTCGAGCCGATGTGCTCGCCGACCAGGTCGACCCGGGACACCTCGACGAGATGGCCCTTCTCCAGGACACCGAGGGAGGCGAGGATCTCGCCGTAGAGGCGGGCGACCGTGGTCTTGCCGGTGCCGGGGGAGCCGGTGAAGACCAGATGGCGCTTGACCGAGGCCGCCTTGAGACCGGCCTGCTGACGGCGCCGGCCCACCTCGATCATGTCGGTGAGGGCCCGCACCTCGCGCTTGACGCTCTCCAGGCCCACCAGCGCGTCGAGTTCGCCCATCACGTCCTTGGAGGCGCGCGGGGGCTGCTCCGGCTCGACGGGGGCGGCGGCCTGCTCCGGTTCGACGGCGCGCTGCCCGGGGACGACGCCGAGCAGGCCGGGGGACTGGCCCGCCGTCTCCACGGCAATCTCCCGGGCGGCCGGGGGCCGCGCGCCGGCGCTCTCGTCGCTCGTGCAGTCCTCGACGACCGGGCCGGTGCCGGAACCCGCGTCCGGGCCGGCGTCGGCGAACTCGTACCCGCCGCGCGCGCACCGCTCCGTGCGGCACTTGCGCAGGGTCGCGCGGCAGCCGTCGATCACATGGAAGCCGTAGCCGCCGCTACCGGTGACCCGGCAGTTCAGGAAGCTGCCCCGGCCGCCCGCCGACACATAGAAGCCGGCCTCGGCGGGGGAGTCCACCGTGCACCGCTCGATGGTGGGGTCGGCGCCCTTGGTGACGATCACGCCGGTCTGGGTGCCGTCCACCGTGCAGTTGTTGAGGGTGCCGCCGCTGCCGTGATCGCGGAACCAGGCGCCGGTCGCCGCGTCCCGGATACGGCAGTCGTCGAGTTGCGCGGTGGCGCCGTCGCTCACCGACACGGCGGTGTTGCGCACCTGGGAGAGGTCGCTGTCGACGACGTCCGCGCGGGAGCCGCGGTCCAGGACGAACAGCGCGTCCGGCACGTCGTGCACCCGGCAGGAGTCCAGCACCGCGGTCGCCCCGTCGCTGACCCACACCGCGGGGTAGTCGCCGGTGCTGTCGAAGATCTCGCACTGGTTGGCGTCCACGCGGGTGCCCGGGTCCCACACCGACAGGCCGTTGCGCCCGAACTGACGCACCGTCGTACGGGTCAGCGTCAGGACGGAACGGGAGCGCAGGTCCACCGCGTTCTCGGGGATGTCGTGGATGCGGCAGTCGGCCAGGGTCAGCACGGCGTCCGTGTCGAGCGTGACGCCGTCGCCGGCCGTGCGGTGCACATCGCAGTCGCTGAGGTGCGCGGCGGCCCGGTGGGTGATCTGGACGCCGCTGCCGCGGACCTCGTAGACCTCGCAACCCACCGCTTCCAGCGCGGAGTTCTCACCCGTCACCGACAGGCCCACGCCCGAGGCGTGGTGCACCCGGCAGCGTTCGAGACGGGGGTGGGCGCCGCCGCGGACCGCGACACCGGACTGGCCGGCGGCCACGACCTCGCACTCCTCGAACACCCCGCCCCCGCCGTCGACCACGGCGATGCCGATGCCGGCCGGGTTGTCGACGGTGCAGCGCCGCACGGTCGGGCGGGCACCGCCGCGCACCTCTATGCCGGCCGCGGACCGGGTGACGATCCGGATGTCCGTCAGCTCCGGGGTGCCCTCCTCCACGAGCAGCGCGGGCGCCGCCGCGTCCTGGCCCTCCACATGCAGGTCCTGGACCACCGCCGAGGCGCGCACGGTCAGCGGCACCCCGTCCACCGGCGCGATCCGCACCGAACCGGGCGAGCCCTCGGGTCCGCGCAGGGTCACCGCCCGCTGGACGACGAGGTTCTCCCGGTAGGTGCCGGGGGCGATGGTGAGGACGTCGCCGTCGGCCGCGGCCTCCAGGGCGGCGGCGAGCGATGCGTACTCACCCGTGCGGCGCCGCCACCGCGAGGTGCCGGTGTGCGTCACCTGGACCGTGCCCTGTGCCATGGCGTTGCTGTGCCCCCACCTTGCGGTAACTCATGGCTCGCTCGCCTTCGGGCCGTCGCGGTCGGTACCGGGAGCGCGTGCGCGTCCGGCGACCGGCGCGTCCCTCCAGCTCGCTCGCGCGCGGGTTCGTGCTGCCGAGGAAGTTCGGCCGGTCCACCGTAGCGTGCGCGCAGGCGGTGGGTTGACCAGAGCCGCAAGGCTGTCAGCTGCCGGCGCCGGTCCTGCCCCAGTCCGGGCCCACCCGTGCCCAGGCCTGGTCCCAACGGGCGTACCGGCGACGGACCATGCGCCAGACGATCAACCGGCGGGCGCTCTCGATCAGACCGATGCCGAGCAGGGCCGCACCGACCCCGGCGAGGACGGCGTGGGTGGTGGCGGTGGCGGAGTCCAGCGGGCGGGGCACCAGGTGTCCCCGTGTGTCCGTCCATATCGTGAAGTGGTCGCCGTGGTGCGGGTCCTTGAGGCCCGCCAGCACCGGGCCGTGCTGCGGCGTGCCGTCGGGCGCGGTCCAGTCGGCGAGGACGCGGGTGCTCATCTCCCGCCCGGTGGAGGTCTCGGGGTCGGCGTCCAGCGGGGACCGGTCCAGCTTGCGGGTCACGGTCGCCGTCACCGGATGACGGGAGGCGCGTTGGTCGCGGACGGACTCCTGAAGGGAGTCCTGGGCCAGACCGCCGACGACGGCGCCGGCCACCGGTGTGACGACCAGGACGAGCAGCAGGGCCGCGAGCGCGACCCAGGCCTCGGCCATGTCCGTGGCGCGGCGCAGCGGATTGTGCCGCCAGCGCCAGAGTCCGCTGATCGCTCGCACGGTCCACACCCCCTTTCCGCTCCGTGACAACCCCTGCCGGAGCCATTCACCCGCGAGTCCGGTCGAAGAGAGAGCGACATCACCGGACCGAGGCCTCTCATGAACTTCTCACGATGCCCAACGCGCAGGCTCCCGCGGTCGGTTCCCGCACCCCGGCGCTTGAGTGGATCTTTACCGGTCCAGGATCTCGACCGGATCGCCGACGCGGATCGTGCCGCGGGACTGCGGTACCAGGTTCTGCCCGAAGACCAGTTTTCCGCTCAAGCGGCGGTGGCGTCCCAGCGTGTGGAGGGGTTCCCGGCCCCGCTCGGCGCTGCTCTGGTCGGTGGTCGTCACCAGGCAGCGTCCGCAGTCCTTGGCGACGCGGAAGACGACCTCGCCGATCGCGACGCGCGCCCAGTCGTCCTCGGCCCAGGCCTCGGTGCCCGAGACGACGACGTTGGGCCGGAAGCGGTTCATCGGCAGCGGGCCCTCGGCGGCGTGCTCGCCGCGCGCGATCAGGGAGTTGAGGGCGTCGAGCGAGGCGGTCGTCGTGAGCAGCAGGGGGTAGCCGTCGGCGAAGGAGACGGTCTCGCCCTCCCGCGCGTACTCCGGGTCGACAGGCCGGCGCGTGGCGGGGTCGTCCATGTGCACCAGCCGGACGCTCTCGCCGAGCAGCTCGCTGCACCAGACGTGCGCGGCCGGGTCCTCGGCGGGCACCGTCTCCACCTTGTCGCGGAAGATCTGCATCGGCACGGTGCCGACCGGCCGCGGCACCGGGACCTCCAGTGGTGCCCTACCGGGTGCGGACAGCCGAACGCCGCCGCCGGGCAGAAGCTCGGCGGCGGCAAGCGCGACGCGCGGGTGCCGGCGTTGGGTGACGACCTTTCCCCCGTCGTCGATCAGCGCCCAGCGCCTGTCCCCGGCCAGCCCCCAGGGCTCGACCTCGGCGTCCCGGGGCGCGAGGCCCTGGAACGCCTTGACCGGATGGACGTGAATCGACTCAAGCCGTGCAATTCCCATGGAACCATCGTGCCAGCCCGGCGGACGGTCCGGGGATCGGCTCGGATCGGCTCAGTAGCCGCGGTACTGCTGGTTGTTGTACGGGTCCTGGTACGGAGCCGGGGCGGGACGGGGCGCCGCGGGGCGCATCGCCTCGTAGCCCATGCCCTGCGCCATCGGACGCGGCTGCTGCGCCTGCGGGCCGGGATAGCCCCGCGGGGCGCCGGCCTGCTGCGGGATGTACGCCGCGGGCGCCTGCTGGAGCGGGGCGGGCTGCTGGGCCTGCGGATAGCCGTAGACGGGCTGGGAGGGACCCGCCGGCAGGGCGGGCAGCCCCGAGGACAGGGCGGGCAGGTTGTTGCTGCTCGGCATGGCGTACTCGGCCGGGACCCGGATCGGGGCGATCTGCGGGGTTCCCCGCTCGGCCACGAGGGAGTCGTAGATCGGAGTGTCCGGGAAGGAGGCGGAGTAGTAGCCGCCGCCATAAGTGGAGCGGGGGGAGGTCATGGCACATAAGTTAAGCCCACGATGTGCTGGTTGGGGAGACCGATAAGAGGGTTGATTTCCGTGTCGGCCGTGACCCCGGATCCCCAATGCGAGCGAAGTCGGGAAAATGGGACACCGCACAGGACATGGATGGCGCAAAAGCCGAGTTCCAGGCGGGTTACCGAGGGTTGCCCGGCGATCTTCCCGTGCACCGCATGGGAGTTCGCTGCCGCGGGGAATAGGTTGGCTCTGTAGGGAACCGATGGGCTGCCGGGACATGCCTGGCGCGGTGACACGTGATGGGGGCGACATGTCGATGTCGAAAGGGGCCAACGCTCCGGTGCCGACGACGGCACTGCGGGTCGAGGTGGGCTGGAGTCCCGGTCCCGGTGTGCCCGACGCCGACGCGTCGGCGCTGCTCCTGGTCGGCGGAAAGGTTCGCTCCGACGCTGACTTCGTCTTCTACAACCAGCCCGCGCACACCTCCGCGGCGGTCCGCCACGAGGGCAAGCGCAACGAGGGCGGCCGGGTGGTCGACACCCTTCTCGTCGACCTCGCGCGCGTGGAGGCCGCCGTCGAGACCGTGGTCCTGGCCGCCTCCAGCGACGGCGGCTCGTTCGGACAGGTGCCGGGCCTGTACATCGAGGTGAAGGACGCGGCGCAGGGAACCGTGGTGGCCCGCTTCGACAGCACGGGCGCCAGCGTCGAAACCGCTTTCGTGCTCGGTGAGTTCTACCGCCGCCAGGGCAACTGGAAGTTCCGCGCCGTCGGTCAGGGATACAGCAGCGGCCTCGAAGGCCTGGCCAAGGACTTCGGGATCACCGTGGACGAGCCGCAGCAGGCCGCACCGCCCGCGCCCGCGCGCGTGGCGCCGCCCGTCACCGCACCGCCGGTGACCATGCCGCCTCCGCCAGCCGCCCCTCCGGCACCGCCCGCACAGCCGGCGCAGCCGGTACGGCTGACCAAGGTCACGCTCACCAAGTCCGCCCCCTCGGTCTCCCTGACCAAGCAGGGCGGCACCTCGGGCGCGCTGCGGGTGAACCTCAACTGGGAGGTCCGCAAGCAGTTCTCGGGCTGGGCCGCCAAGCTGGGACGCCCGGTCGCGATGCACAACGACCTCGACCTGGACCTGTGCGCCCTGTACGAACTCACCGACGGCAGCAAGGGTGTCGTCCAGGCCCTTGGCAACGCCTTCGGCGCCCTGCACCAGCCGCCGTTCATCCACCTCGACGGCGACGACCGCACCGGTGCCGTCGCGAGCGGTGAGAACCTCACCGTCAACCTCGACCACCAACAGGCCTTCCGGCGCATCCTCGTCTTCGTCACCATCTACGAGGGCGCCCGCTCCTTCGCCGACCTGAACGCCAGGGTCACCCTCCAGCCGCAGTTCGGCGCCGCGATCGACTTCTCCCTCGACGAGTGCACCGTCCCCTCGACCGTCTGCGCCCTCGCCCTGATCACCAACACCGGCTCCGACCTCGTCGTCCAGCGCGAGGCCCGCTACCTGGTGCCCGAGCGCGGGGTGAGCCCGCAGCGCACCGTCGACTACGCCTACGGCTGGGGCATGAACTGGACCCCCGGCCGCAAATAGGCTCAGCCTTCCTCGGGCACCGTCTCCGGGCGCGCGTAGGTGCGGCCCTTCCAGGCCGCACCGCGCCCCCGGTAGTGCTGCACGGCGGAGTCGACCGTCATCAGCAGGTAGAGCGACGCCGTGAACGGCAGCAGGGGCGCGAGCCACGGGGGCTGCCGGTAGTAGCGGAGCATCGGCAGGTACGTCCCCGTCATCACCAGCCACGCCAGACCGCCGAGCAACGCCACCGGCGTACTCCGCGTGGCGAGCCCCAGGGCCAGGGCGACGGGCGGCACCAGGTAGACCAGCGCGAGCCCGGCCACCGTGCCGGCCAGCAGCGCCGGGTTGTGCCGCAGTTGCGCGTAGGCACTGCGCGACACCATGCGCCACAGGTCGTGCAGCCGCGGATAGGGGCGCACGCTGTCCACCCCCTCGGCCAGCCCCAGCCAGATGTGACCGCCCCCGCCCTTGACCGCGCGCGCGAGCGCCACGTCGTCGATGACGGCGTGCCGGATCGCGTCCGGGATCCGGGCCCGTTCGGCGGTCTCGGCCCGCAGCAGCACACAGCCGCCCGCGGCGGCCGCCGTCCGGGCGCCCCGCCTGCCGATGCGGCGGAAGGGGTACAACTGGGCGAAGAAGTAGACGAACGCGGGCACGACCAGCCGCTCCCACGGGCTCTCCACCCGCAGCCGGGCCATCAGGGACACGGCGTCGAAGCCACCGGTGCGCGCCGCCGCGACCAGTGCGCGCAGACTGCCGGGCTCGTGCGCGATGTCCGCGTCCGTCAGCAGCAGGTACTCGGGATCACGCGCGCGTGCCAGAGCGATGCCGTGGCGCACCGCCCACAGCTTGCCGGTCCAGCCGGCGGGCGGCTCACCGGGCGAGCCGACGGTGAGCGGCAGCCCGCCGTGCCGCCGCGACAGCTCCCGGGCGAGTTCCCCGGTGCCGTCCGAGCTGCCGTCGTCGACGAGGAAGACCTCGGCCCGTCCGGGGTAGTCCTGGGCCAGCAGTGAGGGCAGGCCGGCGGGCAGGACCGCGGCCTCGTCGCGCGCGGGGACCACGACACCGACCGACGGCCACACATCGGGATCCCGCCGCTCGGGGAGTCTGACGTCCGTGCGCCAGAAGAACCCCTGGCAGAGCAACAGCCACAGCCAGGCGGCGAGGGAAGCGGCGGCGGTCCAGGCGATAGCGCTCACCCGCGCAGTGTGCCCCACCCGACCGGCCCCGGAGGGCTCATGTTCTATCGTGACCGGGTGAAGATCGCGCTCATGGACTCCGGCATCGGCCTTCTGGCGGCCACCGCCGCGGTACGGCGTCTGCGCCCGGACGCCGATCTCGTCCTCTCCCTCGACCCCGACGGCATGCCCTGGGGGCCGCGGACCCCCGAGGACCTCACCCGGCGGGCCCTGGCCGTCGCCGAGGCCGCCGCGGCGCACCGGCCCGAGGCGCTGATCGTCGGCTGCAACACCGCCACCGTGCACGCGCTGCCCGCCCTGCGCACCCTCCTGGAACCCGCCCTGCCGGTCATCGGCACCGTTCCGGCGATCAAGCCGGCGGCGGCCGGCGGCGGACCCTTCGCGATCTGGGCCACCCCCGCCACCACCGGCAGCCCCTACCAGCGCGGCCTGATCAAGGACTTCGCGGCCGGTGTCACCGTCACGGAGGTGCCCTGCCACGGGCTGGCCGAGGCCGTGGAGCACGCCGACCAGACGGCCATCGACGCCGCGGTCGCCGCAGCCGCCGCCCTGACCCCCGAGGACGTGACCACGGTCGTCCTCGGGTGCACCCACTACGAACTCGTCGCCGAGCGCATCCGCGCCGCCGTCCAGCGCCCCGACTCCCCGCCGCTCGTCCTGCACGGATCCGCCGGGGCGGTCGCCGCCCAGGCGCTGCGCCGGATCGGCGAGCAGCCCGCCCCGCAGGCCACCGCCGACGGCACCCTCACCGTGCTGCTGAGCGGACGCCAGGGGACACTGCCCGCGGCCGCCCTGGCCTACGAGGAAGGCCGCGCTCTCCAAGAGGTCAGCTCCGCCCGCTGACCTGGGCGCACCCGGCGCGCTCAGCCCACCGGCCCATTCGACCCCCGCCGCGCGCTACCCCCATGGCAAAACCTGAGTAATCTCGAAGGCATGAGGGACCACCCCCACGGCGAGAAGACGCCGCATCCCGACGTCTGGACCGGACGCGCCACCAACCGGGTCCAGTGGCTCCTGGCGCTCTCCGGAGCCGCCTGCATGGCCCTCGGTATCGAACTGGCCGTCGACTCGGCGTGGACCTCGGGGATCGCCCCGCTCGCCATGGCCGTCGTCGGCTGCATCGCGGCCGGTCTGCTCGTCCTGTTCGGCACCCTGGCGTTCGTGCACGTGGCGCTGAAGGTCGACGCGGAGTCCCTCGAAGTGCGCTGCGGCCACATGGGGCTGCCCCGCCGCCGCATCCTGCTGTCGAACGTGGCGGGCGCCGAGGTAGACCCGGACGTCACCCCGCGTCACTGGGGCGGCTGGGGCTATCGCTGGCGGCCCGAGAAGGGCACCGCCGTCGTGGTGCGCCGGGGCGAGGGCATCGTGCTGAGCCTGTGGGACGGGCACACGTTCACGATCACGGTGGACGACGCCGAGGCAGCCGTACAGATCATCAGGGACCGGCTGCACCCACGCGCACACGGCACGGCCCACTAGGCCCTGTCGTCCCAGGCGCGCTCCTGACGCTGTGACCCGTCGGTCAGGGGACGGGCCGTGGCCAGGCCCGCCAGGAGGCCGGCGCCCACCGAGACCGTGGTGAAGCTGAGCGCGTTGCCGACCGCGGCGATCGTGGCGAGCGCCGTCAGGGCCGCGCCCGCGGTGAGCACGACCGGTGTGGGGCGCGGGGAGCGCCAGAGCGTGTAGAGCAGCCAGCAGAAGGCCGCGGCGAGCAGGAGCAGCCCGGTGACTCCCTGTTCGGCCGCCTGTTGCAGCGGTGCCGAGTGCGGTTTGCCGTCGGGCAGCATCATCTGGGCGGCCGTCGTGCTGAGCTCGCCGAATCGACCCGGGCCGACGCCCAGAGCCGCGTCCCGGGACGCCATGTGCAGCGCGTCGTGCCACAGCTCGATGCGGTGCCGGGTCAGCTGGCCCTCCAGCGACACCGCGAGCCCCTCCGGCACCGCCTCGCCGGCCACCGCCCAGGTCAGCCCGGTCGCCAGGACCGCCGTCAGGAGCAGCCCGGCGAAGCCCGCGCCCCGGTGGCGGCCCATCCGCCCGGCGGCGAGCGAGCACAGCAGCACCGCGGCACCGGTGACGCAGGCGCTCGCCGAGCCGAGGACGGCGGCGGTCACGACGGTCCCGGCGGCCAGCAGCCGCAGCAGCAGCCGCCACGCGGGCGTACTCACGGTCCACGCCGCGCAGCACGCGGCTCCGGTGGACAGGGTCAGTACGGCGGCGGTGGCGCCGGCATGGCCGAGCGGGGAGGCGATCTCGGGTCCCGCGGAGAGCTGCGGCGCGGCCGCCGTGAGGCCGAGCCCCGCCACGGCGGCCGCCGTGAGCGCGGCGGCCGGCCGGATCGCTCCGCCGACGCGTCCGGCCGCGTAGCCGGCGGTCACCGCGAGAACGGCGAGCAGCATGCCTTCCGGACGCCCGTCATGGACGGCCGCGGTGACCAGGGACCAGGCGGCGCAGGCCCCCAGCACCACGACACCCGTCGCGTCAGAAACGTTTCGTCTGTCGCCGTCCGCCAGCGGACCGGCCGCAGACGTCCTCCCCGTGGACCCCATCCGACCCCCGAACCAGTCGCCCCCGCGACCTGCGCCGGCCCCGGTCGCACGGCCGCCTGACCGGCGGTACGACAAAGGCCCCGGCACACGGTAACCGCTGATGGGCGGTTTGTGGACAAGATGTGCAGGAACGATGCGCCGGGGGCGTGCGCGGGCGCCCGCGCTGCCGCACGGACCGTGCTGTCGGCGCCGATGTCACCCGCCGTACACTCCCGGAGTGACCGTCACCGCAACATCCGTGGACGAGTCGGACCAGAAGCAGCCCGCGGCGCCCGCCTCCCGCGTGGCCCGTCTCGTGCGCTTCGCCCCGGCTCTCGCCGCCGCGCTCTTCGGAGTGCTGCTCTACGTCAGCTTCCCGCCGCGCACCGTGTGGTGGCTCGCCCTACCGGCCTTCGCCGGCTTCGGCTGGGTCCTGCGCGGCCGCAGCTGGAAGGCGGGCCTGGGCCTCGGCTACCTCTTCGGGCTCGGCTTCCTGCTGCCCCTGCTGGTGTGGACGGGCGTGGAGGTGGGCCCCGGGCCCTGGCTGGCCCTGGTGGCGATCGAGGCGGTCTTCGTCGCCCTGGTCGGCGCGGGCGTCGCCACGGTCTCGAAGCTGCCCGGTGCGCCGCTGTGGTCGGCGGCCCTGTGGATCGCCGCCGAGGCCGCACGCGCGCGTGCGCCGTTCAACGGCTTCCCCTGGGGCAAGGTCGCCTTCGGCCAGGCCGACGGCGTGTTCCTCCCGCTGGCCGCGGTCGGCGGCACCCCGGTGCTCGGCTTCGCGGTCGTCCTGTGCGGCTTCGGGCTCCACGAGGTCGTCCGCCTGGCCGTCCGCAAGAGCCGTGACCAGGAGGTACGGCGCTCCGCCGCGGTCATCGCCCTGCTCGCCCTCACCGTCCCGGTGGCCGGGGCCCTGGCCGCCCGCCCACTGGTGAGCGACAAGGCCGAGAACGGCACCGTGACCGTCGCCGCCATCCAGGGCAACGTGCCGCGCGCGGGCCTGGACTTCAACGCCCAGCGCCGGGCCGTGCTCGACCACCACGCGCGGGAGACCGAGCGGCTGGCCGCCCAGGTCAAGGCCGGCAAGGTGGCCAAGCCCGACTTCGTGCTGTGGCCCGAGAACTCCTCCGACATCGACCCGTTCGCCAACCCCGACGCGCGTGCCGTCATCGACGGCGCGGCCAAGGCGATCGGCGTGCCGATCTCGGTCGGCGGTGTCGTCGAACGGGACGGCAAGCTCTACAACGAGCAGATCCTGTGGGACCCGGTCAAGGGACCGACCGACACCTACGACAAGCGGCAGATCCAGCCGTTCGGCGAGTACCTCCCGCTGCGCTCGCTCATCGGCGCGATCAACAGCGACTGGACGTCCATGGTCCACCAGGACTTCAGCCGCGGCACCGAACCGGGCGTGTTCACCATGGCCGGCGCCAGGGTCGGACTCGTCACCTGCTACGAGGCGGCCTTCGACTGGGCGGTGCGCTCCGAGGTCACCGACGGCGCCCAGCTGATCTCCGTGCCCAGCAACAACGCCACCTTCGACCGCAGCGAGATGACCTACCAGCAACTCGCGATGTCCCGGGTCCGCGCGGTCGAGCACAGCCGGACCGTCACCGTCCCGGTGACCAGCGGCGTCAGCGCGATCATCATGCCGGACGGTCGGATCACCCAGAAGACCGGCATGTTCGTCGCCGACTCCCTCGTCCAGAACGTGCCGCTGCGCTCCTCCGAGACCCCCGCGACCAGGCTCGGCATCCTGCCGGAGATGGCGCTGGTGCTGCTCGCCGTGGGCGGACTGGGCTGGGCGATCGGCTCCGGTGTGCGCAACAGGCGTACGGAGGCCGCCGGTTAGGGTCGGGGGCATGGCTACTCCCGACTTCATCCGTGAGATCCGGGCCTCCGCCGGGCACCAGCTGTTGTGGCTGCCCGGCGTCAGCGCCGTCGTCTTCGACGACGAGGGGCGGGTCCTGCTGGGGCAGCGCGCGGACAACCACGAGTGGACGGTGATCTCGGGCATCCCCGACCCCGGGGAGCAGCCCGCGGCCGCT
This sequence comes from Streptomyces sp. NPDC034103, assembly GCF_055575395.1. NCBI lineage: Bacteria > Bacillati > Actinomycetota > Actinomycetes > Kitasatosporales > Streptomycetaceae > Streptomyces > Streptomyces sp. NPDC034103. The sequence continues at coordinate 481,823 of NZ_JBVISS010000004.1, read as the reverse complement.
GCCGTCCGGGAGGTCCACGAAGAGACGGGTGTGCACTGCGTCGTCGAGCGGGTCGTCCTCGTCCGGTCGGGGAGAGAGGTCGTCTACCCCAACGGCGACACGTGCCAGTTCATGGACATCACCTTCCGCTGCCGGGCCGTCGGCGGCGATGCGCGGGTGAACGACGACGAGTCCCTCGAGGTCGGCTGGTTCGAGGTGGACGCGCTGCCCCCGATGGGCGAACGTCAGCTGTTCCGGATCAAGCAAGCACTGTCCGATGAACCCACATGGTTCGAGCCCATGAGTTCCGAATGAAGTATGGGCGCTGACCACATGGGGTGAGTCAGGGGCGCTGCTTAGGGTCAAGCCATGACCCCGCCCAGCGCCCTCCCGGCCCCCCGCGCCTCCTCGCTCGACCTCGGCGGCCGCACCGCCCTCGTCACCGGCGCCGCCGGCGGCATCGGCCGCGCCTGTGCGCTGCGGCTCGCGGCCGCCGGGGCGAAGGTGAGAGCGGTCGACCGGGAGGCGCGGGGGCTGGAGGAACTCGCCGAGACCGCCCGGGGCCTCGCGGGCACCGTCGAGCCGCACGTCCTCGACCTCACCGACCTGGACGCCGCCGAACTGGCCGCCGCCGGCACTGACGTGCTGGTCAACAACGCCGGGCTCCAGCTGGTGCGTCCCCTGGAGGAGTTCCCGCCCGACGTCTTCCACACCGTGCTCACGGTGATGCTGGAGGCGCCGTTCCGGCTCATCCGCGGCGCCCTGCCCCACATGTACGGGCAGGGGTGGGGCCGCATCGTCAACGTGTCCTCGGTCCACGGACTGCGGGCGTCGGCGTTCAAGTCGGCGTATGTGGCCGCCAAGCACGGCCTGGAGGGTCTGTCGAAGACGGCCGCCCTGGAGGGCGCGCCCCACGGTGTCACCTCCAACTGCGTGAACCCCGCCTATGTGCGCACCCCCCTGGTCGAGAAGCAGCTCGTCGACCAGGCCCGGGCGCACGGCATCCCCGAGGAACGCGTCCTGAGCGAGGTGCTCCTCCAGGACAGCGCGGTCAAGCGGCTCATCGAACCCGAGGAGGTCGCCGAGGCCGTCGCGTACCTGTGCGGCCCGCAGGCCTCCTTCGTCACCGGCACGTCGCTCGTCCTCGACGGGGGCTGGACGGCCCACTGACCGGCGCACTCCCGCCGTATCGGGAGTTGTCCACAGGGCTGACGAGGTGACCGTGCGATGAGGAATCCTGTGAGCATGTCCCGCGATCACGCGCAGTCCGCCGAGCACCCCGCCGGCAGCGCCGAGGCACCGTTCCTGGAGCTGCTGGCCAGGGGCGCGTCCGCCGACGCCTACGAGCAGCCGGTGCTTCTCGCCCGGGCGGAGGGACGACCGGCCGACCGGATCGCCGAGCTCGAACAGGCGAAGCTCGTCGCCCTGCGCGTGCGCTCGGAGCTGGAGGGCAGGCGTCGGCGGGAGGCCGAGCTGTCCGCGCTCTTCGAGACCGCGCACGACCTGGCGGGGCTGCGCGACCTGGACGCCGTGCTCCAGGCGATCGTGCAGCGCGCGCGGTCGCTGCTCGGCACGGACGTCGCCTACCTCAGCCTCAACGACCCGGCCCGCGGCGACACCTACATGCGGGTGACCGAGGGGTCGGTCGCCGCGCGCTTCCAGCAGCTGCGGCTCGGGATGGGGGAGGGGCTCGGCGGACTCGTCGCCCAGACGGCCCGGCCCTATGTCACCGACGACTACTTCCAGGACGAGCGCTTCCAGCACACGCGCACCATCGACGCGGGCGTCCGGGACGAAGGGCTCGTCGCCATCCTCGGCGTACCGCTGACGCTCGGGCACCACGTCATCGGGGTGCTGTTCGCCGCCGACCGGCGGGCCCGGGTGTTCGAGCGCGAGCAGATCGCCCTGCTCGGGTCCTTCGCCGCGCTGGCCGCCGCCGCCATCGACACCGCGAACCTGCTCACCGAGACCCGCTCGGCCCTCGCCGGTCTGGAGCGGGCCAACGAGATCATCCGCGACCGCAGCGGGGTCATCGAGCGCGCCTCCGACGTGCACGACCGCCTCGCCGAGCTGGTGCTGCGCGGCGGCGGGGTGCATGACGTGGCGGCCGCCGTCGCCGAGGTCCTGGACGGCAGGGTCGAGTTCACCGAGGCCGCCGCCGCCCCGGCCGACGCCCTGGAGGCCTCCCGCGCCGAGGGCCACGCGGTGCGGCACGGGGACGACTGGATCGCGGCCGTCGCCGCCGGCGGCGAACTGCTCGGCGCGCTGGTGCTGCACGGCCACCCCGGGCTCGACCCCGTGGACCAGCGCACCCTGGAGCGCGCCGCCATGGTCACCTCCCTGCTGCTGCTCGCCAGACGCTCGGCGGCCGAGGCCGAACAGCGGGTCCGCGGCGAGCTGCTGGACGACCTGCTGGATGCCCGCGACCGCGACCCGCGCCTGCTGCGCGAACGAGCCACCCGGCTGCGCGCCGACCTCGACGCCACCCATGTCGTCCTCGCCGCCCGCCTCGACGGCACCACGGCCGACGCCGAGCAGGAGGCGGAGGCGCGCAGACGCCTGTGGTCCGCAGCCTCCCACCTCGCCGCCACCCGGCACGGACTGGCGGCCGCCCGCGACGGCGGCACCGTCCTGCTGCTGCCTCTGAAGCCCGGCGACACCGCGACGGCCCTGGCCCGGCGTACCGCCCGTCATCTGGGCACCGCCGTCCACGAGGCGGTCACCGTCGGCGCCTCGGGCCCGGTCGAGGACCTGGCCGCCCGCCCGGACACCGTGGCCGCCGCCTACGAGGAGGGGCGCCGCTGTCTGGACGCCCTGCGGCTCCTCGGCCGCACCGGCGACGGTGCCGCCGCCGAGGACTTCGGGTTCCTCGGGCTCCTCCTGGCCGGTGACCGGGACATCGCGGGCTTCGTCGACCGCACGATCGGCCAGGTCGTGACCTACGACGAGCGCCGCGGCACCGACCTGCTGCGCACCCTCGACGCCTACTTCGCCTGCGGTATGAGCCCGGCCCGCACCAAGGACGAACTGCACGTCCACGTGAACACGGTCGCCCAGCGACTGGAGCGCGTCGGCCGCCTGCTCGGCGACGACTGGCAGAGCCCCGCACGCGCTCTGGAGATCCAACTCGCCCTCCGGCTGCACCGGTTGTCGGCATCGCCGCAGCACTGATACGCCGACCGGCCCCCGTACGCGTCGGCGTGCGGGGGCCGGTCCGGCGGGGCGGTCAGACCGTGCGGGCGTCCGCGGTCGCGGCCTTCGCCCCCGCGTCCTCGTCCGCGGCGGAGCCGACGTCGGCGAGGTCACGGTCGCGGGTCTCCTTGGCCACACCCACCGCGATGAGCGTCACCACGGCCGCGGCGATGACGTACAGGGCGATCGGGGTGGAGCTGCCGTAGTCGTCCAGCAGCGCGGTGGCGATCAGCGGCGCGGGCGCGCCGGCGGCGACCGAGGCGAACTGGGCGCCGATGGAGGCGCCGGAGTAGCGCATCCGGGTGGCGAACATCTCGGAGAAGAAGGCGGCCTGGGGCGCGTACATCGCCCCGTGCAGCACCAGTCCCACGGTGACGGCGAGGATCAGGTTGCCGAAGTCGCCGGTGTCGATCAGGGAGAAGAACGGGAACATCCACAGCCCGATGCCGGCCGCGCCCAGCAGGTACACCGGACGACGCCCGATCCGGTCCGACAGGGCGCCCCACAGCGGGATCACCGCGAAGTGCACGGCCGAGGCGATCAGGACGGCGTTGAGCGCGGTCTGCTTGGAGACGTCGGCCGCGGTGGTGGCGTAGACGAGGATGAACGCGGTGATGACGTAGTAGCTGATGTTCTCGGCCATGCGCGCGCCCATCGCGATCAGCACGTCCCGCCAGTGGTGGCGCAGCACGGACACGATCGGCAGCTTCTCCGCCGTCCCCTGCTCGGACTTGCGCGCCTCGGCGTGGGCCAGGGCCTGCTGGAAGACCGGTGATTCATCGACAGAGAGACGAATCCACAGACCGACCATCACGAGCACGCCGGAGAGCAGGAACGGGATCCGCCAGCCCCAGTTGGTGAAGGCGCTGTCCGAGAGCAGGGCCGTCAGCAGCGAGAGCACGCCGGTGGCCAGGAGCTGTCCGGCGGGTGCTCCGGTCTGCGGCCAGGAAGCCCAGAAGCCGCGCCGCCTGGCGTCGCCGTGCTCGGACACCAGCAGGACGGCGCCGCCCCACTCGCCGCCCAGCGCGAAGCCCTGGACCAGGCGCAGCACGGTCAGCAGCACCGGGGCGGCCGCGCCGACCGTCGCGTGCGTGGGCAGCAGCCCGATCGCGAAGGTCGCCCCACCCATCAGCAGCAGACTCAGCACCAGCAGCCTCTTGCGGCCCAGTCGGTCCCCGTAGTGCCCGAAGACGAGCGCGCCGATCGGACGCGCGGCGAACCCGACCGCGTAGGTGAGGAACGACAGCAGGGTGCCGACGAGGGGATCGGAGTCGGGGAAGAACAGCTTGTTGAAGACGAGCGCCGCGGCGGATCCGTAGAGAAAGAAGTCGTACCACTCGATGGTCGTGCCGATGAGGCTGGCGGCGACGATGCGCTTCAGGTTGTTCGGCGTCGGTGGAGCGGTTGCTGCGGAGGCCATGTGCGCCACTTCCTCGTGTGCGGTGGGGACGGGTACGTGTTCGCACACCGTAGGAACGGGCAGGTCAGGGGCACATGTGGTGGGACTACATAGTTTCTGGGCGACCTGTACGTGCTGCCGCTATGTCGGGGTGGCGGGATCCAGGGGGCGGACCCTGTCGCGATATAGCGCTAGCCTGCTGGTCGCGGCGCTGCTCGCGCCGCCTGGGGACGTTCGATGGGAGCGGGACGGAAGCATGCCGGAAGAGATGTCGCCCACCGCGAGGCGCTCCGGCGCCGGTTCGTCGCCCGAGCTGCGGGCTTCTCACGCGGACCGGGACCGGGTGGTGGATGTGCTGCGGATCGCGGCCGGGGACGGCCGGTTGACCGCCGACGAGCTGGACGAGCGCCTGGGGGCGGCGCTGTCGGCGCGGACGCTGCGGGAACTGGCCGAGCTCACCGCCGACCTCCCGTCGGGAGCGGCCTCGGTCGGCGTGGCCGGGGCGGAGGCCAAGGACCTGGTGCGGATCGAACAGGTCCACAGCGGTCCGATCCGGCGCCACGGGCGCTGGGTGGTGCCGCGCAGGATGGAGCTGGAGGTGACGTACTGCGAGGTCACCCTCGACTTCACCGATGCCGTGATCACGCATGACACCCTGCGGATCGACCTGACCATGACGGGCAGGACCCTGACGCTCGTCACACGCCCGGGCGTCGTGGTCGACACCGACGGGCTACGGCTGGCTCACAGCAGGGTCGAGCAGCGCCGGACCGCGGCGCACCGGGAGACGCCTGTGGTCCTGCGCGTGGAACTGGTGGGGCGGAAGGTGCACGGCCGCGTGGTCGTGCGGCCGGCGCGCCGGACGTTCGGGCAGTGGCTGCTGCGCAGGCCACTGCCCTTCTCCGCGGACGGATGAGACCCGGTCGGAGCCGGATCAGCTGACGCAGACCAGCCCGAGGAGGCAGAGCCCCGAGGGAGAGGTCGGCGAGGACGCCTCGGACGAGGAGGGGTTCGTCGAGGACGCGCCCGTGCCGGACGTGTCGGACGTACCGGATGCGTCGGAGGTGCCGGACGCGCCCGTGCCGTCGGTGCCGTCCGCCGTGGAGGGGGCGGGGGAGGCCGCCGTCTCCACGACCGTGCCCGTGGTGTCGGAGACCGTGGAGGTCGCCTGGGACCCGGCCGCGGATATGACCGTGCCCAGGGGCGCCGTGCCGCTGTCCTGACGGGCCGTCCGCGTGGCCGGAGTGGCCTCGGGGGCGGCCGCGGACTGCTCGTGCGGGGCGTTCGCCGTGGCCGAGCCGGTGGCGGACGACGTGCGGTGGGAGCGGTGCGTGTCCGCGGGGGTCGCCGAGGCGGGGACGGCTTCCGTGGCCGGCCCCTGGGCGACGCCCATGGTCTCCGTGTCCGGCGCGGAGGCCGCCTGCGTGCGGTCCGTGGACTGGCGGTCCATCGAGGCGGCGGTCAGCCCGCCGCCGACCAGGGCGACCGCGGTGGCCACCAAGGCCCTGCGCTGGGTCTTCCTCCAGCGCTCCCGCTGCCGCCGCCGAGACGCACGGCCCGTGGACGCGGAGGACCCGGCCAGGGGCAGGACGTCCAAGTCCTCGGAGGGATGCGCCTGGGGTGCCTCGCAGCTCTCCTCGGCACCGGGGCCCTCCTCGTGCCACAGGCGGTCCGGTGCCGACCATGTCGCCGCGGCTGTCCCGGGGGTCGTCCCGGCGGCCGGCGCGGGCGCCGCGACGGCGACGGGAGCGATGTCCGGGGCGTAGGCACCACACCCGGGGCACGCCAGGGCGCCGTTGAGATGCCGACGACAGGTGGAGCAGTAGTCCATGTGCGGTCTTCCTGTGTTCGCTTGTGCCAGAGGATCAAGCCGCGAGCAAAGGTAGCGAGGCTTTCGAAAGCGTGTGTGGAGTCTGTGTGACGCCCCTGCGCAGATGTGACCAGGACGTGATCGCATAACGACACATACCGCGCAGGGGCGCCCCCTCCCGGGCGGCGCGAGTCGTCCCGGGCCGTCAGCCGCCCAGCGCCGACAGCACCACGGACCTGGCCTCCTCCTGGACCTGCCGCAGGTGGTCCGGGCCGAGGAAGGACTCCCCGTAGATCTTGTAGACGTCCTCGGTGCCCGACGGCCGGGCCGCGAACCAGGCGTTGGCGGTGGCGACCTTGATACCGCCGAGGGCGGCGCCGTTGCCGGGGGCCTCGGTGAGGACGGTGGTGACCGCTTCCCCGGCGAGGGTGTCGGCGGTGACCTGGCGCGGCGACAGCTTGGCGAGCAGCGCCTTCTCCTCGCGCGAGGCGGGGGCGTCGACGCGGGCGTAGGCGGGGGCGCCGAAGCGGTCGGTGAGCCTGGCGTAGTGCTGCGAGGGGGTCTCGCCCGTCACCGCCGTGATCTCGGAGGCGAGCAGGGCCAGGATGATGCCGTCCTTGTCGGTGGTCCACACCGAGCCGTCCCGGCGCAGGAAGGACGCCCCCGCCGACTCCTCACCGCCGAAGCCGAGAGCGCCGTCGGACAGGCCGTCGACGAACCACTTGAAGCCGACGGGGACCTCGACCAGCTTGCGGTCGACGTCCGCCGCGACCCGGTCGATCATGCTCGACGACACCAGCGTCTTGCCGATCCCGGCGTCGGCGGGCCACTGCTCCCGGTGCGAGAACAGGTACGAGATCGCCACCGCCAGATAGTGGTTGGGGTTCATCAGGCCGCCGTCCGGGGTGACGATGCCGTGCCGGTCGGCGTCGGCGTCGTTGCCGGTGGCGATGTCGAACCGGTCCCGCCGCTCGATGAGCGAGGCCATGGCGTACGGCGAGGAGCAGTCCATCCGGATCTTGCCGTCCCAGTCCAGCGTCATGAACCGCCAGGTGGGGTCGGTGAGCGGATTGACCACCGTCAGGTCGAGACGGTGCTGTTCGGCGATCCGGCCCCAGTAGGCGACCGAGGCACCGCCCAGCGGGTCGGCGCCGATGCGCACACCGGCCGTCCGGATCGCCTCCAGGTCCAGCACGTTCGGCAGGTCGGCGACATAGGTGCCGAGGAAGTCGTAGCGGCCGGTTCCGGAGGCCGTCAGGGCGCGGGCGTAGGGGATGCGCCGTACGTCCTTCAGACCGGCGGTGATGATCTCGTTGGCCCGGTCCTGGATCCAGGAGGTCGCCTCGGAACCGGCCGGTCCGCCGTTCGGCGGGTTGTACTTGAAGCCGCCGTCGGCGGGCGGGTTGTGCGAGGGGGTGACCACCACGCCGTCGGCGAGACCGGAGGCGCGGTTCCTGTTGTGGGTGAGGATGGCGTGCGAGACCGCGGGGGTGGGCGTGTAGCCGTCGGTCTCGTCGATGAGCACGGTCACGTCGTTGGCGGCGAAGACCTCCAGCGCCGTGATCCGCGCCGGCTCGGACAGGGCGTGGGTGTCGGCGCCGAGGAAGAGGGGGCCGTCGGTGCCCTGGGCGGCCCGGTACTCGCAGATGGCCTGGCTGGTGGCCGCGATGTGGTCCTCGTTGAACGCCGCCGCCAAGGACGAGCCGCGATGCCCCGAGGTACCGAACGCCACCCGCTGGCCCGGCTCGGCCGGGTCGGGGTGCAGCGCGTAGTACGCCGTGACCAGACGGGCCACATCGATGAGGTCCTCGGGTCCGGCGACCTGCCCCGCTCGCGCGTCCTGCATGTTCCCGCTCCTCCGCAAGGGTCGACCGTTGGGTGTGTCCCTCATTCTCCCCTGCCCGGACTTTCCGGGCGCGCACAGGTCGGCCGTTGTGGCACGTCGACGGCGGGTGCGAGGATGCAGGCCGGCGAGCGAAGGGACACCGACGTGAGGCACGAGGACCAACGGCCGCCCGCCGCAGCGCTGTTCGACGCGCTGGGCGCCGACTACGAGAAGGCGTTCGCGCACGCGCCGGCGCATCTGGCCGCGCTGGAGTGGCTGATCGAGCGCCTGCCCCCGGCCGCGCGGATCCTCGACGTGGGCAGCGGCACCGGGCGGCCCACCGCGGCCGCACTCGTCGAGGCGGGACACTCGGTGCTGGGCGTCGACGTGTCCGCGGTCATGGTCGAACTCGCCGCGCGCCAGGTTCCCGGGGCCGAGTTCCGCTGTGCCGACATCCGCGAACTGCCGCTGGAGACAGCCGCGTTCGACGGTGTGTGCGTGTTCTTCTCGCTGCTCCAGATGGCCCGCGCCGAGCAGTCCGCGCTGCTGCGGCGGCTCGCCCTGGCCCTGCGCCCCGGCGGCCACCTGGTCCTCGCCACCGTCCCCGCGGACGTGGAGGACCTGGAGGTGGTCTTCATGGGCCGGCCGGTCCGTGCGACCAGCTTCGCCGAGGACGACGTCGTCGCCCTGGCCGAGGATGCGGGACTGACGGTCCTCTCCCGCCAGAGCCTGGTCTTCACCCCGGACCACCCCGGCGCCGAGCCCGAGCCCCACCTCTTCCTGTACTGCCGACGGGACGGGGACGGGGGCTGAGCCCCGAGCGGGGTCGTACAGCTGCCGACCCTCGCGCGCGGCCCCGCGTGGGCCGGCGCCGCGCTCCGGGACGGCAACGCCCTGCGGGTGTCGCTGCCGCGGACGCCCGGGGTGCTGCTCATCCGGCTTTCCTGGTTGGGGCATTCGCCGTCGGCGTCGGAGGTACGGGCAAGGAGAGGTCCGGACCTGCGCGGCGAGCGGTGGGCCGTCAAGGGCGGACAGATCGAGTACGCGCAGGGGCGTCAGGGCGCGCCGGCCGGTGTGGCCGCTCCCGCCAAGGGGAGCGTGTCGCTCCGGCGGCGGTCCGGTCAGTGGGCGCCCCCGGCGCCCCGGGCCCTCGGCAGGCGGTCGAGCGCGTCAGTGCGGGGGCAGCGCGCGGACGACGTCGGGGAGGGGCGTGGCGGGACGCCCGGTCAGTCGGGGCACGGCGTCGCTGACGCCGTCGAGTTGCCCCGCGGCGATGGCGGTGTACGTGGACACCCAGGCGTCGAGCTGCCACCGCGGGGCGCCGTAGGAGGAGCGCGAGGCGTACGCCTCCTCGACCGTCTCCGGGTGATACGCGACGGGGCGACCCCACACCTCGGACAGGACGGCCGCGGCCTCCTCCAGCGACAGGGACTCCGGTCCGGTCAGGTCGTACACGGCACCGGCGTGCTCGGCCGGCCGGGTCAGCACCGTAACGGCGGCGTCGGCGATGTCGTCCTGGGAGACGAACGCGGCCCGCCCCTTGCCGGCCGGGCCGCGGATGACGCCGTCCGCCCCGGCCAGGTCCGGCACGAAATCGGCGTAGATGTTGTCCCGCAGGAACGTGTACGCCAGGCCGGTGGCCCGGATGTGCTCCTCGGTGTGGAAGTGGTCGCGGGCCAGGGTGAACTCCGCGTCGGGCGCCGCGCCGAAGAAGGAGACGTACACCAGGTGCCGCACACCGGCCTCGACGGCGGCGTCCACGAAGGCCTGGTGCTGGGAGAGCCGGTCGGCGCTCTCGGAGGCGGACACCATGAACAGGGTGTGCGCGCCGGTGAGGCCCCGTACGGCGGCGTCGTGATCGTCGTAGGCGCCGCGGACCGCTGTCGCACCGGGCAGCCGCGGCGCTCGCTCGGGGCTGCGTACCAGCAGCCGCTGCGGCACGTCCCGCTCGGCGAGGCGACGGGCGACGCGGCCGCCGAGGCGGCCGGTGGCCCCCGTGACCACCAGTGTCGACTCGGTCATGATCAGCTCACTTCCTCACACGGGGTGGCCGGGGGCCCGGATCGACCCGTACCGGTCGCGCCCCGGGGGTGCGGTGGACAGGGTTCCCCATGGTCCACCGGATCACGCCCGGGGTACAGCGGCAACCGGCGTCACGACCTTCCACGGTTCAGTGGCGTGACCGTCCGTCATGACGTGGTCCTACGGGGGAGCGGCGCGTCAGCGCCCGCCGTCCGGTCGTCCCGCCGTCCGGTCGTCCCGCCGTCCGGTCGTCCCGTCGTCCGGTCGTCCGGTCGTCCGGTCGTCCTGTCGTCCCGTAGGTCAGCGTCGCAGGAGCGTCAGCCGGTACGTCGTCGTCCGGGACCCGTCCTCGCCGGTCACGGTGACGACGGCACGGCCGTGGGCCCGCTCCACGGTGACGGTGGCGTACGGGTCGCGTGCCGTCGACGTGACCACGGCGCGGGTCGGATCGGCGGTCCGGACGCGGTAGTCGGTCCTGTCGGGGGAGAAGTCGGCCACCGGCACGCCGTTGACCTCGATCGATGCCGCGGCCGCGTCCGAGGAGACCCCGGGCGCCCTGGCGTACACCTCGACCTCGCTCATCGTGAGGTAGCCGCCGGACCGGGCCGTCATCACCAGGCGCACCCCGGTCGCCGGGCTCGATGCGCGCAGCGGCACGCCGACCACCGGTGTCCCCTCGGTCCCGACGGCGATCTCGTCGCTCGCGTCGACCCAGGAGCCGTCGACGCGCACCTGTGCCTTGAGGCTCGCCGGGAAGGAGGGGGTGTCGCCGTCCCGGTAGAAGTGCGCCACGACCCGGTCGAGGTCGCGTGCCCTGGGCAGGGCGAAGGTGAGGGTGTCGGACGGGTTCTTGGTGCCGGACCGCCAGTTGGACCAGGCCTTGTCGGTGGTGTCGCCGTTGCGCAGGCGCTCGGCGGAGTAGCCGCTCTCGGTGTAGGTGGCGGCGACGGTGACACCCGGGTCGGGCGCGATGTCGGTCAGTTTTGGCTCGGTGACCTGTACGCGGACGGTCGCGTCGACCGTGCCGCCGCCCACGATCCGTGCGACGCCGTCCAGGGTCACCACGCCGGTCTTCTCGTACGCCCCGCCGGGGGCCGCTTCCCAGGTCACCGGGAGGTCGGTCCGGCCGCCGTGCGCGCCGACACCGACGACCGTGTCCGGCAGCCGCGGACTTGCGCCCGCATAGGTCTTGGCGCGACCGGGCAGGGTCGAGGCGATCGTGTCGACGGTGACGGTCGCCGTCGCGCGGATCGTCCGCCCGAGCGGATCGGTCGCCCGCCCCGTGACCCGTACGGTGCCGGGCTCGGCCCAGGCGTCGTCGGAGGGCAGGTCCCACGCCACCGGCAGGGCGCCGCGGGCGCCGTCCCGGTAGACCGGCGTCACCGTCCGCGGGAGTACCGGCGCCAGCCCGGGCACGGTGAACACCTCGGCCTTCTCGGTGCGCAGCACGGTCTCGTCACTCACCGTCCAGCGTTGGTTGGCCGTCGAGGTCGGGGTGTACGTGGAGACCTTGGCGCCGTCCGCCGAGGACTGGCCGGCGACGTCGAGCAGTCGGCCGGTGGCGGCGTTGACGAAGGTCCAGGTGCCGTCCCCGGTGGTCGACATGATCCACTGCGCGGCGGCGCTGTCCGAGGGGTCCTCGAGGACGGCCTGGTCGTCCCGTACGGCGATCCGCTTGCCGGTGGCGATGTGGGTGAGGGCGTACCGCGCGCGGTGGTCGGTGCCGGGCGTCAACTGCCGTACGGACCACAGCTGTCGGGCGCTGCCGTTGTCGTTCGCGCGGATCACGACGCCGGTGCCGTCGTCCGACGGGGCGAGCGACTTGCCGCTCTGCGTGCCGGTCAGCCGGTAGACATGGCCGGGCTGTACGAGGGCGGCGTCCTTCGCGACCCCGCTGACACCCTTGACGAGGAAGCTGGTGACCGACTTCGCGGGGACGGTGAGGGTGGCCGAGCGGTCGGTGACCCGGACCGGGGTGCCCTGGACGAGGGCGCCGTCCGCGCTGGTCACCACGGGGGTGACGGTGGCGCCGCGGGTGACCTTGCCGAAGCGGGACAGGTCGAGGGTCACGGAGCGGGCGGACGCGGTGCCGTTGACGTGCACGACGGTCGCGGACCGGCCGGACCTGCTGACGGCGGCGACGCTGGAGGTGTCGTCGACCTTCACGAAGTGGTCGCCGGGTCGGATGTAGTGGGTGAAGTTCCGGATGGTGTGGAACTTGGAGTTCGCCTTGATCGGGCAGGTCTCCAGGGTGTCCTCGGCCGTGCAGTTGAACGGCACATGGATGCTGCCCCAGTTCTTGCCGGCGGCGGCCTGCGGGGCGGAGTCCTCGATCGGCTGCCAGAACACCCAGGCGGAGGGCTCCAGTTCCCGCATGTCGTCGACCATGCGGGTGGCGATGCCGAGTCCCGGCTCCATCCCGGTGAAGTCGGTGCCGGTGCCCCAGGTGCCCTCGACCTCGCTCATCCACAGCGGCTTGTCGGCGCCCTTGGCGATGTCGCGGGCGCTGGTGCGCTGGCTCGTGCCGTACGTGTGCACGTTGAGCTGGCCGACGGCGGCCCGGGCGTCGTCGGCGTAGGCGTTCCAGTTGGTGGTGAAGATGCCGGGGTTGGTCTCGTCCATCGCGGAGACGCGGGCCTTGGTCGTGGCGCCCCCAAGTGCCTTGTGCAGGGCGAGGATCACCTTCTGCTGGAGCGCGGGCCCGGCGTGGGCGCCTTCCTGCCGACCGCCGGTCGGCTGGCCGTTCGGGCCCAACTGGGTGCCCCAGTAGGAGGTGTTGGGCTCGTTCAAGGGGTCGATGGTGTCGAAGGTGATGCCGTGTTCGCGTTCCATCCGCTCGGACACCCGCACGAGATAGGTGGCGAACTCGTCGACCCGGTCGGCGCGGATCTGGTCGGCGCCGGCGTCGAAGCCGCCGGAGACGTAACCGCTGACGGTCTGGAACCAGGGCGGCGAGTTGCTGAACGCCTCCCACTTGGTGACCCTGTTTTTGACCTGGGCGACCCACCAGCGCTGGTTCGCGTCGGCGCCCCAGTCCCAGTGCTCGGGATTGTTCGGGTCCCACCAGTCCCTGTCGTTCTGCGTGGTGCCCTCGGGCGCCTTCCAGAAGCCCTCCATGGTCGCGCCGGCCTTCATGTAGTCCGTGCGGACGTCCGGGGCGTTGCCGCCGCCGATGTTGTAGCGCGCGATGTTGAGTGCGAGGCCGTCCTTGCCGAACAGCATGTCGACGAGCCGTCTTCGGATCGGCTCCGGATAGCCCCCGGTGGCGTTGGCGAACCAGACCAGGCTGGTGCCCCACCCCTCGAACTCCTCCTGCTGGTACGAGGGATCGACCCGCACCGTGACCGAGCCGGCTGTCGCCGTGTCCGCGGGGGAGGCGGCGGAGGCGGGGAGGGCGGGAGCGGCGGTGACGAACCCCGCGGCGAGAGCGAGGGGGACGGCCGGGGCCAAGGCCCGGACGATGCAGCGGCGGCGGTGGGACACGGAACTCCCTTCCAGGGAACGGAGAATCACAGAATCGACCAGAAGCGATCAGACTCCCAGCATGCTCAACGACGGAAATGAACACGTCAAGACAGCGCACACGCCGGGCGCTTATCAGGTCAAGCGTCCCGGACCCTTGACTCATAACCCGCCAGTAGCCATTCTCGTCGCACAGATTGCCCCGGTCATGACAATCTCGTGGCCGCCGACCGAGGGGCGTGGTACCCACCATGACTCGATGTTCGTATCGCAGACGCAAAGACATCACCGTGGTATCGCTCCTCCTCCTCGTCCTGGCCCTCGCCCTCGGCCCGGCACCGAGTTCGGCGGCCGCGAGCGACTGGTGGAACCCGACCGCGCGTCCCACCCCCGACGCGCAGATCAACGTCACGGGTGAGCCGTTCACGGGGACCGATTCGGCGGGCCAGGTGCGCGGGTTCGTCGACGCGCACAACCACCTGTTCTCCAACGAGGCGTTCGGCGGCCGGCTGATCTGCGGCAAGGTCTTCTCGACGGCGGGTGTCGCCGACGCGCTCAAGGACTGCCCCGAGCACTACCCCGACGGCACGCTCGCGATCTTCGACTACATCACCCACGGTGGCGACGGCAAGCACGACCCGGTCGGCTGGCCGACGTTCAAGGACTGGCCGGCGTACGACTCGATGACCCACCAGGCCAACTACTACGCCTGGATCGAGCGCGCCTGGCGCGGCGGTCAGCGGGTCCTCGTCAACGACCTCGTCACCAACGGCGTGATCTGCTCGGTCTACCCGTTCAAGGACCGCAGTTGTGACGAGATGACCTCCATCCGCCTCCAGGCCAAGCTCACCTACCAGCTCCAGGACCACATCGACGCGCAGTACGGCGGCACCGGAAAGGGCTGGTTCCGGATCGTCACCGACAGCGCGCAGGCCCGCCAGGTCATCCAGCAGGGCAAGCTCGCGGTCATCCTGGGCGTCGAGACCTCCGAGCCCTTCGGCTGCAAGCAGATCCTCGACATCGCGCAGTGCAGCAAGTCCGACATCGACAAGGGTCTCGACGAGCTGTACAGCCTCGGCGTGCGCAGCATGTTCCTGTGCCACAAGTTCGACAACGCGCTGTGCGGGGTCCGCTTCGACGAACACGGGCTCGGGACCGCCATCAACGTCGGGCAGTTCCTGTCCACCGGCACCTTCTGGAAGACGGAGAAGTGCACGGGCCCGCAGCACGACAACCCCATCGGCACGGCCGCGTCCGGGGCGGAGGCGGACCTGCCGGCGGGCACCGAGGTCCCGGAGTACGACGAGGACGCGCAGTGCAACGTCCGCGGGCTCACCGACCTCGGTGAGTACGCCGTGCAGGGCATGATGAAACGCAAGATGATGCTCGAGATCGACCACATGAGCGTCAAGGCCACCGGCCGCGTCCTCGACATGTTCGACGCCGCCGACTACCCGGGCGTGCTGTCCTCGCACAGTTGGATGGACCTGAACTGGACCGAGCGGGTCTACTCCCTCGGCGGGTTCGTCGCCCAGTACATGCACGGCTCCGAGAGCTTCAGCGCGGAGGCGAGGCGGACCGACGCGCTGCGCGCCAAGTACGACGTCGGCTACGGCTTCGGCACCGACTTCAACGGCGTCGGCGACCACCCCGGGCCGCGCGGCACCGGCACGGCCCCGGGAGTGACGTACCCCTTCAAGAGCGTGGACGGCGGCTCGGTCATCGACCGGCAGACCTCCGGTCAGCGCACCTTCGACCTCAACACCGACGGGGCGGCGCACGTCGGCATGATCCCCGACTGGATCGAGGACATCCGGCTCGTCGGCGGCCAGGGCGTGGTGGACGACCTCTTCCGCGGAGCCGAGTCCTACCTCGACACCTGGGGCGCCTCCGAGCATCACCAGGCCGGCGTCGACCTGGCCAAGAACCGTGCCGCAGCGGCGAGTTCGTCCGAGTCCAACCCCTTCACCAGCTACCAGCCGGGGCGGGCCGTGGACGGCGACGACGGCAGCCGCTGGGCCAGCGACTGGAGCGACGACCAGTGGTGGCAGGTCGACCTCGGCTCCACCCACCTGGTGTCGCGCGTGACGCTGGACTGGGAGCGCGCCTACGGCAGGTCCTACCGCGTCGAACTCTCCACCGACGGCAGCCACTGGCAGACCGCCTGGTCCACCACCAGCGGCGACGGCGGCCTCGACACCGCCAGGTTCACCGGCACACCGGCCCGTCACGTCCGCGTCCACGGCCTCGACCGCGGCACCGACTGGGGGTACTCGCTCTACGAGGTCGGCGTGCACAGCGCCTGACGAGGACGGTGGGACGGGTGGACGGGGGGACGCGCGCATGGCACGGATGCCGTCGGCCGAACGGCGCCGGCAGCTGACGGAAGCGGCGATCAGGGCGATGGCCCGGGACGGCGTGGCCAGGACCACGACCCGGTCCATCGCCGCCGAGGCGGGCGTCTCCCTGAGCGTCTTCCACTACTGCTTCGACTCAAAGCAGGAGCTCGTCGAGTCCGTCATCACCACCATCACCGACCACTACGTGACCGTCGTGAAGGAGGCGCTCAAGCCCCGCGAGACCCTGGAGGAGACCGTCCGGGCCGGGTTCCAGGCGTACTGGGACCATGTGTGCGCGCACCCCGACGAGCACATGCTCACCTACGAACTCACCCAGTACGCCCTGCGGGAACCAGGGTTCGAGCATCTGGCGCGCCGCCAGTACGAGCTGTACGGCGAGCTCTATGTCGAGCTCATCGAGCAGTTGCGCCAGGACCTTGATTTCGAACTCCGGGTTCCCGCCTCCGTGTTGGCCCGCTATCTCGCCGCCATGACCGACGGGCTGACCCTCAACTACCTGGTGCTCGGCGACGGGGACGCCTGGACCGACATCCTCGACACCGTCACCTCCCACATCGCGGGGCTGGTGTCCGGCTAGGGCCTGCCGACCCCTTCCCGTCGTTCGCCCGGAGGCTGTGCCGGCCGCCGCGCGCCGGCCGGCGGGAAGGTGACGACAGGGCCTCAAGCCCGCAGCGGGTTCGTGCGCGTCGCCGCCAGCAGGTACCACGCCGTCGCGCCGGTGTGCCGGTACGGGTAGTACCCGAACCCGAAACCGGTGTCGAGCGGGCTGCTGGCCGAGACGATCCCCGACCGGGCGGCCACCGCGGTCCCGCCGAAGGTCTGGCCGGCGCCGAGCAGGTCC
The DNA here is from genome assembly GCF_055575395.1 of Streptomyces sp. NPDC034103. Classification (NCBI taxonomy): domain Bacteria; kingdom Bacillati; phylum Actinomycetota; class Actinomycetes; order Kitasatosporales; family Streptomycetaceae; genus Streptomyces; species Streptomyces sp. NPDC034103. The sequence continues at coordinate 464,933 of NZ_JBVISS010000004.1, read as the reverse complement.
TGGGCCCGTTCGATCGAGGCGATCAGACGCCGGGCGCGCTTCTCGTCCCCGGGGTCGCGCCGGTGGCGCAGGGCGAGCGCGAGGTGCGCCGTGCCCTCGAACCACACGCCGTCACGGTCCGGCTTGGGCTGCCCGTCGGCGATGGGGGCGGACTCGTCGGCGAGGAGGCTGGCGGAGCTGAAGGTGACGCCCTCGTACGACTGGCCCGCGGGGACCGTGCTGTTGAGGCGGTCCGGGGTGTCCAGGACGGACAGTTCGGCGGCGGCCCAGTCCAACGAGCGGGCGTACACGGGGGAGTTGAGGGCGAGGTGGGTCCAGGTCTGAGTGTCCTCGGGGATCGGTGACTTGTTGATCGTCACGCCGTCGTTCGTCCCGGTGTAGAAGAAGCCGGCCGCCGGCTCCCACATCCTCCTGACGAACCGAGCGGCCACGGACCGCCGTTGGAGCCACACCCGGTCCCCGGTGAGCCGGGCCAGCCGGCCGAACAGGCCGATCAGGTCGGTGTTGTGCTCGGTCGAGGTGAACGGAAGCTTCTCGTTCGCCCCGTTCACCCCGAACTTGAACCCGCCGAGCGGCTCGTCGGTGCGCCCGACACGGTCGATCCACTCACCGATGCGCACGGCACCGGTGAGGAAACGCCGCTCCCCGGTCCGCCGGGCCAGCTCGGCCAGCGCGATACCGGCCCAGGCCATGTCGCCCACGGCCGTCCCCGTGAACCCGAACTGCCAACCCACGTTGGCCTTCCCGTCCGCCCGCACGAACCCGTCCGGCTGGCGGGTGCCGTCATAGAAGGTGTACGGCCCCACGTTGTACGCCTGCCGCAGGCGGCCGTCCGTGTACTCCGGGTCATGGGACTGCGCGTAGACAAGCGCGTCGCCGAGCACCACCGCCCGGGACCTGCCGTCCGCGCCGCCCCAGGCCAGGCTCGCCAGGATCGCGAGGGCGTTGTCGTAGGTGAAGGCCGTGCTGAACAGTCCGGCCTGGTCGGTGTAGCTCTGCGCCAGCCGGATCGTGCCGTGTTCCGGATAGGCGTCCATGGCCGCGGCGAGAAAGCCCTGCGCGCGGCCGGGCGCGGAGGCCGCGCCGTGGCCCGCCGCCCGCGCGGTCCCCGTCCCGGCCACGACGGCGGCAGCGGCCCCGAGACCGGTCCCGATGAGTGCGCGGCGGTTGAACACGGGGCCGCCCTGGCTGCCGGTCATGGGTCTCCTCGAAGTCGCATACGCGGGTTTGAGAGCGCTCTCAGAGCGCGCCCTCATTCTGCTGTCGAGGAGGGGGCGGGTCAACGCCTGTGCAGGGCGGCGGAGTTGGAGTGGGTGAGGCTGCGGCGTCGTCGGCCGCGGGCGAAGGTGGCTTCGGGAACAGGGGTGTCGCGTGCCGCCAAGGGTCCGTCCACGGCAGGGGACGCGCTACGGCCGCCCCCGTGCTCGAAGCGCGCGGCGGGGTCCCCGTCCACGTGGTGTGGCCGGACAGGGCCGGGCGCGCCCGCCGTCGCACCGCCGGGGTGCGGACGACGGGCGCGCCGGGATCAGACCGCCGTCGCCGGGAAGGTCGGGTACTCCACCCCGGAGACGTGCTGGACGACCCGGATGACCTGGCAGGAGTAGCCGAACTCGTTGTCGTACCAGAGGTAGAGGATCGCGTTGTCGCCGTCGACCTTGGTGGCGCCGGCGTCGACGATGGAGGCGTGGCGGGAGCCGACGAAGTCCATCGAGACGGCGTCGGGCGCCGTCGTGAAGTCGATCTGGCGCTTCAGCGGCGAGTTCAGCGAGACGTCCCGCAGGTACTCCAGGACCTCCTCACGCGTGGTCTCGCGGCCCAGGCGCAGGCTGAGGATCGCGATCGACACGTCCGGCACGGGCACCCGGATCGAGCTGCCGGTGATCGGCGCCTTGAGGTCGGGCAGCGCCTTGGCCACGGCCGAGGCGGCACCCGTCTCGGTGATCACCATGTTGAGCGGCGCCGAGCGGCCGCGACGGTCGGCCTTGTGGTAGTTGTCCAGCAGGTTCTGGTCGTTGGTGAACGAGTGGACCGTCTCCACGTGCCCGCGCAGCACCCCGTACTCGTCGTCCATCGCCTTCAGCGGCGGCACGATCGCGTTGGTGGTGCAGGAGGCGCAGGACAGGATCTGCTCGTCCGGCTTGACGGTGTCGTGGTTGACGCCGTGCACGATGTTCGGGACGTCGCCCTTGCCGGGCGCGGTCAGGACGACCTTGTCGATGCCGGGACGCAGGTGCTTCGACAGGCCCTCGCGGTCGCGCCACTTGCCGGTGTTGTCGATGAGGATGGCGTTCTTGATGCCGTACGCCGTGTAGTCGACCTCGGACGGGTCGTTGGCGTAGATCACCTTGATCGTGTTGCCGTTGGCGACGATCGTGCTGTTCGCCTCGTCGACCGTGATCGTGCCCTGGAACTGGCCGTGGATCGAGTCGCGGCGCAGCAGCGAGGCGCGCTTGACGAGGTCCTGCTCGCCGCCCCCGCGGACGACGATGGCGCGCAGCCGCAGCCCGTTGCCGGAGCCCGACTTCTCGATCAGCAGCCGGGCGACGAGCCGCCCGATACGGCCGAAGCCGTACAGGACGATGTCGCGGCCCTCGCGGCGCTCGATCTTGTTGGCGCCGGTGGCACCCGCGACGGCCTCGGCGGTGAAGGCCTCCACCGTCAGACCGCGGTCGTCGGCGCGGTAGGTCGCGGCGAGCATGCCGATGTCGATCTGGGACGGGCCCAGGTCGAGGGTGGTGAGCGCCTGAAGGAAGGGCAGCGTCTCGGTGACCGACAGCTCCTCACCGGCGATCTGCCGGGCGAAGCGGTGGGTCTTGAGGATGCTGACGACCGACTTGTTCACCAGGGAGCGGCTGTGCAGCAGGACGGTGACGTCCCGCTCGCGGTGCAGCTTCCCGATGATCGGGATCATCGACTCCGCGATCTCCTCGCGCGTCTTCCAATTGGTGAACGAGTCCTCGTTGACAGTCACAGATCTATCTCTCGATCGAGCTAGGCGGCGCTCATATGCTAACCCCATGCTCGTTTGACCCTTCGAACGGGGTGGGATCACGGGGCAACGGGCCAGGGCCGTACATCCGCACCCCATGGGCCCGCATGGCCTCGAGACGATCGGGCCTCCCGCCCGTACTCACGGCGGACCGCCCCGGTACCTTCCACACCCACTGGGCGGCCCCGGGCCGGCCCGAGACGGCGGAGTGACGGGGCCGCCACCCCGATGCCGGAGCAGGTGCGCCGGCTCACCGGGATAGGTGAGGCGGTGAGCGACGCCCAACTCCCGTCGCTCCAAGGACCGAACGCCGGCCGCACGCAACCTCGCACGGCCCGGGACCCTCCTACCAGGCACACACCGGCCGTCCACGGAGGAGAGCACGTTGGCAGAGCTGTCCCGGCGCAGATTCATGGTCTACACCCTCGCCGCGTCCACCCTCACCGTCGCCGCCCCCCTCGGCTGTGACACCCCGGAGGCGGAAGGGGCCACACCGCAGCGCCGCTCGGACGTCCTCGTGACCGGCACGGACGAGGAGATGCTGGTCCTGGAGGTCACGCGGGAGAACAAGGTCGTCGTCCGGCTGCCCCGCGTCGAGGTCGGCCAGGGCGTCACCACCGCGGTCGCCATGATGATCGCCGAGGAACTCGACGCCCGCCTCGTGGACGTCGACATCCCGCTCGCCGCCGCCCGCAGCCGGGGCAACCAGTTCACCGGCGGTTCCAGCTCGGTCAGTTCGCTCTACGGCCCCGCCCGCAACCTCGCCGCCACAGCCCGTGCCCGCCTGGTCACCGCGGCCGCCCGGCGCTGGCGCCTGCCCGCGCGGGTGTTGCGCACCCACGACACCATGGTCGTCGCACCGGACGGACGCACGGCCACCTTCGGATCACTCACCGAGGCCGCCGCCCGCGTCCGCAGCCCCCGCGTCTCCAGCAAGCCCAAACCGGCGTCCCGCCACAAGGTGATCGGGAAGCCGACGACCCGGATCGACGCCCGGGACATCGTCACCGGCCGGGCGACGTACGCGGGCGACCTGACGGCGGCCGGTGCGAAGCCGACCGTGGTGGCGCGCCCGCCCACGCTCGGCGGGAAGGTCGTCAAGGTCGACGACCGCGCGGCGCGCGCCCTGCCCGGGGTCCTCGACGTGGTCAGGATCGCCGGGGGAGTCGCCGTCGTCGCGGACACCTTTCACCATGCCTTCCAGGGCCGGGACGCCCTGCGGATCACCTGGAAGGCGGGCCCGCTCGCCGGGGTCTCCGACGCCGAGATCCGGTCGCGGCTGAAGGCCGCCGTCCCCGCGCTCGGCGGTCCGCCGCGAGGGTCGGCCCAGATCGAGGCCCGGTTCGAGTTCGCCTTCGTCAGCCACGCCCCGATGGAGGTCCTCACGGCCGTCGCGGATGTACGCGAGGACCGCGCCGAGATCTGGTTCTCCTCCCAGACGCCCCAGCAGGCCCGCGAGAGCATCGCCCAGGCGGTCGGTCTGCCGGCGTCAGCCGTCAAGGTCCATGTGGTGCGGGGCGGCGGGTCGTTCGGCCGCCGACTGGACCATGACGCGGCGATCGAGGCCGCCCTGATCTCCAAGGCGGCGCGCCGCCCGGTGAAGCTGATGTGGAGCCGCGCCGACGACCTGCGGCACGGCCGCATGCGTCCGGCCTCCCACCACCGGATCCGCGCCAGCCATGCCGACGGCCGGGTCGTGGCCTTCGCCCACGCGACGGCCTCGGTGAGTGAGTCCGACAGCGGCATCAGGACCGCCTCCTTCCGCGCGGCCTCCCCGCTGCCCAGCGACAGCGGCCTGTACAACTTCGGCCGGCTCTCCGGGGATTCGGGCTCGGTCGAGCTGGCGGCGATACCCCTCGGTGCCTGGCGTTCGGTGGACTCCGGGACCGTGCGGACGGCCGAGGAGATCGTCGTCGACGAGATCGCTCGGGCCCTGGGCAGCGACCCGGTCGCCTTCCGCCGTACGACACTGCGCGGCAAGAGCGTCAGAGCCGTGCTCGACAAGGTCGCGAGCGCCGGACAGTGGGGCCGGACCCTGCCCGCGGGACAGGCCCAGGGCGTGGCCGTCCACGAGGAGTACGGCTCCTGCGTGGCCTGTCTGGTCGAGATCGACGCCGCCGACCCGACGAACCCGCGGGTGACCAAGGTGGTCATGGCCGCCGACGTCGGTACGGTCGTCAACCCGCGTGGACTTCAGGCCCAGCTCATGGGGACGGCGATCGACGGCATCTCCACGATCCTGCGGGCCGGCCTGCACATCGACAAGGGCGCCGTCCGCGAAGGCAGTTACGCCGACTTCCGCTACGCGCGCCAGCGGCACGCCCCGCTCCGCTTCGAGGCGCACGTCCTGCCCACGGGCGGGGAGCCGGGCGGGGCGGGTGAACTCGGGGTCCCGGCCGCCGCCGGTGCCGTCGCGAACGCCTGGGCCCGCGCGACCGGCATCAAACCCCGCCGCTTCCCGCTCGACTTCTGAACCTCCCCGAGACCCGCGAGAAGGTACCGATGCCCTCCTACTCCTTCGACCTCAACGGCGAGCCCGTCACCGTCGAGGCCCCCGCCGACATGCCCCTGCTGTGGGTCCTGCGCGACCTGCTGCACGTCACCGGGCCCAAGTACGGCTGCGGGGTCGGCGTCTGCCGGGCCTGCACCAGCCACCTCGACGGCGAGGAGATACAGCCGTGCGTCGTCCCCGTCGAGGAGTGCGCCGAGCGGCAGGTGACCACCATCGAGGGCCTCGCCGACGGCGACACCCTGCACCCCGTCCAGCAGGCCTGGCTCGACTGCGACGTCTCCCAGTGCGGCTTCTGCCAGCCCGGCCAGATCATGGCGGCGGCCGCCCTGCTGAAGAGGACGCCCCGGCCCACCGACGCCGACATCGACCGCATCGAGAACGTCTGCCGCTGCGGCACCTACTCCCGGATCCGCGAGGCGATCAAGAAGGCGGCGGACGCCCCGCGCGGTGCTTGACGCCCGGGTACGGCCTGCCTAGCGTCGACTGGTCACAGCTGAACAGACAGGTGGCCGATGACGGACTCCCGGGATTCGCTCGACAACAGGGCCAGGCAGCTCCAGGTGGAGACACACGGGCTCGACGTGATCGGCGACGCCGAACGCAAGGGCACGCCCCGCACCCTGTTCTGGCCCTGGTTCGGGGCCAACGTCTCGGTGCTGGGCCTGAGTTACGGCGCGTTCGTGCTCGGCTTCGGCATCTCCTTCGGGCAGGCGCTGATCGCCGGGGTCCTCGGCATCGTCTTCTCCTTCCTGCTGTGCGGTTTCGTCGCCGTCGCCGGAAAGCGGGGCTCCGCGCCGACGATGGTCCTCAGCAGGGCCGCCTACGGAGTACGCGGCAACCGACTGCCGTCGGTCGTCTCCTGGGTGCTCACCGTCGGCTGGGAGACCGTGCTGTGCGCCCTCGCCACCCTGGCCACCGCGACGGTCTTCGGCCGGCTCGGCTGGGGCGGCGGCACCGGGACACAGGTGGCCGCCCTGATCGTGGTCGCCGGGCTCACCGTGGTCGGCGGGGTCATGGGCTTCGACCTGATCATGCGGCTCCAGACCCTGATCACCGTGGTGACGGGTGTGCTCACGGTCGTCTACGTCGGCCTCGTCGCCGACCACGTCCACTGGAGCGAGGTCAGCGCCCTGCCCGCGGGCTCCGCGCAGGAGTTCATCGGCGCGCTCGTGTTCATGATGACCGGCTTCGGCCTCGGCTGGGTCAACGCGGCCGCCGACTACTCCCGTTACCTGCCCCGCACCTCCTCCGGCCGCTCAGTGATCGGCTGGACCACCTTCGGCGCCGCGGTCGCCCCGCTCCTGCTGCTGGTCTTCGGCCTGCTCCTCGCCGGATCGTCCCGCACGCTCAACGCGGCCGTCGCCGCCGACCCCATCGGCGCCCTCACCACCCTCCTGCCCACCTGGTTCCTCGTCCCCTTCGCCGTCGTCGCCGTACTCGGCCTGGTCGGCGGCGCGGTCCTGGACATCTACTCGTCCGGCCTCGCCCTGCTGTCCGCGGGCATCCGGATCCCGCGCTACCTGGCGGCCCTGGCCGACGGCGTTGTGATGATCGCCGGCTCGGTGTACATCGTGTTCTACGCCGACGACTTCCTCGGCCAGTTCATGGGCTTCCTCACCACCCTCGGCGTCCCCGTCGCCGCCTGGTGCGGCATCTTCCTCGCTGACCTGCTGCTGCGCCGCCGCGACTACGACGAGAGCGACCTCTACCGCCCGCACGGCCGCTACGGAGACGTCCCCCTCACCCCCCTGCTCCTCACCCTCGCCGCCACCGCCCTCGGCTGGGGCCTGGTCACCAACTCGGCCGCGAGCTGGCTGGAGTGGCAGGGCTACCTCCTCGAACCGCTGGGCCTCGGCGGCAAGTCGGGCGCCTGGGCCTACGCCAACCTCGGTGTCCTCGCCGCCCTCGCACTCGGCTTCCTCGGCGCCCTCCTCCTCGGCCGCGGCCGGGTCCGGGAGCAGGAGGCGCGGGAGCCGGGCCAGGCGGAGGCGGCCGCCGTATGACGACCGGTCGGCTGGCCGTCATCGACATGCAGCGGGTCTTCGCCGACCCGGACAGCCCGTGGGCCACCCCTCGCTTCGCCCTGGCGGCGCAGGGCGTCCGGCAACTGCTGCCCGTCTTCGGTGAACGGGTCACCTTCACCCGCTTCGTGGCCCCCGACCACCCCACCGGCGCCTGGCGCGCCTACTACCAGCAGTGGCCCTTCGCCCTGCAACCCGCGCACGCGCCCCTGTGGCGGCTGGCGGACGAGTTCGCCGAGGGTGCCCCGCACGTGCTGGACGCCCCCACCTTCGGCAAGTGGACCCCCGAACTCGCCGCCCGCGTAGGCCCACAGGGCCGACTCGTCCTCGCCGGCGTCAGCACGGACTGCTGCGTGCTGTCCACGGCGCTGGCCGCCGCCGACGCCGGAGTGGAGGTCGTGGTCGTCGCCGACGCCTGCGCGGGCGCCGACGACGACTCGCACGCCAAGGCGCTGCACGTGATGGACCTGTACCGGCCGCTGATCCGGGTGACCACCGTGGCGGAGCTGCTCAGCCGCTGAGCAGGTGGCCCTGTCCGGCGGGCACGGCGCGGCGGTTGCCGTGTCCGATCCATTCCCCGACCCCCCTCAGGGAATGCCCCCTTCCGGATCGGGTACGCGAACAGGGTCGCCCCGGGGGCCGAGTACACCCGGGGCCGACCGCACGACCACCCGCGATCAGGGGATTCCCATGCAGACACCCGCGAACGACCACTCCAGCACGCCGGCCCGGCGGGCGCTGGACGCACTCGCCGAGAACACCGAGGACACGGTGGCGCTGGACACGCTCGCGAGCAGCGACGTCCTCGTCCCCGTCCCCGACGACGTCAGTGACGCGGATGCCGTCGATCCCACGGCGGTGGCCCTACCGGTGATCGAGCAGCCCGGCGGTTCGCCGGTGGTGCCCGTGTTCACCTCCGAGTCCGAACTGGCCGGACTGCTGCCCACCGTCTCCCGCTACCGGCTGGTGCCGCTGGGCGCGCTCGCCTCGGAGTGGCCGACGGACGAACTGGCGCTGACCATCGACGCCGCCTCCGAGCACCCGCTGACGCTCACCTCACAGGGGGTGCGGACCCTGCTGGGCCGGTCGTACGGCTGACCGGGGTGGGCCCGGTCACCTCACTCGGAGGGGGAGCGACCGGGCCCTGGGGCACGGGCGGCCTCCCGCTTCCGTGCCCGGGTCACGCCGACGCCCGGGTGAGCGGCGCCGACCCCGCTCCGCACCGGACGTCCGCGATCGCCGTGCCCAGACGATAGGGCCGCACGGTCCTTCTGTCGCGCCGGGATGCGCGACGGCTGTCCGCAAAACGCGGTGGATCGAGGCGCGGCAGGGCGTGTCGGCGGGCTCCGGGGCGGACGGCGTCAGGCGGCGCGCAGCGTCTGCGAGGGCGACTCCCCGAACCGTTCCCGGTAGCGCCGCGCGAACCGGCCGAGATGGACGAAGCCCCATTCGTGGGCCACGTGCGACACGGTCGTCGTCCCCGGCGCCGAGGCCCGCAGCTGCACCCGCACCCGCTCCAGCCGCACCTCACTGACGTACGCCATCGGCGGCATCCCCACGTGCTTGCGGAACGCGTCCTGGAGGGTGCGCACACTGACCTGGGCGATCTCGGCGAGGCGCGCGGCGTCGTAGGGATCGGCGGGACGGTCCTGCACGGCGTCCATGACCCGCTTGACGGCGGCGGGCCGCATCGGGGGTGGCGGCGCGGCCAGTTCCTCACGGTAGGAATGGTCGGCGGCCAGCAACACCCCGTCCAGCAGGGTCTGTTCGAAGCGACGGCGGATGAGCGGCCGGCGCAGCAGACCGTGCGAGACATCCTTCTCCAGCAGGCTCCACTGCGCGAGGTTCGCCCAACTGCGCCCGGCGCCGCGGGAGACGTCCATGTACGGCCGGAACCGGGGCGGCCGGGGGAGCGGTCTGCCGAGCAGCGCCTCCAACTGCCGGAGCAGGGCCAGCTTGTCGATCTTCACCGTGAGGGTGTGGCAGTCACCGGTCCACTCCTCGACGCTGATCTTCCGCGCGGGGTCGAAAAAGCACGCGCGCCCGGAGGTGCCGTACAACAGCTCCCCACACCCTTCCCGGACACCGAAGACCCCGGTCAGCGGTACCCCGACGTGGTAGTAGCCGAGTTCGCCGAAGCGCATGCGCACCTCGGTGCCGAAGGTGACCTCGCCGACCGTGAGGGAACCGAGGTCCACCACGTTCATGACGGTGCTGAAGTCCTCGGCGGGGCCCGCCACTTCGAGGAGAAGGTCGTAGTAGTGCGCCGCGATCGCGTCGTGGGTCTCCGCCACGGAACGCGTCGTGTAGGCGCTGAACTCGGCGGCCCGGTCCTCTTCCACGGCCAAGGCGTCGTCTCTCCGTCCCTGCGCGGTGCTCTTCGTTCAGCATGGCACCGCGAAGGGGTTACGCCTCGCTCTCTTCCGGGTTCTCACAGGCTTTTCCCGGGCTGGGGGCTTCCCGCGAAAACCGAGCGTCCTCTGTGTGAGCGGGGCCGCTCTCAGCCGTTCAGCATGCGTTGCAGGGCGTCCCGTTGGAGCGGCAGCACCTCGGCGTGCAGATCGCGCCCCTTGCGGGTCAGGGCCACCCACACCCCGCGCCGGTCCTCTCGGCACACGGACCGTTCCACCAGGCCGTCCTTCTCCAGCCGGCCGATGAGCCGGGACAGCGCGCTCTGACTGAGATGGACCCGGCCGACCAGGTTCTGCACCCGGCACAGGTCGCCCTCCGCGGGAGCCTGGGCGGCGAGGAGATCGAGCACCTCGAAGTCGCTCGCGCCCAGCCCGTGCGGGTGCAGCACCCGGTCGATCTCGCACATCGTGCGGGCGTGGACCGCGAGGATGTCCCGCCACTGTTCTTCGAGCCGGGCGCCGGCCGCGTTCACTGCCATACACCCCATGTTAATGCGCGTGCAACCACATCAGGCAGGGGGCGTGATCGGCGCGATCCTTCAGCTGTCCTGGGTGATCCCCACGAGGTTGCCGTCCGCGTCCTTGACGGAGGCGATCAGCTTGCCGCCGCCGACGTCGGTGACGTCCTGGAGCAGCTCCGCGCCCGCTTCGAGCAGCGCGGCCAGCCGGGCGCGGATGTCGGTGACATGCCAGTACGGGACCGGGCCCGTCATACCGCGGGCGTGGCCGTTGGGGTCCAGGCCCACGTCCTGGCCCGCGTCCTTGAAACCGACGTAGTAGGGCTCGTCGGCGTACGGCTCGGTCTCCAGCAACGCGCTGAACAGGGCCTTCGCCCGAGCGATGTCCTTGACGGGGTAGATGATGGTGTTCAGTCCTGCGGTCATCGGGGCCTCCTGGCGTGCGCCGTTTCGTCGGTGTTCTCACCGTAGGACGGGGGAGTGGGAGGCGGCTTCTCCGATCCTGACCGGGTCAGGGACACCAGCCGTGACGTGGGACGGGGGATCGACGAAGGGCGCGTTCCTGGCCGGAGGGCCGGGCAGCGCGCCCATGCCGTGCCGATGTTCGGCGGCGGCGCCTACCGTGCCGGCAGGCGGGTCACCGGCTCCGTAACGGGGCCACCGTTGTCCTGCCACCTGCCACCTGCCGCCTGCCGCCTGCGTCAGGTCGAGTCCCGCATGACCAGCTCGGTGGGCAGGATCACCGCGGCCGGGTCCTCGCCGCCGATCTGGGCCAGCAGTACCCGCACCATCTCGCTGCTGATGCGGTCGTAGGGCTGGCGGATCGTGGTGAGGGCGGGGGTGGACTCCGTCGCCGCCGCGGAGTCGTCGAAGCCGCCCACGGACACGTCCTCGGGGACCCGTCGGCCGGCCCTGCGCAGTGCCGTCAGGGCACCCTGTGCCATCAGGTCGGAGGCCACGAACACGGCGTCCATGTCCGGGGCCCGGGACAGCAACCGCTCGGCCCCCGCCTCACCGCTGGCCCGGCTGTAGTCGCCGGAGGTGATGAGGCGCTCGTCGATCTCGACGCCCGCCTCGGTGAGCACCTCCTTGTAACCGGCGAGGCGGTCGACGCCACCGGGGCTGTCCAGCGGACCGGTCACGACACCGATGCGGCGCCGGCCCAGCGACAGCAGATGGCGCACCATGTCCCGCGCGCCGTCCCGGTCGTCCGCGGCCACGTAACTCACCTTGGAGCCCCGGCCCATGGGCTTGCCGCACTGGACGAGGGGCACCCCCGCCTCGCGCAGCTCCTCGGCGACCGGGTCCGCGGAGTGGCTGGAGACCAGCAGCACCCCGTCGACGTGGCCCGCGGTGATGTACCGCGTTATCCGGCGCCGCTCGTCCTGTGTGCCGGCCAGCATCAGCAGCAGCGGGATGTCGTGCGCGGCCAGTGCCTGGGTGCAACTGCGCAGCAGGACGTTGAAGTTGGGGTCCTCGAAGAGCATTTCCTGAGGCTCCGTCAGCAAGAAGCCGATGGAGTCGGAGCGTCCCGTGATCAGGGACCGGGCGTGCCGGTTCACGACGTAACCCGTCTTGCGGATCGCGGCGTTGACCGCCTCCTGGGCGGCCGGGCTGACGTAGTGCCCGCCGTTGAGGACGCGCGAGACGGTGCCACGCGAGACCCCGGCCTCGCGGGCCACGTCGTGGATCGTCGGCGGCCTGCGTCGGCCCCCCGTGTTGCTCATGGTCATGACTTTACGGCCCCGGACAGCAGATCGAGGCTCCAGAACCGCTGGATGATCAGGAACAGCGCGATCAGCGGGAACACCGCGAGGAAGGCACCGGTGATCACCAGCGTGTACAGGGCCGGGGTGTTGGCGCCCTGCTCCAGGAGCGTGTACAGACCGAGCGTGATCGGGAACTTCTCGTCGTCGCTCAGCATGATGTACGGCAGCAGGAAGTTGTTCCAGATCGCCACGAACTGGAAGAGGAACACCGTCACCATGCCGGGCACCATCATCGGCAGCGCGATCCGAGTGAAGATCCGCCACTCGCCGGCGCCGTCCATCCGCCCGGCCTCGACCACGTCGGCCGGGACGGCCGCCGCGGCGTAGATGCGCGCGAGGTAGACGCCGTAGGGGGAGAGGATCTGGGGGAGCAGCACCGACAGGTAGGAGTCGGTGAGGTCCGCCTGGGCCAGCAGCAGGTACTGCGGGACGGCGAGAATGATCGGCGGCATCAGGACACCGGCGAGCAGGACGTTGAACATCGTCTCGCGGCCGCGGAAGCGGTAGGTGGCGAGCGCGTAGCCGCTGAACGCCGACACGACCGTCGACAGCAGGGCGCCCACGCCGGAGTAGAACGCCGAGTTGGCCATCCACGCCCAGTAGACGCCGTCGCGGTAGGCGTTGAGGTCCTTGAGGTTCTCGGTGAGACCCGTGCCGGGCAGGAACGTGAAGGTCGAGAACAGCTCCGTGCCGGACTTCGTCGACGCGATCACGACCCAGGCCACCGGGAGCAGGGTGTAGAGGGCGCCGATCAGCAGCGCGACCGTCGGGACGAGCGCGATCCGGCGGCGCAGGGGCGGGCCCTGGGCGGCGCGGGGCGTGCTGCCCTCCCCGACTCTCGACTTCGCTCGACCGGGGGGACCCCCGTCCGGCTCGGTCTTGTGTACGGCAAGAGAACTCATCGTGCTGCCTCCTGCTTCTGACGACGGTTCGCGGCCCGCAGGAACCCGAAGGAGAGCAGCAGCGTCGCGAGCGCGATGATCACGGCCTGCGCGGCGGCCGCGTGGATGTCGTTGGTGCCGAACGCGTCCCGGTACACCTTCATCAGCGGACTCCACGTCGTGGAGACGGAGTTGGTGAGGGGCTTGAGGGTGGTCGGCTCGTTGAACACCTGGAGGGTGGCGATGATCGAGAAGAAGAAGGTCAGCACCAGCGAGGGCGCCACCATCGGGATCTTGATCCGCAGGGCGACCTGCGTCGGGGTGGCGCCGTCCAGCTTGGCCGCCTCGTAGACCTCCGCCGGGATGGCCTGGAGCGAGGTGTAGATGACGATCATGTTGAAGCCGGTGCCGCCCCAGATCGCGATGTTCGACAGGGCCAGGTACAGCGGACCGCCGTCCAGCAGGTCCGGCTGGGGCAGGCCGAGCCTCTCCAGGACGTAGTAGAACGGGCTGACGTCGGGCAGGTACAGAAAGCCCCACAGCAGCGCCGCCACCACGCCGGGGATGGCGTACGGCAGGAAGATCGCGAGCCGGGTGAACGAGGTGAACCGCACCTTGTCGGAGTCGAGCATCAGCGCGAACAGCAGGGCGAGGCCGAGCATCACCGGGACGACGATGCAGCCGTAGCCGAGGACGCGCAGGGCACCGTGCAGCAACTCGCTGTCGGACAGGGCGTCCGTGTAGTTCTCCAGGCCGGCCCAGACCTCCGTGCGGGCGCCCTTGCCCAGGCCGAGCCCGGAGACATGCACCTTGCGGAAGCTGAGGTAGACGGCGTAGCCGATGGGCAGCGCGAAGAACAGCGCGAAGAGGAGCGTGGCGGGGATGAGGAAGAGATAGGGGGCGCTTCGCGCTCGTTCGAGGGTGGTGGTGGGAGACGGGTGGGCATACGGGGCCCCCTTGACCCCGTACGACCTCCGGCGTGCGATCGTCACTCGCTGACTCCGAAGCCCTGCTTCTTGAGGTCGGCGACCGTGTCGTCCTGCATCGTGTCCAGGGCGGCGGTGAAGTCCGACTTGTTCTTGGCGGCGGCGCCGAAGGCGTCCTTGAAGGACGTGTAGGCGACGTTCACGTTCGGGCCCCAGGCGGAGGGCGCCGTGGTCTTCGCGATCTCGGCGGCCTTGGTGTAGAAGTCCGCCTGGTTCGAGAAGTAGTCGGGAGCCTGGGCGAAGGCGCCGCTGGTCTGGGCGTTGGTGGCGGCCGGGTAGATGCCGCTCTCCTTGGCCAGCGCCTGGAGGGCCTGGTCGTCGGTGTTCAGCCAGGCGGCGAACTTGGCGGCGGCCTCCTGGTGCCCCGAGTCCGTGGTGACGGCGGTGGAGGAGCCGCCCCAGCTGCCGGTCCTGTTCTCGCCCGCGGCCCACTGGGGGAGCGGGGCCATGGCCCACTTGCCCTTGGTGGCGGGCGCGGCGGTGGTCAGGGTGCCCGGCGCCCACACGGCGGAGACCCAGGCGATCTGCTTGCCGGTGTTGAGCGCCTTGTTCCAGGCCGGGGTGTACATCGGCTGGTTGTCGACGGCGTCCTCCTTGACGAGGCCGCCCCAGAAGTCGGCGACCTTCTTGGTGGCCGCGTCGTTGATGCCGACCTTCCACTTGTCGCCCTCGGTGGTCCACCACCGCGCGCCGGCCTGCTGGGCCAGGCCCGCGAAGAGGCCGGAGTCGTTGGCGGAGAAGGTCGTGAGGTCGGTGCCGGGGGACTTCTTCTTCAGCGCGCGGGCCGTCTCGGCGAACTCGTCCCAGGTGGTGGGGACGGTCAGGCCGTACTTCTTGAAGAGGTCCTGGCGGTAGTAGAACATCATCGGGCCGATGTCCTGCGGCACCGCGTAGACGGCGTCCGAGCCGAGTGTGGTCTGCTGCCAGACACCGTCGGCGAACTTGCCCTTGGCGTCGCCCACGTTCTTCGAGATGTCCGCGAGGGCGTCGTTGCTGACCAGGGTCGGCAGCGCCTGGTATTCGGCCTGGACCAGGTCGGGCGCCTTGCCGGCCTTGTGCGCGGTGAGGATCTTGGTGATGAGCGCGTCACCGGACGCCTGCTTCTTCACCGTGACGGTGATCTGGTCCTTCTTGCCCTGACCCTTGTTCCACAGGTCGACGACCTTGTCCATGCCGGGCGTCCACGTCCAGTACGTCAGCGAGACCGGACCGGAGTCGGCCTTGCTGTCGCCGTCGGACGAGCCGCAGGCGGCCAGTGCGGTGGCGCCGAGGGCAACGGCGATGGTGGATGCCACAAAGCGGCTGCGCTTCGTGATGGGCATGGATCTCTCCCCTGACCTGGGTCCCCGCCTGCTGCGAGAACCTGCGCCTTCGTTCCCGCGGCTCGCCTCCGGGACGCCTGTCGCCGCTGTCGAGGGCGCGATCGTGCTCAGCCCTGCGGGCCTCCGCGCGCTCGCCCCCTCGACACCGACGCGCCCCTCGGCTCGCTCGCGGTGCTTCTGTGAGCGTTCACAGTAGAGAAACATCCCGGACACTTGTCAATGGTTGTTGCTGTGCGGTTATGTTGGGCTCGCACCCCTGGTCAGGTGTGTGCACGTTCCCAAATGATCGATTAAACGGGAGAGACCCATGCCGGAAGCCACCCCCAGGGGCCTCACCAGGCTCGCCTTCGGTGGGGACTACAACCCCGAGCAGTGGCCGGAAAGCGTCTGGCACGAGGACGTCCGGCTGATGCGGGAGGCCGGCGTCACGATGGTGAGTGTCGGGATCTTCTCCTGGGCGCTCCTGGAACCGGCACCGGGCGTGTACGACTTCGGCTGGCTCGACCGCCTGCTCGACCTGCTCCACGAGAACGGCATCCGCGCCGACCTCGGCACCCCCACCGTGGTGCCCCCGGTCTGGTTCTACCGGGCCCACCCCGAGGCCCTGCCGGTGACGGCGGAGGGCGTGCGCTACGAGTTCGGCTCCCGCGGCGCGATCTGCCACAGCAACGCCGACTACCGCGCGGCCGCCGCGAACATCACCACCCGGCTCGCCGAGCGCTACGCCGACCACCCGGCCCTGGCGATGTGGCACGTGCACAACGAGTACGGCGTCCCCGTCTCCGCCTGCTACTGCGACTCCTGCGCGGCCCACTTCCGGCGCTGGCTGGCCTCGACCTACGGGACCGTCGAAGGCGTCAACGAGGCCTGGGGCACGGCCTTCTGGGGCCAGCGCTACGCGGACTTCGAGGACATCAACCCGCCGCGCCTCGCCCCCACGGTCGGCAACCCGGCCCAGGCGCTGGACTACAAGCGCTTCGCCGACGCCACCATGCGCGAGAACTTCCGTATGGAGCGGGACATCCTGCACCGCCTCGCGCCCGGTGTCCCGGTGACCACCAACTTCATGACCGCCCTCAGCCAGTGCGACTCCGTCGACTACTGGGCCTGGGGCCGCGAGGTCGACATCGTCACCAACGACCACTACCTGATCACCGACGGCCGCCGCACCCACGTCAACCTCGCCATGGCCGCCGACCTCACCCGCTCGGTGGCCGGGGGAGCGCCCTGGATCCTGCTGGAGCACTCCACCTCGGGCGTCAACTGGCAGGCCCGCAACCCCGCCAAGGCCCCCGGCCAGATGGCCCGCAACTCCCTCGCCCACGTGGCGCGCGGCTCCGAGGGCGCCATGTTCTTCCAGTGGCGCCAGTCCCGGCGCGGCGCCGAGAAGTTCCACTCCGCGATGCTCCCGCACGGCGGCACCGACACGCGCGTCTGGCGCGAGGTCGTCGAACTCGGCGCCTGTCTCGACTCGTTGAGCGACCTGCGCGGCACCCGCACCCAGGCCGACGTAGCCGTCCTGTGGGACTGGCACTCCTGGTGGGCGCAGAACCTCGACTGGCGCCCCAGCGAGGACCACGACCCGCGCGAGCGCGCCGACGCCTTCTACGAGGCCCTCTACGACCGGCACCTCACCGTCGACTTCGCCCACCCGGAAGCCGACTTGTCGAGGTATCCCCTTGTCGTCGTACCCGCCCTCTACCTGATGACCGAGACGGCCGGGAACAACCTCAAGGAGTACGTGGAGAACGGCGGCACCCTCGTCGTCTCCTACTTCTCCGGCATCGTCGACGAGCACGACGCCGTGCACGAGGGCGCCTACCCCGGCCCGCTGCGCGACGTCCTCGGCCTCGCGATCGAGGAGTTCTCGCCGCTGCTCCAGGGCGAGAACGTACGCCTCACCGGCCCGGACGGCTCCGAGCTCAACGGCGACGTGTGGACCGAGTTCGTCGTCCCGCACGGCGCCGAGACCGTGTGGACCTACGCCGACGGGCTCACCGCGGGACATCCGGCGGTCACGCGGCACCGTCTCGGCGAGGGCACCGCCTGGTACGTCTCCACCCGCCTCGGTGCCGAGGGCCTCGACGCGCTGCTCGGCTGGGCCGTCGAGGACGCCCAGGTCACCTCGCGCGCCGACCTGCCCCGCGACGTCGAGGTCGTACACCGCGCCGGTGGGTCGGGCACCTACCTGTTCGCGATCAACCACACCGCCGAGGACGCGAAGGTGGCGCTGGCGGGCACCGGCACCGAGCTGCTGACCGGTGTGCAGGCCGCGGGCCGCCTGGAGGTCCCGGCCGGAGGCGTCCGGGTCGTACGACTCGACGGCTGAACCGGGGCGCCACGCGCCCGACCGACTCCCCTCCGCCCGTGCGAGCCGCGAGCCGCGGGTGGAGGGGCCCCTTCGCCATCCCCGTCGAAGGGCATTCCCCACCCCCATGTCGAAGGGACGACGGACGACGATGTTCCATCCCAGACGCACCCTGCGCGCCCTGCTTCTCCCGCTCACCGCGGGGCTCGCCCTCACCGCGCTGCCCGCCCAGACCGCCCAGGCGGCGAGCACGCTGACCAACGGCGGCTTCGAATCCGACGGCGCGGCCACGGCGGCCCCGGCCGGCTGGTCCGAGTACGGCTCGACCGGCGCATCGTTCAGCGAGGCCGGCGGCCACGGCGGCAGCTACCGCCTGACCCACTGGGCGTCCTCCGCGTACAAGGTGGAGACGTACCAGTACCTGTCCGGGCTGTCCAACGGCGCCTACAGACTCACCGCCTGGGTCCGCTCCGGCGGCGGTCAGAACTCCGCCTACATAGCCCTGAAGAACTGCGGCGGCTCCGAGCAGCGCACCAATCTGCCGGTCTCCGCGAGCGGCTGGATCCGGATCGTGGTCCCGGTCAACGTGACCAGCAACCAGTGCACCATCAGCATCAACAGCGACGCCAACGCGGGCAACTGGATCAACGTCGACGACCTGACCTTCGCGTCGGGCACCGGCGGGACGACCATCAAGGGCTCCGACGTCTCCTCCCTCGCCAAGAGCGAGGCGCGCGGCGGTACGTACCGGACCAGCTCCGGCGCGACCGGCGACGCGCTCGCCGTCCTCAGGTCCGCCGGGCAGAACTACGCGCGCGTCAAGGTCTGGGTGAGCCCCAAGGACGGCTACAACACCAAGACCCAGGTGCTGGCGCTGGCCAAGCGCGTCAAGGCACAGGGCATGAAGCTGCTGGTCGACTTCCACTACTCGGACACCTGGGCCGACCCGGGCGCCCAGACGGTGCCGGCGCCGTGGGCCGGCCACAGCTACAGCCAGTTGAAGACGGACGTGTACAACCACACGTACGACGTCCTCAACGCGCTGAAGGCGCAGGGCACCACGGCCGACATGGTCCAGGTCGGCAACGAGATCAACGGCGGCATGCTGTGGTCGGCGGGCTCCACCGACAACTGGTCGCAGCTCGCCGGTCTGCTCAACTCCGGCTACGCCGCGGTCAAGGCGGTCAGCTCCTCCACCCAGGTGGCGCTGCACCTCGCCAAGGGCGGTGACCTGGCCGGCACCCGCTGGTGGTTCGACAACGCGGTCTCGAACGGCGTGAAGTTCGACCTCATCGGCCTGTCCTACTACGGCTACTGGCACGGCTCGCTGTCCGACTTCCAGACGACCCTGGACGACGCGGCCTCCCGCTACGGCAAGCCGGTCTTCGTCGCCGAGACGGCGTACCCCTTCCGTCTCGACAGCGAGGACGGGCACGAGAACATCATCAACCTCGACAGCGAACTCGTCTCCGGCTACCCGGCCACGACGGCCGGCCAGACCCGCTGGATGAACGACGTGGCCAGCATCGTCGAGGCCGTCCCGAACGGCCGCGGCCTCGGGGTCTTCTACTGGGAGTCGACCTGGACCGCGGTCACCGGCAACGGCTGGGACCCGGCCGACTCCTCCTCCGGCAACGGCTGGGAGAACCAGGCCCTGTTCGGCTACGACGACAAGGCGCTGCCGGCGATGGCGTGGTTCAGCCACCGGTAGCCCAGGTGACCCGAGGGCCCGGCCGCACACCGCGCGGCCGGGCCCTCGCGCGGTGCCGCCCAACCGGAGGCGGCGGTCCCGACTCGTCGCCCGGCGCAGACGCCCACGGCGACAGCGACAGCGGCAGACGCTCCGGCAGACGTTCCCCACATGCCCGTTCGATATCGGACAAGCCGTGTGAAGTCCGTATACGACGGTCTCAATTGCGGGACAGTGGGAACACGCGGTAGGAGGCCGGACCGAGAGGGGATGCCATGCTGCGAACTCCCGTCAGCGAACGACGGCTGGAGATCCTGGAATGGCTGAAGGACCCGGCCGCGCACTTCCCGTCCCGGCGTCGCGGCGAGCTGACCGAGGAGGGTGTGACCGCGGACGCCGTGGCCGCCAGACTCGGGGTGTGCCGTGAAGTCGCCGACACCCATCTCGAACTTCTCGCGGCCATCGGTCTGTTGCACGCCACGCGGGTCAAGCGGCGCACGTACTACCGGCGGGACGAGATGCGGCTGGCCGAGGTGGCCCGCATGTTCGAGAAGGGCTGGTAGGAACGGGTTCACCGGCGACGAAGGGCGGATGTCCGTGGAGCGTGCACAGGTGCTGGTCCCCTACAGGTACGTGGCGATCGGCGGCCGTGGCCCCGAGGACGTGGTCGCCGACAGCCGGGGCCGGGTGCTCACCGGGGTGGAGGACGGCCGCCTCCTGCGCCTCGACGGACTCGCCGATCCGGACACGGCTCGCGTCGAGGTGCTCGCCGAGACCGGCGGCAGACCGCTCGGCCTCGAACTCCTCTCGGACGACACCCTGTTGGTGTGCGACGCCGAACTCGGCCTGCTGCGCGTCGACCTGACCACCGGCGTGGTGCGCATCCTCGCCGACTCGGTGGCGGGGGAGCGGCTGCGGTTCTGCAGCAACACCGTAGCCCTGTCCGACGGCAGCGTGTACTTCACGGTCTCCAGCCGCAGTTACCCCCTCGACCAGTGGATCGGCGACCTCGTCGAGCACACCGGCACGGGCCGTCTGCTGCGCCTCGCGCCCGGCGGTGAGACACCCGAAGTCCTCCTGGAGGGGCTCCAGTTCGCCAACGGGCTCGCCCCCAGCGGCGACGAGTCCTTCCTGGTCGTGGCCGAGACCGGCGCGCGCCGCCTCACCCGCCTCTGGCTCACCGGCCCGAACGCCGGCCGCAGTGAACCCTTCGTCGAGGACCTCCCCGGCATGCCCGACAACATCTGGCGCGCGGGTCCCGAAGGGCCGATCTGGGTGTCGCTGGCCGGCCCTCGCGTGCCCCCGCTGGACCTTCTGCACCGCGCCGCGCCCGCCGCCCGCCGCGCCGCCGCCCGGCTGGCCGTGCACGCCCCCTTCCGTCCCACCGGCACGATCGGCGTCCTCGCCGTCGACGACCACGGCGCGACCGTCCACCACCTCGCCCGCCGCCGCTCCGGCTTCCGGATGGTCACCAGCGTCTGCGAGGCCGCAGGCCATCTGGTCCTGGGCAGCCTGTGGGAGCGAGGCGTCGCCCTGTGCGAGCCGCCCGCCGGTAAGAGCGTCCGGCGTTAGCCTGTTGACCGGCCCTGACAGGGCGGTCCAGGCAGGAGACGTACGACCATGACAACTCCGGAGGCCGAGAGGCTCCGCACCCCCGCGCCCCGCCCTCCGCGCGGCCAGGCACCCGTCGTCGCCGTGGTCGCGCTCGGCGGGGCCCTCGGCGCCACGGCCCGGTACGGGCTCTCCCTGTGGTGGCCCCACCGGCCGGGCGGATTTCCCTGGGCGACCTTCTGGACCAACGTCGCGGGCTGCGCCGCCATCGGGGTCCTCATGGTCGTCGTCACCGAGGTGTGGGCCGCCCACCGCCTGGTCAGGCCCTTCCTCGGCACCGGCGTCCTCGGCGGCTTCACCACCTTCTCCACCTACGCCGTCGACATCCAGAAGCTGGTCGACTCCGGCCACCCCGGCACCGGCTTCGCCTACCTCGCCGCGACTCTCCTCGCGGCCCTCGCCGCGGTGTGGCTCGCCGCGACCACCACCCGCCGTGTCCTGAAGCGGAGACCGTCATGACGAGGCTGACCGGCAGTGCCCTGCGGGTGACCGTGTTCGTCGGCGAGAACGACACCTGGCACCACAAGCCCCTCTACAGCGAGATCGTGCACCGCGCGCACGCCGCGGGCCTCGCGGGCGCCAGCGTCTTCCGCGGCATCGAGGGCTTCGGCGCCTCCTCCCGGATCCACACCTCACGGCTGCTGTCCCTGAGCGAGGACCTGCCCGTCGCGATCGTCGTCGTCGACACCGAGGAGCGGGTGCGGGCCTTCCTGCCGCAGCTCGACGAGCTCGTGACCGAGGGGCTGGTGACCCTCGACGCCTGCGAGGTCATCCGGTACGCCGGCGGGGACGAGCCGGAGGAAACGGACACGGAGGGTAAGAACTCGTCGTGAACTGGCTGCTCGTCGTCGCGGGCGCCATGGTCGGCGCCCCGCTCCGCTACCTCACGGACCGCGCGGTCCAGTCCCGCCACGACTCGGTCTTCCCATGGGGCACCTTCGCGGTCAACGTCTCCGGCTGTCTCGTCCTCGGCCTGCTCACCGGCGCCGCCGGGTCCCAGCAGGTGCAGCTCCTGCTCGGCACCGGCCTGTGCGGCGCTCTGACCACGTACTCGACGTTCTCCTACGAGACCCTGCGGCTGGCCGAGACGGGCGCGGGGCTGTACGCCCTCGCCAACGTGGGCGGCACCCTGCTCGCGGGGCTCGGTGCGGCGTTCGCGGGCGTGGAACTGGCCCGCGCGCTCGGGGCGTAAGGATCCGGACACGTCCGCGTGTAGTAAGACTGTCCCCGCCCGATCCGCCCCTCCGCTGGAAGAACTGGAACCCATGAGCGCCATCAGCGTCGGTCAGGCCGTCGTCCTCGGAGCCGTCGAGGGGGTGACCGAGTTCCTGCCCGTCTCCTCCACCGGCCATCTCAAGATCGTCGAGGGGCTCATGGGCATCCCCGTCGACGACGACGCCGTGGTGGGTTTCTCGGCGGTCATCCAGGTCGGGGCGATCGCCGCCGTGCTCGTGTACTTCTTCAAGGACATCGTGCGGATCGTCTCCGCGTGGGGCCGCGGGCTGCGCGACAAGGAGGAGCGCTACCACCACGACTACAAGTTCGCCTGGTGGGTCATCTGCGCGACGATCCCGATCGTCGCCGTGGGTCTCGCCGCCAAGCCGCTGATCCAGGGCCCGCTCGCCTCGCTCTGGGTGGTCGCCGGTTCCCTGATCGTCGGCAGCGGTGTGATGTGGGTGGCGGACCAGAGGGGCCGGCACAAGCGGGGGGAGGACGACACGTCCTTCAAGGACGCGATGCTCGTCGGCAGCTCCCAGATCCTCGCGCTGCTCTTCCCCGGTTTCTCCCGCTCCGGCGCCACCATGTCCACCGCCCTCCTGCTCGACCTGGACCGCGTCGCCG
This sequence comes from Streptomyces sp. NPDC034103, assembly GCF_055575395.1. Classification (NCBI taxonomy): domain Bacteria; kingdom Bacillati; phylum Actinomycetota; class Actinomycetes; order Kitasatosporales; family Streptomycetaceae; genus Streptomyces; species Streptomyces sp. NPDC034103. The sequence goes on along the minus strand of NZ_JBVISS010000004.1, from coordinate 442,133 downwards.
CCACCCGGCTGTCGTTCTTCCTCGGCATCCCCGCCCTGACCGGCGCCGGCATCTACGAGCTCAAGGACGCGCTCGGCACCGGCGCGGGCGCGGCACCGCTGGTCGTCGGCACGGCCGTCTCCTTCGTGGTCGCCTACGCCTCCATCGCCTGGCTGCTGAGGTTCGTGGCCAAGCACTCCTTCAACGCCTTCGTCGTCTACCGGATCGTCGTGGGCCTGCTGCTGTTCGGTCTCCTCGGCACGGGTGTGCTGCACGGCTGACCGGCGCGCCCGGGGTGTGAGGCGGCATTCAACCCTCACGCCCCGTGAAAATCCTTTTTCACGCGTCTTGACAGCACCCTCCCGCCGCGCGGAGTATCTCTCCCGTGAACCTGTCAGACAGCCGGACAGCCGGACAGCCTCCGCGGCGCGTCAGCGCCATGGAAGCGGTGCTGGCGTATCTGCGTGGCGCCATCGAGCGCGGGGAGTACGCCATCGGCGACAAGCTCCCCTCCGAGGCCGAGCTCTGCCGCACCCTGGAGGTCAGCCGACCCGTCCTGCGCGAGGCCCTCAGGGCGTTGCAGACCATGGGTCTGACCGTCTCCAAGACCGGCAAGGGCACCTTCGTCATCGCCGACGCGGTCGAGGACCCCACCTTCGGCGACTACGCGGCCAGCGACCTGCTGGAAGTGCGCCGCCACGTCGAGATCCCCGTCGCCGGGTACGCGGCCCTGCGCCGCACCCCGGAGAACCTCGACCACCTGGCGCATCTGCTGGACCGCATGGAGCGGGAGACGGACACCACCGCGTGGGTCGCGATGGACACCCTGTTCCACCTGGCCGTGGCCGAGGCCGCCCAGAACCCGGTCTTCCGCCGGGTGATCGAGGAGATCCGCGACGCACTGGCGCGTCAGTCGGCCTTCCTCAACGAACTCGGTGGACGCCGTGAGCAGTCCAACCGGGAGCACCGGGCGATCGTCGAGGCGCTGGTCGACGGTTCCGAACTCGACGCGGTGGAGGCCATGTCCCACCACCTCGACCGCGTCGAGACCACCCTCACCGACATCGTGCGTTCCCCGGGCGCGGGCACGGACACCTCCACGGAAGGCGAACCCCAGCCTTGAGCGAGCAGAGCCTGCACGACGGCGTGCAGAAACGTTCCGTCCATGTCGACGCCGGAGACGAGGGCTACAGCAAGTCGCTGAAGTCCCGGCACGTCAACATGATCGCCATCGGCGGCGCCATCGGCACCGGTCTCTTCCTGGGCGCCGGCGGCCGCCTCGCCGACGCCGGCCCCTCCCTCTTCATCGCCTACGCGGTCTGCGGGATCTTCGCCTTCCTCGTCGTCCGCGCCCTCGGCGAACTCGTCCTGTACCGCCCGTCCTCGGGCGCCTTCGTGTCGTACGCCCGGGAGTTCATGGGCGAGAAGGGCGCGTACATCGCCGGGTGGATGTACTTCCTGAACTGGGCCACCACCGGCATCGCCGACATCACCGCGGTGGCCGTCTACACCCACTACTGGGGCATGTTCTCCGACATCCCGCAGTGGGTGATCGCGCTCGTCGCGCTCGCCGTGGTCCTCACCGTCAACCTGGTCTCGGTGAAGATGTTCGGTGAGCTGGAGTTCTGGTTCGCCATCATCAAGGTCGGCGCGCTGGTGACCTTCATGCTCATCGGCATCTTCCTGCTGGTCACCCAGCACGAGGTCGGCGACACCACCCCCGGCCCGGCCCTGATCACCGACCACGGCGGCGTCTTCCCCCACGGTCTGCTGCCCATGCTGCTGATCATCCAGGGCGTCGTCTTCGCCTACGCCTCCGTCGAACTGGTGGGCGTCGCCGCCGGCGAGACCGAGAACCCCGAGAAGATCATGCCGAAGGCGATCAACTCGATCATGTGGCGCGTCGGCCTCTTCTACGTCGGCTCGGTCGTCCTGCTCTCGATGCTGCTGCCCTGGTCCTCCTACAAGGCGGGCGAGAGCCCCTTCGTGACCGTGCTCTCCAACGTCGGGATCCCGGCGGCCGGCGGCGTGATGAACCTCGTCGTCCTCACCGCGGCCATGTCCTCGCTCAACTCCGGCCTGTACTCCACCGGCCGCATCCTGCGCTCCATGGCCATGTCCGGCTCCGCGCCCAGGTTCACCGGCGTGATGAGCCGCAGCCAGGTCCCCTACGGCGGCATCCTGCTCACCAGCGGCATCTGCGTGCTCGGCGTCGGCCTCAACTTCGTGGTCCCCGCCGACGCGTTCGAGATCGTCCTCAACTTCGCCGCGATCGGGATCCTGTCCACCTGGGGCATGATCATGATCTGTCACCTGCTCTTCTGGCAGAAGACCCAGAAGGGCGACCTGACCCGCCCCGGCTACCGACTGCCGGGCTCCCCCTGGACCGAAGTCGTGACGCTGGCCTTCCTCGCCACCGTCCTGGTCCTCATGTACGCCGACGGCGGCGCCGGACGCACCACCGTGCTGTGCCTGCCGCTGATCGTCGGCGCGCTGGTCGCCGGGTGGTACGCCATCCGCGGCCGGCAGGCCCGCAACTCCACCACCGACGTCGACGCGTGACCCGCGTGACGTTCATCCCGAAGCAGGAAGTGATGTACAGCAGTTCCGTCGCGGCCCCACCCCTGATCCGCGAGCCCCTGCACGCCCCCGTCGCCCACCTCATACGCGGCGGGGTCGTGGAGGGCATCCACTACGGTTCCGTCGTCGTCCTCGGCGCGGACGGCCAGGTCCGGTTCCAGCTCGGCGACATCGAGGCCGCGTTCTACCCGCGGTCCGCGTTGAAGCCCGTGCAGGCCGTGGCCATGGTCCGGGCCGGACTCCCGCTCGACGGCGAGCTCCTCTCGCTCACCGCGGCGAGCCACTCCGGCGAGGAGCGCCATCTCGCCGGCACCCGGCGGATCCTGGAGCTCGCGGGGCTCGGCGAGGACGCCCTGCGCAACGTGCCGGACATGCCGTTCGACCCGATCGTGCGCGACGGGTGGGTCCGGGAGGGCCGACCGCCCTCCCGGCTCGCACAGAACTGCTCGGGCAAGCACGCGGCGATGCTCTACACGTGCGTGCTCAACGACTGGCCCCTCGACGGCTATCTGGACCCCGCGCACCCGCTCCAGCAGGCGATCGCCGAGATCGTCGAGGACCTCACGGGGCAGCGGATCGCCCGGGTGACGGTGGACGGGTGCGGAGCACCGCTCTTCGCCGTCTCGCTGCACGGGCTCGCCCGGGCCGCCGCGCGCATCACCACCGCGGCGCCGGGCACGCCCGAGGCGCGGGTGGCCGACGCGATGCGGTCGCACGCGGAGATGGCGTCCGGGGCGGGCCGGGACGTGGCCGCGTTGATGAGGGCGGTGCCGGGGCTGCTCGCCAAGGACGGGTTCGAGGGCGTGCAGGTCGCCGCCCTTCCGGACGGGCGTTCTGTTGCTGTGAAGATCGCCGACGGGGCGAATCGGGCGCGGGTGCCTGTCGCCGCGGCGGCGTTGGCCTGGGCCGGGGTTGATCCTGCTGTTCTGGGCGAGTTCCAGGGCGAGGCGCTTTACGGAGGCGGCCGGGAGGTTGGGCGTGTGCGGCCCGTTCGGTCGCTGGAGCCGGTTGTTGTTTCGGCCTGCGCCTAAGGATGTGCCTGGACTCGTCCTCTTGCGGCTGCGGGCCGGTTGCGGCTGGTCGCGCAGTTCCCCGCGCCCCTAGAAGACTCACCTCCCCCCTCAGAAAGAGGAACCGAACCTCATGACCGCCGTCGTCAGCCGCCGCGAGCACGATCTGCTCGGTGACCGCGATGTCCCCGCCGACGCCTACTGGGGTGTGCACACCCTGCGAGCCACGGAGAACTTCCCCATCACCGGGACGCCGATCTCCGCCTACCCGCATCTCATCGACGCCCTGGCCGCGGTGAAGGAGGCCGCCGCGCTGGCCAACGAGGAGCTGGGGCTGCTGGAGCCGCGGAAGGCCGCAGCGATCGTGGAGGCCTGCCGGGAGATCCGCGAGGGCAAGCTGCACGAGCAGTTCGTCGTCGATGTCATCCAGGGCGGGGCCGGCACCTCGACCAACATGAACGCCAACGAGGTGATCGCCAACCGGGCGCTGGAGCTGCTGGGGCACGAGAAGGGGCAGTACCGGCACCTGCACCCCAACGAGGACGTCAACCTGGGCCAGTCCACCAACGACGTCTACCCGACCGCGGTCAAGGTGGCCACGGTCTTCGCCGTGCGCGGCCTGCTCCAGGCGATGGCGGTCCTCCAGGACTCGTTCGCCCGCAAGGCCGTGGAGTTCCATGACGTGCTCAAGATGGGCCGTACACAGTTGCAGGACGCGGTCCCGATGACGCTCGGTCAGGAGTTCTCCGCCTACGCCGTCATGATCGACGAGGACCGTCATCGTCTTGACGAGGCCGTGCAGTTGATCCATGAGATCAACCTCGGCGCCACGGCCATCGGCACAGGACTCAACGCCCCGGCCGGGTACGCCGAGTCGGCCCGCCGCCACCTCGCCGCGATCACCGGGCTGCCGCTGGTCACCGCCGCCAACCTGGTCGAGGCGACCCAGGACTGCGGCGCGTTCGTCCAGATGTCCGGCGTGCTCAAGCGGATCGCGGTCAAGCTCTCCAAGAGCTGCAACGACCTGCGGCTGCTGTCCTCCGGGCCGCGCGCGGGCCTCGGCGAGATCAACCTGCCACCGGTACAGGCCGGTTCGTCGATCATGCCCGGCAAGGTCAACCCGGTGATCCCCGAGGTCGTCAACCAGGTCGCCTTCGAGGTGATCGGCAACGACGTCACCATCACCATGGCCGCCGAGGCCGGACAGCTCCAGCTCAACGCCTTCGAGCCGATCATCCTGCACTCCCTGTCGGAGTCCCTCACCCACCTGCGCGCCGCCTGCCTCACCCTCGCCTCGCGCTGCGTGGACGGCATCACCGCCAACACCGAGGTGCTGCGCGCCACCGTCGAGAACTCCATCGGCCTGGTCACCGCCCTCAACCCGCACATCGGGTACACGGCCGCCACCGACATCGCCAAGGAGGCCCTCGCCACCGGCCGCGGCGTGGCCGAACTCGTCCTGGAGAAGGGCCTGTTGCCCGCCGAGACCCTCGCCGACCTGCTGCGCCCGGAAGTCCTCGCGGGCACCGGCCGGGCCCTGGCCTGACCAGCCTCGATCCGCTGATGCGCGCCCGGACCGGCCCGGAGGCACAATGGTGATCATGACGTCGTCCATGACCTTCGAGCCGATCCTGGCACGCATCGCCGAGGAGATCGAGCGCACCCCCGGCCGCGGCCGGCCCGCCGACTACATCCCGGCGCTGGCCGCCTGCGACCCGCGCCGCTTCGGCATGGCCGTGGCGGAGCTGGACGGCACGGTGTACGGCGTGGGGGACTGGCGGCAGCCGTTCTCCACGCAGTCCATCACCAAGGTCTTCACCCTCGCCCTGGACCTGGCCCGCGAGGGCGACGCGCTCTGGGAGCACGTGGGCCGCGAGCCCTCCGGCAACCCCTTCAACTCTCTGGTCCAGCTGGAGTACGAGAACGGCATCCCGCGCAACCCGTTCATCAACGCGGGTGCCCTCGTCGTCACCGACCGCCTCCAGACCCGTACCGGGGACGCGGCGGGCGAGCTGCTGTCCTTCCTGTGCACCGAGAGCGGCAACCCGAGCCTGGACTTCGACAAGGAGGTCGCCGCCTCCGAGTCCGCGCACGGCGACCGCAACGCCGCCCTCGCCCATTTCATGGCGTCCTACGGCAACATCGACAACCCGGTGCCGGTCCTGCTCGACCAGTACTTCCGCCAGTGCTCCCTGCTCGCCTCCTGCGCCGACCTGGCCCTCGCGACCACCTTCCTGGCCCGCCACGGCATCCGCGCCGACGGGTCCCGGCTGCTCACCCGCAGTCAGGCCAAGCAGGTCAACGCGGTGATGCTGACCTGCGGGACGTACGACGCGGCCGGGAACTTCGCCTACCGGGTCGGACTGCCGGGCAAGAGCGGCGTGGGCGGCGGCATCATCGCGGTGGTCCCGGGGCGGTGCACGCTGTGCGTGTGGAGCCCGGGGCTCGACGAGCGGGGCAACTCGGTGGCCGGGGTGGCGGCACTGGACCGGTTCACGACGCTCACGGGACTGTCGGTGTTCTGAGCCCCCGGCGGTCACCCCCAGGGCGTCCGTGCCGCGCCCGGGCCGATCGGCGTCCCCCTCGGCCTGGTCCCGCCGGCAGCGACGCGGCTGCTCCCGGCCCTCACCGTGCCGGTCCGCGCCGGGCGTCGAAGGGCTCCTCGGCGCCGCTGCCTGCGCGTGGATCGCCTTGGGCCTGCTGCTGTGGCTGCCGGCCGGTCAGTGCCGGAGCGGTCGCCCGGTCCTGCCCCGCAGGGCGAACGCGACGGCGAGCGCGCCGAGTGCCGCGGCCCCGGCGATCGCCCCCGTCCGCGACCAGCCCGACCCCTCGTCGGGGACGACGACGGCGGCGGCCGTGGCCGCGGGCACCGCCTCCGGGCCGGGCCGCGCCCGGACCCGCGGCGCGTCCAGCGAGCCCACCGGATCCACCCGCCCCGCCGCGCCGAACCCCCAGTCGAGCAGCTCGCGCGCCTCCTCGTACACGGCGAACCCCCCGCCGGACCGAGGGTTCATCACGGTGACCACCAGCGTGCGGCCATCCCGTCGCGCGGCGGCGACCAGCGTGTTGCCCGCGTGGCTGGTGTAACCGTTCTTGACGCCGATCAGCCCGTCGTAGGGCTTCACCCCGTCCGCGCCCGTGAGCAGCCGGTTGGTGTTCTGGATGGCGTACGACCCGCCGCCGCGCCCGGGGAACCGCGCCTCGACCGTGCCGCAGTACCGCGCGAAGTCCGGGTTGCGCAGCCCCGCCCTACCGAAGACGGCCAGGTCGTACGCGGAGGAGACCTGGCCGGGAGTGTCGTAGCCGTCGGGGGAGCGGACGTGGGTGTCGAGGGCGCCGAGGGCCCGGGCCTTGGCCTGCATCCGGGAGGCGGCGGCACGCCAGCCGCCGCTGAGCCGGGCCAGGACGTGCACGGCGTCGTTGCCGGAGTTGAGGAAGACCCCGTGCCACAGGTCGGACACCCGGTACGTCTGCCCTTCCCGTACCCCCACCAGGCTGCTCCCGGCCCCGATGTCCGCCAGTTCGTCCGGCCCCACCCGGTGCCGGACCCCGGCGGGCAGCACGGGGAGCACGGCCAGGGCGAACAGGGTCTTGAGCGTGCTGGCCGGCGGCAGCTTGCGATGCGCGTCGTGCGCCGCGAGCACCTCCCCGCTGCGGGCGTCGGCCACGACCCACGACAGCGCGGAGACGTCCGGGGGCCGGGGGACGCCCTGGTGCGGGCGGACGTGTGTGCCGGAGCGGTAAAGCAGGGCGGGGCGCGGGGCCGAGGCCCGCGCCCCGCCGGGGTCGGAGCCCGTGTGCGCGGCCGCCGGGACGGGGGCGAGCGTCAGCAGGCCCGCCGTGCACAGCGCGCAGGCCGACACGACAACCCGGGAGGGAGATCCGATGGTCATACCGCCAACGTAGGAACGGACCATCCGTCCGAGGCGCTGCCCGGGCCGTGCGGGGCGCGCGAGCACCCGGACGGGGGAGCGTGTCAGTCCGTGGGCAGCGTCGGCTGGACGCGGCGCAGGAACGTCGCGTTGTCCGGGGTCGCCCGCAGGCGTTCCAGGAGGGTTTCCAGGTTGGCGTGGCCGTCGCGGGTCTGCAGGGCGCGGCGCAGTCCGCGCATGGTGGCCAACTCGGCCGAGGGCAGGAGGAGTTCCTCGCGGCGGGTGCCGGAGGGGGTGACGGCGACGGCCGGGAAGACGCGCCGGGAGGCGAGTTCGCGGTCGAGGCGCAGTTCCATGTTGCCGGTGCTCTTGAGCTCCTCGAAGAAGAATTCGTCGGCACGGGAGCCGGTCTCCACCAGGGCGGTGGCGAGGATGGTGAGCGAGCCGCCCTCCTCGGCGGTCCGGGCGGCCCCGAAGAACCGCTTGGGGCCGATGAGCGCCGTCGCGTCGACACCACCGCTGAGGGTGCGGCCACCGGCGGCGGCCGCGTTGTTGTGGGCCCGGCACAGCCGGGTCAGGGAGTCGAGCAGGATCACGACGTCCTCACCGGCCTCGACGAGCCGCTTGGCCCGTTCGATGACGAGCTCGGCGAGCGCGATGTGCTGCTGGGGCGTGCGATCGAACGTGGAGGCGTACACCTCGCCGCGCACCGAGCGCCGCATGTCGGTGACCTCCTCGGGGCGCTCGTCCAGCAGCACCACCATCAGCCGGCACTCGGGGTGGTTGCCGGCGACGGCCGCCGCGATCTGCTGGAGGAGGACGGTCTTGCCGGTCTTGGGCGGCGCGACGATCAGGCCGCGCTGCCCCTTGCCGACGGGGGCGATCAGGTCGGCGACCCGGCCGGTCAGACCGGACGCCGGGTGTTCGAGCCGGAGGCGTTCGTGGGGGTGCAGCGGCGTCAGGTCGCGGAAGTGGCGGCGACCGCGGACCGCGTCGGGGGCGCGGCCGTTGACCCGGGCGACCTCGGTGAGGGCCCGCTGGGTGCCGCGGACACCGTCCACGAGGTCTCCCTTGCGCAGACCGTACGCGCGGATCAGCGCGGGGGAGACCTGGAGGTCGGACGGCAGGGGCAGCAGGCTCCCGGCGCGCAGATGGCCCTTGCCGTTCGCGTCGATGTCGAGGACACCGGTGGCCGCGCGGACCGGGAGCTGCTGCTGGACGGGGGGTTCGAGTGTGGTGGTCATGGTGGGCGGTCCTTTCGAGGACGGACGGCATGAGGCATGCGAGGAAGGGAGGGAAGCCGCGGACGGGAAGGCGGACAGAGCGCCTTCGGGCGGCGGGGAACAGCACCGCGGACGGGGCGACGGAACGCTGCCACGTGTTGGTGCGGGGAAGCCGGGGAGCCGGTCACGACGGACGGGCGGTTCGGCTGATCTGAAGGGAACTGGCACCGGCGCCCACAAGGGGGGCGTACACAAGTGCTAGCGGCACCGTACCACAGCGGTACGGTCAGCGGGTGGCGAGCAGGCCGTACAGGAGCGGGATCCGGGGCTCGGGCAGGCGCCACCAGCCGGATTCCGTACGCACCATCCTCGGCCAGCGCGGCCAGGGAAGCTCGTCGCTCTCCGTCAGGCGCCGGATGGTGAGTCCCGCCTCCACCAACGCGTTGACGACCTCGCTCATTCCGTGCATCCACTCGTAGCTGTCCGTGGCGCCCTCGACGGCCGGACCGTCGGTGTAGGTGTGCGTGGCGTCGCGGCGCACGGCACCGCCGCCGGCCAGGTAGTCGTGGCGCAGCAGCAGTTCGGGCCCCTCGCCGGGAGCGGGCTTCGGGCCGAGGGAGTTGAGCAGGGGATGGAACTCGACGACGTACAACCGCCCACCCGGGCGCAGCAGTCGAGCGACCACGCCCGCCCACCTCGGCAGGTCCGGCAGGTAGCACAGCGCGCCCTTGCCGGTGTAGACGACGTCGAACCGCCGTCCCTCCAGGGCCTCCACGGCGTCGTACACATTGGCCTGCACGTAGGTGACGTCCAGCGCCGCCCGCGCCGCGATGTCCTTCGCGGCGGCCACGGACGCCGCGGAGAAGTCCAGGCCCGTCACCCGGGCGCCGCGCTCGGCGAAGGCGAGCGTCTCGGTGCCGAGATGGCACTGGAGATGGAGCAGGTCGCGGCCGGCCAGGTCGCCGAGGTCCTCCCACTCGAACCCGGCGAACCAGCGGGCGGGATCCAGGCCCTGGTCGAGAGCGTAGAAGCGGCTGGCGAGGTGGACGGGGGTGCGGGCGTCCCAGTTCGCCTGGTTGGCCCGCATGAGCCGCGCGTGCTCGTCGGTGGTCATGGGCCCATCCAACCGTGTGCCGGGCCACGGCGGCGGACCAAGGACCTGATCCGGCCGGAGGTCGTTCCTCCGTGGTGAGGTCAGGAGACGCGGCCGGTCTCCGCCTCCTTCGCGATCCGGTCGAACTGCGCGCCCATGGCCTCCGCGAGGGCCTGGGCGCCTGACAACGGCCGCACCATGACCGTGAGTTCGTCGATCAGGCCGTTCTCGTCGAGGTGGATGAAGTCACAGCCCGTCAGCGTGCGGTCGCCCACCCGGGCCGAGAACACCAGGGCGTGGTCGCGGCCGTCGGCGCCGGTCAGCTCACGCTCGTAGCGGAAGTCCTCGAAGACCCGGGAGACACCCCGCAGGATCGCCGCCGTGATGGCCTTGCCGGGGTACGGCTTGAAGACGACCGGGCTGGTGAAGACGACGTCCTCGGCCAGCAGCGCCTCGACCGCGTCGAAGTCCCACGCCTCGACGGCCTCGCGGAAAGCACGCATCCGACCTCACTTCATAGTCAATTAGTTGAGTAATCGCACCCTACGGTAGGGCGCGGTGCGCGCTGTGTCCACGGGTGGTGCTCACCTAAGCTGACGCGATGTTCAGCCCAGAAGGTCCGAGCCTGCGGGAACTCGCCGTCCAGGCCCTGTCGTCCGTGGAACGCGGCTACGACCTCCTCGCCCCCAAGTTCGACCACACGCCCTTCCGGACCCCGGACTCCGTGCTCGACTCCGTCGCACAGGCGCTGACGCGGATGGGGCCCTTCGACGCCGGACTCGATCTGTGCTGCGGCACCGGGGCGGGCGCCGACGTGCTCGGACAGGTGTGCCAGGAGCGCGTGGTCGGGGTCGACTTCAGCGCCGGGATGCTCGACGTGGCCCGAGAACGCGTGCCGGCGACCGGGCCGCGGCTCGACTGGGTGCGCGCGGACGCCCGTGCGCTTCCCTTCGGGCCCGCCTTCGATCTCGTCGTCAGCTTCGGGGCCTTCGGGCACTTCCTCCCCGCCGAACTGCCCGGACTGTTCGGCCAGGTGCGCTCGGTGCTGCGACCGGGGGGACGCTTCGCCTTCCCTGTCGTCGCGCCACCCCGGCCGGGGTCGCTCGGGTACTGGATGCTGCTGGGCTTCGACGCGGTGATGCGGGTGCGCAACGCCGTGTGGCGACCGCCGTTCGTCATGTACTACCGGGCGTTCCGGCTCGGTGACGTGCGCCGGGAGCTGGAGCGTGCCGGGTTCGAGGTGGAACTCGTCGCGCTGCCCGGGTTCGGGAACCGGAGCGACGGCAGCCCGCGCGTCCGCATGGTGGTGGCGGGGTTGCCGGGTGGGCGCCGGTGACGGACGGCGCGCCCCGACCGCTCACGGGAGGTGGCTCGTACGGAAGTTGACGGACCTGGTCACCCGGGGTCCGACCCCGACGCGTCTCGTCGGGCGGCTGTGCCTTCGTCCGCAGGCACCGTGAACTCGTAGACCAGCGCCTCCTGCTGGGCGTCCAGCACGAGATCGGTGATCTCCAGCGGCCGGGCGTACTGGTCGTGCACCCGCCGGGTGACCCGGACCGAGGGCGTGTCGGCGAGCGGGGTGATGGAGTCGCGGTGGTGCAGCGTCAGCCCCGCCTTGCGCATCCAGTCGTAGGCCCGCCCCAGCTGCGCCGACGCGCTGCCGTCGGCCCGCCCCCGGTACCTGGCCAACTCCGCGACCTCGGCGAGCGCCACCGCGGAGAAGGACGTGACCGCCGTCCGGCGGCCCGACTGGTAGCGGTGCACCAGGGTCGGCCGGTGCGGGGCGAGCCCGAGAGCCTCGGCGTGGTCCGGCGGGGGAGTCTCCCAGGTGACGGTCGCCCGGTCGGCCGCCCCCGGACCCGCGGTGTCCGAGCCCACCGGGAAGGCGAGGGCGGACGGGGCCTCGACCGGCGTGGCGGGAAGGGCGGCGTGGCTGCCCCGCCGGTCGGTGGTGACCAGGCCGCCGTGCCGCAGCACGTGGAGCGCCTGGCGGACGGTCTCCCGGCTGACCCCGAAGTGCGCGGCCAACTTCCGCTCACCCGGCAGCCGTTCACCGGGCGGGATGGTGCCGTCGCGCAGTTCGCCGAGCAACTCCGTGGCGATCCTCCAGTACAGGGGTTGGTCCTCGGGCGGGGTGGTGCGGGCCATGCCGCGCCTCCTGTCGGTGACGTGCCGTAGCCGAACGGGCTCAGTGCGCCACCAGATCTACCATTGGTCTAAACCACAAGGGAAGGGCGGTCCGCGGGATCGGCCGAAACCGCCCCACCCCTCACAGCGCGCGGTAGACGGCGTCGACCAGCGCCATCTTCCGCGGATCGTCGGCGATATGAGGCCCCATGCGGTTCATGACGTAACCGAGCGACACCCCCGCCTCAGGGTCCGCCAGCCCGCACGAACCGCCGAAGCCGTCGTGCCCGTAAGCCCGCGGATTCGGCCCGTACGACCCGTTCGCCCCGCTCAGCCACAGCCCCAGTCCCAGCTCGGTCTCGCTCGCGAAACCGGCGCCCAGCACCAGATCCCGGCACGCACCCTGTCCCTCGCGCACCCGCTCGGCCGCCGCGGTCGACAGAATCCGGTGGCCGTCGTAGGTCCCGCGCCCCGCGAGAACGCCGTACAGCCCGGCCACCGCCCGCGCGGTCCCGTGCCCGTTCGCGGCGGGGATCTCGGCGGCCCGCCACCCCGGGGTGTTCGCCTCGGTGGCGCCGGCCGGCGGGTTGGCGAGGGCGGCCCGCGCAAGGGGGGCCAACTGGCTGAAGACCGCGGCCTGTTCGCTGTCGGCGGCGGTTCTCGGACGGACCAGCTCCGCCGCGCGCCCGTACGCCTTCTCCGGCATCCCGATCGTGAAGTCGATGCCGAGCGGCCCGGTCACCTCCCGCTCCAGGAACGCCCCCGGCAGCAGCCCCGACACCCGCCGCACGACCTCGCCGACCAGGAACCCGTAGGTCAGCGCGTGATACCCGGACCGTGAACCGGGCTCCCACCAGGGCTCCATCGCCGCGAGCCGGTTCACCGTCAGCTCCCAGTCGTAGAGCTGCTCCAGCGAATGCGGTTCCCGCAGCCCGGACAGTCCCGCCCGATGCGACAGCAGGTGCCGGACGAGGACCTTCTCCTTGCCCGCCGCGGCGAACTCGGGCCAGTACGTGGCCACCGGGGCGTCGAGGTCCAGCAGGCCCCGGTCGGCGAGGAGGTGCGCGCACAGGGCCACAGGCCCCTTCGAGGTCGACCACACGTTGACCAGCGTGTCCCGCTCCCACGCACGCGTGCGTGCCGCGTCCGCCCACCCGCCCCACAGGTCCACCACGGTCCGCCCGCCCACTATGACGGTGACCGCGGCCCCCAGCTCGCCGCGTTCTGCGAAGTTCTCCTCGAACGCCCCACGCACCGCGGCGAACCGCTCGTCGCAGTGCCCCTCGACCCGGGCTTCGTGCTCGGACATGGACCGCCTCCGTCGTACGCCGAAACCCCCGGCCACGACACTGCGACCAGGGCCAGATGAACATACCGACTGGTCGGACCGGGGGGAAGGCGTGGGGCGGGGTGCCGACGAGGGGGGAATCCGTCAGCCGTCCCTGGGTGATCGTCCTGCCCGGGCGGGGCGGCAGTCACGTGGAGTAGGCGTACCCCTGACGGTCGCCGCCCGCCCGGACGTCATGGCGGACGCTCAGAGGCGGGAGCGCAGCCAGCTCAGCTTCACGGCCTCCTGGTAAGGGCCGCCGCCCTCATGGTCGTTGAAGTCGTAGACCTCGATCTCCTTGTCGTCGTGGGCCCAGGCGTTGAAGGCGGCGAAGACCGTCGAGGGCGGGCAGGTCTGGTCCTCCAGGGCCGTCGAGAAGAGGGCCGGGGCGCGGCCGCGGGCGGCGAAGTGGACGCCGTCGAAGTACGACAGGGTGCGCAGGGCGTCCTCGGTACGGCCACGGTGGGTCTTGAGGAACAGGCCGATCTCACGGTACGGGTGACGGTCCGTCATCTTCGCCGCGCGGGGGTAGTCACACAGGAACGGCACGTCGGGGGCGATGGCGACGAGGTCGGGGACCAGACCGCCCACGGCTATCGTGATGCCGCCGCCCTGGCTCGTACCGAGCGCGACCGTGCGCGAGGCGTCGGTCGCCGGGTGCGAGCGGGCCGCCTCGACGGCACGCACCGCGTCCGTGAACACCCGCCGGTAGTAGTAGTTCTCGGGGGCGTCGATGCCGCGGGTCATGAAACCGGGGAAGGCGGGCCCGCCGCCCACCGGGTCCCCCGTACCGCCGCCACCGCCCCACGCGCTGCCCTGGCCGCGCGTGTCCATCAAGAAGTGCGCCCGACCCGACGACGCCCACAACAGGTGCTCGTGCGGCAGCCCGCGCCCGCCGCCGTACCCGAGGAACTCCACGACCAGCGGCACCGGTTCCGTGGCCCCGGCGGGCAGCGTCAGCCAGCCCTTCACCGGGTGCCCGCCGAACCCCGCGAACGTCACGTCGTACACCTCGACCGTCGTCAGTCCCGTGTCGACCGGTTCGAACCGGGCGTCCAGGTCGTGCTCACGGGCCTCCTGAAGGGTCTTGTTCCAGAACGCGTCGAAGTCCTCGGGCTCCACGGAAGCGCTGCGGTACTCGTGGAGCTCGTCCAGGGGGAGGTCGAACAGGGCCATGTAGGACCGCCTTCAAAGAGAGACACTGCGGATGATCACACCGTACGCGTGTCATCGGACGACTCGCCAGGACTTTGCCCAGCTGCCTGCTGACGACGGCACCTTGACGCCGACCGGGGAGTTGCTGGTCAAGCAGGCTGAACTGCTGGTTGTGGACGGGTTCGGAAGATCCACCGTGGGCGGGTGACCGTCGCCAATGGTCGGGTCACCGACAGGGGTCGGCTTTCGGTCAGCCGCGCTTCTCAGGGTCTGCGCGAGGTCGGCCCCCGAACTGCATCTGGAGCCGTGACCGTCGCGCGAGGCTCACGCCCAGTGGCGGCGGGACCACTGGGGTTCGGTGCGGGCCCATTCCTCGCCCCACTCCGCGAGCCGGCGGCGGGTGGCCACGCGGCGTACGACGGTGTGGCCGAGGAGGACCAGGGCGGCCGCGCCGACCGTGGCGCAGGCTCCCGTGGTGACGGTGTACTGCCACACGGCGTAGCCGTTCGGCGGAGCCGAGACGTTGCGGCCCCGGGAGTCGAACCACACCTCGACGTCCTCGCCCTTGCGCGTGCCGCCGGGGACGCTCGCCGTGGCGGTCCGCACGCCCTCGCCCGGTTCCGTCCAGCGCACCGTCGTGCGGTACGTGTGCCGGCGGGTGTTCTGTGTCGTCGGCAGCGAGTCGGAGCCCCCGCCGACCACCTCGGCCCGCACGCTGTGCCGTTCGGCGCGCTGGGCCGTCGCGGTCGCCAGCGCCTCGGAATGGGCCCACCCGCCCGCGACCACCCCGGCGATCGGGGCGCCCACGAGCAGCAGCACGGCCACCGCCAACGCCGTCCATGCCTCGATGACGTCCGACCGCCGGCGCAACGGGTTCCACCGCCACCGCCACCGCCAGCCGAGCATCCGGGTCCGGGTCCGCATGTCGACCTCCTCGCCGTCTCCGGGGCCGAAGGACAGGACGGGCCGTATCGGGGGCCGGTCCGTCTCCCTCAGCACCAGCACGGATGCGAGTGCCCCCAAGGATCTGGTACCCCGTCCGCCGGACATCGTTCACCGCGGCCCCTATGGAATCGGGCCATATGGCGACCCCGGGCGGGTGCCGACGATCCCGTCCCTCAGCCGAACCGCTCGATCCGGATCCGGTCCACCGGCTGGCCCGCCTCGACCAGCAGTCGTGAGGCGTGCTCCGCGAAGGCGTTGGACCCGCACACATAGGCCTCCCACCCACCAGGCGGCTGCTCGGCCAGGAGCGGCGCCACATGTGCGGCGGCCATACGGCCCACCGCCACACCCTCCGGCGCGGTCCGTGTGAAGACCGGTGTCGTCTCGGCACCGAACTCGTCCGCGTAGATGAGTTCCTCGGGGCCGCGTGCGGAGACCAGCAGCCGCAGGGGCACGGACAGGCCCCGCGCCCGATGGTGCCGGACCATCGACATCAGCGGGACGACACCGGAGCCGGCGCCGATCAGCAGGGCCGGCCGGTCGCCGGGCCAGGCGAAGAAGCCGCTGAGCGGGCCGCGCACCTCGACGCGGTCACCGGGCTCGGCCACCGTGTGGAACCAGCCCGACACCTCGCCGCCCTCGACATGGTCCAGGGTCAGCTCGATGTGCCCCGGGTCGTCCGGCGCGGAGGCGATCGAGTAGTGGCGCTGCGCCACATATCCGTCCTCCGCGATCAGCCGCAGCATCAGATGCTGCCCGGGCAGATGCCCCGTCCACTCGGGCACCGCGAAGCGGAAGGTGGACGCGTACGGGGTCTCGCGGCGGATCTCGGTGAGCGTCGCGGTCTGCCACACGGAGGCGGCGCGTTGACTCACGGCGATCCGCCCTGGCACGGCGAACCGCGTCGGGGGAGTGAAGGCGGGGGAGGCCTGCGTGGACGAGGGCGATCCCTGCATGGACGAAGGTGATCCCTGTGTCGCTTGCTCAGTCACCGGAGTACCGCTGCTCCTCCCACGGGTTGCCCCGCGCGTGATAGCCGTTCTGCTCCCAGAACCCGGGCTCGTCATGATCGAGGAGCCTGAGGCCCGCGACCCACTTGGCGCTCTTCCAGAAGTACAGATGCGGCACCAGCAGTCGCGCCGGGCCCCCGTGCTCCGGTGCCAGCGGCTTGCCGTCGAACTCCCACGCGATCCACGCCCGGCCACCGGTCACGTCGGACAGCGGCAGGTTCGTGGTGTACCCGGTGTGGGAGTAGGCGACGACATGGGTGGCGGACCCATGGGGCCGGACCACATCCAGGAACGCGTCCAGGGACACGCCCCCGAACCGCACCCCGAACTTCGACCAGCTCGTCACACAGTGGATGTCACCCTCGTACACCGAACCCGGCAGCGCGTGCGCCTCGTCCCAGTCCCAGGTGCGCGGTGTCTCGACCAGCCCGTCGACACGGAAGGTCCAGTCGGCCGGCGACAGCTCCGGCGTGACCTCCGCGGACAGCACGGGCCAGTCGTCGCCCGCGTCGTACTGGCCGGGTGGCAGCCCGGTGTTGTGGACGCGGGGGCGTCCGGTGAAGCCTCGGGTGACGTTCATGGATCAACCGTACGCTGTCGTCCCGGGTGCTTTGTCCCTGGTCAGACGGCGATCATTGCCGCCGTGTGAACTCTCCGCCGCCCCGGGAATAGCAGCCCGCCGCTCTTCCTTGCCGCCTGATGCCCGGCGCGAGCGAAGGAGAGTGGGAGAGCGATGCCCAAGGCGTACGTGTTCACGCGGTACGGCGGTCCGGAGACGAAGGTGCTCATCGAGGTCTGCGGCCCCCCGGTCGTCGGGTGCGCCGACCCCGCGCCGCTGTCCAGGGCCCGGATCGCCCGTCAGCCCGCCGGAGCCCTGCCCCTCGCCGCAGCCCCGTCCCTCGCCGGCGCGGCGCCCGTGCCCGGGACCGGGGTTGCCGCATGAGCGCGGACGCGGCCCACGCCGCATCACCGCAGGCCGACACACGACAGCGCGCCCACGCCCCCCACGGTGACAGGCGGCAGGCCGACGGCGCCCAGGTCCCCGCACCCGCGGTCGAGGCCCCTCGTGCCGCCACATCCCCGGCCGACGCCCCCCACGTCCTCGACCGTCCCGCCCTCGCCTCGCTGACCGGGCCGCACGCCCACTTCGCCGAGTGGCGCGGCCGTATCGTGCGCTACCCCGTCGACGTCTCGCCCTGGCTTGCGATGCCGGCCGAGCCGGACGCCGATGACTGGGCGGATCTCGCGGCCCTCGCCGGGCCGGGCGGGGAGGTCCCGCTGCTGGGATACCGCGGGGAGGTGCCCGACGGCTGGGAGGTCACGTTCCAGATGGACGGCGTCCAGCTCGTCGACGACGGGGTGCCGGCCGCACCCGAACCGGAAGCGGTCCGTCTCGGCCCCGCTGACGTGCCCGAGATGCTGGACCTGGTCGCCCGCACCCGCCCGGGCCCGTTCCTGCCGCGCACCGTCGAGATGGGCACGTACCTGGGCATCCGCAGGGCGGGGGCCCT
Organism: Streptomyces sp. NPDC034103; assembly: GCF_055575395.1. NCBI lineage: Bacteria > Bacillati > Actinomycetota > Actinomycetes > Kitasatosporales > Streptomycetaceae > Streptomyces > Streptomyces sp. NPDC034103. The sequence continues at coordinate 424,301 of NZ_JBVISS010000004.1, read as the reverse complement.
GGTCGCGATGGCGGGGGAGCGGCTCCGTCCGCCGGGGTGGACGGAGATCAGCGCGGTCTGCACCGACCCTGCCTTCCGGGGGCAGGGCCTCGGGACACGGCTGATCCTCGCCGTCGCGCACGGGATCAGGGAGCGCGGCGAGACCCCGTTCCTGCACACCGGGGCCGGGAACACCGGCGCCATCCGGCTGTACGAGTCCCTGGGGTTCCGGCTGCGTCGCACGACCGCCTTCGGCGCGGCCCGGGCGCCCGAGGCGGTCGGGGACCGGCAGACGGCGGCGGCCTAGTCCGCTCGGTCCTCGTGCGGGCCCGACCAGGCGTTGTACCGCACGAGGTACGCCGCGAAGCGGGCGAGGTCCTCCTCGGGCCAGTCCGCGAGCCGCTCCTGGAAGGCGGCCCGGCGGCTCTCGGTGACCTGTCCGAGGATCCGCCGGCCCGCCTCCGTCAGATGCAGCACCTGGACCCGGTGGTCCTGCGGGTCCAGCCGCCGCTCGACGAGCGCGGCGCGCTCCAGCGCGGTCACCTGGCGGCTGACGGTGGACTTGTCCAGGGCGTAGTGCGCGGCGAGGTCGGTGGCGCGGCAACCGTCGCGCTCCTCCAGGTGTCCGAGCAGCGTGTAGGAGACCAGCGACAGCTCGGGGTGCATACGGCCCGCAGAGGCGCGGGCCCGCCGGGCGAAGGCCGTCATCTCGCGCTGGATGCTCTCGACGGCCTCGGTTGCGTCCACGGGACCTCCTCCACGGGTGTAGTTGTACAGTACAACTTGAGGTGGGGGTTGGGTATGCCAACCAATTCTGCGGGTCGCGGGACGAAGGGCGGAGGGCGCGGTCGGCGTCCGACCGCACGGGTAGAGTTGCGGCTTCCATGACTTCTCTCTCCTCTTCCGCCTCCTCCTTCGACTCGGTGGTCGCCGCGCTGCGTGCCGCCGGTTGCGTTTTCGCCGAGGACGAGGCCCAGTTGCTCCTGGACGCCGCGCGCACCCCGGACGAACTCGCCGCCATGGTGGACCGTCGCGCCACCGGCGCCCCGCTCGAACTCGTCGTCGGCTGGGCCGAGTTCCGCGGCCTGCGGATCACCGTGGCACCCGGGGTCTTCGTGCCGCGCCGCCGTACCGAGTTCCTGGTCGAACAGGCCCTGGCCCAAGTCCCGGACGCCACCGTGGTGGTGGACCTGTGCTGCGGCTCGGGTGCCGTGGGCGCCGCCCTGGCCGCCGCGCTCGCGGGTGCCGAACTGCACGCCGCCGACGTCGACCCGGCCGCGGTGCGCTGCGCGGGCCGCAACGTCGCCCCGTTCGGCGGTCACGTCCACGAGGGCGACCTCTACGCGGCGCTGCCCGAGCGGCTGCGCGGTCGCGTCGACATCCTCGCGGCCAACGTGCCGTACGTGCCCTCCGGCGAGGTCGCGTTCCTGCCCGCGGAGGCCCGCGAGCACGAGCCGCTGGTCGCCCTGGACGGCGGCGGCGACGGGCTGGACGTGCTGCGCAGGGTCGCCGCCGAGGCCCGCGAGTGGCTCGCCCCGGGCGGCTGTCTGCTGGTCGAGACGAGCGAACGGCAGGCTCCGGCGGCCCTGGAGGCCTTCACCGGCGGCGGACTGACGGCTCGCGTGGCCGTCTCCGAGGAGTGGTACGCCAACGTCGTGCTGGGCGTCAACCCGGCTGCTGCGCACGGGCGATGAGCAGGGCCACGTCGTCGGAGTTGTCCGGCTGGTGCAGGGTGCGCAGCAACAGGTCGCACACCTCCTCCAGCGGACGGTCGGGGCCGTCGAGGAGGTCCAGGAGGGCGTCCAGGCGTTCGTCGAGGGGATGTTGGCGGGTCTCGACCAGCCCGTCCGTGTAGAACACCAGACGGTCGCCGGGTTCCAGGTCGACGGTCGTGGTGGAGAAGGCGACACCGCCCACCCCCAGCGGCGCCCCGGTCGGCAGGTCGAGGAGTTCGGGCGCCCGTCCGGCGCGCAGCCGTACGGGGGGCAGATGGCCGGCGTTGGCGATCCGGCACTGGCGCAGACGCGGGTCGTGGACGGCGTAGACGCAGGTGGCGATCGAGTGGTCGAGGTCCTGGGTGATCCGGTCGAGGTGCTCCAGGAGGCGGGCCGGTTCGAGGTTCAGGGAGGCGAGGGTGTTCGTCGCGGTGCGCAGCCGGCCCATGGTCGCGGCGGCGTTGATGCCGCTGCCCATCACGTCGCCGACGACGAGCGCCGTCTTGCAGTCGTCGAGGGGGATCACGTCGAACCAGTCGCCCCCGACCTCGGCGGTGGCCCCGGCCGGCTGGTAGCGGGAGGCGACCTCCAGGCCGCCGGTCACCGGCGGGTGGCTCGGCAGCAGACTGCGCTGGAGGGTCAGGGCGGTGTCGCGGGCGTTCTGGTACCAGCGGGCGTTGTCGATCTGCACGGCCGCGCGGGCCGCCAGCTCCCGGGCCAGCAGCAGATCGTCCTCGCTGAACGGCAGCGGATTGCGGGTGCGCTTGAGATCGAGGGCGCCGAGCACCTCGCCGCGCGCGATCAGCGGGACGGCGAGATAGGAGTGGACGCCCGCGCGGGCCAGCAGCCCCGCCGTCTCCGGAGAGCGGGCGATGCGGGGCAGGTCCGACTCCTGGACCTCGGCCACCAGGACCGGCCGGCCCGTGCGCACGCACTCGGTGACAAGGCGGTCGGGGCCGTACCGGGCGACCTGCCCGGGCGGGTCGGCGGCATCGAGTGCCACCGAGGCGTGGTGCGCCCGGACCGCGAGGGCACGGATCACGGCGGGCTCGGTCGGGCCGAGGCTGCTGCGTCTGCCGTCCACCACCGCCTCCAGCAGATCCACGGCGGCGATGTCCGCGAGCTCCGGCACGGCCACGTCGGCCAGCTCACGGGCCGTGCGGTCCAGGTCCAGGGTGGTGCCGATCCGGGCGGAGGCGTCCGCGACGACGGCGAGCCGGCGCCGGGCCGACTCCGCCTCGACGGCCGCCCGGTGCTGCTCGGTGATGTCCACGACCGACATGGCCACGCCCAGTACCGTGCCGAGCGTGTCCTCCAGCCGGTACAGCGAGACCGACCAGGCGTGCTCCTCGTTCGGGTCGGCCGGGGTGCGGCCGAAGGAGTGCTGGTCGACGAGCGGACGGCCGGTCTCCAGGACACCGCGGGCGGCGGTCTCGACGGCGTCCACGTCGATCTCCGGCAGCACCTCGCGCATCGTCCGGCCGATGTGGTCCTCGGCCGGGACACCGTTGAGCCGTTCGAGCGTCGGGTTGACCGAGACGTAGCGCAGGTCGGTGTCCAGGACGGCGAGCCCGATGGGGGACTGGGAGATCATCCGCGTCGACAGCGCCACGTCCCGCTCCAGGCTGCGCACGGTGGACTGGTCGGCGGCGAGCCCCAGCGCGTACACGTCCCCGCGGTCGTCCAGCAGCCGCATGTTGCGGAACTCCACCAGACGGGTGCCGCCGTCCTTGCGGCGGATGGGGAAGGCGCCGGCCCAGCCCTCGCCCGTGGCCATGACGTCGGCGAACAGCTTGACCACCAGGTCGAGGTACTGCTCGTGGACCATGATCCGGGCCGCGAACTGCCCGAGCGCCTCCCGCGCGGTGTAGCCGAACAGCTCCTCCGCCTGGGGGGACCACAGCACGATCCGCCCCTCGGCGTCCAGGACGACCGAGGCCACGCCCAGCACGTCGAGCAGTCCGCTGGGCCGTACCGCCCCGCGCAGCGGCCCGTCGCCCTCGGCGACCGGAGTCCCGGCTGCACTCATCGCCCGCACCGCCTTCGACCGTCCACACGGCACGTCGTCCCCCGTGCCGACTCCCCTGTTCTACCGCGCTCAACCGCCGCGGGAGCACCCCCGGCGCCCTCTTCCACCATCCCTCACCACGCGCGAGCGCGTGCGGCGACGGTAGCAGGGCGGTCCCGGGGCCCCGGGGAGGCCGCCGACCGGTTCGCGAAGTGCCGAGCCCGCCGCTGGTCCGGTTCGGACAGTGATGCTTTTCTGGGGATGTGGCGCGGTTCCCGGGGAACCCGCGACATCGCGCCACTGCCATGAGAGGAGCCATCGTGATGGACCGATCGCATGCGGAGTCCGTCTCCGTCGAGCTGAGCGGATGCAACAAGGAGGACGCCCGGATCGTGTTCGACACGCTGTCCACGTGCTTCGAGTCGGACCGGGGCGCCGACGAGGTGCCCCAGCAACTGGACGAGTCACGGCCGATGGTGTGGCTCGGCACGTTCGAGGTCACCGACACGCACGACTGCCCGGCGCCCGCGAAGCTCTCGTCGTCGGTGGAGGCCGACGCGCAGGGCGGCTACTGGGCCATCGAGCGCCTGCGGGCCACCCTGGACTCGCTGTTCACCGTGCGTGAACTGTCCTCGACGTCCGGGGACCAGGAGCGGCAACTCCACCTACGCCTCGAGAGCCGCTGAGCCGAGCAGGCCGGTACGGCACGCCGGTGCACGGCGTGGATGACGGGCGGGCCCGCCACGCGGGCCCGCCCGTCCGTGCGTCCAGACCCTCGTGCCGCCCGCTGAAGCCGGCCCTCGCCGGGATGCCCTCGGTCATAGCGCGCGTCCCGCCGGGCGAACCCGTCAGACGCCTCCCGCCGACCCGGCCCGCGGTCGCCCCCGCAGGCCGACGTGGTCCGTATCACCCTCCCCGCTTGTGCAACTAGTTGCATAAAGGCTCGGTGGTCCTCTACAACAAGAGGGCAGACACCGCCGCCACGGAGGGGCCCGATGAGCCGTTACCCGCACCTGCTGAGCCCGCTGGACCTGGGCTTCACCACGCTGCCCAACCGGGTCCTCATGGGCTCCATGCACGTAGGCCTGGAGGAGGCCGAGCGCGGCTTCGAGCGGATGGCGGCGTTCTACGCGGCACGCGCGCGTGGCGGAGTGGGCCTGATCGTCACCGGCGGCATCGCCCCCAACGACGCCGGGCGCCCCTACGAGGGCGGCGCGAAGCTCACCACCGACGCGGAGGCCGAGCAGCACCGGGAGATCACCGAGGCCGTGCACCGCGAGGGCGGCCGGATCGCGATGCAGATCCTGCACTTCGGCCGGTACGCCTACCACCAGGACCTCGTCGCGCCGAGCCCGATCCAGGCGCCGATCAGCCCCTTCCCGCCGCACGAGCTCACCGACGCCGAGGTCGAGCAGACCATCGACGACTACGCCCGCGCCGCCCGCCTCGCCCGGCAGGCCGGCTACGACGGCGTGGAGATCATGGGCTCCGAGGGCTACCTGATCAACGAGTTCATCGCCACCCAGACCAACCACCGCACCGACCGCTGGGGCGGCTCGTACGAGAACCGCATGCGGTTCCCCGTCGAGATCGTGCGGCGGGTGCGCGAGGCCGTCGGCGAGGACTTCATCATCATCTACCGGCTGTCCATGCTGGACCTGGTCCCCGGCGGCTCCACCCACGACGAGGTCGTCACCCTCGCCAAGGCCGTCGAGGCGGCGGGCGCGACCATCATCAACACCGGCATCGGCTGGCACGAGGCCCGCATCCCCACCATCGCCACCTCGGTGCCGCGCGGCGCCTACGCCTGGGTGACCAAGAAGCTCATGGGCGAGGTGAGCGTCCCCCTGGTCACCACCAACCGCATCAACACCCCCGAACTGGCCGAGGAACTGCTCGCCGACGGGTACGCGGACATGGTCTCGATGGCCCGTCCGATGCTCGCCGACCCCGACTTCGTCGCCAAGGCCGAAGCGGGCAGGCCCGAGGCGATCAACACCTGCATCGGCTGCAACCAGGCCTGCCTCGACCACACCTTCAGCCTCCAGATCACCTCCTGCCTGGTGAACCCGCGCGCCTGCCACGAGACCGAGCTGGTGCTGTCACCGACCCGGCTGAAGAAGCGCGTCGCGGTCGTCGGCGCGGGCCCGGCGGGCATGGCCTGCGCGGTCTCGGCGGCCGAGCGCGGCCACGACGTCACCCTCTTCGACGCCGCGAGCGAGATCGGCGGCCAGCTCAACGTGGCCCGCCAGGTCCCCGGCAAGCAGGAGTTCGACGAGACCCTGCGCTACTTCCGCCACCAGCTCGACCGGCACGGCGTGGACGTCCGCCTGAACACCTGGGCGGCCGCGGCGGACCTCGCCGGCTACGACGAGGTCGTCGTCGCCACCGGCGTCACCCCGCGCACCCCCGACATCCCCGGCGTCGACCACCCGAGTGTGGTCGGCTACCTCGACGTCCTGCGCGACAAGGTGCCCGTCGGCGCCCGGGTCGCCGTGCTCGGCGCGGGCGGCATCGGCTTCGACGTCGCCGAGTTCCTCACCGACGGCGGCGACAAGGCGCACGAGGACCCGGCCACCTACTTCCGCCTCTGGGGCGTCGACATGGAGCACACCGGACCCGGTGGCCTCACCGCCCCCGAGCGCCCCGCCCCGCCGCGCATCGTCCACCTGCTCCAGCGCAAGGCCAGCAAGGTCGGCGCGGGGCTCGGCAAGACCACCGGCTGGATCCACCGCACCGAGCTCAAGCACCGCGGCGTGCGCATGGTCCCGGGCGTGCGCTACGACCGGATCGACGACGCCGGGCTGCATGTCACCGTCGGCGAGGAGAGCACGGTCCTGGAGGTCGACACGATCGTCCTGTGCACCGGGCAGGAGCCGCGCCGGGACCTCTACGAGGAACTGGTCGCCGCCGGTGTGAGCGCCCACCTGATCGGCGGTGCCGACGTGGCCGCCGAACTGGACGCCAAGCGTGCCATCAAGCAGGGCACCGAGGTCGCGGCCGCCCTCTGAGGGCCCGTCACGCCGTCCCTAGGATGACCCCATGTCACTCCCGCACGCGATCCTCACCGCCCTGGTGGAAAAGCCGTCCTCGGGCCTTGAGCTGACCCGGCGTTTCGACAGGTCGATCGGCTACTTCTGGTCGGCGACGCACCAGCAGATCTATCGGGAGCTGGGCAAGCTGGAGGCCGAGGGGCACATCAGGGCGCTGCCCTCGGAGCAGCCGGCCCGAGGACAGAAGAAGCGATACGAGGTGCTTCCGGCGGGCCGGGACGAACTGGCCCGCTGGACCGCCGCCTCCCAGGACCCGCGACCGCACCGCGACACCCTGCTGCTGCGGATGCGGGCGGCGGCCGTGGTGGGCACCGAGGGCGTCGAGGCGGACCTGCGCCGCCATCTCGACCTGCACCGGCGTCAGCTGGCGGAGTACCAGGAGATCGAGCGGCGGGACTTCCCGCCGGGCAAGGACAGCCCGCAGGACCGGTTGCAGCATCTGGTCCTGCGGGCCGGCATCGATCTGGAGACCTTCTGGACGCGGTGGCTCAGCCACGCGCTGGAGGAGTTCGCGCACCTCCCCGGCCCGCGGGACTAGATCGGCGGGACTAGTACCGCGGCTGGCAACGTTTGCGCGGGCGAACGTTGCCTGCCGCGGCACTAGAGACGGTGCGGCTTCGACCGGCGGCGCAGGAACCACGCCGCCGCGATACCGCCGGTCCCGACCAGGGCGGCGCCGACACCGAGGGTGACGGGGCCGTAGTCCTTGATGCCGCCGCCCACTCCGCCCATGACGCCCCGTGAGGGGGAGGCCGTGGCGGAGATCGTGGGGGTGGAGGCGGTCGAGACGATGACCGACTGGGTGCCCGCGGTGTTGTTGTTCGAGCACACGACGATGACCGTGTAGGTCCCGGGGCTGACGTTCGACCAGGCGGCCGACTGCAGGGCGCTCGTCCCGGACAGCGTCACCTGGCGGCCCTGGGCGAAGTTCGCCTGGCCGCTGTTCAGGAGCGAGGCGGCGCCCCAGTTGCCGCCGGCGTCCTGGGTGCAGGCGCTGGTCGTGACGGAGACCGTGGATCCGGTGGTGCTCACGGAGATTCCCGAGGCCGCGACCGCCGGTACGGCGGCCAGGGCAGCGGCGGCAGCCGCGGTCAGGCCGGAGCGGAGGAGAAGCTGAGTAGTACGCATGGACTGCCCTCCGGCGGCACGGTCGGCGGTACATCCCTGGCGCCGCCGAGGGTCGGGAAACACCCGTGCGCCTCAGGGGCAGCCAATGTCCTCGCGGCTCGCGGCGCATCCGGACGGCGCCCGTGCGGGTGACGGACTCCTTCGGCCCGCTCAGGCGTGCGGTGCCGTCACGGCCCCGAGCCGCCCGTGGTCACGGCCCGCTCCGGTGAGAACCCGCCCCACGTCCCGTCGGGCAGCCTGGCCCGGATCCGGACCCGGTGCGTGACCCCGGCGTCCGGGCCCACGTAGAAGCTGTAGCTCGCCCGGTCGCTCGGCGGGCTCCCGCCGAAGACCAGCGAGGTGGCCGGTCGGCCGTCGAGGTGGACCTGGTACTCCGTGACCGCGCCGTCCGCGCGCGGCGGCACCCAGGAGAGGTCGAGGTAGTACGCCCCGTCGTCGGCGAGGCGGGTCGCCGCGCGGAAGCGGCCGGGGGCGGTGCCACCGCCGGAGTCGGCGGCCGGCGCGGTGGTGAGACGGACGGCGGCGCTCGCCGGGGAGACGTTGTCGGCCGCGTCCCGGGCCCGCACGGTGAAGGAGTACCGGGTGCCCGGCCGCAGCCCGGTCACCACGGCCGCCGTCTGGTTCCCGCCGACACTGTGGATCTTCGTTTCGCCCTGATGGATGTCGTACGACGTCACGTCCCGGTCGTCCGAGGCCGCGGACCACGACAGCTGGACGGCCCGGCTGCCGATCGCCCGGCCCTCCGGATGCCCGGGTGCCGTCGGCGCCCTCCCGTCCGCGGTGACGGCCGCCGGGGTGGTCGCGCGGACCTCGCCGCTGCTCGGGCCGAGCCGGCCGTCGGAGTCCCGGGCCCGCACGGTGAAGACGTACAGGGTGGACGGCCTGAGCCTGGTGACGTCCACCATGTGCGCGGAACCCGGTACCTCCTTCACCTTCGCGGTGCCGCGATATACCTCGTAGGCCTCGACGCCCTGACCGACCGCGTTCCACATGACGTGCACACTGGTCGCGCTCCCGGCCTCGGCGGTGACGCCCACGGGCGCCGCGGGGAGCCGGCCGCCCTCCTCGCCGCCGCCCCGGCCGCAGGACGCGACCAGCGTGATCGTCGCGCAGAGCACGAGGAAACGGCGCACGGTACGGCCTCCCCGGGACGGTATTGGTCCGGACCAATATGGCGCCGTGGGTGGGGACAGGGCAAGGGGGCCGTCGTTGGTGGGCGGCCGGGACGGTTACGTATGCTGAAGCTCCTCGCGGATGAACTCCCCTTGAGGGCTCGGGAGTTCATGCCGCTGGCGCGGACCGCTGTCGTCGCTGTTCCCGCGCCGGACGCGGGCGGCCGGGCGGCCTGAGCCGACGCAGGCTCAGGTGCCCGGCCCCTGTCCGCGGTTCGGGACCCGGCCCCCGGCAAGGGGCGTGCACCGTACGGCCCCCTAACGGTGGCCGCATCTCCGGTCCGGCCTCAGATTTGGCTGAGTGCCCGTCAATGTCCCCCCGGAGAGGGTCCTTTATCGTGCGTGTCCAGTCACTGACGCTGGCCGCGGCTGGTGCCGCCCTGCTCGCCCCGACGATGACACCCGCCGCCGAGCCACAGGCACGGCAGGAGACGGTGGTGCGCCACGAGGGCGACGTCCGCGCCGCCGACCTGCTGGCCAAGGTGCGTGACTGCGCCCCCGTCTCCCGCGGCCGCTACCGCAGTGATGCCGACCGGCCCGCGACCATCCGGGTCTGCGGCACCCGCGACGCCGTCTTCTGGAAGGCGGACATGGACATCGACTGCGACGGCCGACCGGGACGCCGCTGCAACCGCCGTACCGACCCGCTCTTCATCGACGCCACCGCCTACCAGCAGTCCGACGGCCGCTACCTGAAGGCCGAACGCCTCCCGTTCATCGTGGTGCCCACCCCGAGCCGGATCTGGGACTACCGCGCGAGCGGGATCCGCGGCGGCTCGGTCGCGGCGGTCGTCTACAAGGACCGGGTGCAGTACGCGGTGGTGGGTGACGTGGGCCCGCGCGACATCATCGGCGAGGCGTCCTACGCCAGTGCCCGGGCGCTCGGCATCCGGCCCGACCCGCGCGGCGGCGGCACGGACTCCGGGGTCACCTACATCGTCTTCAAGGACTCGCAGGTGAAACCCATCGAGGACCATGACGCCGCCGTCGCGACGGGGGAGCGGCTGGCGCGGTTGTTCGCGCGGGGACGCTAGCCCCGAGCAGGGGAGCGTTGGACCGGGGGACTCACCTGAGGGCGAGGCCCACCGCCCCTCACCGCGCGGTGGGCCCCCGGGCCTGGTTCGGGGTCAGATCTTCCGGTAGGTGTACGCCTCCGCGGCTGCCGCCTCCACCGTCGCGAGGTCGGCGCCGGTGGCCGCTGTGACGACCGCCGCGACCGCGCCCTCCACGAACGGGGCGTCCACCAGACGGGTGCCTTCGGGGAGCTCGTCGCCCTCCGTCAGCAGCGCCTTCACGGTCAGCACGGCGCTGCCCAGGTCGGTGAGGACGGCCACCCCGGCCCCGCGGTCCACCGAGGCGGCCGCGGCGGTGATCAGCTCGGAGCTGGTGCCCAGCCCACCGCCCTCGGTGCCGCCGGCCGGGGCCACGGGGACCGCCACGCCGCCGCCCACCAGCCCCGTCGCCAGCTCCGCGACCGACCTGGCCACGTCGGCGCTGTGCGAGACCAGCACGATGCCGACCAGCGCGCCGTCACTCACCGCTCGCCTCCACGAGCGCCGCGATCAGCAGCGAGGCCGAGGTGGCCCCGGGATCCTGGTGCCCGATGCTGCGCTCGCCGAGGTAGCTCGCGCGCCCCTTGCGGGCCTGTAGCGGTGTCGTCGCCAGCGCGCCCTCCTCGGCGGCGGCCCGCGCCGCGGCGAAACCGTCGCCGAGCGCGTCCACGGCCGGCACCAACGCGTCGATCATCGTCTTGTCGCCGGGCGCCGCACCTCCCAGCGCCATGACCGCCTCCACCCCGGCCCGCAGCGCGTCGGCGAACCGCTCCTCGCTGACCTCCGCGTCGTCCCCGAGTGCCTTGCCGGTACGCCGCAGCAACGTGCCGTACAGCGGCCCGGAGGCCCCGCCGACCGTGGAGATGAGCTGCCGCCCGGCGAGCGAGAGCACCGCCCCCGGCGTGGCCGGGGCGTCCTTCTCCAGTACCGCCGCCACCGCGCGGAACCCGCGTTGCAGGTTGCTGCCGTGGTCGGCGTCACCGATGGGCGAGTCGAGGGCGGTGAGCTGTTCCGCCGCACGGTCGACGGACGCGGCGGTCGCCGTCATCCAACGGTGGAAGAAGTCGGCGTCGAGCACGGGATCTCCTTGCGTGGTAGGTACGTTGACTGCCCGCTGGCGCTGTCTCACATGCCCCAGCGCAGCCCCGCCGTCCGCACCGGCGCGTCCCACAGCCGCAGCAGCTCCTCGTCGACCTGGCACAGGGTGATCGAGGCGCCCGCCATGTCGAGGGAGGTGACGTAGTTGCCGACGAGTGTGCGGGCCACCGCGACCCCGCGGTCGGTGAGAACCCGCTGCACCTCGGCGTTGAAGCCGTACAGCTCCAGCAGCGGGGTCGCGCCCATGCCGTTGACGAGGAGCAGCACCGGGTTGCGCGGGGTCATGTCCTCCAGGATCGCGTTCACCGCGAAGTCGGCGATCTCGCCCGAGGTCATCATCGGCCGCCGCTCCCGGCCCGGTTCGCCGTGGATGCCGATGCCCAGCTCCAGCTCGCCGTTCGGCAGGTCGAAGGTGGGGCTGCCCTTGGCGTAGGTCGTGCAGGCGCTGAGCGCGACGCCGAAGCTGCGGGAGCAGTCGTTGACCTGGCGGGCGATCGACTCGACGCGCTCCAGGGGCTGCCCCTCCTCGGCGGCGGCCCCGGCGATCTTCTCCACGAACAGGGTGGCCCCCGTGCCGCGCCGGCCGGCCGTGTACAGGCTGTCGGTGACCGCCACGTCGTCGTTGACGAGCACCTTCGCGACCTGGATGCCCTCGTCCTCGGCGAGTTCGGCGGCCATGTCGAAGTTGAGCACGTCGCCCGTGTAGTTCTTCACGATGAACAGCACGCCCGCCCCGCTGTCCACGGCGGCCGCCGCCCGCACCATCTGGTCCGGGACGGGGGACGTGAACACCTCGCCCGGGCACGCCGCCGACAGCATGCCGGGGCCCACGAACCCGCCGTGAAGCGGCTCATGACCCGATCCGCCGCCGGAGACCAGCGCGACTTTCCCGGCCACGGGGGCGTCCCGCCGTACGATCACCCGGTTCTCCACGTCCACGGTGAGCTCGGGGTGAGCGGCCGCCAGACCGCGCAACGCGTCCGCGACGACGGTCTCTGGGACGTTGATGAGCATCCTCATGGGTACCTCCTGGTGGCCGCTTCCCCTGCCGACTGATGTCAGCAGTATCGAACGGGCGGTACCCAAAGGTCACGACGGCCTACCGGTACGGCCCGGTGATCCGGGTGCTGCCACGGCCGCAACGCGCGGATCGGGCCGACTCGTCGCCGAGTCGGCCCGATCCGCGCGGGGAACTGAACTGTTCGAGGCGGTTACGTAGAGTCACCCTTCGGTGCGCGTGCCGACGGGTCAGCTGCCGCCCGGCCCGCCACTGCCGAACGAACCGCTGCTGCCCTCGTTCCAGCGCGGGCGTTCCTGGTCCGAGCCGGTGCGGGTGGACGAGTTGCCGGAGGACGGGATCTCGTGCGGGGTCAGGCGGTGGTCGCTTCTGGGCATCTCGTTGGGTTCCCGGTTCTCCTGGACCTCGCGGACGGGGCCGCCCTCGGGCAGCCGTGGCTGTTGTTCCGGGGTGGGCGGGGGCGACTCCCGGCGCCGGAGGCGGGAACCCAGCCAGAAGGCACCGAGCAGCACCAACACCACGGCGAGTCCCGCCACCAGCATGCCGAGGCCAGTGGCGCCCGCGGCCATTGTCATCCCTGCGGTAGTCATGACCGGCGAGTACCCCAGACGTCCCGGGTGAACCAAACCGGAAGAAACCGGCCACGCCCTCGCGTGCGGGTGTTTGACGCGATGCCGTGCGGCTACCCGCGCGATGTGACGACGACAGCATCCCAACAGGAGCTCTTCCGGTTCCTGGAGGACCGCTTCGCGTGCGCCCAGGCGTGCACCGAATGTGCCCGGACGTGTGCGCTGCGCGCGAGCCTCGTGGACCCGGACGGAAGCGAGCAGGACGAACTCGTACGACGCAAGGGCATCATGTGCGCGGAGGTCTGCGACGCGACCTGCCGCCTGCTGTCCGAGCAGAACGGCCTGGACGAGCACGGCATCCGCGTCCAGTTGGAGTGGTGCCGGACGGTGTGCCTGGAGTGCGCGCACGCCTTCGACGACCACCCCGGTGGCGAGGATGCGGCGAAGGCCTGCCGGGAGTGCGCGCAGGCCTGCTCGGACTTCATGGCGACCCTGCGCTGACCGGCGCCCTGCGCTGAGCGAGCGGGCGTCCCGGACGTCCGTTCCACCGTCCTGCCCTGCCGCTGAGCTCGACCACCGACAGCGGCGGGACGGCTCTTTCGCGTGCCCCCGTCCTCGCCATTCCCAATTTCTGGAACACGTTCTACCGTGTGCGCCGACAGGACCGGTCCCGGGGAGCCTGGAGGCGCCGTGCATCTCGAATACACGCCCGAGCAGCAGAGGCTGCGCACCGAGCTGCGCGCCTACTTCGCCGAGCTGGTACCCGAGGACTCGCTCGCGCGGCACGGCGACCGGCGGGAGCAGAAGCGCTTCTACCGCGAGATCATCCAGCGGCTCGGCGCCGACGGCTGGCTCGGCGTGGGCTGGCCGAAGGAGTACGGCGGACGCGGCCTGACCGCCACCGAACAGTTCATCTTCTTCGACGAGGCCGCCCAGGCCGGGGTCCCGCTGCCGCTGATGGCGCTGAACACCGTCGGCCCGACGATCATGCAGTTCGGCACCGACGAGCAGAAGGCGTACTTCCTGCCGAAGATCCTCTCCGGTGAGATCGACTTCGCCATCGGCTACAGCGAGCCAGACGCCGGCACCGACCTCGCGTCCCTGAGGACGCGGGCGGTGCGCGACGGTGCGGGAGACTACGTCGTCAACGGGCAGAAGATCTGGACCACCAACGGCGACACCGCCGACTGGGTCTGGCTCGCCACCCGCACCGACCCCGACGCCCCGCCCCACAAGGGCATCACCATGCTGCTGGTGCCGACCACCGACCCCGGCTACTCCTGCACCGTCATCCACACCCTCGCCGGGCACGACACCACGGCCAGCTACTACGAGAACGTCCGCGTCCCCGTCACCCGCCGGGTCGGCGCCGAGAACCAGGGCTGGCGGCTGATCACCAACCAGCTGAACCACGAGCGCGTCACCCTCGCCGCCCACGGCACCATGGCCATCCGCGCCCTGCACGACGTCCAGCGCTGGGCGATCGAGACCAAGCTCTCCGACGGCCGCCGCGTCGTCGACCTGCCCTGGGTGCGCCGCCTCCTCGCCCGCACCCACACGAGGCTGGAGGCCCTCAAGCTCCTCAACTGGCAGATGGTCAGCGCCGTCCAGGACGGCACCCTCACCCCGCAGGACGCCTCCGCCGTCAAGGTCTACGGCTCCGAGGCCCGCCGCGACGCCTACGCGTGGCTGATGGAGATCGTCGCGGCGGCCGGCGCCCTCAAGGAGGGTTCGGCGGGCACCGTCCTCCACGGCGAACTGGAACGCGGCTACCGCTCCGCCGTCATCTTCACCTTCGGCGGCGGCAACAACGAGATCCAGCGGGAGATCATCTCGTGGATCGGCCTGGGGATGCCGAGGGTACGGCGTTAGCCTTCGGGACATGGGTGACCCCGGACTGTTCACACCGACATCGGTGACCTGGCAGATGCACGGCGACCCGATGATGTGGGTCGCCGGTGTCCGCGCGCTCTACCTCCAGGCCCTGCACCCGCGCGCGGTGCGCGGCGTCATGCAGAACTCCGACTTCCGCAGGGACGCCTGGGGCCGGTTGATGCGGACCGCGAACTTCGTCGGCACCCTCTCCTACGGCACCACCGAGGCCGCCGAGAAGGCGGGCGCCCGGGTCCGGAAGATCCACAGCATGCTGTCGGCCGTCGACCCGGACACGGGGGAGCGCTACGGCGTCGACGAACCGGAGTTGCTGCTGTGGGTGCACTGCGCCGAGATCGACTCCTATCTGCACGTCACCCGGCGCTCCGGGTTCCGCCTCACCGACGCGCTGGCCGACCGCTACATAGCCGAACACCGGGTCAGCGCACGCCTGGTGGGCCTGGACCCGGACACCGTACCGGCCGATCAGGCCGAGCTGGCCGCCTACTTCGAGAAGGTGCGGCCCGAACTCGCCGTAGGACCCGAGGCGCGCGCGGTGGACGACTTGTGCTCCGCCCGCCGACGCACCCTCTGCTCGTCCCGGCGCGCGCGGTGTTGTGGCGGCGCGTGGCGCAGCTGGCGTACGCCGCCCTGCCGCCGTACGCCCACGAGTTGTACGGCAGGCCGGCCCCGCGACCCGCCACCGTCACCCGCCAATTGCGCGCCACGGGCACCCTGTTGCGCTGCGTTCCCGCACGTCTTCGCTGGCAACTCCCGCCCAAACACATCCTCCGGGCCATGTCACGGCTCGGCCCCGGCTCGCGCCCGGCACCGTACAAAGTGGGTGGATAGCTCGCCATACTGGACGGGCCAGGGGCGGGGCGAGACCATCGGGGGCGAGCGCAGCAGATGGGGGAGAGCAAGCTGATCCAGGGCCGCTACCGGCTGCTCGACCTGATCGGGCGCGGCGGCATGGGCGAGGTGTGGCGGGCGCGCGACGAGTCGCTGGGCCGCCGTGTCGCCGTGAAGTGCCTCAAGCCGCTCAGCCCGTCCCACGACCAGTCCTTCACCCGGGTGCTGCGCGAACGGTTCCGCCGCGAGGCCCGGGTGGCCGCCGCCCTCCAGCACCGCGGGGTCACCGTCGTCCACGACTTCGGGGAGTCCGACGGAATCCTGTACCTGGTCATGGAGTTGCTGGAGGGCCGCAACCTCAGTCAGCTCCTGGAGGACAACCAACACCATCCGCTGCCCGTCGCGGACGTCGTCGACATCGCCGACCAGGTCGCCGCCGCCCTCGCCTACACCCACCAACAGGGCATCGTGCACCGCGACCTGAAGCCCGCGAACATCATGCGGCTCACCGACGGAACCGTGAAGATCTGCGACTTCGGCATCGCCCGGCTCGGCCACGACATCGGCTTCACCTCCCGGCTGACCGGCACCGGCATCGCGATGGGCACCCCGCACTACATGTCGCCCGAGCAGATCGGCGGCTCCGAGGTGGACCAGCGCAGCGACCTGTACTCCCTGGGATGCGTGCTCTACGAGATCGCCACCGGGGCGCCGCCGTTCGACCTCGACGACGCCTGGGCCATCCTCGTCGGCCATCGCGACACCCCGCCCCGTCCGCCGCGCAGCCACCGCGCGGAGGTGCCCGCCTACCTCGAGAGGATCATCCTGGACCTGCTGGCCAAGCTGCCCGAGCAACGCCCCCACGACGCCCGCGAGGTGGGCCGCCGCATCGGCCTGGGCCGTACGACACCGACGTACGTGCCCACCGTCGTGACACCCCAGCCGACGCTCAAGGCCGAACCCGCCGCCCGCCTGCCGTCCTGGACCCGCGGGATGACCACCGGCCACAAGGCCACCGGAGCAGGCCTCGGCACCACACCGCCGGATGCCGGGGCGGGGCTCACCGGCGAGTGGATCCCCCGCCCCGTCACCGGCCGCCAGGGCGCCGTGGCCCTCCCCGACGAACGCGGCACCCCGTCCCCGGAGGCGCTCAGCGCCCTGGCCGGGCGGCACAACGCCGGGCTCAGCCTGGGCCGCCTCGGCCGCTGGGCGGAGGCCGGTGAGGTGCACCGCGCGGTCGCCGCGGAGCGTGAGCACCTGCTCGGCCCCGACCACCCGGACACCCTCGCCAGCCGCTACGAGGTCGCCTTCACCCTCAGCCGTACCGGCCGAGCCGCCGACGCCCTGCGCGAGTACAAGCACGTGGCCCGCTCCCGCAGCCTCGCCCTCGGCCCCGACCACCCCGACACCCTCGCCGCCCGCCAGGAAATGGCCTACGTGCTCGGCCAGTTGGGGCGCCACTTCGACGCCCACCAGGTCTACACGTCGGTGCTCGCCGCCCGTGAGCGCGCCATGGGCCCCGACCACCCCGACACCCTGCGCTGCCGCCACAACCTCGCCTTCAACCTCAGCCGGCTCGGCCGCCCGGAGGACTCGTACCGCATGGCCTGCGAGGTGGCGGCCGCCCGCGCCCGAGTCCTCGGGGCCGGCCACCCCGACACCCTGGTCACCCGCTACGAAGTGGCCTACGCGCTCGGCCAGTTGGGGCGCTGGCAGGAGGCCCTGCGGACCTACCACGAGGTCGCCGAGGCCCGCGCCCAGGCGCTCGGCCCCGACCACCCCGACACCCTCGCCGCCCGCTACGAGGTCGGCATCAGCCTCGGCCGCCTCGGCCGCAGCGGGGAGGCCCTCCGGCTCTACCGCGACCTCATCGACGACCGCACCCGCGTCCACGGACCCGCCCACCCCGAGACCCTCCGAGCCCGCCACGGCCTCGGCGTCAACCTCGGGCGCCTGGGGCGCTGGGAGGAGGCCCTCGCCGAGTCCCGCGACGTGTGCGCCATCCGCGAGCGCGTCCTGGGCCCCGACCACCCCGACACCCTGGTCAGCCGCCGTGAGGTCGCCGTCGGCCTCGGCTGGCTCGGCCGCTGGGCCGACGCCCTCACCGAGTACCGCCGTGTCGCCGCCGCTCGGGAACGGGTCCTCGGCGCCGACCACCCCGACACCCTCGCCAGCCGCAACGACGAGGCCCACTGCCTGGAACAGCTCGGCCGCGGCGCCGAGGCGGTCGAGCTGTACCGCAGGGTGGCGGTACTGCGACAGCAGCGGGCGGCGGGCGGACCCTGACGGGGACGGAGAGCGCCGGCGGCCGCTGAGAGGGCCCCGACATCGGTGGCCGGTGCGTCGCCGGGGTCCGGCGGACCGTGCGCCACTGGCAGATGGCGCGGGTACGTCCGAGTCACCGGGAAGGCCCACCCCGTACCCCGAGATCGCTGGGCCGCCCTCCCCTGACCCGTCCCGACCCCGCCGCCGTCCACCCCTGGCCGCTCGCGATCATCACGTGTTACGAAGAGGCATGCCCGCACTCGAGGGACACACGTACGACGCCGTGATCGTCGGCGGCGGCCACAACGGGCTCGTCGCCGCCGCCTACCTGGCCCGGGCCGGACACTCCGTCCTGGTCCTGGAGCGCCTCGACCACACCGGCGGCGCCGCGATCTCCACCCGGCCCTTCGCCGGCGTCGACGCACGGCTGTCGCGCTACTCGTACCTGGTCAGCCTGCTGCCGAAGAAGATCGTCCGGGATCTGGGCCTGGCCTTCCGCGTCCGCAAGCGCACCGTCTCCTCGTACACCCCCGTCGAGCGGGACGGACAGCCGACCGGCCTGCTCGTGGGCGGTGGCGAACGCCGGACCCGGGAGGCCTTCGCGCGCCTGACCGGCGGCGAGCACGAGTACGCGGCCTGGCGGAGCTTCTACGGCATGACCGGCCGCGTCGCCGAACGGGTCTTCCCGACCCTCACCGAACCGCTGCCCACCCGCGACGCGCTGCGCCGGCTCGTGGACGACGAGGAGGCCTGGCGGGTCCTCTTCGAGGAGCCGATCGGGGTGGCCGTGGAGGAACGCTTCGCCGACGACCTGGTCCGTGGTGTCGTCCTCACCGACGCGCTCATCGGCACCTTCGCCGATGCCCACGACCCCTCGCTCCAGCAGAACCGCTGCTTCCTCTACCACGTGATCGGCGGCGGCACCGGTGACTGGGACGTCCCGGTCGGCGGAATGGGCGCCCTCACCGACGCCCTGGCCGCCACGGCGCGCGACGCCGGTGCCGTCCTCGCCACCGGGCACGAGGTGGTGCGGATCGACACGGACGGTCGTACGGCCGAGGTCGCGTTCCGGACGGCCGGCGAGGAGGGTGTCGTGGCCGCCCGGCACGTCCTGGTCAACGCCTCCCCGCAGACCCTGGCGGAACTGACCGGGGACGGACCGCCGACCCCGGCCGAGGGCGCCCAGCTCAAGGTGAACATGCTGCTCAAGCGGCTGCCGCAGCTGCGCGACCGCTCCGTCGACCCGCGCGAGGCGTTCTCCGGCACCTTCCACATCGCCGAGGGCTACGAGCAGCTCGCCGTCGCGCACGCCGAGGCCGCCGCGGGTGCGCTGCCCACCGTCCCGCCCTCCGAGATCTACTGCCACTCCCTGACCGACCCGACGATCCTCGGTCCGGAGCTGGTGGAGCAGGGCTACCAGACCCTGACCCTGTTCGGCCTGCACACGCCCGCGCGGCTCTTCGACGCGGACAACGATGGCGTACGGGAGGAGTTGCTGAAGTCCACCCTCGCCCAGCTCGACGCGCACCTCGCCGAGCCGATCACCGACTGCCTGGCCGTCGACGCGGACGGCCGCCCCTGCATCGAGGCCAAGACGCCGCTCGACCTGGAGCGGGACCTGCGGCTGCCCGGCGGCAACATCTTCCACCGCGACCTGTCCTGGCCGTACGAGCAGGAGGGTACGGGGCGTTGGGGCGTGGAGACGCGGCACGGGAACGTGCTGCTGTGCGGTGCGGGCGCGGTGCGCGGGGGCGGGGTGAGCGGGGTGCCGGGGCACAACGCGGCGATGGTGGTGCTGGAGGCGCTCAGGGGGTGAGGGGCGCGGCCGTCAGTCGGATCGGCGTCTCCAGGCGAGCCGGAGCGGATAGTGGTCGGCCAACTGCTCGTAGCGGGAGCGGACTTCTGGGACGGGGAGGCGGGTGGCGGCGGCGTACTGCCAGAGCGTTGCCTCCTCGATCACCATCTGGGGGTCGATTCCGGGGGGGAGGCCGTCGAGGTCCTTGGACAGCAGCACTCGGTTGACGTCGTCGATGTCCAAGGTCGCGAGGGACCACAAGGCGCTGCGCCTCGCGTTGCCGTCGCTGTCCGCCATGGCTGCGTTCAGCTCGCTGCGGGCCACGGTGTCCCCGAGTGCCGCCAGGGCGGCCCTCAGGGCGGGATTCGGTTCCGGGTGTCTGTCCGCCCGCAGCTCTGTCAGCGGTTTGATCGCCCGAGTGTCACCGATGCGGCACAGGGCTACGACAACGCCCCGACGGTGAGCGTCCGTGTACGGTTCGGGATCGTTGTCGAAGTCCGCGAGCGCGGACAATAGTGGCTCGACGGCCCTGCCGTCGCCGAGGAGGCCGAGGGCCTCGATGACAGCGTGGCGCAGTTCTCCATGAGAGGTCGGCAGAAGGCCGAGCACGGGCTCCACCGCCCGGGAGTCGCCGAGGCGGCCGAGGGCTCGCGCGACGGCGGGTCGCCAGATGTCCTCGGTGGTCAGCGCGTCCAGGAGGGGCTCCACGGCCCGGGAGTCGCCGAGGCGGCCGAGCGCGGTGACCACGCTCTCGACGTCGTCGCAGTGAGGCAGCGTTTCGAGCAGGGGTTGGACGGCCCGGGAGTCGCCGAGACTGCCTAGAGCGTGAGCGACCGCGGCGTTCACCTTTCCGCGCTGTGGGGTGAGGATACCCAGCAGAGGTTCCACTGCTCCCCGATCGCCAAGGCTTCCCAGTGCCTGGACCACAGACTGGTCCGGCGTTCCGTCAGGGAGCAGCAGCAGGTCCAGAAGGGGCAGCAGGGCCCGGGGGTCGCCGAGGTCGCCGAGGGCCTCGGCCACGACGCGGTCCGCCGTGCCGCGGGACGTTCTGAGGATGCCGAGCAGGGGTTCCAGCGCGCGGGGATCGCGCAGAGTGCCGAGGGCCTCGACGACCCCGCTGTGACGCACACCGTGTTCGTCGGTGAGCGTCTCCAGCAGGGGCTGCAACGCCAACGAGTTGTCCAACCGGTTCAGCAGCAGTGCCGCGTCGACGCGAACGTCGTACCGCTGATGCCGAGTTGCCGAGATGACGGGGCCCGTGAGGCCGCCGAACAGGGTCCGGTACTGATCGGCGATCTGGTTCCGCGTCCCCCTGATGGCCGACGCGAAGGCGTCCATCACGCGTTCGGCCATGGCCCCGCGCTGCGGTGCCGGAATCTCGTCGAAGCACCACAGCAGATGCGTGACGGCGTCGGGGGGCAGGGTCGTCGCGAGTACGGCCCCGGCCAACTCCTGCAGCTCGGGGGCGGATGGCCGCCAGTAGAAGCTGTCCGAGGGGCCCTTGAGCCACATGAGGGCCCACGCTGCCGCGGTCGCCTCGCAGGGGCCGCGGGTGAGCAGGGAGATGAGCCCCGGCACCAGGCCGGGCACCACGACGAGGGTGCGTCGGTAGGCGATGTCCATCAGCGCCAGCGCCGCTTCGGTCGCCACTTCCGCCTCGGGCTCCTTGAGGAGGGCCACCTGGTTGCGGACCCACGTTCGCAGGGCTTCCTCCTCGGAGGGGGCGGCCTCGCCCAGCACCACGGAGGCGGAGCCGGCCAGCCGGTGGTATTCCGAGAAATCCTGGATCCACCGGGCGACGATGGTGCGGCTGAGCAGGGCGGCGAAGCGGGAGTCCCCCACCTCTTTCAGCACGGTGTCGGCGACGGTGAACTCGGGACCGCTTCCGTCCTCCGACGTCAGCGCGGCGACGAAACGGGTGACGACCTCCTGCGCGACCTCCTTGCTGACATTGGGCTCATCTGCCAGGCACGCGCACGCGAGGGTGGCACGTGGACGGGCCGTCGTGGCGGCGTCCTCCCCGTCCAGGGGCGTGGCGATGGCGCGGAGGACGTCGTTGACGTGGTCGTCGTTGCACGTCATCACGCTCAGCCGGATGGCCTCCCGCCACTTCTCCGTCACCGCGACGTCGGTCTGACGGCCCGGAGACAGGAAGGGAGCCGTCTCCGCGGCCAGTCCGGCGATCTGCCGCGCGAGGGACATCTGCCGATCACGTCCCGGATAGCGTCCGGCGACCAGCGCCAGCCCCGCCAGATACTCCTGGAAGGTCAGGTGCCGGAACTCGTAGACGGGGACCAGATGGCCGTCATGGTGGACATGACCGGACTCGACGAGGATTCCGGTCTGCCGTTCCAGCCGGCGGAGGAACTCCACCGGGGGGCGCTCCTGGACCGCGTGGATGTCAGGGAACTCCCCGCGCATTCGCTCCAGGATGTCGAGGACCGTGTCCTGCCGGATCTGCTGTTCCCCGGAGTCACACATGTAGTACGCGAGGTACTGCAACTGTGGAAGGGCCTCGCGGGGGTCCATCCGTTCGTCGACGTCGCTGCGCCAGTGCAACAGCACGTCGACGGCCTCCCGGTACAGGTCCGCCCGGCGGCTCGGCAGCTTGCCGACCTTCTTCTTCACCAGGGCCATCGTGGTGAGCAGCATGGGGCTGCCGGTCAGGCGCTCGATGCGGTCCGTGCTGTGGATGTCGCTGATGAGCTGTTCCGTGGCGAGCTCGCGGCGGATCGGCGGCTCGGTCACCACGCACCAGCGACGCGCGAAGTCGTCCTTGTCCTCAGGCGTCAGATCCTGCACCGTGACGTGCTCGAACCCCCGGGTGATCCGCAGCTTCATCTCCCGGTAGCCGACGATCCGGGAGGTCACGATGATCGGGGCCTTGGGAAAGGCCACATGTATCTTCTCCACCTTGCGGCAGAACCGGGCCCGCAGGGCGGGGTCCGAGATCTCGTCCAGGCCGTCGATCAGCAGCAGCACCCGCCCCTCACGCAGCCGGCCGAGCAGCAGCGGGGTCAGGTCGGCGGCCTCGTCGCTGGAGAACTCCGTGTCGCACAGGTGGTGTTGGATCATCTCCTCCAACGACCCGGTGAGCCTCCTTTTGTCCAGGTCGCGGCAGCGGATGAAGAGTGGCAGCCAGTCGGTGTCGGGGAGCGTGTCGACGTCCGGCAACTGACTCCAGTCGGGGTCCGCCTTCAGGCGCAGCAGATACGCGGTGGCGATCCAGCGCAGCAGGGTGCTCTTCCCGGCGCCTGGATCGCCCAGCACCACCAGGCGGTTGGAGTGCGCGAGCCGTTCCCCGACGGAGAAGCGGGACCCGGCGTCCTGGGCGCCGTCCTGGTCCTTGCGGCGCGCTTCGAGGTTCTGGAGCTTCTTGTCGAGGTCGTGCGGGTCGATGCCCGGCGGGATGTCGACGGCGACGCGCAGGGACACGTACAGGCTGCGCAGCAGCAGACTTCTGGTGAGGAGTTCGCGGTCCCCGATGGGGAAGTTGGCCAGATCGACGATGTCGCACGTTTCGAGGGCGAGTTCGCGGTAGCGCTGCTCGAGAAGGTCCAGCCGCTGGTCGGCGCCGGCCGGTCTCGGGGTCGGGTAGTACTCCGACAGCGCTGCCATGAGTTCGCTGATCGCGCCGGCGGGGTCCTGCCAGTACCGGGCGACACGGCCGTCCAGCGTCAGGAAGTCGAGAAAGGCCCCCTCCTCCATCTGGAGCGCGAAGATCCGGGCCTGCCCGTACCGTCTCGCGGCGTTGACGAGGAAGTGGGCCCAACCGGTCCCGATGGCCCGGACGGAACCGCACAGGACGACCGGGCTGCCCTCGGCGATCGCCTGGGAGGCCTGCTGCATCAGCGAGTCGCCGACGAACAGGCTGCCGTGATGCACCACGCGGTACCCCGCGGCCTCCAGCGGTCGGGCGATCTCGGCGGCCAGCGCCTCGTCACCGTCGGCATGCGCGATCAGGATCTTGACCATCGAGCCCCCCGAGGTGTTCAGCGAATCGCCTTCAGGAGCTGCTCGCATCCCGCGTCCCAGTCCTGGGAGAGGTCCGCGTACCGGAGATCGGCCAGGATCGCCGGGGCCGTGCCGCTGAACTTCACCGGCAGGATCCGCACGTCGTGGCCCTCCAGTTGGCGGTGGAGGGTGGACATCCATTCCCGGGTGACCCACGGGCTCATGACACCGGCCGTGGAATAGCAGAGCACCAGATACGACGTGCCCTCGAGCCCGGAGTTGATGCGGTCCACCACGGAGTCGCCGATCCCGATCTCCCACTCGTCGAACCACACCTGGTGCCCCGCGGCCGAGACAGCCCCCGCGAGCCGCTTGGCATCGGCCACATCGGCCTTGCGATGACTGATGAAGACGTTCGCCATGTCCATCCTGGTTCGGCGTTGACGCGCGGAGAATCGCGCGGATGACGGTGACTCCTGCGGTGGTTCCCGCGGTGGTTCCCGCGGTGCTTCACGAAGGTGATGTGATGCCGACATATGCTAACTGGGCGCTGGCGGAGTCGAACTGGCGGCGTATCAGGTCAGTCCGCAGCCGGCACCCATCCCACCGCCGCGATGCGCCCCGCGTCCTTCGGCCGGGCCTCGTCGAAGAGGACCGTGTCGGCCGCGCGCACGCGCAACCCGTCGACGTAGGCGCCGCGCCCGACGTACAGCCGGTCGGTCGTGTACCGCCAGCGCAGGGCGAGGTGACGGTGGGCGGGCAGGTCGGCGGTGAGCCGGTGCCAGACGCGGCCGGACCAGCCGGTGACCGTGCCCGACGGGTGGTCGGCGGCGGGGCGGGTCGTCGTGAACGGCACCGGCCGCCATGTCGTGCCGCCGTCCGTCGTGGCCTCCAACGCCAGGACGTCCGCCTGGGGTTCGGTGTCCCACCACACCGCGCAGCGCAGTCGCGCGTCACCGTGGGACGTGTCGAGGGCGGGGAGGGTGAGGGTGGCGGTGGCGGGGCTCGCCATCCCGGCGAACCAGGCGCTACGGCCGTAGCGGGGGCGGACGGGCACGGCGCGCGCCAGGTTGGTGGCGGCCGCGACCCGGGGCGCCGAGCCGGAGCGCCAACTGCGCACCGGGTGAACGGAGTTGCCCAGCACGATCAGGAAGGAGTCGGTCGTGGGGTCGAGGACCAGCGAGGTGCCGGTGAAGCCGGTGTGCCCGGCGGTGCGCGGGGTGGCCATCGCGCCCATGTACCAGTGCTGGTAGAGCTCGAAGCCGAGGCCGTGCTCGTCGCCCGGGAAGGCGGTGTTGAAGTCCGTGAACATCAGCTCCACCGACTGCGGGCGCAGGATGCGGGCCCGGCCGTAGGAGCCGCCGTTGAGCAGCGTCCGGCCGAGCACCGCCAGGT
Organism: Streptomyces sp. NPDC034103; assembly: GCF_055575395.1. Classification (NCBI taxonomy): domain Bacteria; kingdom Bacillati; phylum Actinomycetota; class Actinomycetes; order Kitasatosporales; family Streptomycetaceae; genus Streptomyces; species Streptomyces sp. NPDC034103. The sequence continues at coordinate 399,376 of NZ_JBVISS010000004.1, read as the reverse complement.
CCCAGGCCGAGGAGAAGACACCCGCGTGACCGGCGACGCCGCCCAGGCTGAAGGCGTTCTCGTCGTGCACCTCGCCCCACACCAGGCCCCGGTCGAGGCCTGACCAGGGCTTGCGCGCGTCCTCAGTCGCCGCGATCCTCGGCCGCCAGGAGGCGGGCGGGTTGTAGCGGGTGCTCCGCATGCCGAGCGGCTCGGTGATCTCCTCGCGCAGGAGCGTGTCCAGGGTGCGCCCGGTGATCCTCTCCAGGACCAGCTGGAGCGAGATCAGGTTCAGGTCGGAGTAGAGGTACTTCGTACCCGGTGGGTTGAGCGGTGCCTCGTTCCAGATGAGCTGGAGCTTCTCCTCGTACGTCGGCGCGTTGTACAGCGGGATCCAGGCCCTGAACCCCGAGGTGTGCGTGAGGAGTTGACGGACGGTGATGTCCTGCTTGCCCGCGGCGCCGAACTCCGGCAGGTACGAGGCGACCGTGCCCTCCAGCTCCAGCGCGCCCCGCTCGATCTGCTGCACCGCCAGGATCGAGGTGAACAGCTTGGAGACCGAGGCCAGGTCGAAGACGGTGTCCTCGGCCATGGGGATCTGCTCCCCGGGCGGGAACTCGACCCCGGTGTCGGTCTTCTCGTCGTACGCCGAGTAGCGCACCGCCATGCCTACCGGTCGGTGCAGGGCCACGGTGCCGCCGCGTCCGGCGAGCAGGACGGCGCCCGCGTACCACGGGTGCTTGGGGGAGGGGGCGAGGAACGCCTCGGCGTCGGTGACGAGTTGGCGCAGGTGGGTGGCGGTCAGGCCGGCCTGCTTCGGGGTGCCGTGGCGCAGGGTGCTGCGGCCGGCTGCCGCCGCGGCGGGTCCCGCGGGCAACGGGGCGATGGCGAGCGCGCCCCCCAGTGCGAGGGCTCTTCGGGTGAGCTGACGGCGGGTCAGTCCGTGGTGCGCCTCATCGGTCATCGTGAAACTCTAACGCCGCGACCAGATCTGACGGAGCATCAGAATAGGTCTTCCGTCTGCCGGGGGACTGCGGCATCCTGCGCCCATGCAGACGGAGCTGAGCAAGAAACTGGGAGTCGAGCACGCCATCTTCGGCTTCACGCCGTTCCCCGCCGTCGCTGCGGCCATCAGCCGGGCCGGCGGCTTCGGCGTGCTCGGCGCGGTCCGTTACACCGCCCCCGACGAGCTCAAACGCGACCTCGACTGGATCGAGTCCCACATCGAGGGCAGACCGTACGGCCTGGACGTCGTCATGCCCGCCAGGAAGGTGGAGGGCGTCACCGAGGCGGACGTCGAGGCGATGATCCCCGAGGGGCACCGGCAGTTCGTCAGGGACACCCTCGCCAAGTACGGCGTCCCCGAACTCGCCGAGGGGGAGGCGTCCGGCTGGCGCATCACCGGGTGGATGGAGCAGGTCGCCCGCAACCAGCTCGACGTCGCCTTCGACTACCCGATCAAGCTGCTCGCCAACGCGCTCGGCTCACCGCCCGCCGACGTCGTGGAGCGCGCGCACGACCGGGGCGTCCTCGTCGCCGCGCTCGCGGGCAGCGCCCGGCACGCCGTCAAGCACCAACAGGGCGGCATCGACATCGTGGTCGCCCAGGGTTACGAGGCCGGCGGCCACACCGGCGAGATCGCCTCCATGGTGCTCACCCCCGAGGTCGTCGACGCCGTGGACCCGCTGCCGGTCCTGGCCGCGGGCGGCATCGGCAGCGGCCGGCAGGTCGCGGCCGCACTGGCGCTCGGCGCCCAGGGGGTGTGGCTGGGCTCGCTCTGGCTCACCTGCACCGAGGCCGAGATGTCCTCGCCCGCGGTCACGCGCAAGCTGCTGGAGGCCGGCTCCGGCGACACGGTCCGCTCCCGCGCCCTGACCGGGAAACCCGCACGCCAGCTGCGGACCGAGTGGACGGACGCCTGGGACGACCCGAACGGCCCCGGCACCCTTCCGATGCCCCTGCAAGGCCTGCTGGTCGCCGACGCCCTCACCCGTATCCAGAAGTACGAGGTCCAGCCCCTGCTCGGCACCCCCGTCGGCCAGATCGTCGGCCGGATGAACAGCGAACGCAGTGTCCAGGCGGTCTTCGACGACCTGACCCGCGGCTTCGAGCGGGCCGTCGATTGCGTCAACCGCATCGCCGGAAGGAGCGGCCAGTGACGAGCACACCCCCCGCCGGATTCTGGGTCCAGGCCACCGCCGACCCCGACCGCACCGTCCTTGTCGCCCCCGACGGCGAGGAGTGGACCGCCGGGCGTCTCCACGCCGCGGCCAACCGCCTGGTCCACGGTCTGCGCGCGGCCGGCATGGAGCGCGGCGACGCCTTCGCCGTCGTCCTGCCGAACGGCGTCGAGTTCCTCACCGCCCATCTGGCCGCCACCCAGGCCGGGTTCTACCTCGTGCCGGTCAACCACCACTTCGTCGGCCCGGAGATCGCCTGGATCGTCGCCGACTCCGGCGCCAAGGTCCTCCTCGCCCACGAACGCTTCGCCGGCCCCGCCCGCCAGGCCGCCGACGAGGCCGGCCTCCCGGCCACCCACCGGTACGCCGTCGGCCGGGTCGAGGGCTTTAGGCCGTACGCCGAACTGCTCGACGGGCAACCGGAGTCGGCGCCCGAGGACCGCACCCTCGGCTGGGTCATGAACTACACCTCGGGCACCACCGGCCGCCCCCGCGGCATCCGCCGCCCGCTGCCCGGCAAGCTCCCCGAGGAGGCCTACCTCGGGGGCTTCCTCGGCATCTTCGGCATCAGGCCGTACGACGACAACGTTCACCTCGTCTGCTCGCCGCTCTACCACACGGCGGTGCTCCAGTTCGCGAGCGCCTCCCTGCACATCGGCCACCGACTGGTGCTGATGGACAAGTGGACGCCCGAGGAGATGCTGCGGCTCATCGACCGGGAGAAGTGCACCCACACGCACATGGTCCCGACCCAGTTCCACCGGCTGCTCGCCCTGCCGGAGGACATCAGGACGCGCTACGACGTCTCCTCGATGCGGCACGCCATCCATGGTGCCGCCCCCTGCCCCGACCATGTGAAGCGGGCGATGCTCGACTGGTGGGGGCCGTGCGTGGAGGAGTACTACGCGGCCAGCGAGGGCGGCGGCGCCTTCGCCACCGCCGAGGACTGGCTGAAGAAGCCGGGCACGGTCGGGAAGGCCTGGCCCATCAGCGAGTTGGCGGTCTTCGACGACGACGGCAACCGGCTGCCGCCCGGCGAACTGGGCACCGTCTACATGAAGATGAACACGGGCGGCTTCTCGTACCACAAGGACGAGGACAAGACGCGGAAGAACCGCATCGGTGACTTCTTCACCGTCGGCGACCTGGGGGTCCTCGACGAGGACGGCTACCTCTTCCTCCGCGACCGGAAGATCGACATGATCATCTCGGGCGGGGTCAACATCTACCCCGCCGAGATCGAGTCCGTGCTGCTCCAGCACCCCGCCGTCGCCGACGCCGCCGCCTTCGGCATCCCGCACGACGACTGGGGCGAGGAGGTCAAGGCCGTGGTGGAACCGGCCCCGGGCCACGAACCCGGCCCGGGCCTGGCCGCCGACATCCTGGGACACTGTGCCGGGCAGCTCGCCGGCTACAAGTGCCCCAAGACGGTCGACTTCATCACCGAGATGCCCCGCGACCCCAACGGCAAGCTCTACAAGCGCCGACTGCGGGACCCGTACTGGGAGGGCCGGACCCGCCCCGTCTGAGCCGTCCTCACGAGCGGACCCGGACCACCCTCAGTGAAGGCGACGACAGGATGTCCTTCTCGCAGAAGCGGGCCGTCACCCACTTCTCCTGGGAGTACAGCCGCGTCTGGTCGCTGAAGTGGGGCGAGTTCGGGTTCGAGGACTGGGAGTACGACAACAGGGTGCGGGCCACCGGGCAGTGGCTGCCGTCCCAGCCGACGGCCTGGATGTAGCTGGAGCCGGTGGTCACCTCCGTGTAGCCCCCGTGCGCCGGGTCCCACACCGGCTCGACCTTGTTCCAGATGCCCAGGGACTCCGTGCCGCCCGAGACCGGGATGCGTCGGTCGCCGCGTACGACGAACTGGTGGTCCCCCAGCCGGGAGTCGAGCGGGATCCCCGCCGTCCGCAGCTCGGTGACCGCGCCCGCGAGGGCGGCGGCGAAGGCCGGCGTGTCCGTGTTCAGGGTGTTCGGGGTGCGCACCGGGTCCGCGGGGGAGAACGGCACCTTCCACAGCTGGGCCGGCGGGATCTTGCGCCACAGCCGGTCGAAGAGCAGCGCGCCACGGCTGTCGGTGTTCACCGTACGGTCCCACGCCGCGAGCACCCCGCACGCCTCGCTCACGTCGACGGCCTTGCCGTCACTGCCCGTTGCGGTGCCGCCGGGCAGTGCCGCACACGCCTTCGCCGCGTCGGCCGCGGCCAGGTCCCCGGCGGGCACCCGGTTGGCGAACTGCTGCGCCTGGAGATCCCGTACGGTCAGCCGCCCGCGTTCGGCCATCGCCGAGACGTCCTCGATCGCGCCCCGGGTCCGCAGCGACCGCTGGGTGCCGATGGTGCCGAAGATGCGCTCGTACCCGGTCAGCGGCCGGTCGGCGTTGGCCAGCCAGGCGCTGTCGTTGGAGTTCTCCGCGTAGGGGGCGTCCACGAGAGTCGGCATCCTCGCCGGACCGAGGACACCGGGCTGCACGGCGTCGGGGTCGGAGCCGAGCGCGCAGTCGCCGCGGGCGCCGTCCAGGATCGCCAGGCCCGCGGACGGATAGGTGACCTTGCCCAGGGGCGTGGAGCAGCGCTGGGCCAGTTCGTCGGTGATGCGCGGGAGCACCTGGGACTGGCTGAAGAGCGTGTGGCCGCCGGAGTCGGCGGCGATCGTGTTCACCCATGGCAGACCCTGGGTGCGCCGGAGCGAGCCGAGGACCTGCGCCGTGCTGCGGGCCTTGCTGAAACCGAGAGCGGTGTCGGAGGCGCGCAGATTGGCCGCGTTGGGGTCGTTCAGGGCGTATGCCGTCGTGGACGACCAGGGCAGCGGCAGGGAGGCGCCGAAGGAGGTGATCACCGGGCCGTAGCGGGTCCACCACTGGGTCCGTGTCACCGGGGCGCCGTCCTTGACCTGGACCGTGACGGTGCGCCTGGTCATCCGCTCCGGCTCGCCGTCCACGAGGTAGGTGGTCGGATCGGCCGGGTCGAGGGTCAGCTGATGGAGGTTGACGGGGACGCCGGTCGCGACGGTGTGGCTCCAGGCCACCTTCGCGTTGTGGCCTATGGAGATCGTCGCGGAGCCGAGCAACGAGCCGCCGGAGACGTTGAGTTCACCGGGGATGGTCTGCTGCGACTGCCAGAAGCGGCGGCCGCCCTGCCAGGGGTAGTGCGGGTTGCCCAGCAGCAGCCCGCGGCCGCCCGCGGTGGTCGCGCCGCTGAAGGCGACGGCGTTGGACCCCATGTCGGCGGTGTCGGCGGCCAGCAGCTCCTGGGCCGCCCGGGCGGTGTCCTGGGCGTCGGGTGCCGCGGTCGAGGCCGTCGTGGGCGGCTGGGCGGCGGTGATGCCGTCCACGCCCCGCCCCTGGCCGCCGAGGACCGAGAACGCGAAGCCGCGCACGGCGACGTCCAGGGCCGTCACCGGGCGGACCCAGGCGGCGCCCTTGCAGGCCGGGTCGGTGACGCGGTTCTTCCTCAGCCACGCGTTGTAGCCGGCCGCGTAGCCCCGCATCAGGTCCTTCGCCTGGCGGCTCGGTCCGCGCGGTGCCGGTTCGGCGAGCAGCTTCTCGACGGTGCCCGCCGCGCGCACCCCCCGGAAGTAGAGGTCGCTGGAGAGGTTCCGGGCGGCCGAGGAGAGGGAGAAGTCGGGCGCCGCGTCGGGCCCGAAGTACCGGGACCGTTCGCCGCGCACGGTCACGAAACCGTCGGCCAGCGTGCACACCTGGTCGGCGGCCTGCGCCCACCCGGTGCCGAAGCCCAGGTCCGCGTAGTCCCTGGCGACGATGTGCGGAATGCCGTACTCGGTGTAGCGGATCGTGGCGGACAGGCCGTCGTGCGAGGGGTGGTGCCGGCTCTGACCTTCGGCCATGGCCGCCGGCAGCGCGGACGTGGCGGTGAACAGGGCGACTGCCAGGACGACGGCTCGTCTCAGGCGTGTGCGCATGGTGCCTCCCAACGTCATTGGGGGAAGGAGCGGTTGAGCGTACCAACGGGTATGTCCGGGCGGACGGTGCTTGACCTCCCGCCGCCACGGACCGAGGATCATGTGTCATGACGCCCGGACACGGCAGCACGGTTGACGGGGTGCTGCGGCGCAGCGCCCGGCGCACCCCGGCACGGGTGGCGGTGGAGTACGGCGACCGCGCGTGGACGTACGAGGAACTCGACGAGGCCGTCTCCCGTGCGGCGAGCGTGCTGCTGGGGGAGGGCCTGTCGCCCGGCGACCGCGTCGGCGCCTACGGCCACAACTCGGACGCCTACCTCATCGCCTTCCTCGCCTGCGCCCGCGCGGGCCTGGTGCACGTGCCGGTGAACCAGAACCTGACCGGCGAGGACCTGGCGTACATCGTCGGCCAGTCGGGCAGTGCCCTGGTCCTCGCCGACCCGGCCCTCGCCGCCCGACTCGGTCCCGGCGTGCGCACGGTGCCGCTGCGCGACGCCGACGACTCGCTCCTGGCCCGGCTGGAGGCGGCGCCCGCGTACGACGGTCCCGAGCCCCAGGGCGAGGACCTCGTCCAACTGCTCTACACCTCCGGTACGACCGCCCTCCCCAAGGGCGCGATGATGACGCACCGCGCACTCGTGCACGAGTACCTGAGCGCGATCACGGCCCTGGACCTGAGCGCCGGGGACCGCCCCGTGCACTCGCTGCCGCTCTACCACTCGGCGCAGCTGCATGTGTTCCTGCTGCCCTACCTCGCGGTCGGCGCGACGAACGTCATCCTCGACGCGCCCGACGGCGACCGCATCTTCGACCTGATCGAGGCGGGCCGCGCCGACAGCCTCTTCGCGCCGCCCACGGTGTGGATCGGCCTGGCCAACCGTCCCGACTTCGCCACCCGCAACCTCGACGGGCTGCGCAAGGCCTACTACGGCGCGTCGATCATGCCGGTACCCGTGCTGGAGCGGCTGCGCGCACGCCTGCCGAAGCTCGCCTTCTACAACTGCTTCGGCCAGAGCGAGATCGGTCCGTTGGCGACGGTCCTCGCGCCCGGGGAGCACAAGGGCCGGATGGACTCCTGCGGCAGGACCGTCCTGTTCGTCGACGCCCGCGTGGTCGACGAGGACGGCAAGGACGTGCCCGACGGGACGCCGGGTGAGATCGTCTACCGCTCCCCGCAGTTGTGCGAGGGCTACTGGGACAAGCCCGAGGAGACCGCCGAGGCGTTCCGCGACGGCTGGTTCCACTCCGGCGACCTCGCGGTCCGTGACGCCCACGGCTACTTCACGATCGTGGACCGGGTCAAGGACGTCATCAACTCCGGTGGCGTACTGGTCGCTTCACGGCAGGTCGAGGACGCGCTCTACACCCACGAGGCCGTCGCCGAGGTGGCCGTGATCGGGCTGCCGGACGAGCGGTGGGTCGAGGCGGTCACGGCGGTCGTCGTCCCGCGCGGCGAGGTCGGCGAGGCCGAACTCATCGACCACGCACGCGAGAAGCTCGCCCACTTCAAGGCGCCCAAGCGGGTGCTGTTCGTGGACGAGCTGCCGCGCAACGCGAGCGGGAAGATCCTCAAGCGGGAGTTGCGGGACCGGTTCGCCCAGCAGGGCCGCGGGGCCGGACCCGCCGGCTCCTGAAGGTGCGGGACCGGTTCGCCCAGGCCCTGCCGTCACCTCCCCGCCCGCCGCGCGACGACCGGGTCTACCGGGGCCGCTGGTCCACGATCCGCCGGATCTTGCCCACCGACCGTTCCAGCGACTCGGGTTCGACGATCTCGACGCCGACGGACACCCCGATGCCGTCCTTCACCGCCGCGGCGATGGACCGGGCGGCCGTCTCCCGGTCCTCGGGACCGGCGCCCGGCCGGGCCTCCGCGCGCACCGTGAGGGCGTCGAGGCGGCCCTCGCGGGTGAGGCGCAGCTGGAAGTGCGGGGCCACGCCCGGCGTGCGCAGCACGATCTCCTCGATCTGGGTGGGGAAGAGGTTCACGCCTCGCAGGATGACCATGTCGTCGCTGCGCCCGGTGACCTTCTCCATGCGCCGGAACACCCGTGCCGTGCCCGGCAGCAGCCGCGTCAGGTCCCGGGTCCGGTACCGCACGACGGGCATCGCCTCCTTGGTGAGCGAGGTGAGGACCAGCTCCCCGCGCTCACCGTCCGGCAGCACCTCGCCGGTGACCGGGTCGACGACCTCGGGATAGAAGTGGTCCTCCCAGATGTGCAGGCCGTCCTTGGTCTCCACACACTCCTGGGCCACGCCCGGGCCGATCACCTCGGACAGCCCGTAGATGTCGACCGCGTCGATGGCGAACCGCTCCTCGATCTCCCGGCGCATCTCCTCGGTCCAGGGCTCGGCACCGAAGACGCCCACCCGCAGGGAGGTGCCGCGCGGATCGACGCCCTGACGCTCGAACTCGTCCAGGAGCGTCAGCATGTAGGAGGGGGTCACCATGATGACGTCGGGCCTGAGGTCCTGGATCAGCTGGACCTGACGGGCCGTCATGCCGCCGGAGGCGGGGATCACCGTACAGCCGAGCCGTTCGGCGCCGTAATGGGCGCCCAGGCCGCCGGTGAACAGGCCGTACCCGTAGGCCACATGGACGATGTCGCCGGGACGGGCGCCGGCGGCCCGCAGCGAACGGGCCACCATGTCGGACCACAGCGAGAGGTCGCCGTCGGTGTAGCCGACGACCGTGGGCCGCCCGGTGGTGCCGCTGGAGGCGTGGATGCGGCGGACGCGGTCGCGCGGCACGGCGAACATGCCGTACGGGTAGTTCTCGCGCAGATCCGCCTTGGTGGTGAAGGGGAAGCGGGCCAGGTCGGCGAGGGACCGGCAGTCCTCGGGGCGGACCCCCGCCTTGTCGAAGGACTCCCGGTAGAAGGGCACGTTGTCGTAGACGTGCCGCAACGACCCGCGCAGCCGCTCCAGTTGCGCCGCCCGCAGCGCCTCCGGGTCCATCCGCTCTCCCGCGTCCAACAGCTCCGTCGCATCCGCCATCGGGACGTCTCCCTCGCCAACCACAGCAATACGGGCGACCGATCATTCGGTCGACGTGTTCGGGATCAGTAGTTCAGCCCTGCCGACCTCAATCAAGAGGCCGGCCCGGACTTTCTGCCCGCACAGGCGCCGACAGGGAACTCCGTTGCGGCCCCGGGCCGTCGACCTTCAGGATCGGTGCCATGCCGACCTTCACCGCACCCGACGGGACCCAGCTCGCCTGCCATCTGCGGGGCGAGGGCGAACCCCTCGTCGTCCTGCCCGGCGGACCCATGCGCGCCTCCGCCTACCTCGGCGACCTCGGCGGCCTGGGCGCCCACCGCCGGCTCGCCCTGCTCGACCTGCGCGGCACCGGCGACTCCGCCGCACCGGCCGACCCGGCGACGTACCGCTGCGACCGGCTCGTGGACGACGTGGAGGCCCTGCGGACGCACCTGGGGCTGGAGCGCATGGATCTGCTCGCCCACTCGGCGGGCGGCAGCCTCGCCATGCTGTACGCGGCCCGGTACCCGCGGCGGGTGGGGCGGCTGGTGCTGGTCACGGCCATCCCGTGGGCACTGGGCATGCCCGTGACGGACGCGGACCGGCTGGCGGCGGCCGCGCTGCGCAAGGACGAACCCTGGTTCGAGGAGGCCTTCCCCGCCTTCGAGGCCTCGCTCACCGGGACCGGCGGCTACGACCCCGTCTTCGCGCCCTTCTTCTACGGCCGCTGGGACGAGAGCGCCGCCGCGCACGACGCGCGCGGGGAGGAGGAGTTCAACGACGAGGCGGCCGGGGTGTACGGCTCCGACGGCGCCTACGACCCGGACGCGACCCGGGAGGCGCTCGGCCGGCTCGAGAGCCCGGTGCTCGTCCTCGCCGGCAGCCTCGACAACGGCCCCCGGCCCGGACTGGCCCGCCGCGCCGCGGAGGTGTTCCCGCACGCCGACCTCGCGGTACAGCCCGGCGCCGGGCACTTCCCGTGGCTCGACGACCCGGAGTGGTTCGTACGCCGGATCACCGCCTTCCTCCGGGAGCCGCTGCCGACACCGGAATAGGAGCGCACCCCGCTGCCCCACCGGTCCTGGTGACCGCTGCCGCCGGGCACCTGGTGCGCGAGACGCGGCCGGGGGAGTTCCTGGCGGTCGTGGAGCCGTTCCTCACCCGGCGGGAGGTCACTTCGCGTACGCGGTCATGAACCGGTCCCGGAACGTGTCCATGCCCCACTCCGGCGCGTTCCCGGCGGGCTTGAGCCCCTCGGTCCAGCCCCAGTCGGCGATCCGGTCCAGCACCTTCGGGTCGCGGGCCACGATGGTGATGGGCACGTCCTTGTTGGTGTCGCCGCCGGTGACGGTCGGGACGGGCTGGTGGTCGCCGAGGAAGACCAGGACCGTGTCGTCGCCGCCGTACCGCTCGACCCACTCGGTGAGGCTGTCCAGCGAGTACTGGACGGCCTTGCGGTACTCGGTGCGCACGCGGGCCGAGCTCTTCCAGACCTCCCCGGGGTCGGTGCCCTCCTTCTTGATCTGTTCGAAGACCGAGCCGTCCCCGAGCCGGTCCCAGTCGATCATGTGGGCGATGGGCGACCAGGGGTTGTGGCTGGAGGCCAGGATGATCTCCGCCATGATCGGGTCGCGGTTCTTCCTGCCGTGCTCCAGGCGCTCGAAGGCCTCCAGGCTGAACTGGTCGGGGACCGGCGTCCAGCTGAAGTAGGGGCCGTGGTAGCCGAGGTGCTCGGAGTCGTAGATGTGGTCGAGGCCGAAGTACTTGCCCTCCGGCCAGGCCTTGCGCACCCCCGGCACGATGCCGACCGTGCGCCAGGCACCGGTCTTCTGGAAGTAGCTGGTGAGGGTCGCGCGGTCGCCGGTCGTCAGACTCCGGTAGCGCTGCTGGTTCTTCACCCACAGTCCGGACAGGAACGTCGAGTGGGCGAGCCAGCTGCCCGCGCCCGTCACGGGTGAGCGGAGCCAGGCGCTGCGCGAGGAGAAGCCGGCCGCCTTCAGCCTGCTGTCGCCCGCCTGGAGGGTCGCGTCGATCTCCGGGGCCATCGACGGGTCGTCGATCGCGACCCGGCCGTAGCTCTCGATGAAGGTGAACAGGACGTCCTTGCCGCGCAGCCCGGTCAGCAACTGGTCGGGCGGGGTCGTGGCGAAGGCGTCGACGGCGGCGAGCTTCTCGAACTCCTTGGCGTCGAACAGGCCGTCGCGCACCTGCTGGACACGGTTGGCGACAAACTGGGTGTTGCCCTTGGTGGCGAACGGCACCCCGCCGAACTGCACGCCCAGGGTGAAGCAGACGATCCACACGAGGCCGAGGACGAGCGTGCCGCGCAGGGCCATGGGGCGGTGCCTGACCAGGATGTTCGTCAGCCGTACCACCGCGAGCGTGCAGGTGGCGAGCATGGCGACGGCCAGCACGATCGCCCCGGTCACCGCGAGGACCTGTCCCGTGCGGCCGAAGGACTCCCTGACGAAATCCGTCGCGTCGTCCAGCAGGATCCAGTCGAAGACCAGGTCGAAGGGGCGGGCCAGGGTCTGGCGGAAGCCCATGTCGAGGCACTTGACGAGGGTGAACAGACCGATGAGGACACCCGCGACGACGGCTGTGACGCGCCGCGGCCGCCTCGGCAGCGCGAGGAGGAGCCCGGCGAGGAGGATCGCCTCCACGGGGAGGCGGAGGAACGCCTGGAGGTTCATCCGGTCCAGACGGTTGGGCATGAGCAACGCGCCGAGCACCAGGGCGGCGGCCAGGACGGTCGTGCCGATGGTCACGCCGCGTGCCGTACGCGGCCAGCGGTCCCGCCAGCCGAACCAGCCGGACTTCCCGGGGGCCTCCTCGACCGTCTCGTCCGGCGTGCCGTCCGTCTCCACCCCGCCCTCGGTGGCCTCCGGCAGCTGACGAGAGCGAGGTGTGAAGAGCGACACCCGGCGGTCCTTCCGTGCGGTCGTGCGATGGCATGGCGAACACAGGCCCGTGACCGAGCCTGCCACCACCAGTACGTTCGCACGTCACCTTCGGTTCAGTCCCACGGACGCGGAATTCACGCGTCCGCCCGCACCGCCACCTCCCGCGCCCACCGGTAGTCGGCCTTGCCGCTCGGGGAGCGCCGTATGGCCTCCTGGATCACCAGCTGACGCGGGATCTTGTAGCCCGCCAGATGGGTGCGGCAGTGCGTCTGGATGTCGTCGAGCGACGGCCGCGCGGCTCCTTCCCGCAGTTGTACGACCGCCGCGACATGGTGGCCCCACTTGGCGTCCGGCACGCCGGCGACGAGCGCGTCGTACACGTCCGGGTGGGACTTCAGCGCCTGCTCGACCTCCTCCGGGTACACCTTCTCGCCGCCGGTGTTGATGCACTGCGAGCCCCGGCCGAGGACGGTGACGACGCCCTCCTCGTCGACGGTGGCCATGTCGCCGAGCAGCACCCAGCGCTCGCCGTCCTTCTCGAAGAAGGTCTCGGCGGTTTTGCGCGGGTCGTTGTAGTAGCCGAGCGGCACGTGGCCGCACTGGGCGACCCGGCCCACCTCGCCCACCGCGACCGGCTCGTGGGTGGCCGGATCGACCACCTGGGTGCGGGTGTTGACCCGGACACGGAAGCCGCGCTCGATGCCGGAGTCGTCCGTGGCGGTGCCGTTGAAGCCGGACTCGGAGGAGCCGAAGTTGTTCAGCAGCATCACGTTCGGCACGAGTGCCTGGAACTGCCGGCGCACCGTGTCCGACATGATCGCGCCGGACGAGGACACGCTGAACATCGACGAGGTGTCGATGCCCTTCATGGGTCCTTCGAGGGCGTCGATCAGCGGCCGCAGCATCGCGTCGCCGACCAGCGACATGCTGGTGACCTTCTCCCTCTCCACCGTCCGCAGCACCTCCTCGGGCACGAACTTCCGGTGGATCACGACCCGTTGGCCGAAGTAGAAGCCGATGAACGCGGTGAGCGTGGAGGTGCCGTGCATCAGGGGCGCGGTCGGGAAGAACGTGATCCCCTCGCCACTCGCGGCGACCCGCTCGGCGAGCTCCTCGGGCTTGCTCACCGGCTCGCCGGTCGGCGCGCCGCCGCCCATGCCCGCGAAGAACAGGTCCTCCTGGCGCCACATCACCCCCTTGGGCATGCCGGTGGTGCCGCCGGTGTAGATGATGAACTGGTCGTCGCCCGAGCGGCGCGGGAACCCGCGCTCGGCGGAGCACGCGGCCACGGCGTCGGCGAACGGCACGGCGTCCGTACCGGACCCGCCCTCGCCCACCCGCACCAGATGCCGCAGCTTGCGCGTCGACGGCTGCGCGGCCGACACCAGGGCGTCGAACTCCGCGTCGAAGAAGAGGCAGACGAGATCGGCGTCGCGGTAGAGGTAGACCAACTCGTCCTCGACGTACCGGTAGTTGACGTTCACGGGGACGGCCCGTGCCTTCAGACAGCCGATCGCGATCTGCAGGTACTCGATGCCGTTGTACAGGTGCAGCCCGACATGGTCGCCGGGGCGGATGCCGCTGTCGATCAGATGGTGGGCGACCCGGTTGGCGGCCGCGTCCAGTTCCGCGTACGTCAGACGGTGCTCCGCGCCCGTGCCGGGGTGGTCGACGTACACGAGCGCCTCACGGCCGGGGACCACGTCGACGACGGACTCGAACAGGTCGGCAAGGTTGTACTCCACCGCTCCTCCTGACCCTAGGCCTGCCTCTCGGATCATCTCGGCGTCGCGGAGTCCGGCACGCGCATCTGCGGCGTTGGCGTCGGTTGCCGACGCTCCGCGTCGCCGCCCTCCTCCGCCTTGCAGCTGCACGCACCAGACTCCGCTCGGGTGGGCCGGTCCGCACCGTTGCTCGCAGCCGAGCTGATCCGAGAGACAGGCCTTAGCTCCGCACCGGTTGCCGGTCATCAGAGCAAAGGGCGCCCCAACTGTGAAGGCTCCGCGCGAAGAAATCTGACTGTCTGTCAGAAAACCCTTGAAGAGCCCGGGCGGCTCCTGCAACCTGTTCTCGTTCTTATCGAGGGGAGATGGGCGATGGGTGGGACGGAACACCTCACCGTGCAGCGCGAAGGCGCCACACTGGTGCTCACGCTCAACAGGCCACAGGCCAAGAACGCGCTCTCGTTGGCGATGCTCGTCGGCCTCCACGACGGCTGGATCGAGGCCGACGCCGACGACTCGGTCCGCTCGATCGTGTTCACCGGCGCGGGCGGCTCGTTCTGCGCGGGCATGGACCTCAAGGCCCTGGCCGGCCACGGCATGGAGGGAGAGCGGTACCGGGACCGGCTCAAAGCCGACCCCGACCTGCACTGGAAGGCGATGCTGCGCCACCACCGCCCCCGCAAACCGGTGATCGCCGCCGTCGAGGGCCACTGCGTGGCGGGCGGCACCGAGATGCTCCAGGGCACCGACATCCGGGTGGCGGGGGAGTCCGCGACCTTCGGCCTCTTCGAGGTCAGGCGCGGCCTGTTCCCGATCGGCGGCTCGACGGTCCGCCTCCCCCGTCAGATCCCGCGCACCCATGCCCTGGAGATGCTGCTCACCGGCCGCCCGTACACCGCCCGCGAGGCCGCCGACATCGGCCTGGTCGGGCATGTCGTCCCCGACGGCACGGCGCTGACCAAGGCGCTGGAGATCGCCGAACAGATCAACGCCTGCGGCCCGTTGGCCGTCGAAGCGGTGAAGGCCTCGGTGTACGAGACCGCCGAGATGACCGAGACCGAAGGACTCGCGGCCGAACTCAAGCGCGGCTGGCCGGTCTTCGACACCGCCGACGCCAAGGAAGGCGCCCGCGCCTTCACGGAGAAACGACCGCCCGTCTACAAACGAGCCTGACGAGGGAGTCACCGTGCCCGAAGTCCTCAAAGCGCCGCTCGTCGTGGAGTTCCCCTTCACCCGCTCCCTCGGCCCCGTCCAGAGCGCCTTCCTCACCGGGTTGCGCGAGCGTGTCGTCCTCGGTGTGCGGACCACCGACGGCCGCACCCTCGTGCCGCCCGTCGAGTACGACCCGCAGACCGCCGAGGAACTCCGCGACCTCGTCGAGGTCGCCCCCACCGGCACGGTCACCACCTGGGCCTGGAACCACGAACCGCGCCGGGCGCAACCGCTGGACACCCCCTTCGCCTGGGTCCTGGTCCGCCTCGACGGCGCCGACACCGCCCTCCTGCACGCCCTCGACGCCCCCGGCCCCGACGCCGTGCGCACCGGCATGCGCGTCCGCGTCCGCTGGGCCGAGGACCGCACCGGCGCCATCACCGACATCGCCTGCTTCGAGCCGTACGACGGCGACCCGGCCGAACCGCCCGGCCACAGCGGTGAGTTCGCGGACCCGGTCACCGGGATCGTCGCGGCCGCCCGCCTCGACTACACGTACTCGCCCGGCCGCGCCCAGACCGCCTACATCAACGCCCTCGCCGAACACCGCAACGTCGGCGAACGCTGCCCCTCCTGCCGCAAGGTGTACGTCCCGCCGAGAGGTGCGTGCCCCACCTGCGGCGTCGCCACCTCCGAACAGGTGGAGGTGGGACCCGGCGGGACGGTCACCACGTTCTGCATCGTCAACATCAAGGCGAAGAACCTCGACATCGAAGTCCCCTACGTCTACGCCCACATCGCCCTCGACGGCGCCGACCTCGCCCTGCACGGACGCATCGGCGGCATCCCCTACGACCAGGTGCGGATGGGACTCAGGGTCGAGCCGGTGTGGACGGAAGGGGGCCGCTTTCCCGACCACTACCGGCCCACGGGAGAGCCCGACGCGGACTACGAGACGTACAAGGAGCTCCTGTGACCAGGGACATCGCCGTCGTCGCCTTCGCCCAGTCCGACGTCCTGCGCACCACCGAGGAGCAGTCCGAGGTGGAACTGCTCATGCCGGTCCTGCACGACGTCCTGGAGCAGACCGGCCTCAAGACCGCCGACATCGGCTTCACCTGCTCCGGCTCCAGCGACTACCTCGCCGGACGCGCCTTCTCCTTCACCCTCGCCCTCGACGGGGTGGGCGCCTGGCCCCCCATCTCCGAGTCGCACGTCGAGATGGACGGCGCCTGGGCGCTGTACGAGGCCTGGACCAAACTGCTCACCGGCGACGCGGACACCGCGCTCGTCTACTCCTACGGCAAGTCCTCACCCGGCCCCCTGCGTGACGTCCTGACCCGCCAGCTCGACCCGTACTACCTGGCCCCCCTGTGGCCCGACTCGGTCGCCCTCGCCGCGCTCCAGGCGCAGTCGCTCATCGACGCGGGCGAGACCGACGAACCCGCCCTGGCCGCCGTCGCCGCCCGCAGCCGCGCGGACGCCGCCGACAACCCCCGCGCACAGCTGAGGGGTTCGGTCCCGCACGGGGAGTACCTGGTACGCCCGTTGCGCACCGGGGACTGCCCGCCGATCGGCGACGGGGCCGCTGCCGTGCTCCTCGCGGCCGGGGAACGGGCCCGCGACCTGTGCGCCCGCCCCGCCTGGATCCGCGGCATCGACCACCGCATCGAGCCGCACAGCCTCGGGGTCCGGGACCTCTCCGACTCACCCTCCGCACGGCTGGCCGCCGAGCGGGCCGGCGCCTTCGAACGGCCCGTCGACACCGCCGAGTTGCACGCGCCGTTCACCTCGCAGGAGGTCGTGCTGCGCAAGGCGCTGCGGCTCGGCGACGAGGTGCGGGTGAACCCCTCCGGCGGGGCGCTGGCCGCCAACCCGATGATGACCGCCGGGCTGATCCGCATCGGCGAGGCCGCCGCGCGCATCCACCGCGGGGACTCCGACCGCGCCCTCGCGCACGCCACCTCCGGCCCCTGTCTGCAACAGAACCTGGTCGCCGTACTGGAAGGGGATCCGCGATGAGCAAGGAACCCGTGGCCGTCGTGGGCGTCGGACAGACCAAGCACGTCGCGGCCCGCCGGGACGTGTCGATCGCGGGGCTGGTGCGCGAGGCGGCCCGACGCGCCCTGGACGACGCCGAGTTGACCTGGGCGGACGTGGACGCCGTCGTCATCGGCAAGGCGCCCGACTTCTTCGAGGGCGTCATGATGCCCGAGCTGTACCTCGCCGACGCGCTCGGCGCGGTCGGCAAACCGATGCTGCGCGTGCACACGGCGGGCAGCGTCGGCGGCTCCACCGCCCTGGTCGCGGCCGGACTCGTCGCCGCCCGCGTCCACGCCACCGTCCTCACCCTGGCCTTCGAGAAGCAGTCCGAGTCCAACGCCATGTGGGGGCTGTCCCTGCCGATCCCCTTCCAACAGCCGCTCCTCGCCGGGGCGGGCGGCTTCTTCGCACCGCACGTACGCGCGTACATGCGCCGCAGCGGCGCCCCGGACACGGTCGGCTCGCTGGTGGCGTACAAGGACCGGCGCAACGCGCTGAAGAACCCCTACGCCCACCTCCACGAGCACGACATCACCCTGGAGAAGGTCCAGGCCTCGCCCATGCTCTGGGACCCGATCCGCTACTCCGAGACCTGCCCGTCCTCCGACGGCGCCTGTGCCATGGTCCTGACCGACCGGGCCGGAGCGGCCCGCGCACCCCGCCCGCCCGCCTGGATGCTCGGCGGCGCCATGCGCAGCGAACCCACCCTCTTCGCCGGCAAGGACGCCGTCTCACCCCAGGCCGGGAAGGACTGCGCGGCCGACGTGTACCGCCAGGCGGGCATCGCCGACCCGCGCCGGGACATCGACGCCGCGGAGCTGTACGTGCCGTTCTCCTGGTACGAGCCCATGTGGCTGGAGAACCTCGGCTTCGCCGCCGAGGGCGAGGGCTGGAAACTCACCGAGTCCGGGGTGACCGAACTGGACGGGGACCTCCCGGTCAACATGTCGGGCGGCGTGCTGTCCACCAACCCCATCGGCGCCTCCGGCATGATCCGCTTCGCCGAGGCGGCGCTCCAGGTGCGCGGCCAGGCCGGGGAGCACCAGGTGGACGGGGCCCGCAAGGTGCTCGGGCACGCCTACGGCGGCGGCTCGCAGTTCTTCTCCATGTGGCTCGTGGGGGCCGAACTCCCTGATGCGTGAAACACCTCCCCGCAGGTCACCGAAAGGTCCCCCTCACGTGGCCTGTCGGCGGCCGGAGGCGATCGCTAGGCTGGCCGCGGACGACGCAATCGGGAGGAGCACGGACGTGGCCGAGACCACCATCCAGCAGCAGCCGCTCATGGGCTGGGACAAGCCCGAGCTGGACCTCAGCGGTGCGGACTGGCACTCCAGCAGCCGTGGCCTGGGGGATGTCCAGATCGCCTTTGTCGAGGGTTTCATCGCGATGCGCAACAGCGGCCGCCCGGAGAGCCCTTCCCTGATCTTCACGCCCGCCGAGTGGGGCGCGTTCGTGTCGGGCGCCCGGGAGGGGGAGTTCGACCTCACGTGACATGCCGTCCCGTGTGACGCCGTACCCGCGCACGAGTGCGGGCCGATCCGGGGGTGTCTCACCGGATTTTCCGGACACGCGACCTTGAGCAGTCCTCCGTGGCCGTCGTCGGCGACGCCGGCCACGGGGGAAGGTCGTACTCCGGAGACGAGGAACCCATGAGCACCCTGCCGGTCATCGCTGCGGTCGACGGTTCGGACGACAGTCTGCGCGCCCTGGACTGGGCCCTGGACGCCGCCCGCGGCCGCCGGGCACCGCTGCGGGTGGTCCATGTACGCCAGTACGCCGCGTGGGCCCAGCCCGACGTCCTGGCCGCCGGGCCGCCGGACGCGAACAAGGACGCGGTCCTGGAAGAGGTCCGCACCCGGCTGACGGACGTCGCCGACCGGCCGGTGCTGGAGTACCTCGCCCTGGAGGGCGCGACGGCCGCCCTGCTGCCCGAACTGGGCGCCACCGCCCAGCTGTTGGTCCTCGGCTCCCGGGGTCGCGGCGGCTTCGCCAGTCTCCTGCTGGGCTCCAACGGCATGGCCGCCGCGCGCGACGCGGAGTGCCCGGTGGTCGTGGTGCCCCGGCCGGGCCGGGAGGTGGGGACAGCGGTGCCCGCCGGGCCAGGGCCCAGGGTGGTCGTGGGCCTCCAGGCCGACAGCCCCGACGAGAACACGCTCGCCTTCGCCTTCGCCGAGGCCGCCCTGAGAGGCGCCCGCCTTCAGGTCGTGTCCGCCTACCAGTGGCCGCTCCAGACCTGGGCCATGCCCGGCGAACCGGTCCCGGTGATGGTCGACCAGGACGCGGTCGAGACCGAGACCCGCACCCTCGCCGAGGGTTTCCTCGCCCCGCACCGCAAGCACCACCCCGACGTGCGGGTCGACCTGAACGTGGCCCCGGGCGACGCGGCCGGCCACCTGGTCGGCGCCTCCCGGGACGCCGAACTGGTCGTCGTCGGTCGGCACCGGCGCCGGCTGCTCGCCCCCACCCGCATGATGGGCTCGGTGACCCAGGCGGTCCTGCTGCACGCGGCCGGCCCGGTCGCGGTGGTCCCACCGCAGCCGTCCCACGGGTGAGGGCGCCGCCTGCCATCAGAGCCATGGAGGATCCGCTCGGCAGGGGACGGCCGGGGGTCGGCCGGGGTCGGAACGGGTCGCGCGAGGCCGTCAGGCAGACGCCGTCGTACGTCTCCTCTCAGCCGTCCACCGGAAGACGGGCACGGGCCGGACCGGGGCGGCGGCGGCTCTGCGGCCGACCTCGGGCGAGGTGCCCCAGGGGTGCGGGAACCGGTCGCCCGACCCCCACCCACCGCAGTCGCCCGCCTGCCTCCGGCGCCCCGTACCATGGGCGACATGTCGTTTCTCCGTCGCCGCAGCGCCACTCCCGCCGGCCCCGACTTCGACGTCCTGGCCATGGACCCGGGCGACTGGCCCGGCAATCTCGGCGCCGGTCTGCTGCCCGCCCCCGACGGCACCTGCCAGGGTGTCTTCCTGCGCTACGACCTCTTCGGCGGCCGCGGCCCCGCGATGATCATCGGCAACCTCCCCGAGGGCTCCCCGGCCCGTGAACTGGCCGAGGGCGAGGTCCCCTTCGAGGTGGCCCAGCTGCTGATCGCACTGGAGAACGACGAGGAGGTGACCGTCGTCGGCACCGAGGACATGCCGGTGATGCAGGGCGACAACCTCCTGATCGTGCGGCGTCTGAAGCTCTCCGAGAGCCGGATCTCCTGCGTGCAGTTCGACCGCAGCGACAACGTCCTGGTGACCATCGCCTCCTGGGACCGCCCCATCACCGACGATCTCTACGCCCTCCTCAAGCCGCTGCCGGCGGAGCTGTTCCAGCAGAGCTGATGGAACGGTCATGACCCTCGCCGCGTCTCGGTCCGCGGGCTGCGCGCCCATCCGGCGGGCCTGATCCGTCACGCGGCCCTCCCGCGGAGCCCGGCGCGTGACACCGCCACGCGCCGGGCCACTCCTATCGGGTGCCTTGCACCTCGACGTCGGCCGCCCGAACGAACGCCACCCGGTGACCGAACTGGATCTCGTAGTAGAGGTCCTTGCCGACCACCACCCGGTGCGAGTCCGTGGTGAAGGTGACCGCGTAGTAGTACTCACCCGGCACCTTGGCACCGGCCACGTACCTCTGCCCCTTGAGCAGCTTGTACGGCAACGGCGACACCGCCTGCGCGGGCACCCCCGCCGGGTACGCGGCGGCCTCCGGGTACGCGCGCCCGTACACCGGGACGCTCTCCGCGCCGGCCTCGGGCGTCACCAGCAGACCCTTGGCGCTCACCGCGGTCGGGTCCTTCTCCAGGTTCTTGAACCAGGCCTTCTGGCCCAGGTACCAGATCGCGGTCCAGTCGCCGTCGCGGCCGGCGACCGCGTACTGCTGGCCGGTGGAGACCCGTGAGGAGATGTCGTTCACCCCGGTGCCCGGCACCGTGCCCAGACCGATGTCCTTGATCAGGGGATAGGTCTCACCGGGTCCGGAGTACAGCCGCACCTCGCTCGAACCGTGCGCCGCGCACGGCACGCCCTTGGTGACGCAGCCCGTGTACTCCGGCCGGTTCGTCGCGTAGTCGGGGCGGATGGTCACCAGCTCGGCCTGCTTGCCACCGGTGGCCTTGAACGGGCGGCCGAGCAGCTCGAAGTAGTGCCGCCAGTCCCAGTACGGGCCGGGGTCGGTGTGCATGCCGCCGATGGTCGCCATGGTCGGGCCGGGCACATTGTCGTGCCCGAGGATGTGCTGCCGGTCCAACGGGATGTCGTACTTCTTGGCGAGGTACTTCACCAGCCGGGCCGAGGAGCGGTACATCGCCTCCGTGTACCAGGCGTCCGGGTTCGCCAGGAAGCCCTCGTGCTCCAGGCCGATCGACTTGGCGTTCACGTACCAGTTGCCCGCGTGCCAGGCCACGTCCTTGGCCTTCACATGCTGCGCGATGTGACCGTCGGTGGAGCGCAGCGTGTACTGCCACGACACATACGTCGGGTCCTGCACGAGGTTCAGCACGCCCTCCCAGGCGCCCTCGGTGTCATGGATGACGATGTACTCGATGCTCTGGGACTTGGGACGGTCGCCCAGGTCGTGGTTGCCGTAGTCGTTGTCGCCGAACTCCTTGTACGGCGCCGGGATCCACTCGCAGGACACCGACTTCGGGCACTCCGTGGCCCCGGCGCGGAGCGTCCGCAGCCCCGCCCTGTCCAGGCGCCCGGTGTCCGGTGCCGTCCCCGGTCGCGGCGCGAGGGCCACCAGCTGGCCGGTGTCCGTGGTGCGCTCCTCACCGGTGCGGATCACGTCGTACACGTCGTTCGCGTACGCCCGCGCCGTCGCGGTGTCGTCCGCGCCCGAGAAGCGGGCCACCGCCGCGTACCAGTCGGCGGGGTCGTCGCTGAGCGGCTCGCCGAGGGCGCGCTGCGTCTCGGCGAGGAGTGCCGCGCCGCCGGCGATGTTCGCCGCGGGGTCGGTCCGCAGCCGCGCCGCGCTCAGCCCGGTCAGTTCCGCCGCCCTGGGCAGCGTCGTCAGGCGGGCCGGGAACGACGTCGGCGCCGGCACGTCGGTCTCGGGGAGCAGGGCCGACCGGGCGCTGTCGCCGCGCGCGTCCTCCGTGCCCTCGCTGTGGTGCGGGGCCTGGGCGAGCGCGGTGCGGGCGTCGGTGAGGTGCATCGGTCCGTAGCCGCCGGTCACACTCGGCGCCCCGGCGTGCGCGTCCCAGCGGGACTGGAGATAGGAGACACCGAGAAGCACGCTCTGCGGGACCTCGTACGTGCTGGCGGCCGAGGCGAAGGCCTGCTGGAGGCTGTCCGTCGAGGTCTGTGCGCCGGAGGGGGCCGCGCCGAGCAGGGGGAGCAGCAGTGCCGCGGTGGCGACCGCGCCGAGGGCGGTCCGCGTTCGTCTGGGGCCGGCGGCGCCGGTCGGGTCGGATCCTCGCAAAGCAGCCTCCTGGGACGGTCGGGCGCGATGAGCCGTGCGGTGCCGGGCGTGGGTCAGTGGTACCGGCTTGCCGACGATCCGTCAATCATGCCCAGGAACAGGCAAATCCCCTTGTCAACCGGCGGTCCCGGGAGTTTCGCCGCGGCACCTTCCAGGCCTGCGGGGCGTCACTGGCTTACACCAATGGGCCGTTTGCGAGCGTGCCGTCCGGTGGACATACGTCGGTCCGCGGTGCGCTGGTGTCGCGGGGCGCACCGCGGACCGTCGTCCCCGTCAGCGAGTGCCGACCGCCGCGCGTACGGCCCGTCGGGCCAGCTGGCAGTCGTCGTGCAGCCGCCTCAGCAGCAGCCGCTGTTCCTCGCCGGACGGCGCAGCACCCGGGTGGGCCGCTCCCGGTGCCGCCGGGGTCGTGTCGTGCATCGAACGCTGTACGGCCGTTTCGTAGGTACGGATCTCGCGCGTCAGGACGAGCATCAGGTTCACCAGGAACGCGTCGCGCGAGGCGGGGCCCGCCGACTGGGCGATCTGACTGATCTGGCGACGGGCGACCGGCGCGTCCCCGAGCACCGACCACAGGGTCGCCAGGTCGTAGCCCGGCAGATACCAGCCCGCGTGCTCCCAGTCCACCAGCACTGGACCGGCCGGTGACAGAAGGATGTTCGAGAGCAGCGCGTCGCCATGGCAGAACTGGCCCATGCCGTGCCGGCCCGCGGTCGCCGCGATGCCGTGCAGCAGCTTCTGGAGGTCGCCCATGTCGCGGTCGGTGAGCAGCCCCAGTTCGTGGAAGCGGGAGATCCGGTCCGCGTAGTCCAGCGGGGCGCCGAAGGTGCCCGCCGGGGGCCGCCAGGCGTTCAGCCGGCAGATCGCGCCCAGCGCCGCCCGGATGTCCGCCCGCGGCGGGGCCTCCGCGGGATGCCGGTGCAGTGCCGCCACCCGGCCGGGCATCCGCTCGATGACCAGGGTGCAGTTGTCGGGGTCCGCGGCGATCAGCCGGGGCACCCGCACGGGCGGGCGGTGCCGGACGAAAGAGCGGTAGGCCGCTATCTCGTGCCGCACCCGCTCGGCCCACATGGGGGAGTGGTCCAGTAAACACTTGGCGACGGCCGTGCTGCGTCCGGTCGTCCCCACCAGGAGGACGGAGCGTCCGCTGCGGCGCAGGACCTGGACCGGAGCGAACTCCGGGCAGATCCGGTGCACCGACGCGATCGCCGTACGCAGCTGGGCGCCCTGAGGGCCGGACAAGTCGAGTCTCCCGCTCAGCGGTTGGGTGCCGAGCCCCGGAGCGCGCCGCGTCCTGCCGGCACCGAGCACGGGGGCCGCCGGGCGAGCGGGGTCGAGGTAGGGGCCGGTGCCCGCCGGGCGGGGGTGCAACGACCGGGGTGGGGCGGACACGGAGGACGATGCTGTGTACATGGGCGAAACAGATCCCTTCGTGTGCCAGCAGTGCATGTCTGCGCGAGTGCGCTACCCGGCCCGGCCGCCCCGGGGGACACCCTGGGGAATGCACCCGTCATATGGCAGCGGCCGAGTCGGGGTGGCGCGTTCCTACCTGACACCCATCGCCCAGTGGCACACCATCTGGCGCACCCTGGCGAACCCTGGCGAATAGTCGCCCGGCAACTCTGCCCGGGCTACTGTCAACTCAGCCGAGAACCTGGGGGCTTGACGTGAGCGGACAACCCAACACCCGACTTTCGGACCTGTTCGGCCTGGCCGGCTGGTCCAAGGGTGAACTCGCGAGGCTGGTCAACCGGCAGGCGGCGGCCATGGGCCACCCCCAGCTCTCGACCGACACCTCGAGGGTCCGGCGCTGGATCGACACGGGAGAGATCCCGCG
Organism: Streptomyces sp. NPDC034103; assembly: GCF_055575395.1. Taxonomy (NCBI): domain Bacteria; kingdom Bacillati; phylum Actinomycetota; class Actinomycetes; order Kitasatosporales; family Streptomycetaceae; genus Streptomyces; species Streptomyces sp. NPDC034103. The sequence continues at coordinate 375,252 of NZ_JBVISS010000004.1, read as the reverse complement.
TGACCCGGTACCCCGTGTGTTGGCTGCCCTGTTCACCGAGCGTCTCGGCCGTGTCGTGACCATCGAGGACCTCGGTCTGGTCCGGCACGGGCGCGTGGGGAAACGGCAGGGCGGCGGGAGTGTGGAACATCCCGACGGTGTGCCGTGGGCGCCCGAGCGGACGGCTGCGGTCCTCACCGAATTCACGGGAATGGACCTCATGCTCAACCGACGCGGCTTGGTGGGCGCGGGTGCCGCGCTCGCCGCGGGATCAGCACTCAGCAGCGCCATGCACGACTGGCTCCACACCGATCCGGCCCTGACGGCCGACGCTCCCCGTTTCGACGATCCCCTGCATGCCGACCCCGCTGGGTTCGACCGCTATGAGGCCGCCCCCATCGGGTCGCAGGAGATCGAGGAACTGGAGCGTTCCGTCGAGGTGTTCCGGGCGTGGGACGCGGCTCGCGGCGGCGGGCTCCAGCGCAAGGCGGTCGTAGGCCAACTCAACGAGGTGGGCGGCATGCTCGCCTACCGACACCCCGACCATCTCCAGCGACGCCTGTGGGGCGTCGCCGCCAACCTCGCCGTCCTCGCGGGCTGGATGTCACACGACGTCGGCCTGGAGCCCACGGCCCAGAAGTACTTCGTCATCGCCGCCCACGCGGCCCGTGAGGGCGGCGACCGGCCCCGAGCCGGGGAGGCGCTCTCCAGAGCGGCTCGCCAGATGGTGCACCTGGGCCGGCCCGACGACGCACTCGACCTGATGAAGCTCGCCCAGTCCGGTTCAGGGGACGAGGTGCTGCCGCGCACCATGGCGATGCTCTACACGGTGGAGGCCTGGGCACAGGCCTCCATGGGCAAGGGGCAGGCGATGCGCCGCACCCTCGGTCAGGCGGAGGACCTCTTCGTCTCCGACCGGAGCGACGTGCCTCCGCCGAGCTGGATGCAGACGTTCAAGGAGGAGGATCTGTACGGTATGCAGGCCCTGGCCTACCGCACGCTGGCCGAGCACGAGCCGTCGGCGGCCGTGCACGCCCAGCACTACGCGGAGAAGGCCCTGGCCCTGCGGGTCGACGGACGGCAGCGGTCGAAGATCTTCGACTTCCTGTCCATGGCCTCCGCCTGCTTCATCGCGGACGACCCGGAACAGGGCGGTACATACGCCCGGCTGGCCCTGGTGTCGATGGGATCCAACTCCTCGCACCGCACCTGGGACCGGCTGCGCCAGATGTACCGGCTCACCGCGGAGTACTCCAGCTACCCGAAGATCCACGAGCTGAGGGAGGAGATCAAGCTGGCCCTGCCGCGGCCGGTGAAGGGCGGTAACAGCGCACGGGCATAGGGGGTTTGTGCGCCGTCGCCCCGCCTCGCAGTCGACCCCGGTCTCGGCTGACATGAGTCTCGGTCGACGTGTGTCAGCAGACGCGTGTCCGCTGACGTGACTCTCAGCTCGTCACCCGGGCGATGAGCACGCAGGCGTCGTCCTCGCGCTCGGTCTCGTCGAACTCCTCCACGACCATCCGTACGCAGTCCTGTGCGGTGTGCGCCTCGGTGAGGCGCGGGGCCAGGCCGAGGAGACGGTGCACGGCGTCGCTGCTGTCATGCCCGGGCACTAGCCCGTCGGTGTGCAGCAGGAGCAGGTCGCCGGCTTCGAGGGTCTCTTCGGCCTGCTCGTAGGTGGCGGTCGAGGTCGCGCCGAGCAGGACGCCGTCCGGCGCGTGCAGTCTGCGCCCCGTCCCGTCGCGGAACAGCAACGGGGCGGGGTGTCCGGCCTGCGCCCAGGTGAGGGTGCGGGTCTCGGGCCGGTAGCGGCAGCAGAGCGCGCCGCCGAGCGCGGGTTGCACGGTGGCGTCGAGTAACTGGTTGAGCCAGGACAGCAGTTGGCCCGGCTGGGTGCCCGCCATCGCCATACCGCGCACGGCACCCAGCAGCGTCGCCATGCCGGACGTGACGGCGACGCCGTGACCGGTGAGGTCGCCGACGCTGAGCAGTATGTCGCCGTCGGCGAGTTCGAGCGCGTCGTACCAGTCGCCGCCGATCAGGGCGGTGGCCGAGGACGGCAGACAGCGCGCGGCGAGATCCAGGGTCTCGGGGCGGCGGCGCGGGAGCCGCAGGGAGCCGTGCCATGGCGGCAGCACGGCTTCCTGCAACTCGACCGCAAGCCGGTGCTCGGTCTGCGCGCGGTGCTGGTGGTGCTGGAGCGAGTCACGGGTCTCGCTCACCACCCGTTGGCTGCGGCGCAGTTCGCTGACGTCGCGCAGCACGGCCCACATGGACGCGGTGCTGCCATCGGCGTCGAGCACGGGCTCGCCCATCATGTGCACGGTGCGCACGGCACCGTCCGGGCGCACCACGCGGAACTCCCCGTCGATGGGCTTGGCGTCGACGAGGCAGTCCGTGACCATCGACGTCAGCTTCGGCCTGTCCTCGTCGAGCACCAGGGACGGCAGCTCGTCGAGGGTGAGCGGGGGCGTGGTGGGGGCGCGGCCCAGGATCTGGTAGAGCTCTCCGGACCAACTGGCCTCGTCCGTCAGCAGGTTCCACTCCGCGCTGCCGACCCGGCTGAGCAGCGAGCCGTGCCGGGGAGCGGTCGGCGCGGCGGGGGCGGGGGGTTCCGGGTCGTCGGGCGCCGGTCCGGGTGGGCCGTCCCGCAGCTGGGCCAAGTGCTCGTCGAGGTCGTTGAGTTGGTGCAGTGCCAGGTCGTACAGCGCGCGCTGCCAGCGACCCTGCGGGTCCGATACCTCGTCCTGAGCGTCCCGCCGTACGGCGTCCACGTCGCCCTTGAGCCGTCGCGTCTGCGATATGAGCGCGTCGACCGAGCCGCGGCCCGGCGGCTGGGCGGAAGGGCGGTCCGCAGAGAGATGGGACGGCATGACGCGCTCCGATGCGGGGAGGGAGGACCAAGGCTGACGGAGGGACCGTTACGACTGTGGCACAGCCCGCGACGCCCTGTAAGGGATTCGGCAACACACGATACGGTGGTGCTTCTGGCATATGCCACAGTCTTCACGGAGGGGTTTCACCGTGCGATTGGTGTACCTCACCCGGTGGGGCAAGTCGTAGTTAGGGTAAGTGAGTTGAGGGGCTTCCCGGGACTCGGGATAGACATTCATCCGCGTGTTCGACGGCCCCTTGTTCGGCCCGTTGCCGAGCCCCGCATCGGCCGGGGTCACGGCGCCGGACGTCGATGCCGCGGCGTCACCGGTGTCGGTGTCGGACAGGGGGCAACTCGCCTGTTCACGGCGGCGGATTCGGGCAAGTTCGTCACCCTGAACGTCCAATGCCTCATTTGCGGGTGACGCACGTCACACCAATTGATCAAGGCTTCCGCGTATTGCAAACGGCACCTGCGAGGTCGTACAGACATCGGCTCTACGGCCGGACTTCGACACGCAGGGGGGAACCGACGATGGACATCGAGCTCGAGCAGTCCGCGCAGGGGTGTCTGATCACCACCGACGAACACGAGCTGCCCGTCCCCACAACGCTCCGCTACACCTCCGCGGACCCGTTCGCGGTGCATCTCGACTTCCCGCCCCGCGTCTCCCTCGACGGCGAGACGGTCACCTGGACCTTCGCGCGTTCGCTGCTGGAGGCGGGACTGTGCGGCCCGGCGGGCAGCGGGGACGTCCATCTGTGGCCATGCGGGCAGGCCCGTACGGTCGTGGAACTCCACTCGCCGTGCGGGCTGGCCCTGCTCCAGTTCGACACCTCGGCACTGCGCCGGTTCCTGCTGCGGTCCTACGCGGTGGTGGCGGCCGGGCAGGAGGATGTCGGCGCGGCGGTGGACCGCGGTCTGAGCTCGCTGTTCGGGAGCGTCTGAGGAGGCTCGCCGGTCAGTAGCGCAGGATCCCCGCGATCCCCCGGGCGTCTCCCAGCGCGCCGTCCGGGACGAAACGGACGTCGGCGCCGGTCTCCAGGCACTGCTCGACGATCTCGTCCACGATGTCCTCGCGGGCGTCGAGATCGCCGATCGCGGCGGGGACCAGGTGGTCGACGCCCTCGTCGCGAACGGTGACCCGGTAGTTCTCCTCGACGGCGAGGAGCCGGACGCGGCCCTCGCGGGCGTTCTGCCACACCTCGTCCACACCGGCCGCGAACGCCCGGCGACCCCGCGCCGTCTCCAGCTCGCGGGCCACGGCGGCGGTGTCCTTGCGGGTCTCGGCCTCGTGCAGGGGGCGCACCGCCTGCCACACGGCGTCCGGGGTGCCGTGCGCGAGCCCGCCGCGCGGCACGTGGACGGCGTCCCTGGTCGCGCCGCCGACCTCGTCCAGCGCGGCCAGCGCCGCGGTCTCGCCGGTGACGTAGAGCGGGCGCGGGCTCCCGCGCAGGAGCCTGCCCATCGCGGTGTCGGCCTCGCGCAGGAAGTGCCGGGTGCCCTCGTCGCGGAAGGTGCTCGGCAGGTCGCCGATCCGCTCCTGGCGCTCGGCGTCGAAGTTCTCGCGGCTCCTGGTCAGGGGGAAGCCGTCGGCGCGGTGCTCGGTGACGCGGTCCGTGCCGCCGTTCCACAGGGTGACGTGGTCGGCGGAGACCGACAGCACCCAGAACGGCCGCTCGGCGGCCTGTGCGGAGACGAGATTGCGGGTCAGGAAGGTGTCGGAGAGCACCACCCGCTCGGGTACGGACCGGGCGAGCGACCACACCTGGTGCTCGCCCGGAGCGGCGAAGATCACCAGACCGTCCTCGGCATGCGTCAGATCCACCTCGGCGAGGGCCTGGTCGAGCTGCCGCGCGACATCGGCGCGCCGCTCCCGGCTGACCGCGGGATCGGCCTCCAGCTGTTTCTTGGCCTCGGCCACGACATTGCGCAGCCGGACCGGGTCCTGGGCGTTCTCGGGCTCCCGGCGATGTGTCGGCGTCAGTACGGACACGGCCGGATAGGGGCGCGGGCGCCGCAGCTCGAGGAGGGTCGTGGGGCTGAGTGCGTGCTCCATAACAGCACGATAGGGCCGATCGGCGGATAGGGCATTAGGGGCAACAAACTCGGGTATTCGGGGTAATTCGCTTCCGGCTCATCGGCGCGGCACTCGGCCGCGTTGCGGTGACGGCATCGCGTGAGGTGCCCGAGCGTGCGGGAGGCCGGTGGAGTTCGACGGTCAGGCGGGCGGCTCGATCACGGCGATGTCGCCCTGGGCCACCGCGCACAGTGTCTCGGTGCCGGCGGCGTCGACCGTGAGCACGTCACAGCGGCACACGGCCCGGGTGCGGCCGGCGCGCACCACCTGGGCCCGCGCACGCAGGACCGTCCCCGTGGCCGGACGCAGATAGTCGATGGTGAAACCGGACGTGATCACCCCGCTGCCCACGACGCTGCCCGCGGCGAAGGTCAGGGTGTTGTCGGCCGCGTAGGAGAGTACGCCGCCGTGGACGTATCCGTACTGCTGGAGCACCTCCTCGCGGATGTCCACTTCCAGGGTGGCCTCGCCGCCCCCGAACGCCGTCAGCCGGGCGCCCAGGAGTCTGCTGAAGGGCTGCTCCCCGAGGATCTTCCGGGCGAGTTCCAGATCCATCGTCGCGCTCACGTCCGCACCTCACTTCACTGGTGAAGTGAGAGTGGCGCGCGGAGGCGCCCTCTGTCAACATCGGCCCATGCCCGAGCCCGATCAGCGCCTCTACTACCTCCTCCAGCGGGCCGCCCACCGGCTGCGCACCACCCTGGACCGGCGCTGCCTGGAGACCGCGGGCGTCACCACCGCCCAGCTCGGCGCGCTCTTCGCCGTGCAGGACGAGCCCGGCGTCACCCAGCAGCAGCTCGCCCGTACGCTCGGTCTGCGCGAGTCCGCCGTCACCGGCCTCGTCGCGCGCCTGACCGCGGCGGGCCTGCTGTCGCGGCGGCCGCACCCCCGGCAACACCGCGCCGTGGTACTTGAGTTGACGGACTCCGGTGCCGCCGCGCTGCGCGCCGCCCGGCCGGAGATCGACCGCTTCAACGCCGAGATGCGGTCCGTGCTCGGCGACGACGGCTTCCACGAGACCGCGACGGCCATGCGGCGCCTCGCCCACTGGGAGGGCTGACCCGCGGCCGGTCAGGAGGTGTCCTCCTCCGATCCGCAGGAACTGCCGCTGGGCGGCAGGGAGCCGTAGAGCAGGAAGGCGTCGACCTTGCGCTGGACACACTTCGACGAGGCGTACCCGGTGTGGCCGTCGCCCTTGTTGTCGAGCACGACCGCCGAGTCGCCGAGCCGCTTCGCGGTCTCCACGGTCCAGCGGTACGGCGTCGCCGGGTCGCCCCGGGTGCCCACGAGGAGCATCTTCGGGGTGTCGATGTCCCGGACCTTCTCACGGATGAAGTCGGTGCCCTTGGGGCGGCCGTAGCACGTCAGCACCTCGGTGAGGCGGTAGCGGCCGAAGACGGGGGAGGCCTTCTCGTACGCGGAGCGCAGCCGGCCGAGGTCGCGGGTGATCTCGTCGGCGGTGGGCCGGTCCGGGTCGTCCGCGCAGTTGATGGCCATCAGCGCCGCCGCGAGGTTGTCCGGCGGCACCTCGTCCTCGTCGGCGAGTTCACCGTCCGCGGCCACGGACGCGGGCAACGCCGTCCCGCCCGACGAGAACGCCTCGATGCCGCGGGTGTCCCCGTCCTCGACGAGTTGGGCCAGAGCCCGCTCCAGCAGGGGCCACAGCTCCCTGCTGTAGAGGGCCTGGCCGATGGCGCCGACGAGGTCCTGGCCGGAGAAGTCGTAGCCCCAGTCGGTGGGCACGGGATCCTCGTCGAGCGACCCGACGAGCCGGACGACCTGCTCCCGGGCCTTGCGCGCGTCCTGGCCGAAGGGGCAGGCGACGTCGTCGGCGCACCAGTCGATGAAGTCCTCCAGCGCGGTCTGCTGCCCCTCGGCGCCCACCCTGCCCTGCTCGGTCAAAGGTTCCGTGAGGGTGTCCACGCCGTCGAGCACCAACCGACCGACCTTCTTGGGGAACTGGGCCGCGTACACCGCGCCGAGCCGCGTTCCGTAGGAGAAACCAAGGTAGTTGAGCTTCTTGTCGCCGAGGGCCGCGCGCATCACGTCCAGGTCGCGGGCGGCGTCGACCGTGCCGATGTGGGGCAGGACGGGGCCGGAGTGCTCGGCGCAGGCAGCGGCGACCCGCTTCAACTGCCGTAGCAGCGCCCGTGGATCGTCGCCGCCCTCAGCCGCCAGGACCTCCTCGGTGTCGTCCCCGCAACTGACCGGCGAGGAGCGGCCGACGCCGCGCGGGTCGAACGACACCACGTCGTAGCCCTTGGCCGGGCCCATGAACTCGTCCCCGCTGGCGGCGAGTTCGCCGACGCCGGCGCCGCCAGGACCGCCGAAGTTCAGCAGCACCGAGCCTTTCGACCTGCCCGTCGCCCGGTAGCGGGCGAGGGCGAGATCGAGGGTGCCCGAGCGGGGCTTGGCGTAGTCGAGGGGGACGGTGACCTTGCCGCACTGCAGGTCGTCGGCCGCGGTCATGCCCTCGCAGCTCGACCACGCGATCTTCTGGTCGTAGAAACGCGACAGATCGGGGCCGTTGGTGCGGGTGGCCGTCGGCAGCCCGGTGCCCAGCAGGGCGAGTCCGACCGCCCCGGCGAGCGCACAGCGTCGCGTTGACAGCTTGGCCAGCATCGATGCCTCCAGGCGGAGCGCGCACACCGCGCCCTCGATCACGATAGGCGGCTCGCGGAAGCGCCGCCTCCGGACGGGCGGGAGCGTGCGGAGTGCCTTACCCTGCGCCCTTCCCCGCACATTCGACGGTTTTACGACTAGTTCGACAACCGTGCCGCTCGATGGGGTGAAAGACCGATAAGCCATAACTCGGATGGTTCGGCCGCGTTTTACGCGGTGCGGGTGACTGCCCGCGATCCATGACTGGAAGGCAGGGAACCTATGAGACGGGTTACCCGAAGCGGTGTGATCGCCGTCGCCGCCGTGTCCGGCGCGATGGCGGTGTCGATGCCCGTGCACGCCGACTCCATGTCGGACGGTGAGACGGCCGGCTCGCCCGGAGTGGTCTCCGGCAACACGATCCAGCTCCCGCTGCACGTCCCGGTCAACGTGTGCGGCAACACCGTGAACGTGGTGGGACTGCTCAACCCCGCGGCGGGCAACACCTGCGGCAACCGAGGCGGTAAGGGCGCCGCCGGCGCCGCCGCGGAGGGCGGCGTGACGGATGCGCCGGGCGTGGTCTCCGGCAACGGCCTCCAGCTGCCGGTCCACGTTCCCGTGAACGTCAGCGGCAACGGTGTGAGCGTGGTCGGCGTCGGCAACGCCGCCGTGGGCAACGAGTCCGTCAACACCCCCGGTGACCGGCCGCGGGACACCCCGGTCACGCCGGTCCCCGAGCCGGACGCCGAGCCGCCCAGGGCACACCCCGACCCGAAGCCCGACGTGCCCGAGCCGCACCGGCCCGTGGCCTCGCTCGCCCGCACGGGCACCGACGGGACGCTCCCCGCCGTCGCGGGCAGCGCCGCGCTGGTGCTGGGCGGAGCCGTTCTGTACCGCCGCTGCCGCCCGGGGGCGACGCGCTGACGGCGCGCTGACGGTGCGCTTGTCGCGCGCGGACGGAAGGCCCCACCGGACGATGCCCGGCGGGGCCTCCGCCCATCCCGGGTCCGCCCCGTCCCGGCCCTGCCCAGAGCCAGCCCGTGCCCCGTGCCCGCCGAGACGCCCGGCCCACGCGCCTGGCCCCCGCCCCCGCCCCCCGCCCCCCGGGCCCCCGAGGGCAGTGCCACCACCCCGAGTCGCCACAGTCCCGCAGGGTCACGTCCGAGTCCGGCACCAAGGGCAGGCGGCGGCGCCGGACCTTCCCTCTGGTCCCGCTCCCCTCCCGATCGCAGGCACCGCACGGCCCCCGCATCCGGGCCCGCGGGCGGCACGGATCCTCGGACCATGACCCGTAATGGTGTTGCCCCGCGCCTGTCCTGATGCTGGAGTGAACCCATGGATCACACCGCGGTACTCGCCCTGTACGACCGGGACATGCGTGAGGGCGCGCAGCCGGACAGCCCGGAGTCCAGGATCGAGCGGGTCGGCAAGGTGGTCCGCCAGGTCTCCTCCGAGCAGGGCTGGAACGGGGTCGTCTGGTCCGATCTCGACGACACCGGCGCGGACGCGGCGATCGCCGAGCAGATCGCGTACTACTCCGGGCTCAGCCGTGAGTTCGAGTGGAAGCTGTACGGGCACGACCTGCCGGTGGACCTCGGGCAACGGCTCAGATCGGCCGGGTTCACCGCGCAGCCCGAGGAGACCTTGATGATCGGTGAGGTCAACGACCTCACCCTCGACGCCGAACCGCCCGAGGGCATCCGCGTCCTGCCGGTCACCGACCGCGCGGGCGTGGACCTCGTGGCCGACGTGCACGAGGCCGCCTTCGGCACCGACAGCACCCGCCTGCGCCACCAGCTGCTGGCCCAGCTCACCGCCGACCCGGAGACCGTGGTCGCGGTCGTCGCCCTGGCCGGGGAGACCCCGGTCAGCGCGGCCCGCATGGAGCTCGTGCCGGGCACCCGGTTCGCCGGACTGTGGGGCGGTGGCACCGTCGAGGCCTGGCGCGGCCGCGGGATCTACCGCGCCCTGGTCGCCCTGCGGGCCCGGGAGGCCGTGGAGCGCGGCTACCGCTACCTCCAGGTGGACGCCCTGCCGAGCAGCCGCCCCATCCTGGAGCGCCTCGGCTTCGAGCCGCTGACCACGACCACGCCGTACCTGTACACCGTGTGACGGGGACCATATGCCGGGGGATGTCACATCCGAGGGCCCCCGATCCGTCGCAAGGGCATGGACACGAACCAGAGCATCCTCCTCGCAGGCGCCGGCGGGGTCCTCGGCCGGCACATCACCCACGCCCTCACCGAGGCGGGCCACAAGGTCACCGGGCTGGGCCGGAGCGCGGGCAACGACATCCGGGCCGACCTCATGGACCGTGACGCCCTGCTGCGCGCCGTCGACGGCCACCACTTCGACACCGTGATCCACGCGGCGACCGCGCTGAGCAAGCCGCCCATGCGCCACCGCGACATGCACGCCACCGACGCGCTGCGCGTCGAGGGCACCGCCCACCTGATCGAGGCCGCGCAGACCACGGGAGCCCGCCGTTTCGTCGCGGAGTCGATGGTGTTCGGCTACGGCTACGGAGACCACGGCGACCGCGAAGTCACCGAGGACGACGGCTCCTTCGGCGCCCGGTGCGCCGACCCGGAACTGGAACGCCACGTCGCCGGCATGCGGACGAAGGAACGGCTGACCTTCGAGGCCGAGGGCCTTGAGGGCATCGCGCTGCGCTACGGAGCCTTCTACGGCCCGGGCGGCACCGAGAACCTGCTGCCCATGCTCCGCAAGCGGCAACTCCCGGTCCCCGCCGACCGCGGCCGCGTACTGCCGTGGGTCGAACTCACGGACGCCGCCCGCGCCATGGTCGCCGCCGTGGAGCGCGGGCGCCCGGGGCAGGCGTACAACATCGCCGACCGCACGCCCACGGGGTTCCGGGGGCACATCGTGCGCGTGGCCGAGGAGTTCGGCCTGCCCAAGCCGATGGCCGTACCGATGTGGATGATGCGGCCGATGTCGTACGCGCACGCGCTGATGAGGGCGACGCTGCGGGTGTCCATCGCGAAGGCCGAGCGGGAGCTGGGCTGGACGCCGGTGTACCCGTCGTGCCGCGAGGGTCTGGCCGCGCTGCGTGCCTCACAGGTCTAGTTGGTACTCCACCGCCCGGTGCGTGGGCAGATAGCCGAGGGCGTCGTTGACGGCACGCATGGGCGCGTTGCTGTCCGCGGTGTCGGTGAGCAACCCGCCCAGTTCCGGGTGCCGTTCACGGGCCCGGAGGGCCGACGCCGCCTTGAGTCGCCGGGCGAGTCCGCGGCCGCGATGGTCCGGCAGCACCGCCGTACCGTAGTGCTGTCCGTCGCCCAGGCCGTCGCCGGGCACGACGAGTTCGCAGAATCCGACGACCGAGCCGTCCGCCGTGTCGACCGCGGCGACCGTGTGCAGGAGATCGCCGCGCTCGGCGACCGTCCGGGCCGCGGCGACCACCCGGTCAACGTCCCAGACGACGGTGCCGTAGTCGGTTCCCTCCATGGGCATGTCGTCCATGGCGCGCCGTGAGTCGGCGTAGGACGCGGCCAGGTCGTCCGGCACGACCCCGTCCCACGTGGTCAACCGGTAGCCGGGGCACGGACGTTCGGCGATCGCGCGGATCGCGGTGAGGTCAGCGTCGGCCAGCGGAAGCCGCGCGTAGGTCAGGGACAGCACCGGGCTGAAGCCCTGGGCCGCGAGGAACCGGCCCGCGGGGGAGCCCTGTTCGGCCTGCGCGATGACGGACCGACGGCCCTCGGCGCGCGCCGCGCTCACCGCTGCCTCCAGCAGGCGGGTGCCGACGCCCTGCCGGCGCTCGGTGGCGTGCACCGCGATCTCCAGTTCCGCGAGGTGCGTCTGCCCCTCCTTGGTGAACAGCCGCAGAAAGGCCGATCCGGTCGGTGCCCCGTCGACGGCCGAGGCCAGCCAGGCCAGGCGGCGGCTCGAAGCACCGGCTTCGGGGTCGGTCAAGGGGGTGATGCGGGGTGTCAACTGGGCTCCGTCACGGGCGGGTCGAGCGCTGGGCCGCTGTAGCAAATCACCACGGGACGACCCCGACAAGGGAATTCCGGCCCGGCCGCCGATGGCAAGCGCCTCCGAGCGAGCTGCGACGGCAGCGTCACGGTCGCCTCGCGTCGGCCGATACTGGTGCGGGCGGCACAGGAGTGGGTGGCCCGGCATCGGCGCGAGCTGGGGGTGCTGGTGCGCTGATGTGGGCCGGGCGCCGGGGACCGTCGTGCTGTGGCTCCCCGGCGCGGGCCGGCCGTGTGGTCCCTTTCCGGGCGTTCCTACGTCCTCGGGGCGCTCTTCGCCGCCGTACCGGGGCAGACCAGGCCCAGGATCACGGCCAGGGCGCCGATGATGACGTTGTTGAGTACGACGCCGGTGTCCGGGCTGTCGCCGACGATCCAGGGCGACACGATCATCCACACGCCGATCGCGCAGAAGGCCCAGCTGAGGCCGTACATGCGCTCCGGGGTCTGGGTGAACCCGAGCGCCGCGTATGCCTCATTCTGCGCTTATTTGGCCTTTATGTGTAGTGGTCGGAGAGGTGATCGTGCCGTGTACCAAGGGCGTCCGCCCGGGCCGGGGATGGCCTCCGGGGAGCGCCGACACTCCCCGGAGGTGGCCGGGGCATCGGAGGGGGGATGTCCTGACCCGTGCGGCTCGGTCATCCGATTCCCCGGCCTCCCCCTACTTCCGGCGCCGCCCGGACCGCGGATGCAGGGGCGCGCCGAGATTTTCTCGACCGCGACCTCGACCTCTACCTCGACCGTGACCTCGACGCGGGAGCCGGAGCGCGACCACGAGCAGGACCGCCGCCGTGGACAGGAGCAGTCCCGCGGCTTCGGGCGAGCGGGCGGGCGGCCTCGGGGGCGCCGTGGCCGCGAGGGGAGTGCCGGTCTCCCGCACCAGTCGGAGAATCGCCCGCCACACCTGGTCGGAGGGTGCGCGGAAACCGTCCTCGGGCCCGGCTCCGCGTGCGGCCGCCGCTGCCTTCCGCAACTCGGCCAGCGATCCGCCGCACTGGGGGCAGTGGGTCAGATGCCGGTGGGCCGAGGCGAGTTCGGCGGAGCCGGGCAGGCGGTCTCCGTCCAGTGCGAGGGCGGCGAGGAGGTCGGGAGGCACATGGCCGTCCGCGTTCGTTTCGGCCACGGTTCCACCTCTCCCTGCGGTGTCGCGGTGTGCGGTGGGCCCTCGGATGCGGCCGTCCCGGTCCCGGACGATGCGTGATCTCCCCTCGTCTTCCCGAGTTCGAGGCCGCATGGATGCGCCCGAGCGATCCGACGCGTACCGAAGGAGGTGTGTCCGGTCCCGTGAACAGGAAAAAGGGCCGGTGGATCATATCTGCAACGTTTATGCGTCGAAATCTTGTACGCCGACTGCGCCGGCACCACTCAGCCGAGGGCCGCGTCCCGCAGGCACCGGCGCAACTGGTGCAGTCCGCGCCGCGCGTGGCTCTTGACCGTGCCCAGCGGCCAACCGGTGCACTGCGCGATCTGGGTCTGGGTCAGATCCTCGTAGAAGGTCAGCCGCAGAACCCGCTGCTGGGCCGACGGCAGCTTCGCCAGCGCGTGCAGGACGATCACCCGGTCCAGGACCGCCTCGGGCCCATGCGCGTCGGCGTCGGCCGGTGCCAGTGCCGACCCGGCGGCGGCGACGAGGTCCGAACGGCGCGTCCGGGCGGCGAGCGCGTCGGCGATCTTGCGCCGGGTGATGCCGACGATCCAGCCGCCGATCGTCCCCCGCTCGGGGCGGAACCCGCCGCGGCCCCGCCACACCCCGAGGAACACCTGCTGGGTCACGTCCTCGGCCTCCTTGAGGTCCCCCAGGGACCGCCAGGCGAGCGTGTGCACCAGTGTCGACCAGCGGTGGTAGGCCTCCTCCAGGCATGCCTCGTCGCCCGCGGCCAGGCCCCGGGCGATCTCCTCGTCGGAGAACGACTCCTCCACCGGTGCCCACAGGGGCGCGGCGGCAGGCGGCAGCGTCGCGTTCTGCTGCTGGCACATGGCGACTGCTCCTCACGCGTCGGGACGTCTTCCGCGACGCCCGGTGAGCCCATCGTCGAAGCGGCCGAGCAAGGTCATCAACTTGCATCGGTTCTGCGTCGTATAGTCGATCCCATGAGTGAGCCGTCAGCCGAGCGGGCGCCCGAGGACCGGCCGGGGCCGTCCTCCGAGACCGCGGACGTGCCCCTGGCGACCGGTGCCCTGGCCCGCCGGCTGGGGGTGTCGCCCACCACGCTGCGTTCCTGGGACCGCCGGTACGGCATCGGACCCGCTGTGCGCGCCGACGGCCGCCACCGCCGGTGGACCCCCGCGGACGTCGCGGTGCTGGAGACCATGTGCCGGTTGACGTCGTCGGGGGTGCCGCCCGCCGAAGCCGCCCGCCTGGCCAGGCAGGCGCCGGACTCCCCGCCGCCCGCGACCGAGGGTCCGCAACCGCCCCGGTCGCGGTCGAGGGCCGCGGGCACCCTGCCGCTCGGCGACGTGCGCCAGGAGTGCAAGGGTCTCGCGCGAGCCGCCGTACGGCTCGACGCCCCGGCCGTCGAGGAGCAGCTCGCGGCCGCGGTGGAGCAGTACGGCGTCACCGTCGCCTGGCAGGAGGTGATGGTCCCCACGCTGCACGCGGTGGGGCGCAAGTGGGCGTCCTCCGGCGACCGTTACGTCGAGGTCGAGCACCTGCTGTCATGGCACGTGTCGACCTCGCTGCGCCGGTGCACACCGTCCGTGGCCCGGCAGACGGTGGCCCCGGCCGCCGGACCGGTGGTACTGGCCTGCGTACCCGGCGAACAGCACACCCTGCCGATCGAGGCGCTCAACGCCGCGCTGGGCGAACTCGGCCTGCCCACCAGGATGTTCGGCGCGGCGGTGCCCGGAGAGGCGCTGACCGCCGCGGTGCAGCGGCTGGGCCCGGCCGCGGTGTTCCTGTGGGCGCAGGCCCGGTCCACGGCGAGCCTGCCACTGGCCCGGCACGTCGCCGGCACCTCGTGGGGTGTGAAGGGCGCCCGACGCCGGCCCCTGGTGGTCCTGGGCGGGCCCGGCTGGTCCGTCCCGGCGGCGCGTGAACTGCCGCGCCCGACGGCGCTGAAGGACGCGCTCGAGATCCTGTCCGGCGCGTTCGCGGGGGCGGGCAGCGGCGAACGGCACTGACGGGGGGAATCCCCAAGGCGCCCCGGATCGGGAGCTGTTCCGTCGGCACCGGGAAGCCGGCGCGGATCACCGCATCCGGGAAGCCCTGTTGGGAAATATCAGTCGAGGCCGCGTCCCCGCCGGAAGCGGGCCAGGCCTTCGGAGAGGCCGATGATCGGGTCCGGGTAGTCGCCGACGGCGGCGCGGTCCAGGCCGCGCAGCTTCCACGGCTCGTACACGGCGGGCGCCCGGAGACCGGCCAGTTCGGGCACCCAGCGCCGGACGTACGCGCCGTCCGGGTCGTACCGCTTGGCCTGGGTGACCGGGTTGAGGACGCGGTTGGGACGCGAGTCGGTGCCGGTGCCCGCCACCCACTGCCAGTTGAGCTGGTTGTTCGCCACGTCCCCGTCGACCAGCAGGTCCAGGAAGTGGCGGGCGCCGACGCGCCAGTCGACGTACAGCGTCTTGGCCAGGAAGCTCGCGGTCAGCAGGCGGCCGCGGTTGTGCATCCACCCCTCGTGGCGCAGCTGGCGCATCGCCGCGTCGACGACCGGATAGCCGGTGCGCCCGTCCTTCCAGGCCTCGATGTCCGCGGCGGCACTCTCCTCGGTGCGCCAGCGGTCGTGCTTGGTGCGGTAGTCGATGGTGGCGGCGCCGGGACGGGCGGCGAGGACCTGCCGGTGGAAGTCGCGCCAGGCGAGCTGCCGTACGAAGGCCTCGGCGCCCGCGCCGCCCGCTCCGCGCGCCCGGTGGACCAGTTCGACGGGGGAGAGGGTGCCGAAGTGCAGGTGCGGGGAGAGGCGGGAGGTGGCGTCGCCGGGCAGGTCGTCGTGGCGGTCCTCGTACCCGGCGATCCCGTCGCGGAGCCAGGCCGTGAGGCGCTTGCGGGCCTCGGTCTCCCCGCCTCTGGCCAGGGCGGGGGAGAGGCCCTCGAGAGTGGATCGGTTCGGCAGGGGGTCCGAGCCGACCTCGTCCGGGACGCGCAGGGCACGTGGCGGGGCCAGGGGGGCCCGCAGGTTCTGTCCGGACCATCGCCGGAAGTACGGCGTGAAGACCGCGAAGTGGGTCGAGGCGGCCGGGGTCACCTCGCCGGGGGCGACGGCCGTGGTCACCGTGTCGTGGACGTGCAGCCGGCGCCCCTCGGCCTCCAGGGCGCGCCGCAGCCGTACCTCGCGGGCGTGGGCGTAGGCACTGACGTCGGCGGCCATGTGCACCTCGTCGGCGTCCGTCTCGGCAGCCACCTCGCACACCGCGTCGACCACGTCCCCGGAGCGCAGCACGAGACGGCCGCCGCGCTCACGCAGACCGGCGTCCAGGTCGTGCAGGCAGTCGGCGAGGAACGCCAGCCTGTTGGGGGCGGCGAACCCGGCGTCGTCCACACCGCGGTCCCGCACGAACAGCGGGACCGTCCGGGCCGCCTCGGCCGCGGCACGCAGCGGCGGGTGGTCGTGCAGGCGCAGGTCCGAGGTGAACAGGACGATCGAGACGTTCATGAGGCAGTACTCCAGAGCGGGGGTGGTGGTGTCCCTGAGGCCGGGGACGGTCAGCCCGCGGACGAGCGTTCGCCGGCCGGTTCGGCCGAGGAGCGTGCCGCGGTGCGGGAGATGTTGCGGGCCATGCCGCCGAAGACGACGGCGTGGAAGGGCGAGACGCCCCACCAGTAGGCGTGGCCGAGCAGACCGTGGGGATGGAACAGGGCGCGCTGGCGGTAGCGGGTACGGCCGGCCTCGTCGGTGTCCGCGGCCATCTCCAGCCAGGCCAGGCCCGGCAGGCGCATCTCGGCGCGCAGGCGCAGCAGACGGCCGGGCTCGATCTCCTCGACCCGCCAGAAGTCCAGCGAGTCACCCGCCCGCAGCCTGGTCGCGTCACGGCGGCCCCGGCGCAGGCCGACCCCGCCGACCAGCCGGTCGAGCAGGCCCCGCGCGGCCCAGGCGAGCGGGAAGGAGTACCAGCCGTTCTCCCCGCCGATCCCCTCGATGACCCGCCACAGCGCCTCCCGCGGGGCGTCGACGGTCAGCTCCCGCACGTCCGAGTAGAGGCTGCCGCCGGCCCAGTCCGGGTCGGTGGGCAGCGGGTCGCTGGGGGCGCCGGGGACGGACGCCGAGGACCAGCGGGTGGTGACCTGGGCGTCCCGGACCCGTTGCAGGGCCAGGCGTACCGCGTCCTCGAAGCCGACCGGATGGCCCGGCGGATCGGGCACGTACGTGGCGATGTCGTGCTCGTGGCAGACGACCTCGTGACGCAGGGACTCGGTGAGGGGGCGGGCGATGGCGGCGGGGACGGGGGTGACCAGGCCGACCCAGTGGCTGGACAGGCCCGGGCTGAGCATCGGGACGGACAGGATGAGCCGCCGGGGCAGTTCGGCCACCGCCGTGTAGCGGATCATCATCTCGCGGTAGGTGAGGACGTCCGGTCCGCCGATGTCGAAGGTGCGGTTGACGTCGGAGGGCATCAGGGCGCTGCCCACCAGGGCGCGCAGCACGTCGCGGACCGCCACGGGCTGGATCCGGGTGTGCACCCAGCTTGGCGTGACCATGACCGGCAACCGTTCGGTGAGGTAGCGCAGCATCTCGAAGGAGGCCGAGCCCGAGCCGATGACGACCGCGGCGCGCAGGACGGTGGTGGGGACCCCGGACGCCAGCAGGATCCGGCCCACCTCGGCCCGGGAGCGCAGGTGTGGTGACAGCTCCGCCTCGGGCACGCCCGCGGGGGTGAGCCCGCCGAGGTAGACGATGCGCCGGACGCCCGCGGCACGGGCCTGCTCGCCGAAGATCCGCGCCGCCCGCCGGTCGGTCTCCTCGAAGGTGTCGCCGGTACCGAGCGCGTGCACGAGGTAGTAGGCGACGTCGGTGTCGCGCAGGGCCTCTCCGACCGCGGCGGGGTCCAGCACGTCCCCGCGCGCCACTTCCACCTCGCCGGCCCACGGATGGTCGCGCAGCTTGTGCGGGGATCTGGCCAGACAGCGCACCCGATGGCCCTCGGCCAGGAGTTCGGGGACGAGGCGGCCTCCGATGTAGCCCGTCGCGCCGGTCACCAGACAGCGCAGCCGCGGTTCGGTGTGCTGGTCGTCCATCAGCCGTCGGTCCTCCGTGTCGTCGTCCCCCTGTGATCACTTCCCCGGGCGGGGCCGTGCCGGATGCGTCCGCTTCTATAGGCTTCTCGGGTGGCCACAGCAGACGACCCGAAGCAGCACGCGGCAGATCAGGAACCCTCCCGGAAGTTCATGGGAACGGATCTTCACTCCCTGGCGGTCCAGCTGCGCCGGATGAACGGCGAGATCAACCGTCTGGTCCATGGTTTCGCGGGTGACCAGGGTCTGCACGTCACCGACGTCCAGGCGCTGGCGGCGATCCTGGACGCCGAGGAGCCGATGACCCCGGGCCGGCTGCGGGAGCACCTCGGGCTGACCTCGGGCGCCGTCACCGCCTGCGTGGACCGGCTGGAGAGCGCCGGCCACATCCGCCGGGTCCGGGAGAGCAGCGACCGCCGGGTGGTGCACCTGTACTACGCCTCGGACGCCCGGACGGCGGCCCGCACCTACTTCCGCCCCCTGGCCGGGGCCACCGAGCAGGCCCGCACGCGTTTCTCCGACGACGAGCTGGCCGTGGTGACGCGCTTCCTCGCGGCGATGAACGAGGAGCTGTCCCTGCTGAGGTCGCCCGGCGTCTGAGCCCGTCCTCGGGCCAGTCCGTCCGGCTGAAGAAGACCGCGTCGGCCGCATCCCGGGCCCCGGTATCCCCAGAAGCTTCAATGATTGAGATTGTTTGTCATTGAGATAACTGCTTCCGAAGCCTGGAGAACCATGTCCCTCACCCCGCGCCGAGGCCGCTTCCTCGTGCCGCTCCTGCTCCTCGTCGTCTGGTTGGGCGTGGGCGGGGTCCTCGGCCCCTTCGCCGGGCGGCTCGGCGAGGTCGCCACCAACGACCAGGCGGCCTTCCTGCCCCGCAGCGCCGAGTCGACCGAGGTCGTCGAGGCCCAGCGCGCCTTCGACCAGGACGAGACCCTCCCGGTGATCGTCCTGTGGACCGACCAGGAGGACAGTGGCCCGGTGCGGGACCGCCAGGCCGCCGCCGGACGCGTCCTCACCTCCCTCACCGAAGCCCCCGGCGTGGTCGGGAAGGCGTCCCCCGCGCTGCTCTCCCGGGACGGTGAGGCGCTGGAGGGCGTCGTCCAGCTGCGGCCCGACCTGGGCGAGGAGCTGCCGCGAGCCCTCGACCGCATCCGTGCCGCCGCCGAGCGCGTCCCCGGCACCACGGTCCGACTCGCCGGTCCCGCCGCGACCCAGGCCGACCTCTCCGACGCCTTCGCCGGCATCGACGGACTGCTGCTCGCCGTCGCCCTGGTCACCGTCCTGGTGATCCTGCTGCTGGTCTACCGCAGTGTGCTGCTGCCCCTCCTCATCATCCTGGGGACGGTCCTCGCGCTCGCTCTGGCCTGCGCGATCGTCTACGTCCTCGCCGACCACGACCTCGTCCGGGTCGACGGCCAGGTCCAGGGCATCCTCTCCATCCTCGTCATCGGCGCCGCCACCGACTACGCCCTGCTGCTGACCGCCCGCTTCCGGGAGGAACTCGCCGGGCACCAGGACCGCCACAGCGCCGTGCGAGCCGCACTGCGCCAGTCCTGGGGCGCGATCGTGGCCAGCGCCGCGACCGTCGCCCTGGGGCTGCTCGCCCTGCTGATCAGCGACCTGACGAACAACCGGGCACTCGGGCCGGTCGGCGCCATCGGTATCGGCTGCGCCGTGCTCAGCACGCTGACCTTCCTGCCCGCCGTGCTCGTCCTGCTGGGCCGCGCCGCCTACTGGCCCGCCGTCCCGCGCCCGACCGCCGGCCAGGGCATCTGGCGGCGCGTCGCCGCCCTGGTGGACCGCGCCCCGCGCACGGTGTGGGCCGGCTCCCTCGCCGCCCTGCTGCTGTGCGCCGCGTTCGCCCCCGCCCTGTCGTCCAAGGGGGTCGCGCTCGACGAGACCTTCGTCGGCGACGTCCCGTCCGTGGCCGCGCAGCAGACCCTCGCCCGGCACTTCCCCGGGGGCTCCGGCAACCCCACCGTCGTCATCGCCGACGCCGACCGGCTCGACCGGGTCGTCGCGGCGGCCACCGCGACCGAGGGCGTCGCCTCGGCGGCCGGCGTCACCGGGTCCGGGCGGCCCGGTGACGCCCCGCTGGTCGTCGACGGGCGGGTCCGCGTCGACGTCACCCTGGAGTCCGCCGCCGACAGCGACGATGCCAAGGACACCGTGGCGCGACTGCGCACCGCCCTGCGCGCGGTACCCGGCGCGGACGCCCTCGTCGGCGGCTACACCGCGCAGCAGTACGACACCCTGCGCACGGCCGAACGGGACCGGACCCTGATCGTCCCCGTCGTCCTGGCGATCATCTTCGTCATCCTGACGGTCCTGCTGCGCTCCCTGCTGATGCCGGCCCTGCTCGTGGCCACCGTCGCCCTGAACTTCCTGGCGACACTCGGCGTCTCGGCCCTCGTCTTCGAGCACGTCCTCGGTTTCGGCGGCACGGACCCGTCCGTCCCGCTGTACGGGTTCGTCTTCCTGGTGGCCCTGGGCGTCGACTACAACATCTTCCTCATGTCACGGGTACGGGAGGAGTCCGTACGGCACGGGGTGCGCCAGGGAGTGCTGCGCGGTCTGGTCGGCACCGGAGGGGTGATCACCTCGGCCGGCGTGGTGCTCGCCGCGACCTTCGCCGCCCTCGGGGTGATCCCGCTGGCCTTCCTGGTGCAGATCGCCTTCATCGTGGCCCTCGGGGTGCTCCTGGACACGCTCGTCGTCCGGTCGTTGCTCGTACCGGCCCTCGTCCGCGACCTCGGTGCCGTCGCCTGGTGGCCCGGCGCCAAGGCCCTCACGACGACCGCCGCATCCGACTGACCGTCAGCCGCGGACATGTACGCGCCATTCGAGGGCATGCGAGGACATACGACGATGAGTCGTCGTCACAAGTCGAGGATCGATGCTGGAGGTGACTGCCGGTATGGGCGCGAAGGTGTTGGAGCGGTTTCCAGCGGGCGCTCCGCGAGGATCGTGGCCGGCGGAGGAGTACGCGGCGCAACGCCGTGCACAGGGTGAGCCCGCCACGGTCGTGATGGACCTGAACTCGGACGCTTTCCTCGTGGTGCTCCAGGGCGACGACGACTGAGGAGGACGGGACCGGCGTTCTGGCGTTCTGGCGGGAGCGCCGGTCCCGCCCTCCAGGTCACCGCTCCGGGGCGTCCGTCCTCCCGGAGCCGCCGTCGCCGGCGTCACCGCGCGGCGCCGTGCCGCTCAGCTCCCGTGCGCGGCGCACGAACACGTCGTGCAGATCCTGGGCCGCCCGTGGCACGGACTCGGTCCTGCGGCGCTGGAGCATCAGCAGCACGCGGGTCCGCTCACCGGCGAGGGGCCGGTGGGTGAGGACGCCCCGCCGCTCCAACGGATCCCCGACCACGCTGAAATCCGGCAGCACCGTCACCCCGAGCCCCTCGGCGACCATCAGCTTGCCCATCTCGGCACCGTCGGTGGAGTACGAGAAGGACGGGGTCCGCCCGTCCAGCAGCCGGTGCACATAGCGGTGCATGACATAGCCCGAGCGCATCGCGATGAGTGGCACGTCCAGCAGGTCACTCACCGAGACGGCGTCCCGTGCGGCGAGCGGGCTGTCCGGGCGCAGGCACACCACCGGGCGGCCGCGCAGCAGCTCCACACTCTCCAGCCCGGCCGGCACGTCGTCGCCCTCCAGATGGTTGACCAGACCGAGGTCGAAGCCGCCCTCCGACAGCGCCCGCTGGATGTCGGACTGCTGGGTGCCGACCACCTCGACCTGGGTACGCGGGTGCGCGGCGCGAAAGTCCCGCAGCACCGGCAGCAGCAGCGGCACGGTCGCGGCGTTGACCGTGCCCACCCGGACCATACGGCGGATGCGGTGCTGTTCCCCCGCCGCCGAGCGCAACCGGTCCACCGCGTCCAGCACACCGATGATGTGGGGCAGCAGCTCCCGGCCCTCCGCGCTCATCGTCGCCCCCGAGCGCTTGCGCTCCAGGAGATCCACGCCCAGCTCGCGCTCCAGATTCCGCACCGTCTCGCTCAACGCGGGCTGCGAGAGCCGGAGTTCCTCCGCGGCCCGGCGCAGGGAACCGAGGCGGGTCACCGCGGCGATGTATTCGAGCTGTTCGGTGCGCATGAAAGGAAGAATGCGGCCCGTTCTCCGACCCGTTCAAGGGTTTCCCTGTCACGCCTTCGTGAAATTCAATGGTCCGCGATACGAGACCGGTCGGGTTTACCTTGACGGCCCGGACCGGCGGCTGTCACGATCGGGAACATGATGATGCGACTGGACCTCACGCGGCGACGCCATGTCGACCTCGCGCGCGTCTCCAGCGCCTCCTGTTGCGCCGCGGCCTGATCCCCGCTCCCGTCGGAGATCCGCCGCGCTTCTCTTTTCCCCGCACCTGAATTCAGCGCGCCCGCGCACCCTCTGCCGCCCCAGCTGAATTTGGCGCGCCCGAAAACATTCCGCACGCATTTCCGTGCGCATGCCGCAACAGGAGTTCCGCATGCCCGCAGAGCCCGTGAAATTCGCCTACTGGGTCCCCAACGTCAGCGGTGGCCTCGTCACCAGCAAGATCGAGCAACGCACCGACTGGGGCTACGACTACAACCGCGAACTCGCCGTCCTCGCCGAGAACAACGGCTTCGAGTACGCCCTCAGCCAGGTCCGCTACATGGCCAGTTACGGCGCCGAGTACCAGCACGAGTCGACCAGCTTCAGCCTCGCGCTGCTGCTAGCCACCCAGCGCCTGAAGGTCATCGCCGCCGTCCACCCCGGCCTGTGGCACCCGGGCGTCCTCGCCAAGTTCGGCGCCACCGCCGACCACCTCTCCGGTGGCCGCTTCGCCGTCAACGTCGTGTCCGGCTGGTTCAAGGGGGAGTTCACCGCCCTCGGCGAGCCCTGGCTGGAGCACGACGAGCGCTACCGCCGCTCCGAGGAGTTCATCACCGCGCTGCGCACGATCTGGACCGAGGACCACGCCGAACTCGGCGGCGACTTCTACCGGTTGCGCGACTTCTCCCTCAAGCCCAAGCCCCTGAACACGCCCGAGCGGCCGCACCCGGAGATCTTCCAGGGCGGCAACTCCACCGCCGCACGGCGGATGGCCGGCCGGGTCTCCGACTGGTACTTCTCCAACGGCAGGGACTTCGACGGCGTCAGCGAGCAGCTCGCCGACGTGCGCCACTCCGCCGCCGAAGCCGGCCGCAGGGCACCGAAGTTCGGCCTCAACGGATTCCTCATCGCCCGTGACACCGAGGCCGAGGCACGGGACACCCTCCGCGAGATCGTCGCCCGGGCCGACACCGAGGCCGTCGAGGGCTTCGGTGCCGCGGTGCGGCAGGCGGGCCCGTCCACGGCCGACAAGAAGGGCATGTGGCAGGACTCCTCCTTCGAGGACCTCGTCCAGTACAACGACGGCTTCCGCACCGGACTCATCGGCACACCCGAGCAGATCGCCGAGCGGATCGTCGCCTACAAGCGGCTCGGTGTCGACCTGCTCCTCCTCGGCTTCCTGCACTACCACGAGGAGGTCGAGTACTTCGGCAAGAGGGTGCTGCCGCTGGTGCGCGAACTGGAGGCCCAGCTCCCCGAGCCCGTCCTCGCGCAGGTCTGAGCGGGCACCGGCCGGCGGAACAGCCCCACTGTCCCGGGACCGCCCAGCCCGGACCACCGCGTGCCGCGTCGCCCTGCCCGAACCCACCTGGCATCCCTGACCACTTCCTCCCGGGGCGCCCCCTCCTGAACAGGGGGCGCCCCGCCTCCCCGCTCCGAAAGAGGACCGCATGGCCACCGTCCTGTCCGTCTCCGGCAGTCCTTCCGCCTCCTCCCGCACCAACCGCCTGCTGCGTCACCTCGACCGGCGGCTGGCCGCGCAGGGGCACGAGGTGATCCCGCTCGACGTCCGCACCATCCCCGCCGAGGCCCTCCTCGGCGCCGACTTCGCACACCGGGCGATCGTCGAGGCCACCGAGCTGTTCGCCCGCGCCGACGGCGTCGTCGTCGCCACCCCCGTCTACAAGGCGTCGTACTCGGGCGTCCTCAAGGCCCTGCTCGACCTGCTCCCGCAGTACGCCCTCGTCGGCAAGACCGTCCTGCCGCTCGCCACCGGCGGCACCACCGCCCATGTCCTGGCCATCGACTACGCGCTGCGCCCGGTGCTCACCTCCATGGGAGCCGCCCACATCGTGCAGGGCTGGTTCACGCTCGACAAGGACATCACCGTGCACGAGGACGGCACGCTGAGCCTGCCCGCGACCACCACCGAGGCGCTCACCCAGGTGGTCGACCAGTTCTCGGGCGCTCTGGGGCACGCCCCGGTCCTGGCCGCGGCGAGCTGAACCGGATGACCGCCCATGTGATCGCCGACGACGCCGAGGCCCTCGCCGTCGCGGCCGCACTCGCCGCGGAGTTCCGTGCGGGCGCCTCCGCGCGGGACACCGAACGCAGGCTGCCCCGCACGGAGTTGGACCAGCTCTCCGCCTCCGGGCTGCTCGCCGTCACCGTCCCCGCCGAGCACGGGGGAGCGGACGTCGGCGCGCGGACCCTCGCGGAGATCTTCCGCCTGCTCGCGTCGGCCGACGCCAGCCTCGCCCAGATCCCGCAGAGCCACTTCGCCTACGTCAACGTGATCCGCCGCCAGGGCACCGAGCAGCAGCGGAAGTTCTTCTTCGGTGAACTCCTCGCCGGCCGCCGCTTCGGCAACGCCCAGTCGGAGGCGGGCACACGGCACGTCCAGGACATCCGCACCCGTCTCACGCCGAGGCCGGACGGCTCGTACGTCCTCGACGGCGTCAAGCACTACGCCACGGGCGCCCTGTTCGCGCACTGGATCCCCGTGCTCGCCCGCGCCGAGCACGACAGGCTCCACGTCGCCTACGTGCCCCGCGACGCACCCGGTGTGACGGTGGTCGACGACTGGGACGGTCTCGGTCAGCGCACGACCGCCAGCGGCACCGTCCGTCTCGAAGGGGTCGAGGTCCCGGCCGACCGGGTCCTGCCCCATCACCTCACCTTCGAGGACCCGCAACTGCACGGTGCCGTGGCCCAGTTGCTGCACGCCGCGATCGACACCGGGATCGCCGGGGCCGCACTGTCGGAGGCCGCGGACTTCGTGAGGACGAAGAGCCGCCCATGGTTCGAGAGTGGTGCCGAGACGGCGGCAGAGGACCCGCTGCTGATCCAGCGCTTCGGCGAACTCGCCCTCCAGGTACGGGCGTCGCAGGCCCTGCTGCGCGAGGCCGCGGACGCGGTCCAGGCGGCACAGGACGACCTCACCGACGACTCGGCGGCCGAGGCGTCCATCGCCGTGGCCGCCGCCAAAGTGCAGGCCGCGCAGGCCGCCGTCGAGGTGGCGAGCGCGCTGTTCGAGGTCGCCGGCACCCGCTCGGCCCTCGACTCCCTCAATCTGCACCGGTACTGGCGCGACGCCCGCACCCACACCCTGCACGACCCCGCCCGCTGGAAGATCCAGCACATCGGCCGCTACGTACTCAACGGCACCCGGCCACCGCGCCACGGCCTGCTCTGACGTCAAGACCGCCCGGGCCGCCCCGGCGCCGAAGACCCCCACGGCTGCTGCGGCCCCTGACGCCCAAGGCCCCGAAATCCTCGATCGGAGATCCCCACGTGTCCCTCACCTTCCACTGGTTCCTTCCCACCAACGGCGACAGCCGCGACGTCGTCGGCGGCGGTCACGGCACCCCGGCCACCGTCTCCGGGCGGGACCGGCCGCCGACGGTGGCTTACCTGAGCCAGATCGCCCGCGCCGCCGAGGGCCTCGGTTTCGTCGGCGCGCTGACGCCGACCGGAGCCTGGTGCGAGGACGCGTGGCTGACCACGGCCATGGTCAGCCAGAACACCGAGCGGCTGAAGTTCCTGGTGGCCTTCCGCCCCGGCTTCGTCTCCCCGACCCTGGCCGCGCAGATGGCGTCCACCTTCCAACGGCAGTCCGGCGGCCGGCTCCTGCTCAACGTCGTCACCGGCGGCGAGAGCCACGAGCAGCGGGCCTACGGAGACTTCCTCGACAAGGACGACCGCTACCGCCGTACCGACGAATTCCTGGAGGTCGTAAGGGGGTTGTGGGACGGCAAGACGGTCGACCTCAAGGGCGAGCACCTACGGGTCGAGGACGCCAGGCTGGCCCGGGTGCCCGACCCGGTCCCCGAGGTGTACTTCGGCGGCTCCTCGCCGATCGCCGGGGAGGTGGCGGCCAAGCACGTCGACGTGTACCTGACGTGGGGTGAGCCGCCGGCGCAGGTCGCCGAGAAGATCGCCTGGATCCGGGGACTGGCCGCCCGGCACGGGCGCACCCTCCGCTTCGGCATCCGGCTGCACGTCATCACCCGTGACACCGCCGAACAGGCCTGGGCGGAAGCCGACCGGCTGCTCGCGGGATTCGACCCCGAGACCGTGAGGTCCGTCCAGGCGGGGCTCGCCCGCAGTGAGTCCGAGGGCCAGCAGAGGATGCTCGCCCTGCACGGCGGCGGCGGTAGGGACGGCCTGGAGATCCACCCCAACCTGTGGGCCGGCATCGGCCTGGTCCGCGGCGGCGCGGGCACCGCCCTGGTCGGCAGCCACGACGAGGTCGCCGAGCGGATCAAGGAGTACCACGCCCTCGGTATCGACGAGTTCGTGCTCTCCGGGTATCCGCACCTGGAGGAGGCGTACTGGTTCGGCGAGGGCGTGCTGCCCCGGCTGGCCGCACAGGGGCTGTGGCGCCACCCGTTCGCCCCGGACAACACCCCTTCCGCGCAGGTGCCGTTCGCGAGCTAGCGCCGCGGCACCAGAGCATCCGGCTCAGCACGCCAGCGCGTCGAGGTGCGCCCGCCGCACCACCGACGTCTGCCCCTGCACCAGCAGGAACATCCCCTCCCGGAACAGCCGTTGGGCGGGGTGGCGGACGTCCATGGTGCGGCCGCCCCCGGCCACGACCGCCGCCGTCGTGGCCGCGCGCATCAGGTCGTACGACCGCTTCTTCAGCGCCAGGCGTTCCTCGACGCACTCGTGTGCGACGGGGTGCTCGGCCAGCTCGTACGCCTGCCGCCGCACCTCGTCGACCCGGCCGCGCAGTTCCTGGGCCGTCCCCGCCTCACCGTTCTCCTCCAGCACGCGCAGCGCGGCGTACGCCACCCCGAAGACGGCCGGGGAGGTGTTGGTGCTGCGGGGCAGGTCGACGAGGGCGAACTTCTCCCGCGGGGTGCGCAGCACCACGCTCTCCTCCGGCAGCCACAGGCCCGTCAGCTCCAGGGAGACCGTGCGGGCGGCGGTGAGCGCGGCCAGCCGCATCGGCTCGGAGGCCCGCAGTCCCGGCTGCTCGCGGGCCTCGGCGAACGCGAACACGACCTCGTCGGAGTCGGTCACGCCCGCGAGCAGCAGCACGTCGTTCAGGCCCCAGCCCGTGTACCAGGGCACGGTCCCGTCGAACCGCCAGCCGTCCCGCTCCGCCGTCGCCCGCACCAGGACACGGGGGAAGGCGCGGACATGGGCGTAGGCGATGCCGGCCAGCAGCCCGCCGGACGCCAGTGGGCCCAACAGGCGTGCGCGTACCGGGAGTTCGGTCTTGGCGAGCATCCGCACCGGAGTGTGGTGCTGCGTCTGCACGAACCATGTCGAGCAGCACGCCCCCGCCAGGATCTCCTGGATCTCCCGCGCCACCGAGTCGGGGGCATCCGCCCCGCCGTACGCGCGCGGCGCGCTCATGCCCAGCAGCCCCGACCGCCGGATCTCCTGAAGGTGGCTCGCGGGCACCTCCGACCGGTCGACCAGGGCCGCCTGAGGGGCGAGGAGACGGTCGGCGAGCTCCTGGGCCCGGGCGACGAGCGGGTGCGCTGCGATGGTCATGGAAGGGATTCTCCCGATACCGCGGCCCGCGGTGCCGAACCGGGTGACCTCCGCGCGCCGGGCCGCCCGGAGCCTCAGGGCCGCCGGTCCTGGGGATCGAACTCGGTGAGGACGTCGAAGTCCAGCCCGTCGGCGCGCGCCAGATAGATCCGCTGACGCACATGCCGGCCCCGCAGGTGCAGCAGCCCGCGCGGTCCCTCGTACGACACCGTCCCGGCAGCCGCGCCGATCGCCGTCACGTCCAGCGTCCCGGCCCCCTTGAGGAGCGCGGCGAGCAACAGCACTCCCTCGTAGCAGGATTCGCCGAGGCTGCCGAGCGCGGGCGCCTCGATGCCGTACCGCTCGGCATACTGGCCGTGGAAGTCCAGGGTGTCCTGGTTGGCGAGCGAGGCGAAGAAACCGGCGGTGCTGTAGAGATCCTCGGTGGCCGAGGGGCCGCTCGCCAGCAGCATGTTCTCGTCCATGAGGGTGCTGAGCCTGAGGCAGCGCGCCGCCAGCCCGTAAGCGGCGAAAGCCCGGTTGAAACGCACCGCGTCGCTGCCCACCAGCAGCATGAGCACCGCGTCCGCCCCGGATCGCTCGATGCGCCGCAGTACCGGTTCGAAGTCGTGCGTGCCGAGCGGGAGATAGGCCTCTGCCTCGACCGCTGAGCCGCACTCGCGCGCGTACCCGTGCGCCGCCCGTGCCGTACGCCGGGGCCACACATAGTCGTTGCCGACGACGAACCACCGCCGCACCCGCCGCTCGTGCGTCAAGAGCCGTATGGCGGGCCTCAGTTGGTCGCGTGGCGTCTCGCTCGTCAGGAACACCCCGGCGGTGTGCTCACCGCCCTCGTACAGGGCGGTGTAGACGTAGGGCACCCGGTGGGCGATCCGCGGCGCCAAAGCCTGCCGGACCGAGGAGATGTGCCAGCCCGTGACGCCCTGCACGACCCCCAGATCCACCAAAGCCTCGACGTGGTCGGCGATCTCCCGCGGTGACCGCCCGCCGTCCACGGCAACCAGCCGCAGCTCCCGCCCCAGCACCCCGCCCGCCCGGTTGACCTCCTCGGCCGCCAGCTGCGCGCACAGCTCGCAGGTGGGCCCGAACATCCCGGCCGGCCCCTGCATCGGGAACACGAGGGCCACGCCGAGCACGGAGTCGTCGGCCGTGAACCACTCGGCCGCGGGGGGAACGTGCCGGAACATGCCGTCATGATTTCCGGTCCGCCCGGTGAACTCCAGCCCGTCTCATACGATGTACACACCCCGTGACCTAGGAGCACGATGCCCACCTCATCCGCGCGTCCGCCCCGCGACCTCTTGCAGCTCCTGACCCGGGCCGAGCGGCTGGCAGCGCGCCGCCTCCAGGCCGCTCTGGAGGCGGAGGGCTGCTCCCTGGACACCTGGCGGGTGCTCGGGCTGCTCTCCGACGGGCAGGGGCAGCACATGACGGCGATAGCCGAGGCCGCGTTCCTGCCGCCGCCGACGCTGACCAAGCTCGTCGACCACCTCGTCGACCAGAACCTGGTCCACCGTCGCGTCGACCCGCTGGACCGGCGCCGCGTCCTCGTCCATCGCACTCCGCGCGGTGAGGAGTACTGGCGACGTGTCGACGGTGTGGTCCGCGCCGACTGGCCCACGCTCGACGACCGCGACGCGCTCGAACTGCGCACCCTGCTGGAGAAACTCGCGGGGGCCTTGGAGGGCTCCGTTCGGGTGTGATCGCGGTGTAGCGGAAAGTTACTTACGTGGTAAGGGAATGTATTCGGGTACAGAAAAGGTTGGCAATTACATCCAACCGTCCGAGGCCGTGCGCAGCGGCCGCGCAGCACCAGCGAGGCACCGTGAACCAGCCCACCCCTGAGCAGCCCGCCGACATCGTGGCCAGGCTGCGCGCCACCTTCCGCACCGGTCGCACCAAGCCCGTCGAATGGCGCACTTCCCAGCTGCGCCGCCTGCGCGAGATGCTCACCGAACACGGCACCGATCTCGCCGATGCCCTCCACGCCGACCTGGGCAAGAGCACCACCGAGGCCTACCGCACCGAGATCGACTTCGTGATCCGCGAGATCGACCACACCCTCGACCACCTCGACGACTGGCTGCGCCCCGAGCCCGCCCCCGTCCCGCCGCACCTCGGCACCGACGCCACCGCCTGGACGCAGGTCGACCCGCTCGGCGTGGTCCTCGTCATCGCCCCCTGGAACTACCCGGCCCAGCTCCTCCTCGCCCCCGTCGTGGGCGCCCTGGCCTCCGGAAACGCGGTCGTGGTCAAGCCCAGTGAGCTGGCCCCCGCCACCTCCGCCGCCCTGGCCCGGCTGCTGCCCGCCTTCCTCGACACCGAGGCCTTCGCGGTCGTCGAGGGCGGCGTCCCGGAGACCACGGCCCTGCTGGCGGAGCGTTTCGACCACGTCTTCTACACCGGCAACGGCACGGTCGGCCGCATCGTGATGCGCGCCGCCGCCGAACACCTCACCCCGGTCACCCTCGAACTCGGCGGCAAGTCCCCGGCGTTCGTCGACCGCGACGCCGACCTCACCGTCGTCGCCGACCGGCTGGCCCGCGGCAAGTTCCTCAACGCGGGCCAGACCTGCGTCGCCCCCGACTATGTCCTGACCGACCCGGAGACCGCGGCCGCCCTGGAGCCCGCGCTCAGCAAGGCGGTCGAGGCCCTGTTCGGCACCGACGCGTCGACCTCCGCCGAGTACGGCCGCATCGTCAACGAACGGCACTTCGACCGGCTGAGCGGACTGCTCGACTCCGGGCGGGTCGTCGTGGGCGGCGCCACCGACCGTACGACCAAGTACATCGCGCCCACCGTGCTCGCCGACGTCGACCCCGCCTCGCCCGTCATGCGGGAGGAGATCTTCGGCCCGATCCTGCCGATCGTCACGGCCCCCGACCTCGACGGCGCCATCGACTTCATCAACGACCGCGACAAGCCCCTCGCCCTGTACGTCTTCAGCGAGTCGCCCAACACGCGGGACCGGATCGCCGCCGAGACCTCCTCCGGCGGCCTGGGCTACGGCCTCCCGCTCGCCCATCTCACCGTCTCCGACCTGCCGTTCGGCGGCGTGGGGGAGAGCGGCATGGGCAACTACCACGGCCGCTACTCGATCGAGACCTTCAGCCACCGCAAGGCAGTACTGGACAAGCCGCTCGGCTGAGACGCGGTGGGGTGGACCGGCCCCTCCGTCCAGCTGCTTTCTGGGAGGCGGCGGCGGGGCCGCTCGGTTGAGGCGCGGTGTGGTGGACCGGCCTGCCTAGTCCCTGCGGCGACCGCTCGGCCGAGGCACGCCGTGGCGGACCGGCCGCACCCCCGCGGCCACCCCCGAGTGGCGCCGGACGACCCCGCAGCGACGGCGGCCCATGGTGAACTGGCCCCATGCGCGCACGTGTTGTGGGAGTCGACATCGGTTCCGTGGCCTTGGGCCGGTTCGCGTGGGCGGCGGTCGACGCCCCCGCGTCAGAGCTCGTGGCCCAGGGGAGCGATCCGGAGACGGCCGTCCGGGCACTGGCCGAAGGGCTGGTGTCGGACGGCCGGGCGGCGCTCGTGCTGGAGGCGCCCTTGTCCGTACCCGTTCCGGACGACTGGCGGGGCCTGGGCCGGGCGCGGGCCGGCGAGGGAAACCGGCCCTGGTCGGCCGGAGCGGGCGCCGGAGCCCTGGCCACCGGCCTCGCCCAGGCCGCCTGGCTGCTGGCCCGCCTGACCGACGTACTCCCCGGCTCGGCGGCCACCACCCGCCCCGACCGCTGGACGGCCCCCGACGGCCCCCGTCTCCTCCTCGCCGAGGCCCTGGTCTCCGGCGCGGGCAAGCCCGTTCCCACGGCCGCCGGACCGCACGCCGCCGACGCCGAGGCGGCCGCCCGGGGACTGGCCGAGCGTCTGCCCCACCTCACCACCGACGTCCGGTGCGCGCCGCACCGTCCGTTCAACCTGCTCGCCGCCGCCGCGCTCTGGGCCGGGCTGGACCTTCCGCCCACGGAACTCCACGACGAGGTCGTGGTCGTCCGGGCCCGTCCGGATGCGGGCCGGTCGGCCCCCTGACGGGTGACCGCCGCCCACGCGAGGGGGCCCGAGGTCCCCCAACCGATCACCGGGCGGGCCCTCGTCGACGGACGCACGCTCTACGGGAGGAGTCCCGCGCGCTGCCTCCTACGGCGCCTGCGATCCGATGGCGCCATGACACCTGGTGTACGGGAGCCGGCGCGCCTCCTCCTACGGCGCGTGTCATACGGTCGAGCCATGACGTACACCCAACTCCCGCACCCGCCCACCCGATGAGCGGCTGGTGGGACTACCTGGAGGAACGGACCCGGCAAAGCGTCGACGCCGACGTGCTGCACGACCGCCGGATCATGGCGCTGAAGTCGGTCTGGGAGGCCCTGCGACCGCTGGGACTGGGCCTGCGCGACGCGGAGATCGTGGTCCAGGCACGCTACGAGGCCCTCGGCGACCGCGTGCGGTTCCAGCCCCCCGATCCCCTCGACACCCCCTCGCTCGCGGCGCGCGCGGCGGCGTTTCCAGGCCGGGTCGCCGCTGTCGAGGCCCTCTGGGACGGCGACACCGTCCACGACTGGTTCGTGGTGCTGGTCGCGGTCCTGGACGAACCGGCTGGGGAGGGCCACCTGGCGATCGTCCACGACCGCCGGGGAGCCCCCTCACCGAGCGCCCGCGCGACCGAAGCGGGCCGGGCCCTGGCCGACCACCTCGGGGTCCCCTTCCACTTCGGCTCCCCGGACGTCCCCGACGACGAAGCCCCGCGCTGGCGGCGGTGCTGACGCACGGGTCCGTAAGGACACCGCGCACCCGCGAACCCTGTGTGACACTCCGCTGATGACCTCCGAAACGATCACCGCGGACGCCGCGGGCACGTGGAAACTCGGCGACCTCACCGTCAACCGCCTCGGCCTCGGCGCGATGCGGCTGACGGGCAGCGCCGCCTTCCACCACGGCACCCCGAGCGACCGGCACCGCGCGATCGCCGTACTGCGCAAGGCGATCGAGCTCGGCGTCGACCACATCGACACGGCGGCCTTCTACTTCTCCTCCCTGCGCTCCGCCAACGAACTGATCAACACGGCGCTGGCCCCCTACCCCGAAGACCTGGTCATCGCCACCAAGGTCGGCCCCTTCCGTGACTGGTCGGGGGAGTGGGGCACCTCCGCCCGTCCCGAGGACCTGCGCGGCCATGTCGAGGAGAACCTGCGCCAGTTGGGCCGCGACCACCTGGACCTGGTGTACCTGCGCCGCATGCGACAGGACTCCATCGCCGAGCACTTCGGCGCCCTTGCCGAACTACGTGAGGCCGGACTGATCCGCCACCTCGGCATCTCGTCCGTGCAACCCCACCACCTCGCCGAGGCCCAGGCCATCGCCCCGGTGGTCAGCGTCCAGAACCGCTGCGCCCTGGACCGCCCCGACGAACTCCTGCGCGTCTGCGGCGAACAGGGCATCGCCTACGTCCCGTTCTACGCGGTCGCCGGTGACGCGGGCGAGCACGGCGCGACCGAGAGCCACGACGACGAGGTGCTCGCGGTCGCGCGCGCCCATGGCGTGAGCCCCGCCCAGATTCGCCTCGCCTGGACCCTGCACCAGGGCCCGCACGTACTCGCCATCCCCGGCACCGGCAACCCCGACCACCTCGTGGAGAACCTGGCGGCCGGGGCGATCCGGCTGACCGAGGCCGAGCTGGCCAAGCTCAACTCCGCGCACGTGCCGAGGGGTTGATCAGTCCGTGTGGCCGATCACGGGATAGTGGTCGGACAGGTTCGTGTAGGTGTGGTCGGTGCCCCAGCTCGACACCGTCCAGGGCGCCGACTCCTCCTTGACGACCTCGTTCCGCCACACCGGCGGACGGGCGTGACCCGCGCGGTACAGGACGTGATCCAGGTCCTCGCGCGGGTCGTCCGGGTAGCGCTCCCGGGCGACGGAGTTCGCGCCGGTGTCGAAGGAGTACGGGTGCCCGGTGCGCGCGTCGGCGCCAACGAGCCCTCCATCGGCGAGCATCGAGGCGTACTCGGCGGAACGCGAATCGACGTTCAGATCGCCGGCGACGACGACCTGCTCGCTCGCGGGGATGTTCTTGGCGTCCAGGAACGCGTCGATCGCCCTGAACTGCCGGGCCCGCATCGCCGCCGCCTCACCGGCACCGCACCCCGGGTCCGTCGACTGCGCATGCGTGCCGACCACATGCACACGTGCCCCGCCGACGTTCAACACCACATACGCGAAGCCCTTGTTGGACCACCAGTCGGCCCCGCACGCGTCCTTGAACACATACTGCTCCTTGCGCAGTACCGGCCACTTGCTGAGCACCGCGACCCCGCCGTCCTCGGGCGTCGTCGCCGAGTACGCCCCGCCGGTCGCGTCCCAGCCGTCCTTGCTCCGCCCCACCACCGGCGTCTGGTACGGGTATTCGCCCGCCGCGGTCCGCTTCAGCGCGTCCGACGAGGCGTTGTCGAACGCCTCCTGGAGCACCACGACGTCGTTGCCGTGGAAGAAGGGGGCCTTGGGGATCTCCGCGCCCCTGTGGTCCTGGCCCCAGTTCGGATAGAGCGTCTTGCTGAACAGGAAGGCGTTGTACGTCAGCACGCGGACGGGCGTCACCTCGGGGGCGGCCGTGGCGGCGGGCGCGGCGGTGGCCGCGAGGGCGAGCGCGATCAGGGTCGCGCCCAGGGTGCGGCGCGGTGCGAGAGGCGTCACTGGATCTCCCTTGAGGGTGGAGGGGGTTGAGTGGCGCCGCACATCAAACCACCGGTGATTACTCCCAGGTAACTCCCGTGCGGGGAAAGAATGCCGGGCAGCGGTACGTTCGGCTCGGCCACCTCAGACCAGCCAGACCCCGCCCCGCATGAGATGCCGCCGGGGCAGCTCACGTTGCTCGTGCCAGGCCTGCACCGCGGTGGGTCGCACTTCGAAGAAGGCGTACGACGGGCTGTCCTGCCGTGGATCCCAGCCGGTCTTGGCCAGGAACGCCTCGGCGGCCTCGGCCGACACCTCGGTCAGGGGGTGAGTGCGGACGTCACCGTCGAGGAGCACCACATCCCGCGTGTCCGCCAGGGCCAGTCGGGTGCGGCCCCCGTCCCGCAGATTGCGGCCGGTCGGGTTGGTCACCCGGGTCACCAGCCACACGCGCTCGGCGTGCCAGACGAACCAGAGCGGCACCATGCACGGCACCCCGTCGCTGTCCGCCGAGGCCACCCAGATGTCGATCTCCCGCTCCAGGCGACCCAGGACATCCCGCTTGCGCTCGGCACCGCTGCGCGGCGGCGGCTCGTCGATCTTCATACCCGGACGCTAACCGCCGCACGGCCCACCCCACGTCGGTCCCAGGACGGGCGCTCGCTCGGTCAAGGGTCCTAGGCCGGGACCGGCCGGTCGGGGCAACGCATCGAGGAGCGGCTGTGCCGGTGGGCCGCCGGAGGCCAGGCCAGGGGAGCGGGCCCGGGCCCGCCCGCGACAGGGACCCCTCCGGTGGGGACCGGCGGTGCCGGAGGGTCGACGGGGGCCAAGCGGGGGGACCGGCGGTGCCGGAGGGTCGACGGGGGCCAAGCGTGGGGACCAGCCGTGCCCGAGGGTCGACGGAGGCCAGGTCACGGAACCGGCACTCGCCAAGCCGCCCCGCAGACCCCGCCGCCAAAGCGCCCGCGGGCGCCCACACCAAAGCACCCGACACCCCCCGCCCGGCCTCGCCGACCGCCCCTCCCGAAAGCCCCGCGACGGTCCCGCGAAGGCCCCGCCACAAGAACTGGCGCTCCCCAAGTTTTACGTATAACCTCTTCCGCTAATCGCCCTCCGGCGCCCGTCCTCCCACACCCGCCCTCCGGCACCCCCATGCCCTCCGAAAGGCTCCGATGAGACGCATCGCCCTGGTCACCCTCGTCGTCGACGACTGCGACGAGGCGATCCGCTTCTACACCGAGGCCCTCGGCTTCCGGCTCGCCGAGGACGCCCCGCGCCCCGACGGCTCACGCTGGGTCGTCGTCGAGCCGGCCGCGGAGGGCGGCACCGCCCTGCTGCTGGCCCGCGCCAAGGACGAGGCCCAGCGCGGCCGGGTCGGCGACCAGACCGGCGGGCGCGTCGGCTTCTTCCTGCACACCGACGACTTCGCCCGTGACCACGCCCGGATGAGTGCCGCCGGTGTGACCTTCCTGGAGGAGCCGCGCCACGAGCCCTACGGCTCGGTGGCCGTCTTCCAGGACCTGTACGGCAACCGCTGGGACCTGCTCCAGCCGGCCGGCTGACGCTTCGCCCGCCCCTGAACAGCCAGCTCTCTGAACCGCCCGGCCCCTGAACAGCCAAGCTCTTTGCACCGCCCCGCCCCTGAATCACCCAGCTCTCTGAACCGCCCGCTCGAAGAAAGACCCTGCCATGACTGCTACGCGCGTAGACGCTGATGTGATCCGCCGCCTCCCCAAGGCCGTCCTGCACGACCACCTCGACGGCGGCCTGCGCCCCGCCACCGTGGTGGAACTCGCGGCCGCGGTCGGCCACACCCTGCCCACCACCGACCCGGACGAGCTGGCCGCCTGGTACTACGACGCCGCCAACTCCGGCGACCTGGTCCGCTACATAGCCACCTTCGAGCACACCCTCGCCGTGATGCAGACCCGCGAGGGCCTGCTGCGCACCGCCGAGGAGTACGTCCTGGACCTCGCCGCCGACGGTGTCGTCTACGGCGAGGTGCGCTACGCCCCCGAGCTCAACACCAACGGCGAGCTGACCATGGCCGAGGTCGTCGAGACCGTCCAGGAGGGCCTCGCGGCCGGTATGGCGAAGGCCGCGGCCGCCGGGACGCCGGTCCGGGTCGGCACGCTGCTGTGCGGGATGCGGATGTTCGACCGGGTGGCAGAGGCCGCCGACCTCGCGGTCGCCTTCCGTGACGCCGGTGTCGTCGGCTTCGACATCGCGGGCGCCGAGGACGGCTTCCCGCCCGCCGACCACCTCGCCGCCTTCGAGCACCTGCGCCGCGAGAGCGTGCCGTTCACCATCCACGCCGGAGAGGCCCACGGCCTGCCCAGCATCCACCAGGCCGTGCAGGTCTGCGGCGCCCAGCGCATCGGCCACGGCGTCCGCATCACCGACGACATCGTCGACGGCAAGCTCGGCCGGCTCGCCGGCTGGGTGCGCGACCGCCGGATCGCCCTGGAGATGTGCCCGACCTCCAACCTCCAGACCGGCGCCGCGGACTCCATCGCCGAGCACCCCATCACCGCCCTGAAGGACCTGGGCTTCCGTATCACCCTCAACACCGACAACCGACTGGTGTCCGGCACCACCATGACCCGCGAGATGTCCCTGCTGGTCGAGGAGGCGGGCTGGACGCTGGAGGACCTGCGCACCGTCACGGTGAACGCCCTCAAGAGCGCGTTCATCCCGTTCGACGAGCGCGAGGCCCTCATCGAGGACGTCGTCCTGCCGGGCTACGCGCTCTGAAGCAGCCCGCGGACGTAGGCGGCCTGTCCGGCGTGCTCCAGATCGTCGGCCAGGACGCTGACCAGGCGTACGCCCAGCGTGACCGGTGGGTCCCAGTGGGTGTCCACGACACGTTCCAGGTCCGCGGCGGCCAGCCCGCGCAGCGCCTGGAGGCTCTGTGCGTGGACGGCGTCGTAGTAGCCGGTCAGCAGCTCCGCGGAGTCGACCCGCACCTTCGCGACCTGGGCGGAGGTGTGGCCGTACCCGTGGTCCTCGGGTGGCAGGTCGAGGTTGAAGCGCTTCTGCCACTCCTGGGCGAGCCAGACCTGCTCCAGGCCGAAGGCGTCGGCGAGGTGGTCGTCCTGGATCCGGGTGAGGTGCCAGACCAGCCAGGCGATGGAGTTCGCCTCCGGGCCGGGCCGGGCGTTGAGGTCGTCGGGGCCGAGGCCCTCGACGGCGGCGTGGACTTCTTCTTGGATGCGGCTGTATCCGTCGATGAGGATGTCCTTGGCATGCATACCGTCCACCATCGCGCACCCGGCCGACTCACGCGTCCGGAATCCAGCTGCCGTGGAAGCCGAGCGGCACCTCGCCCGGCAGCTGGATCCGGGCCAACGGCGCGCCGGTGAAGTCCTGCGCCGAGACCGACGGTCACGAGTCCGCGGTCGGGGACGGGCCGGGTCAGGGGCGCTGGGCCCCCTCCTGGAAGGTGTCCGAACCCCCTGTTTCCAGCAGCGCCATCAGGGCCCGGGCCGCCGGGCTGGTGGCCTGCTCGGGCGGCAGCAGGGCGACCGTCTCGTACACGGTCTCGCCGGTGCCCTTGACCGGCAGGGCGGTCAGTCCCGGCCGCTTGTGCCGGAAGTGGCGCGGTACGACGGCGACGCACAGGCTTTCGTCCACCAGGTCGAGCAGGCTGTGCACGTCATTGACCTCCAACGCGACCGACCGGCGCACTCCGGCCGCCGCGAACGCGGCGTCGGTGGTCCGGCGCGGCCCCCAGTCCGGGTGGAAGTCGACGAAGACCTCGCCGGCGAGCTCCTCCGGGGTCACGGCGGCCCCGGCCCGCGCCAGCCGGTGGGTCGGATGGCACAGCACGGTCATCGACTCGCCCGACAGCGGGACGACCCTGAGCTGGTCGAGGTCCTCCTGCTGCCCCCGTACCGCGAACGCCAGGTCCAGGCGCCCGGCCGCGACCTCCTCCGCGAGCGCGCCCGAGCCCGCCTGCCGCAGACAGATCTCCACGTCCGGATGGCTCCGCCGGAACGCGGCGAGCAGGCCCGCCACGTGCACCCCGGCGATGCACTGCTCCGAGCCGAGCGTGAGCATGCCGCGCAGCACCCCCTGCACCGCGGCGACCGCCTCGTGGGCCGACCGCACCTGTGCCAGGATCCGCTCCGCCTCACCCAGCAGCGCCCGCCCGGCCGGGGTGAGCGTCACCCGCCGGGTGGTACGGACGAACAGCGGTGTCTGGAGTTCCCGCTCCAGCGCCCGGATGGACGCGGACAGGCCCGACTGGGACACCAGCAGGCGTTCGGCGGCCCGGGTGAAGTGCTGGTCCTCGGCGACCGCGACGAAGTGCTGGAGATGGCGCAGTTCCATGACTCAGAAGCGTATCCGCTGAATTCCATCGGATTCTTCTGTTGGACCAATGCCCACAGGTCACGAAAGAGTGGGCAGGCGGTTCTCAGGTAAGCCGCCCCCACCGTGTCAACCCCTCTGGAGTCGCGTTGTACACCGCACACCCCGACCGCTACGCGGACATGCCCTACCGGCGCACCGGACGCAGCGGTCTGAAGCTCCCCGCGATCTCGCTCGGTCTGTGGCACAACTTCGGCCCGGCGGACCGCACCGTCGAGACGCAGCGTGCCATCCTGCGCCGCGCCTTCGACCTCGGGGTCACCCACTTCGACCTCGCCAACAACTACGGCCCGCCGCCCGGCGCCGCCGAGTCCGCCTTCGGCGAGGCCCTGAAGTCCGACCTCGCCGGCTACCGCGACGAGCTGGTCATCTCCACGAAGGCCGGCTATCTGATGTGGCCCGGCCCGTACGGCGAGTGGGGCTCGCGCAAGTACCTGCTGTCCTCGCTGGACCAGAGCCTGACCCGGATGGGCCTGGACTACGTCGACATCTTCTACTCGCACCGCCCCGACCCGGAGACTCCGCTGGAGGAGACGATGGGCGCCCTGCACACGGCGGTCCAGCAGGGCAAGGCGCTGTACGTCGGCATCTCCAACTACAACGCCGAGCAGACCCGCGAGGCCGCCCGCATCCTGGGTGAGCTGGGCACCCCGCTGCTGATCCACCAGCCGCGCTACTCGATGCTGGACCGCCGTCCCGAGGAGGAGGGCGTGCTGGACGCCCTGGACGAGGTCCAGGCCGGTTCGATCGTCTTCTCCCCGCTGGAGCAGGGGCTGCTCACCGGCCGCTACCTCGACGGCATCCCCGAGGACTCGCGGGCCGCGAGCGACAGTCCCTTCCTGAACTCCGACGCCGTCACCGAGGACCTCGTCGCCCAGCTGCGCGAGCTGAACGACATCGCCCAGTCCCGTGGTCAGACGCTGGCGCAGATGGCGCTGGCCTGGGTGCTGCGCGGCGGCCGGGTCACCTCCGCCCTCGTCGGTGCGAGCAGCCCGCAGCAGATCGAGGACAGTGTCGGCACGATCCGCAACCTGGACTTCGACGACGAGGAGCTGGCCCGCATCGACGCGGTGCTCAAGAAGTAGCGCCGTTGCTTCAGAGGCGTTCCTGGAGGCGGACGGTCACCGTGTCGCCCGCCTCCTTGCCGATGGCCTCGCGCACCTCGGCCTTCACGGGCAGCTTGTGCCTGCCGTCGCCGAGGGCCATGAAGGAGCTGCGGAAGGGGTGCCCGTCGATCGTGCCGCGCACCTTCACCAGACCGCGCGTGCCGAAGAACGCGACCGACTCGGGCCAGACCAGATAGGTCCAGCCGCCTTCGTTCGGGCTTCTGACCAGCTCGGCGGTGAACTGCCGGTCCAGTTTCACGGTCATGGTTGTCGCCTCTCGCTCGCGGTGGTCCTCCTCAGGAGACCACCGCGAGCGCCGGAACTCATCGTCAGGCGGCGGGCACCCGGTCCAGGAAGCCGAGGACCGACCGGATACGTCCCTGCTCGTCCAGGGTGATCACGTCGAAGCCGGCGACGGGCGCGCTGCCGTCGGCCTCGTTCACCAGTTCCCAGGAGAAGCGGGCGGTGTCGTGGTGGCCGTCGACGACCCCGGTGGGTCGGAAGGCGAAACCCGGGAACTGCTCGTGCGCCGCCGCGATCACGGCCGCGATCCCCTCGTGTCCGCCGACCTCGGTCAGCGGGTCGGTGTAGGTGCCGTCGGCGGACCAGGCGGCCGCGACCGCCTTGGTCAGGGTCTCCTGGTCGAGGGCGTTCCAGGCCTCGAAGTAACGCGCGACGGCACTCTCGTAACGGTCGGTGGTGGCGGGCATGAGAAATCAGCCTCCGTCGAGGTCGTATCTGCTGGTCATGGGCCGGGTCCCCGTGGGGTGACCCGGTACCGACAGCCTGCCCGCGCCGCCTCGGTCCGTCGATTACCTCTCACGTCATGGTGAGGCCCGCCGCATTTCGGCCAACTCCGGTGGTGAATATGCCAGGAGAGTGGCCAAAAAACCGTGGTGACAGTGTTTCGGTAGTGAACATACTCAACTGACAGAGCGTTCACATCCAGCGAGGATGTGATCACACACCGCACATGATCCACGGTACCCGCAGCACGCGAGCCGCACCGAAAGCGAGGCAAGCCGAAAGGCGCACGACGCGACGGGGGAGTGAACGTGCACGACGAATTCCTGTGCCATGTCACCGCGTACGGAACCTGCGAGGGGAAACGTATCGGCGTACCCCTCGGCAGCTATCGTGCCCCCACCCTCGCGCTCGCACTGTGGTGGCTGCGCGACCGGGCGTCCTGGATCGCCGAGCGTCTGGACCCCCGGCCCGACGTCGGCGGGATCCCGCCGAACGCGCTCGTCCCGGTCGCCGACACCGTCCCCGACGTCCCCGCCGTGCTGCGCGCCTGGTGCTGTGACGACGCCCAACAGGAGCGGGTGGCCGACGAGTTGGCCGCGGGGCGGCTGATCCGGATCGCCACCAGGGACGAGACCACCGAGTACGAGCTGCTCGCCGAGTCGGTCGACGCCCTGCGCATGCAGCGGACCATCCCGGCGCTGGTCGTCTCCGTGGGCTGAGCCGCCCGGAGCGGAGGCCGGACAGGCGCATATCCGTACGCATCGGTAGAATTTCGGCATGGCAGAGCGGCCGAACGCGCCGACTGCGCCCGAACTTGTCCTGGAGACCGAGACGGGCTCCATGGTGATGAGTCCGAGCCGCGACTATCACGTCGGACGCGATCCGTTGAGCGACATCTTCATCGACGACGCCCGGGTCTCCTGGCACCACGCGGTGCTGCGGCCCCAGGCCGACCACTGGACCCTGGAGGACGAGCACAGCACGAACGGCACCTACGCCGACGGCCGGCGCATCGACGAGTGGAGCGTCGGACCCGGCAGCGTGATCCACTTCGGCAGCCCCTCCGACGGCCCCCGAGCCGTGCTGACCGGCACCGCTCCGATGGTGCCCCGGGAGCGCCCCTCCGCGGTCTCCATGCCCGCCCTGACCGGCACCTTCCGCCAGCCCACCACCGTCAGGCCGCTGCCCACCCGCACCGTCCGCATCGGCCGCTCCGCCGACAACGACCTCGTCATCGACGACCTGGTCGTCTCCCGCAGCCACGCCGAGCTGCGCGCGCTCCCCGACGGCGGCTACGAGATCGTCGACCTCGGCAGCCACAACGGCACCTACCTCAACGGCGGCCCGGTCACCCGCGCCCCGCTCGGCCCCGGTGACGTCGTCGGCATCGGCCACTCCGCGTTCTGCCTGGTCGGCGACGAACTCCAGGAGTACGTCGACACCGGCGAGGTCTCCCTCGACGTGCAGGACCTGTCGGTCGCCGTCGACCACGGGCGCAAGACCCTCCTGGACCAGGTGTCGTTCCCGGTGGGGGAGAAGTGCCTGCTCGCGGTCGTCGGCCCCAGCGGCGCGGGCAAGTCCACCCTGCTCGGCGCCCTGACCGGCCAGCGCCCCGCCGACCACGGCACCGTGCTGTACGACGGCCGCGACCTCTACCGCGACTACGCCGAGCTGCGGCAGCGCATCGGACTGGTCCCGCAGGACGACATCCTGCACGCCCAGCTCACCGTCCGTGCCGCCCTGTCCTACGCCGCCGAACTGCGCTTCCCGCAGGACACGGCCAAGGCCGAGCGACGGGCACGGGTCGAGGAGGTCATCCGCGA
Source organism: Streptomyces sp. NPDC034103 (assembly GCF_055575395.1). Taxonomy (NCBI): domain Bacteria; kingdom Bacillati; phylum Actinomycetota; class Actinomycetes; order Kitasatosporales; family Streptomycetaceae; genus Streptomyces; species Streptomyces sp. NPDC034103. The sequence goes on along the minus strand of NZ_JBVISS010000004.1, from coordinate 333,026 downwards.
ACTGGGGCTGGAGCAGCGCGCCGACCAGGCCGTGCACAGCCTCTCCGGCGGCCAGCGCAAGCGCGTCAGCGTCGCACTGGAACTGCTGACCAAGCCGTCCCTGCTCTTCCTCGACGAACCGACCTCCGGCCTCGACCCCGGCATGGACCGCTCGGTGATGCACATGCTGCGCGGCCTCGCCGACGACGGCCGTACCGTCATCGTCGTCACCCACAGTGTCCTCAGCCTGGACGTCTGCGACCGGCTCCTCGTCCTCGCGCCCGGCGGCAGGATCGCCTACTACGGCCCGCCCGAGGACACCCTCGCCTACTTCGGCTACCAGCAGTGGCCGGAGGCCTTCGAGGCCTTCGAGCGCGACCAGGACCGGGACTGGGCGGGGGAGTTCCGCGCCTCGTCGTTCCAGCGGCGGTACGTCGGCGATGCCACCGGCCAGCCCCGGGTGCCGCGCTCGGGCCCCGTCGTCATCGCCCCGCCGCCCAGGCCGCGCAGCCGGGGTGCCCAGCTCGGCACCCTGATCCGCCGCTACGCCACCGCGCTCGCCGCCGACCGGACCTTCCTGGCCATCATGATCGCCCTGCCGTTCGTGATGGGCGCGATGGCCCGCGCGCTGGCGGGCAGCGAGCTGACCCAGGAGACGGCGATGAACGCGCTGCTCATCCTGTGCGTCGGCGGTGTGCTCACCGGCGCGGCCAACGCGGTGCGCGAACTGGTCAAGGAACGCACGATCTACCAGCGCGAACGCGCCGTCGGCCTGTCCAGATCGGCGTATCTGCTCTCCAAGGTCGTCGTGCTCGGCGCGGTCACGGTGCTCCAGGCGGTCGTCCTGACCCTGGTCGGCCTGTTCGGCGTCGACCTCAACGCACCCGGTGGCGAAGGCGTGTTGCTGCCGCCCCTGGTCGAGATCATCGTCGCCGTCGCGCTGCTGGCGTTCACCGCGATGATGCTCGGCCTGCTGGTCTCGGCGCTGGTGCGCAAGGAGGAGGTGACGATGCCGCTGCTGGTGCTGCTGGCCATCGTCCAGGTGGTCTTCTGCGGCGCCCTGCTGAAGCTGGACGGGGTGCCGGGTCTGGAGCAGCTGTCCTGGCTGGTGCCCTCGCGCTGGGCGCTGGGCGCGATGGCGGGCACGGTGGGTCTCGCCCGGATCGTGCCCGGCGAGCTGACCGCCGACCCGCTCCTGCGCCACTCGACGGGGGTGTGGCTGCTCGACGTGACCATGCTGGTCGTGCTGTCGGCCGTCTTCGGCCTCGCCGTGTCCCGGTTGCTGCGCCGGCACGAACCGGCCGTGCTGCGGAAGTAGAGGAAGCCCATGACGACCGACGACCCCGGGTGCGAAGGCAGGCGCGCATGATGACGACCCACCGCCGCGGGCGCGCTCGATGACGGCGCGGGACTCCGGGCGCGGAAGCGGGTGCACGGGATGGTGACCCCCGGCTTCCGGCCCACCCACGTCGTCCCGCAGAACGGCATGGCCGCCTGGGACGCCCCCGACCCCGCCCGGCCCACGGTCCCGCTCGATCCGTTGCTGCCGGTGCAGCTGGTGGAGCGGCGCGGCGACTGGGGGCACGTGCTGTGCGCCAACGGCTGGTCGGCCTGGGTCGACGGCCGCTGCCTGGTCGCCGTACCCCCGGACCCGCCCGCCGCGGACAGCGCGCTCGCCCGCACCGCCGATCCGCGCCCGCTGCTGGCCCGCGCCGAGCAGGCCCTGGCCGGCTACCGGGCCGCGGTCGAGGAACTGGCCGCGGGCGGCCTCAACGGCGAGGCCTTCCAGGCCCGCACCCGCGGACAGCGCATCGGAGTGGTCGTCGACGGCGAGTCCGTCTGGCTCTACGACGCCCAGCACGGCCGCTGGGTGTACGCCGACGGCACCCGACTGAGCACCTACGCGGCGGACGAGGCGCCCCGCACCGCCCCCGCGGACCACGCCGCCACCCAGGTCGTGACGCCCGATGGCCCGTGACACGAGCCTCTTCTCCGGACGGCCCTCCGAGCTGATCGGGCGGACCATCGCGGGTTACCGCATCGAGCGCGAGATCGGCCGGGGCGGCATGGCCGTCGTCTACCGGGCCCTCGACCTGCGCCTGGAGCGCACGGTCGCCCTCAAGCTGCTCGCCCCCGAACTCGCCCGCAACGACACCTTCCGCCGCCGCTTCACCCACGAGTCCAGGGCCGCCGCCTCCATCGACCACCCGCACATCGTCCCCGTCTTCGAGGCCGGCGAGACGGACGACGTGCTGTACATCGCGATGCGGTACGTCGAGGGCAGCGACCTGCGTCATCTCCTGGACCGCCGGGGCCCGTTGACGCCCGCGGCCGGTCTGCGCATCGCCGCCCAGATCGCCTCCGCGCTGGACGCGGCCCACGACCACGGGCTGGTCCACCGGGACGTCAAACCCGGCAACATCCTGGTCGCCCGCGGCACCGACAGCGACCACCCCGAGCACGCCTACCTCACCGACTTCGGCCTGACCAAGAAGTCGCTGTCGCTGACCGGCTTCACCACCGTCGGCCAGTTCGTCGGCACCCTGGACTACGTGGCCCCGGAGCAGATCTCCGGCAAACCGGTCGACGGGCGCTGCGATGTCTACGGCTTCGCCTGTGTCGTCTACGAAGCCCTCGCCGGACGCCCCCCGTTCCTGCGGGACGACGACATGGCCCTGCTGTGGGCCCACCAGTACGACGAGCCGCCTCCGCTCACCGAGTCCCGCCCCGACCTCGCCCCGGCCGTCGACGCCGTGTTCGCGCGCGGCCTCGCCAAGAGCCCCGACGACCGCTACGACTCCTGCCTCGCCTTCGTGGCGGCCCTGCGCGTGGCCACGACGTCCGGCGACCACCCCGGCGGCCACGCGCCGACGGAGGTGGACCTGAGGGTCGTGGGAATCCCGCGCGAGGGCCCGAAGCAGCCGCCGCCGTGGGCCCGGCCGGTCTTCAGAGGTGGCTAGGGCCTGCTGTGAAAGTGGCCGCCCTCCGAGCGGCGAGGCCACTTTCACAACACGCCCGAGGCCCTCGCCCACCCGGTGCCGGTGGCCCCGTCCGGACCCGTCGCGCCCCCGCGCCGCACCGGGCGGGCCAGCAGTGCGCCGAGGAAGCCCGCGACCAACCCCCACAGGGCCGCGAGGCCGACCGCGGTCCACAGCTCGGGCTTCAGCAGGAGTTCGCCGTTCAGGTCGCCGCCGAGGTCGCCGATGCCGAGGACCGACAGGCCGTAGTGGGCGGAGATCCGGCCCAGGAGGCAGATCATGAGGACGGTCAGCGCCAGGGCGACCGCCAGGTGCAGGGCGTGCTGCCAGGCGCGCACACCCGCCGGGGAGCGTGCCGCCATCACGAACGCGGCGGCCAGCAGCAGGACCGCGTCCACGGCGACCAGCCACCACACCCGGCCGTCGTACTCGGCCAGCGTGCGCAGGTTCAGGGTGGCGGTGTCCGAGCCGCGCAGGACCTCGTCCAGGACGTGCGGCATCGGCAGCCCGAACGGCCCCTCCACCCGGCCCTTCCAGGTGGCGCCCAGACCGAGCGTCAGCGCCAGCCACGCCAGGTTGGGCAGGCCGAGCAGGATCACGGCGAGCGTCTCGACCGCGTGCCCGCGCGTGAGCGCCACGACGAGTCCGATGACGACCCCGAGGACCACGTAGGCCAGCAGCAGGACCACCATCGCGTACGCCGCCGGCCGGACCGTCGCCTGGAAGCGCAGCAGCCGGGCCGGCAGCGGTGCGCCGCGCGAGACGAGCAGGGCCAGCACCAGGACACCCGCCAGCCACAGCAGACCGAGGCACAGTGTCTGCGGGACGTCCGTCTCGAAGCCGACCTTCGGTGAGACGCCGAACAGATCGCCGAGGTCGGAGAGCGTGTCGTCGCCGACCGAGAGCTGGAAGGTCTGCCGGGCGCCGAAGGCCAGTGCGAGCAGCGCGAGCAGCCACAGCGCGGCGACCCGGGCGGCCCAGCCGGCCAGTTCCCCAGCGCCCGCGACGGCCCGGTGCCGCAGGGGCCGCAGAAAGCCCGCGGCGATCACCAGGGCCCCGACGAGCGTGACCGACAGCGGGATCACGGTGAGGCCCGCCTCGGTGCCCGCGAGTCCACCGGCGTCCCCGGAGAGCTCGATGGTGCCGCCGACCGCGGTCACCACGGTCGCGGCCACGACCCGGGGGAAGGCCCCGTCGGGCAGGTCGGTGGCGCCCGCCGCCCACAGTCCGAGAGCGGCGGTCACGCCCATGGCGATCAGCCCGGACAGGACCGTGAGGAGGGCCTGCACCCAGCCGTGCGGGGCAATGGCCTGGTCGGAGCGGGTTTTCGGGCTCACCCTGCCACGCTAAGCAGCCCCCGGCCGCCCCGCCCGCCGAGAGGGCCGTCCGCGTCGGCTTGCGAGCGGCACCCGACCGGAGCACACAATGGGAATGTCGTGGATAAAAGCGGCGTAAACGCATCAAAGCCGCAGGAGTCCCACGTCGGGAAGAAGGGCTCGTGAGCGTCGAACCTCCGTCCTCCGGCCGGCCCACCGGGCCGCCCTCCGGTCCGCTGTCGGGACCCTCCCAGCCGCCCTCCGGGCCGCCGTCGCAGCCCCCGGGCAGCAGTGGGGGAACCCCGCCCCCGCCGGAGCCGCACCGCCCCTGGTGGCGGTCCGTGCCGCGGGTCGCCGTGCTGGCCACCGTGGTCGTGGCCGCGGTCGTCCTGGCCCTCGTCCTCAGCCGCTCCGACGGCGGCGGTGGCGGTTCGGCCAAGGGCGGCGAGGTCTTTCTCCAAGCCGCAGGCAAGAGCGGCCCGGACCCCTTCACCCCGTCCTCGGCGACGGACAGCTCCGCCGCGCCCGCCTCCACCGCCCCGGCCGACGAGTCTGCCTCCGCCAACGCGGTGCGCGGCGTCGACGGCGGCGCACCCGGCCTCTACGGCGGCACCCGCAACGTCGCCAGCTGCGACGTGGAGCGCCAGATCACGTCCCTGCGGTCGGATCCGCCGGTCAACCAGGCCTTCGCCTCCGTCGCCGGCGTCCAGCCCGACGCCGTCCCCGCCTACCTGCGCTCGCTCACCCCGGTCCAGCTGCGCATGGACACCCGCGTGACCAACCATGGCTACCGGGACGGACGGGCCACCAGTTACCAGGCCGTCCTCCAGACCGGCACCGCCGTCCTCGTCGACAGCCGCGGTGTTCCCCGGGTGCGCTGCGCCTGCGGCAACCCGCTGACCCCGCCCGTGGCCCAGCAGAGCACACCGAGGCCGACCGGCGACTCCTGGTCCTCCTACCGGCCCACGAACGTCGTCGTGGTCGCCCCCTCGGTCACGGTCGTGAACATCTTCGTGATCTACGACCCCGACTCCGACGACTGGATCGCCCGCCACCGCGGTGACACGGGCGGCAAGGACAAGCCGACCAAGCCGCCGGAGAACCCGGCCTCCCCGTCCCCGAGTGAGATCACGCCGACGCCGCCCACGTCACCGTCCAGCGTGCCGCCCGCCCCGGTACCGTGTCTGAACACCGCCACCGGCACCCCCAGCGGGCCGGTCACGGGCACCCCCACCGGTTCGGCGCCCTCGTGCCCGCCCACGTCGAGCGCCCCGTCCTCGACGTCGCCGAGTTCCGAGCCTCCCACGTCCGACTCAGGGACCACCGAGGACGAGCAGTCCGAGCCCGAGAGCTCGGCACCACTGGCCCCACCGGATTCCGACACGACGTCAGGGTCCGCCTCCACGGACACCGCCCCGGGGTCCGTGGTGACGCCACCGGCCGTGTGACCGACACGACTCGTTCGGGAGACTGCGAGACCCCTCTCGGGGTACGAGCACTGGTGTAGCAGGCGTCCGGCCAGTCCGGCTTCTTCCGAGAGAGAACGCATGATCGAGCACCTGGACGGGGCAGTGATGCCGACTGGTTTCGACGTGCCCGTGGACCCGCTGCGGCGGGCGGCCCACTACACCGGTGAACCAGGGTGCATCGCCGAGGCCCGTGGTTTCGCGGCGAACTTCCTGGACCAGCTCAGGAACGAGTGGTGCGCCGAGATCGACGGCCGGGCCGACGGCGAGGTGCTCCTGGTGGTCAGCGAGCTGGTCACCAACGCGGACCGGCACAGCAACGGGCCGTACATACTCGATCTGGAGGGCACGGACGCGGTGGTCACCGTGTCCGTCTACGACAGCAGCGCGGCGCTGCCCCTGCGCTTTCCCAGGGATCCCGAGCGCATCGGTCGGCATGGTCTGGAGATCGTGCACGCGCTGGCGGACGAGGTCAGCGCCGAGCGGGTGCCGGTCGGCAAGCGAGTGAGCGCGGTGCTCAGGCTCGACAAAGGGTGACCGTCGGAGCCGGCTCCGACGGTCACCCTTTGTCTCACTCGCCCTGTGTGTGTCAGGCGCAGCCCAGCTCGCCCAGCATCCCCGTGCGCAGCCGCGTGATGATCCGCTTGATCAACCGGGACACGTGCATCTGGGAGCAGCCCAGCCGTTCACCGATCTCCGCCTGGGTGGCCTCCTCCACGAACCGCAGGTGGATGATCTCCCGGTCGCGTTCGCTCAGCTCGGCCATCAGCGGGGCCAGGGACTGGAAGTCCTCGACCAGTCGCAGTCCGTCCTCCTCCACGCCGATGAAGTCGGCCAGCACGGACTCGCCGTTCTCGGGTCCGTCGCCGGTGAGCGCGGCGTCGAGCGAGGAGGAGTTGTAGCCGTTGGCGGCGATCTGGGCCTCGACGACCTCCTTCTCGGAGATGTTCATCAAGGTGGCCAGCTCGGCCACGGTCGGCTCCCGGTCCAGTCGGCTGGCCAGCTCCTCGCGGGCCTTGGCCAGCTCCACCCGCAGCTCCTGGAGCCTGCGCGGCACGTGCACCGCCCAGGTGGTGTCACGGAAGAACCGCTTGATCTCACCGACGATGTACGGCAGCGCGAAGGACGTGAACTCCACCTCCCGCGAGAGGTCGAACCGGTCGATGGCCTTGATCAGGCCGATCATGCCGGTCTGGACGATGTCCTCCATGTCGTCGCCGCGGCCGCGGAACCGTCCGGCGGCGAACCGCACGAGCGACATGTTCATCTCAATGAGGGTGTTGCGCGCGTACTGGTACTGGTGCGTGCCTTCTTCGAGCTCGGTGAGACGCCTGAAGAACTGGCGGGACAGCTCCCGCGCGTCGCGCGGAGCAACGCTCCGCGGGTCCACGATTCCCGGCAGTGTCGCGTCACCCGTGCTGCTGGTCCCGGCGGTTGTCTCCACGACCTGTGCCTCCGACCGGATCACGGCGGTGTCCATTACCTCTCCCACGCAAGTCACGGCTTGACGCCCTGCCTTTTCAGCCTCGGTTGTTCCCGGAAACTGCTCTTCGCGCTCTCCGGGTACCCCGATCGGGACGACGTATGCGTACGTCATCCTCTGGCCGGCGTGTCGCCCGCGGGTCCCGCCCTCTCGCGTACCCACCGGACGGCGGCGTATGCCCTTGGCGCGCAAGGGTTGTGCGGGGGAGGGCGGGGAGGTCGCGGGGGATGCGGCAGGCCTCCGCCAGTATGACCGAGGTCACATTTTCAGGTGGTGCGGGTGGCGGTGACCACCTCGTGAAGGTAACGCTTGGTGACCATGCCGCCGTACTGCGTGTCGAGCAGCTCACGGAGACAGGCGAGCAACCCGTGCCGGAGATCCTCCCGGAGGGCGCGGTGGTTCGAGTAGGTGAGCAGGACGTCTAGGTACTCCGCGGTCGTGTACGTGATGTCCTGGACGTACCGGTGCGCCTGGACGTTCTCCAGACGCGGGCAGTGGACGAGCTCCTCGGTCTGGGCGGGGATCTCGTCCGCCCCCCTGAGCAGGAGCCCGGGCGGCGTCTCCGGGTCCCAGCGCCGGTAGCACTCCTGGGCCTGGTGGAAGAACTCCGTGGTACCGCCCGCGACGTGGTGGGTGACCACGACCGCCAGCCGTCCTCCGGGTGTCAGCGCCTGGGCGGCCCTGTCCACGCGCGTGGCGGGATCGAGCCAGTGCCAGGCGGTCGCGCACACCACGAGGCCGAACGGGTCCGGCGGCAGGGGCCACTTGTCGAAGTCGGCCACCTCGACGTCGACGCGCGGGAACCCGCCGAGCCGGCGCCGCGCCACCGCCGCCATGGCCGGGCCCAGCTCCACGGCCGTGATGTGACAGCCGAACCCGGCCAGCGCGACGGTGAGTTGGCCGGTCCCCGGCGCCACCTCCAGCACCCGGCGCCCCGGCCCGAGGCCCGCCGACCGCCCCAACTCCTCGACCAGCGCGACCGGATACCGCGGCCGCGCCCGGTCGTACAGCTCGGCGTCCTCGTCGAACGTCTCCCTCAAGGCCACGGTCCGTGCCTTTCGCCTCGGCGATTCCACCCAGGGCAGAATGCTGATCCCTTCCCTCGGCGTCCAACGCTTTTAGGCTGGGAAGGTGAGTGACGAAGCGACGAAACAAGCCCGCGTGATCCCCCTGCGCCCGGGGACCGCCCGCCCTGCCGCCGCACCTGCTCCCAAGGAGCCGCTGCTGCGCGACCTGGTCGGCGACGTCCTGCGCCAGGAACGCCTCGACCAGGAGCGCACGCTGAAGGACGTGGCCGACGCGGCGCGGATCTCCATGCCGTATCTCTCGGAGGTGGAGCGGGGCCGCAAGGAGGCCTCCTCGGAGGTCCTCGCGGCCGCCGCCCACGCCCTCGGACTGGGCCTCGGCGACCTGCTGGCGCGGGCCCAGGGCGAACTGGTCCGGATCACCAGCCGCCGGTCCGTCGCCGACCGCAGGGCGTCGACCTCGTCGTACGACGGACTCTGCCTGGCCGCCTGAGCCGAGGCCGGCGCCTCAGACCGTCACCAGGCGCCGACTGAGCACCTCGTCGGCGAGCCCGTAGGCGACGGCCTCCTCGGCGGTGAACACCTTGTCGCGGTCCATGTCCGCGCGCAGCGTCGCGGGGTCGTGGTGGGTGTGCCGGGCCAGTACCTCCTCGACCTGCGCGCGGATCCGGACCATCTCCTTGGCCTGGAGGGTGAGGTCGGAGATCGTGCCCTGGCTGCCGCCGCTGGCCGGCTGCCCGAGCAGCACGCGCGCGTGCTCCAGGACGATCCGCCGCCCGGGGTCCCCGCCGGCCAGCAGCACCGCCGCCGTGGAAGCCGCCTGGCCGACGCAGATCGTGGAGATGGGCGCCTGGACGTAGGTCATCGTGTCGTAGATCGCCATCAGCGAGGTGAACGAGCCGCCGGGGGAGTTGATGTAGATCGCGATCTCGTTCTCCGGCGCCGAGGACTCCAGATGGAGCAGTTGCGCGATGACGACGTTGGCGACGCCGTCGTCGATCTCGGTGCCGAGGAAGATGATCCGCTCCGACAGCAGCCGGCTGAACACGTCGGAGGAGCGCTCGCCGTGCGCGGTCCGCTCGACGACGTACGGAATCGTGTAGTTCCCCATGTCACAGCCCCATCCGTCGCTTGGAGGCGGCCGGGCGGACGTCCGTGAGGGACTCCAGGACCCGGTCCACCATGCCGTACTCCCTGGCCTCCTCCGCCGTGAACCAGCGGTCGCGGTCGCCGTCGCGGGAGATGGCCTCCTCGCTCTGCCCGGTGTGCTCGGCGATGAGCCGCTCCATGGTCCGCTTGGTGTGCTCCAGGTTCTCGGCCTGGATCTCGATGTCGGCGGTGGTGCCGCCGATGCCCGCGGACGGCTGGTGCATCATGATCCGCGCGTTCGGCAGCGCGTAGCGCTTGCCCGCCGTGCCGACGCTGAGCAGGAACTGACCCATGCTGGCCGCGAAACCCATGGCGAGCGTCGAGACGTCGTTGGGGATCAGCCGCATGGTGTCGTAGATGGCGAGGCCCGCGTGGACGGAGCCGCCGGGGCTGTTGATGTACAGGCTGATGTCGGTGCGGGGGTCCTCCGCGGACAGGATCAGCAACTGGGCGCAGACCCGGTTCGCGGAGACCTCGTCGACCTGCGTGCCCAGCAGCACGATGCGCTGCGCCAGGAGCTGGGCGGCCAGGTGGTCGTCGAAGCGGCTGGGCGCGGTGTCGCCCTCCTCGGCCCGCGGCGCGAGCGTGGACAGTGGAGTCATCGGTTCTCCTCGGGGTGGCGGGGATGCCGTCGACTCCACCCTTGCCCCCGGGCGGCGCTCGCCGGTGACTTCTCTGCCCGCGGCAGATTCGCCCAGGGCAGAGCGGCCGCCTCAGCCCTTCTCGCGCAGGAGGCGGAAGAACGCCCGTACGTCCTCCACCAGCAGCTCCGGCTCCTCCATCGCCGCGAAGTGACCGCCGCGGTCCAGCTCGGTCCAGCGCACGATGTTCTCGGTGCGCTCCGCCTTGTGGCGCAGCGGGATCTGCGGGTCGCCGGGGAAGGCGGCCACCGCGGTCGGGGTGGTGGACGGCTCGTGCGGGGCGGCGATCCGGTCGCCGGTGGCGTGGGCCCGCTCGTAGTAGACCCGGGCGGAGGAACCCGCCGTGCCGGTCAGCCAGTACAGCATCACGTTGGTGAGCATCTGGTCCCGGTCGACGGCCTCCTCGGGCAGCTCCTCGGAGTCCGTCCACTCCTGGAACTTCTCGACGATCCAGGCGAGTTGACCGACCGGCGAGTCCGTGAGCGCGTACGCGAGGGTCTGCGGCCGGGTGGACTGCTGGTGGAAGTAGCCCGTGCCGTCCCGGAACCACGCGGCCCACCTGCGCCAGGAGTGCAGGGTCCGCTCCCGCTCCTCGGGCCCGAGCGCCGCCAGCTCCTCCTCGGTCGGCTCGGTGGCCGCCTGCGCGCCGGGCAGCAGGTTGAGGTGGACGCCGATGCACCGGTCGGCGTGGACACGGCCCAGCTCGCGGCTGATGGCCGCGCCCCAGTCGCCGCCCTGGGCACCGAACCGGTCGTAGCCGAGGCGGGTCATCAGCTCGGCCCAGGCGTCGGCGATCCGGCGCGCCTCCCAGCCGGTCTCCCGGGTGGGTCCGGAGAAGGCGAAGCCGGGGATGCTCGGCAGTACGAGGTGGAAGGCGTCGGCGGGGTCGCCGCCGTGTGCGGCCGGATCGGTCAACGGTCCCACGATGTCCAGGAATTCGGCGATCGACCCGGGCCAGCCGTGGGTGACGACCAGTGGGGTCGCGTCGGGCTCGGGGGAGCGGATGTGCGCGAAGTGCACGTGGGCCCCGTCGATCTCGGTGGTGAACTGCGGCCACTCGTTCAGCCGGGCCTCCGCCGCCCGCCAGTCGTACTCGTGCCGCCAGTAGCGCACCAGTTCCCGCAGATACCCCGTCGGCACCCCGTACGACCAGCCCACCCCGGGCAGCTCGTCGGGCCAACGCGTCCTGTCGAGGCGTTCGGCGAGATCGTCCAGGTCGGCCTGCGGGATGTCGATGCGGAACGGGTGGATGCCGCTGTCGGCGGGCGAAGACGTCATGGGCGCGATGCTAGTTCGCAATGATGTAGAGGCCACCTGGATTTCCGGACGCGCGAGCGATGAGTTCCGGCGTGAGGATCGGTCGACACAGGTGACAGCGTTCCGCACACCCGGGAGGTACCCATGGCAACCGACGGTTTCACCACGTGTCTCTGGTTCGACGACCAGGCCGAGGACGCCGCCCATTTCTACGTCTCGGTCTTCAAGAACTCGAGCATCGGCGAGATCGCGCGCTACCCGGAGGGCGCGCCCCGGCCCGCGGGCAGCGTCATGACCGTCGAGTTCACCGCCAACGGCCACAGGTTCCTCGGGCTCAACGGCGGCCCCGAGTTCACGTTCACCGAAGCGGTCTCCTTCATGATCTTCTGCGAGAACCAGGAGGAGATCGACTACTACTGGGCCAAGCTCACCGAGGGCGGCGGCGAGCCGGGCCCCTGCGGCTGGCTCAAGGACCGCTTCGGCCTCTCCTGGCAGGTCGTCCCCGACACCCTCCAGAAGATGATCACCGACCCCGACCCGGCGAAGGCGGCACGGGTGACCCAGGCCTTCATGGCGATGAGCAAGTTCGACCTGGCCGCGCTGGAGAAGGCCTACGCGGGCGAGTGAAGGTCAGTCGGCGGCGGCCCGGCCTATCGCCCGGGTGATCTCGCGGGCGATCCGCAGGATGCCGGGGGAGCGGACCGGGCAGGGCTTCGGCGTGGCCGTCGTGGGCGCCAGGCAGAAGTGCAGGTAGTCCTTGTCCCGGTGCAGGGCGGTCCGGTCGCGGCCCGGCTGGGTGCAGTACGCGGTGTGCTCGCGCTCGTAGGCGGTGCACGGCAGGTACTGGACCCAGGAGTAGCGGGCCCCGGCCGCGCTCACCGCGGCCCCCGCGTCGGCGACCAGGTCGCCGGAGGCGGCGGCCTGCTCGGTGTAGAGCTCGTTCACGCGCCGGACGCGGTCGGGGGTGATCGCGTCCGGGCCCTGCGCCACCCACACGATCCGCGGCCGCTCGCGCCCGCCGGCCCTGGTGATCTGCGCGGTCAGCCGGGCCATGTCGGCCTTGTACCGCTTGAAGTACGTCGTCGGCCGCTCGGCGTGGGTGATGCCGTCCATGCACCAGGTGTAGCCCCACGCGTTGCCCCAGAACTGGAGCACCACGAAGTCCGGCCGCAGCGAGCGCACCAGGGCCGCCGCCTTGTCCCGGTCCGGCACGAGCGACTTCGCGCCGGTGCCCTCCAGGTAGTCACAGACCGTCGTGCCCGAGTACGGCTTGCTCGTGTACTCGGCGCGCAGATCCCGGCGCAGTTCCTGCCCGACCACGTTCTGGGCCTCCATCGCCAGGGAGTCCCCGAGATACAGCACCCTCGGCGGCTCGGCCGGGGCGCTGGGGGCGGGGCTGCCGGCGGCGCGCTGGTGCGTCGTGCCGGCCGACGCGGGGGGTGCGAGGGAGCGCGGTGGCTCCGCGGGGTCCGAGGCGGGGTCGGAGCACGCGCCGAGCAGCACCGCGGCCAGCAGCATTCCCACGATCCACGGCTTGCGCATGCGGCAACTCCCGCCCCGGACACCGAAAACGGTTCCCCAGGCAAGCACAGCCGGGCGCGAGGAGGAAGACGTGTGCCGGTCACGTCTCCGCGAAACGCTCCAGGCCCGCTGTCCGGCCGGAGACGGTCCGAACCGTTCGGCGCGCGGGCCGACGCAAGGGTGGCTAGCGTGAGAAAGGGGACGAACCGCCGAATCGGAGAGGGCCGGTCATGGCCGTACAAGCTGAGGGAACCCCCTGTTGGGCCGATGCGATGTTCAGCGATGTCGAGGGAGCGAAGAGCTTCTACGGCGAGGTGCTGGGCTGGACCTTCGGCGAGGCGTCGTCGGAGTACGGCAACTACATCCAGGCCTACGCGCACGGCAAGGCCGTCGCCGCGGTCGTGCCGCCCATGCCCGGCCAGGAGGGCCACTCGCAGTGGTGCGTGTACTTCGCGAGCCCGGACGCGGCGGCCACCGCGGGCAGGATCCGCGAGAACGGCGGCGAGGTGCTGATGGAGCCCATGGCGGTCGGCGACTTCGGCACCATGTGCCTGGCCCGCGACCCGAGCGGTGCCGTCTTCGGCGTCTGGCAGGCCGGGGCCCACGAGGGGTTCGAGGCGATCGGCGAGCCGGGCGCGTACGCCTGGGCGGAGGTCTTCACCCGCGAGCCGGAGAAGACCGACGCCTTCCTCACGGCCGTCTTCCCGTACCGCGTAAGGCAGATGCAGGACGAGGCGATCGACTTCCGGATCTTCGACGTCGGCGAGAACACCGTCCTCGGCCGGATGCGGATGACCGACGAGTTCCCGCCCGAGATCCCCTCGTACGTCAACGTCTACTTCGCCGTCCCCGACTGCGACGAGGCTGTCGCCAAGGCCACCGGGCGCGGCGGCGTCCTGCGCTTCGGGCCGATGGACAGCCCCTTCGGCCGGTTCGCGGCGCTGAGCGACCCGCAGGGCGCGAGCTTCTCGGTGATCGACCTGAGCACCACCCAGGGCGAGATGCCGCAGATCACGGAGGTCTGAGGACCGGTGACCGGGCGGTCCGCCGGTCCGTGGCATGATCGGGCCCATGCGTGAACGTGTGGTGGCCGCGTGCGACGGCGCTTCGAAGGGAAACCCCGGACCGGCCGGCTGGGCCTGGGTCGTCGCCGACGAGAGCGAGACCCCGGACCGCTGGGAGGCGGGCCCGCTCGGCAGGGCCACCAACAACGTCGCCGAACTCACGGCGCTGGAACGCCTGTTGACTGCCATCGCACCGGACGTGCCGCTGGAGATCCGGATGGACTCCCAGTACGCCATGAAGGCCGTCACCACGTGGCTGCCCGGCTGGAAGCGCAACGGCTGGAAGACCGCCGCGGGCAAGCCGGTCGCCAACCAGGACCTGGTGGTGCGCATCGACGCGCTGCTCGACGGCCGCGAGGTCGAGTTCCGCTATGTCCCCGCCCACCAGGTCGACGGCGACCGCCTGAACGACTTCGCGGACCGTGCCGCCAGCCAGGCCGCCATCGTCCAGGAGCCCGCGGGCAGCGGTCTCGGCTCGCCCGAGCCGCCGCCCTCGCCCGACACCCCGAAGAGCGCGCGCCCCGCCAAGGCCAAGTCGCCCCGGCGCAGCGGCGGTTCGGCGTCCGCATCGCGCACGATCAAGGCCAAGTTCCCCGGCCGCTGCCTGTGCGGCCGCACCTACGCGGCCGGCGCGGACATCGCCAAGAACGCCCAGGGCTGGGGTCACCCGGAGTGCCGTACGGCGGACGCCTGATCAGTCGGTGTCGAAGGTGTAGTGCGCCCGGTGGTCCAGCAGGTCCGCCGGGCGTACGTCGTTCCACGGCTTCATCGTCTCGTTCAGGTCGACGACGTCCCGCGTCCCGGCGGCCGGCAGATACGGCGAGTCCGGGTGCCGGCGCTGCCACTCGGCCCACAGCTTGTCGATGTAGGCGTGGTGCAGCCAGAACACCGGGTCGTTGGGGGAGACCCCGGTGGCCATCTGGCCGCCCACCCACACATGGACGCGGTTGTGCAGGTTGACCCCGCGCCAGCCCTCCAGATGGTTGCGGAAGCCGTCCGAGGCGCTGTTCCAGGGCGCCATGTCGTACGTCGGCATCGCCAGCACGGAGTCGACCTCGGCCCGGGTCGGCAGCTCCCGCACGGACGTGCCCAGCGAGCGGCGCAGGAACGTACGGCCGTCCACCCGCACCGATATGGGCCAGTTGCCGGCCGACGCGGCGAACGGGCCGTCCATCACCTGGCCGTCCCGGCTGCGGCCGGTGCCGCCCAGGAAGTCCGGCGCCCACAGCGAGGCGCGCGGTGAGCGGTCCACGGACCAGTCCCAGTACGGCAGCGCCACCGAGGCGTCCACGGACTGCAGCGCCTGCTCGAACTCCAGAAGGTATCTGCGGTGCCAGGGCAGGAACGACGGTGAACGGTGGCCCGTACGCTCGCTGTTGTCGGTGTCGGACATGATGAAGGCGTTGTGCGTGGTGACGAAGGCGTCGTAGCGGCCGCTGCGCTTCAGCTCCAGGACGGCGGCGACGAACCGCCGCTTCTCGTCGGAGGTCAGGCTCGCCTGGTTCTTGCGGACGGTCATGTGTGGTGCTCCAAAGTGCTTGCGGGACGGTTCAGTTGGCCGGGAACGGGACGAGTCGCGCGCCTCGCAGCTCGTCGACCGCGGCCCGTGCGGCGGCCCGCGGGGTGGGTACCGGGTCGTAGTGGCTGACGACGCTGATCCAGCTGCCGTCGGCGTTGCGCATCACGTGCAGCTCGACCCCGTCGATGAACACGGCGTATCCGGCGCCGCCGTGATGGTGGCCGCCCGAGGCGGCCGGCCGGCCCTGTATCCGGCGGCCCTTGTAGACCTCGTCGAAGGCCTCGGGGGTCGCGGGGGTCGCGGGGGTGGGGTGGTCGTGGGCGGCCGCGCGGGGTGCGACGGCGACCGTGGTGGCGAGCGCGGCCGCGGCGGCGAGTGCGTGACGGCGAGTCAGTTCGGACACGGGAGTCCCTTCGGTGATGGATGACCCCGTATGCCTATCCGCCCTGGTGAGGGCGCGAGAAGTCCCGTCGTGCCGGTTGGCTGCGATCCGGACAATTACCAACATGTCGTGCAAGGTTGAACCAAGATGATCTTGCTCCCGCGCGGCTCTCCCTGTGCCGGAACGGGAAGTTCCTTCCACTGGGGGGCGTGTTTCGGGTGGACCCTGGCGGGCGCGCGGTTCGCCAGTGGCCTGGCTCACCCGGAGAAACTGGCGCAATCCCCTGCTACTCTGCGTCGTCAACTGACCGCTATAAGTGATTCCTGGGGTGCGCGTGAAGGTCGCCTGCGTCGGTGGCGGGCCCGCCGGCCTGTATCTGTCGATCCTGCTGAAACGGCAGGACCCGTCCCACGAC
The DNA here is from genome assembly GCF_055575395.1 of Streptomyces sp. NPDC034103. NCBI lineage: Bacteria > Bacillati > Actinomycetota > Actinomycetes > Kitasatosporales > Streptomycetaceae > Streptomyces > Streptomyces sp. NPDC034103. The sequence goes on along the minus strand of NZ_JBVISS010000004.1, from coordinate 316,831 downwards.
ATCACCGTCCACGAACGCGATCCGGAGGGCTCGACCTACGGCTGGGGCGTCACCTACTGGCGCGGACTGCTCGACAAGCTCCACGAGCACGACCCCGAGTCGGCGCGCGCCGTCGAGGAGCACTCGGTCCGCTGGAGTGACGGCGTCGCCCACGTCCGGGACCTGACGACCCGGCACCGTGGCGACGAGGGCCACGGCATCGGTCGCCACCGGCTCCTGGAACTCCTCGCCGCCCGCGCCCGCTCGCTCGGCGTACGGCTGGAGTACGAGCACGGCATCACGCCCGAGAACGTGCCCGACGCCGACCTCGTCGTGGCGGCCGACGGCGTCCACAGCGCCCTGCGCACCGCGCACGCCGACCACTTCGGCACCGAGGTCAGGGCCGGGCGCAACCACTACATCTGGCTCGGCACCACCAAGGTCTTCGACGCCTTCACCTTCGCCTTCGTCGAGACGGACCACGGCTGGATCTGGGCCTACGGCTACGGCTTCGGCTCCGACCGCAGCACCTGCGTCATCGAATGCGCCCCCGAGACCTGGTCCGGCCTCGGCCTCGACCGCGCCGACGAGGCCGAGGGGCTGAACCTGCTGGAGAAGCTCTTCGCCGGCATCCTGGACGGCCACTCCCTCATCGGCCGTGCCCCGGCCGACGGCAGCGCCCAGTGGCTGAACTTCCGCACCCTCACCAACCGCACCTGGTCCCACGGCAACCTCGTCCTGATCGGCGACGCAGCCCACACCACTCACTACTCCATCGGCGCCGGCACCACCCTCGCCCTGGAGGACGCCATCGCCCTGGCCGGAGCCCTGCGCGAGCACACCGACCTTCCGGCGGCCCTCGCCCACTACGAACGGCAGCGCAAGGCGGAGCTGCTGTCCGTGCAGAGCGCCGCCCGCTACAGCGCCCAGTGGTACGAGAACCTCCCGCGCTACATCGGCCTGCCCCCGCACCAGATGTTCGCCCTGCTCGGCCAGCGCCACTCGCCGCTGCTGCCCCATGTCCCGCCGCGGCTGTACTACCGGATCGACAAGGCGGCCGGACAGCTCGAAGCGCTGCGCCGGCTCAAGCGGTGGCTGGGTCCGAAGGTGGCGCGCAGCGTCCACGCGCGGACGGCGAGCGGGCGGAAATAGCGACTTCCCCTCTGGGGTGCAGGGCGATTCACCGGCTGGCCCGGCGTCATGTACGGCATGGCCCGCGGCGACCACCTCCGGGCGAGCGCGGTCGAGGAGAGCGCCGACCGGTACGTGCTCGTGGTGCGGTCGCAGCTGACGTCCTAGCCGAACAGCCGGTCCAGGAAGGCGTTGCCGAACACGCCGTGCGGGTCGAGGCGGTCCAGGATGCCGGACGCCTGCCCCCAGGCGCCCTCACCGAGGGAGGCGGGTACGGCCGTGCCCAGCACCTCCTCGTCGTCCCAGACCGCATCCCTGGTGTAGGCCCAGCCCTTGGACCACTCCACGCGGGTGAGCGCGTGGGTGCCGTCGTGGCTGTCGAGCAGGAACCGCTCCAGTTCGCGCAGGAACGCCTCCGCGTGCGGGGTGCCGGGCAGGGTCAGCACGTCCAGCCAGACGGCGGTGTCCCACTCGGGATGCCCGGCGTCGGGTCGCAGGGCGGAGAGCAACGGGGCGCGGGCACCGGCGAGTTCCGCGTCGGCCGGGTCGTCGAGGCCCGTCACCCGGATCTCGACCGAGCCGTTGACCGGGAAGCGGCCCAGGGCGGCGTAGGCGGTGAGCCGTTCGCGGTAGAAGGCGGTGAACTCGGCCACGACCCGCTGCACCTGGTCCCGCGAGGTGAGCACCGCGTACCCGTTGGCGTGCACGCGCAAGGTGGTGGGCCTGACGTAGAGCAGCGTGTTCTTGGACGGCCCCCAGATGTCGGCCGACAGCGTCGCCACCAGCCCGAGCGCGGCCGCGTCCGCCTGCGCGTTGCCCAGCACCGGCGCCAGGTACCAGGCCGCGTCCGAGACCATCCGCCCGGCGAGGTCCGCCACCAGGGTCGGGACGTTGTCGGAGAACGGGTAGTTGTACGGCGAGTTCACGCGACGCGAGGCGAGCGGCTTCGTCGGCGCCACGCTCCACACCTTCAGCCACGGGAACTCGGTGAAGGCGAACCAGATCGCCTCCACGCGCCCGGACTCCTCCAGATACCTCGCGAGCGTCCGTCCGCCGCTGCCGGGCGCGGCGAAGAGCTCGCCCGCCGGGATGTCCGTACGGCTGACACATCGCAGGTTCGCGTTCGCCCCGACCCGCAGCACCACCTCGGTGACCAGGGTGCGCCCCAGATGGGTCAGCAGCGCGGCGGCGTCGGCCTCGTCGCGCTCGTAGGTGCGCAGGACATAGGCCCCGCTGTCCTCGTCCCACACGACCGCCGTCACCGACAGCACCCGGTTGCTCAGCGAGCCGTACGTCTGCCCCGGCGCCCGCTTCTCGCCCTCGGCCGGTACGGCGGTGCCGTGCGCGTCGATCGCCAGGGCGCCGCCCAGCGTGAGGTCGCCGGGGGCGGGTGCGGCGGTGAGCCCGAGGCCGTGCTCCTCCAGGAACGTCAGCAGCGCCTCGGTCGAGGCACCGGCGCCCGCGCGGACGGCGTGCGGGCCCTGGAGGGCCAGGCCGGTCAGATGCGCGGTCGTGTCGACCAGCAGCACGGGCGCGTCCGGGGACGTGTCCTCGGTGATCGTCAGCGGGGACCAGCCGTGCGCGTAGCCCCGGGCGCGCACCCGCCAGCCGCTGCGCCAGGCCCAGTTGACGACGGCCACCGTCTGGTCCCCGTCGGCCGGCGCACAGGCCCACAGGCCCACGGCGGTGATCTCGCCCACCCAGTTCCGGTACGCCGAGCGGTACAGCTCCACACCGCCCGGGAAGCCGGGCAGCTCCTGCGCGGCGGCGGCCGGATCGGCCGGTACGAGGGTCAGCGCGGCCGCGCCGAGGAGGAAGCTTCTGCGGGTCCAGTCGTGGGTCACCAGGTCACGCTAGGACCGGCTTGACAGAGAGTGCTTGGACGTCGAGGTGAATCACCCGTCCGAGTGAACCCTTCGCAGGTGCGCGGCCGGAGGAGGACGTTCCGCGTATGTCCGCGATGGATGACAGACTGACGCCATGGACGAGCGTACTTTCGGCAGGTTGGGTCAGCAGGCATCCGTCGTCGGTCTCGGCACCTGGCAACTGGGGGCCGACTGGGGAGACGTGGACGACAAGGAAGCCCTTTCGGTACTGGAGGCCGCCGCCGAGTCGGGCGTGACCTTCTTCGACACCGCCGACGTGTACGGCGACGGCCGCAGCGAGCAGACCATCGCCTCGTTCCTGCGCGGCCGCCCCGACCTGCACGTGCTGGTCGCCACCAAGATGGGCCGCCGGGTCGACCAGATCCCGGAGAACTACGTCCTCGACAACTTCCGCGCCTGGAACGACCGTTCCCGGCGCAACCTCGGCGTCGACCGCCTGGACCTGGTCCAGCTGCACTGCCCGCCCACGCCGGTCTACTCGACGGACGAGGTCTACGACGCCCTGGACACCCTCGTCGCCGAGGAGCGCATCGCCGCCTACGGCGTCAGCGTGGAGACCTGCGAGGAAGCCCTCACCGCGATCGCCCGGCCGGGCGTGGCCAGCGTCCAGATCATCTTCAACGCCTTCCGCATGAAGCCGCTGCACCAGGTGCTCCCCGCCGCCCGGGAGGCGGGCGTCGGCATCATCGCCCGGGTGCCCCTGGCCTCCGGCCTGCTGTCCGGCAAGTACACCAAGGACACTGTCTTCCCCGAGAACGACCACCGCGCCTACAACCGGCACGGCGAGTCCTTCGACGTCGGCGAGACCTTCTCCGGCGTGGACTACGCGACCGGCGTGGAGGCCGCCGCGGAGTTCTCCGCCCTCGCCCCCGAGGGGTACACCCCGGCCCAGCTGGCGCTGCGGTGGATCATCCAGCAGCCGGGGGTGACCACCGTGATCCCCGGCGCCCGCACCCCTGAGCAGGCCCGCGCCAACGCGGCCGCCGCCACGCTGCCGGAGCTGTCCGAGGAGACGCTCGGGGCGATCCGGGACCTCTATGAGCGGCGGATCAAGGACCAGGTCGAGAGCCGCTGGTAGCCCGTCGGGACGGGAGCCGGGCTGTTTGAATGATCAGTCGTCGGGTAACCCGTCCCGCATGGTGGAGGCAGCGGAGAGACGCACGGGCCGGGACGAGACCGAGGACGAGCGCGCCGACCGGATGTGGGTCGAGCTCATGCAGGAGATCAGGGTCGCGCAGATGGGCGTGCAGATCCTGTTCGGCTTCCTGCTGACCGTCGTCTTCACACCGAAGTACGCGGAGCTGGGGGACACCGAGCAGGCGATCTACATAGTGACGGTCGTCCTCGGGGCCATCGCCACCGGTGCCCTCATCGGGCCGGTGTCCCTGCACCGCCTGGTGTCCGGGCGGCGAATAAAGCCGCGCGCGGTGCAGTGGGCGGCCCGGCTCACCTTCGTCGGCCTGATACTGCTGCTCGCCACGTCCGGTTCCTCGCTGCTGCTGATCCTGCGGGTCGCCACCCATGACGCCTATGTGCCGTGGCTGGTCACCGCGGTCGTGGGCTGGTACGTGGTGTGCTGGTTCCTGCTGCCGCTGTGGATCCGGCGCCGCTACACGACGAAGTGAGCTCCACGGTGGTCAGTTGCCGGTCGTGCGTCCCGCCCCACACCAGCACGGAGACGGTGGCGCCGATCAGCGCGCAGAACATGTCCCACTGGGTGTCCCACACATCGCCCTGGGTGGCGAGGAACGCGTCCGCCGCCTGACCGCCGATCACCGCGGCCAGCCACTCCAGCATCTCGAAGACCGCGCTGAAGGCCAGACAGGCGCACACCGTCAGCGGCGCCAGCCAGCGGCTGCCCCGCAGCGGTGAGGTGCGGCTGAGCAGCTCCCGCACCAGCACGGCCGGCACGAACCCCTGCATCAGGTGCCCGAAGCGGTCGTACGGATTGCGCTCCAGGTCCAGCTCGTCGCGCAGCCAGTTCCCGAACGGCACCTCCGCGTAGGTGTAGTGGCCGCCGATCAGCAGCACGAGCGCGTGCGCGGCCAGCAGACAGCACAGCAGGTCCGTCAGCGGGAAGCGCCGCCAGGTCAGCACGATCAGCGGCAGCCCGACCAGCACCCACACCGTCTCCAGGAACCACGTGGTGCGCTCCCGCGGATCCCATGCGGACAGGACCAGTCCCACGACCACGACCCCGGCGAGCAGGGTGGGCAGAGGGCGGCGAACTGCTGTCATGGTCGGGCTCCTTGTCGTCGGAGCCCCATCGTGGCGGCGGTGCGGGGGAGCGGCATGAGTACGGCTACTCAGCTCGGCCCTGGGGGAGGCCTCTCCGCTCAGCCGCGTGAGAAGACCTCCGAGATCAGGTCGTCCACCCTGGTCTCCTCCTGCCCCGGCGGCACGACGTCGTGGGTGCGGCGCAGGAACGAGCCGAACGCCGGGGCCCACGCGAACACCACGGCGCGATGCCGGCCGCCCTCGGGACGGGCCTCGCCGAGGAACTCCATGCGCAGTTCCTCCCACAGACCGCACGACACGGGACGCAGCCGTACGTCACCGACCCCGACCGGGCGCAGCAGTCCCTCGGCGAGCATGTCCCGGTCCAGCCGCCATCGGGCGAGGATCCGGCCGTCGTGGCTGAACACGACCGTGACGGCGAACGGATCGGCGGGGTCGTACCCCAGGTGGGCGAGCACGGGGAAGCGGTCCGTGTCGCCCGCCTGGAGCTGTACGACGATGGTTTTGTGCACGATGGGGTTCACGCGAGGGCCTCCGGGAAAAATGACGTGTGCCCTCTGGTACCCCGTAGGGGCACATGATGCTCACTCCGGAGAGTGATTCCCCCGCGCTCCGCGCAGCGCCGTGATGCAGGCACCGATGGCGTGCTGCAACTCCTCCAGCTGCTGGACCATGTCGTCCTCGTAGAAATCCTGCGCGTCGTCGAAGGTGAGCTCCTCGAACACCTTCGTCGCCTTCTGCAGGCTGCTGTAGAACTTCGTCCGGCGTTCCTGGACGCGCAGTTCGGGGTCGGCCTCCACGGCCTCGACCACGAGGGTCTTCAGGGTGCCGTAGGCCTCGGTGGCCCACTCGCCGGTGTCCTCGTCCTCGTCCAGCTCGTCGAGGAGCGACAGATGCCGCTCCGCCTCCTGGCGCAGGTCGGCGGGTGCCTCGACGGTCTGCCCGGCGGGTGTCTTGATCTGGCCGGACTCGGCGATCTGACGGACGTAGTCGATCCGGTCGGCGGACCTGCTCTCGGTGGCGACGGCCTTCTTCAGATCGTCGGTGCGCACCACGTCACGGGCCAGCTCGGCCTGCAACTCCGGATCTTCGCGGACCCGGTCCAGGAGTGCCTGGCGGGCGGCGCGGGCGGTGGAGGGGTCGGCGAGGATCGCGGCCCGCAGCGCGGTGGGGTTCTCGGCGACCTCCAGGGCCTTCGTCGGCCGGATGCCCTCCGCCTCGGCGGCCTCGGTGATGGCGGTGCCGCGCTCGGAGGTGGCGCTGTTGCGGGAGACGTAGTAGGTCAGCCACACGTCGGCGTCCGGGAGCTCCACCTCCTGGCCCGGCGCGAGCCCTTCGAAGTGCGGGACGAGGCCGTCGTCGGCCGCCCGGTCCCACGCCTTGTAGTACCGCATGACACGGTCGGCGGAGCAGCCGGCGAGTTCGGCGAACTCCTTCGCGGACACCTTCGGGGTCTCGTCCGCGCTCTGGCCGCCGGGCCGGACGCTGCGCGCCACCATCAGGGCGAAGGCCCACCCACCGGTGCGCGCGTAGACGCCGAACTCCCGCGCGTCCCGCGCCACGAGGTCGGACAGTGGCGCGGGGGACGTCTCGGACGGGGCGGTCGCTAGGGTCACGGGTGACTCTCCTGGGTGGGGGCCGGTCGCACCGCACTGGTGCAGGGACGCAGCCTATATCCACCCATTGGAGATGCTTTGGCGGCCCTGGCGTGTCCAGGGCCTGCCGACTCTAGGAGTCCAGGGCGTCGTGGAGCGCGGGCAGCAGTGTCTTCTCCGCCCAGTCCAGATACGCCGGCTGCGAGTCGCCGCCGATCTGCACCAGCGCGATCTCCGTGAACCCGGCCTCCGCGTACGGCCGTACGGCCTCGACGAAGTCCTCCGGGTCGTCGCCGCACGGGATCGACGCGGCGACGTCGTCGGGGGTGACGAACTGGGTGGCCGACTCGAAGGAATCGGGGTGCGGCAGCTCCGCGTTGACCTTCCAGCCGTTGCCGAACCAGCGGAACTGCGCGTGGGCGCGCTTCACCGCCGCCTCCCGGTCCGGGTCGTAGCAGACGGGCAGCTGGCCGACGCGGGGCTTGCCGGTGCCGCCGTGCTGGTCGAAGGCGTCGAGCAGCCCCTGCTTCGGTTCCGTCGCGATCACCAGGTCGGCGAGCCGGCCCGCGAGCGCGCAGGACTGCTCACCGGAGACGGCGATGCCCAGCGGCGGCGCCTCGTCGGGCAGGTCCCACAGTCGGGCCGACTCCACGTCGAAGTGCTTCCCGCGGTGGTTCACATGGCCGCCCGCGAAGAGCGCCCGGATGATCTCGACGGCTTCCTCCAGCATCTCGTGCCGCACGTCCGCGGACGGCCAGCCGCCGCCCACCACATGCTCGTTGAGATTCTCCCCCGAGCCGAGTCCGAGGCGGAAGCGGCCCTCGGAGAGCAGCTGCATCGTCGCCGCCTTCTGCGCCACCACGGCCGGGTGATAGCGGAAGCTCGGGCAGGTCACGTACGTCATCAGCGGGATCCGGGAGGTCGCCTGGGCGGCGGCTCCCAGCACGCTCCACGCGTACGGCGAGTGACCTTGTGAACGCAGCCACGGGAAGTAGTGGTCCGAGGTCACCGAGAAGTCGAAGCCGACCTCCTCGGCCCGCACCACATGGTCCACGAGGTCACGCGGGCCGGCCTGCTCGGTCATCATCGTGTATCCGATTCGCACCATAAAGGGCGAGTCCCCGGCTTGAGGGACGGAAAACAGCTTCCGGGCGTCTGGATCATGGCGTGATCGCCGGGAGAGGATGCTCGCATGAGTGTTCGCCCCCTGCCCACGAGCACCCCGTCCGCCCAAGGCGTCGACCCGGCCGGTGTCCATGCCCTCCTCGACGGCCTGGAGACCGCCCCCGACCTCGAGCCGCACAGTCTGATGGTGCTGCGCCACGGCAAGGTCGTGGCGTCGGGGTGGTGGGCGCCGTACACCGCCGACCGCCTCCACCTGCTGTACTCGCTCAGCAAGAGCTTCACGGCGACCGCCGCCGGCATCGCCGCCGCCGAGGGACTGCTCCGCCTCGACGACACGGTGATCTCCTACTTCCCGGAGTTCGAGGCCGACATCACCGACCCGCGCAGCCGTGCCATGCTGGTGCGGCACGTGGCGTCCATGGCCAGCGGCCATGTGGCCGAGACGTACGACCGGGCGGTGGCGGCCGACCGCGAGGAGCCGGTGCGCGGCTTCCTGCTGCTGCCGCCGGAGCGTGACCCGGGCACGGTCTTCGCCTACAACCAGCCCGCCACCTACACCCTCGCCGCGATCGTGCAGCGGGTCACCGGCCAGTCGCTCACCGACTACCTGCGGCCGCGCCTGCTCGATCCCCTCGGTATCGGGGACGTGGCCTGGCTGCGCGACCGGGCCGGACGCGAGCTGGGCTTCAGCGGACTGCACGCCACCACCGACGCGATCGCCCGGCTCGGGCAGCTGTATCTCCAGCGCGGCGAGTGGGAGGGCGAACGCCTGCTGTCCGAGGCGTGGGTGGCCGAGGCGACGCGCTCGCACATCGTCGCCGAGGACGGCACCTGGAGCGGCGACTGGGCACGGGGGTACGGCTTCCAGTTCTGGATGGCCCGGCACGGCTACCGCGGGGACGGGGCGTACGGGCAGTACTGCCTGGTCCTGCCCGAGCAGGACGCGGTGGTCGCCATCACGGGGGCCACGCACGAGATGCAGAAGGTGCTCGACCTGGTCTGGGACCACCTGCTGCCGGCCTTCGGCGCCGACCCGCTGCCGGGCCGCGCGCGGGAGGACGCCGCACTGGCCGAGCGCCTGGACCGGCTCGCGCTGCCGCCGGCCGGCGGCAAGCCCGCACCGCTGGAGCAGGACCTCGCCTTCACCCCGTACGGGGGCCGTTGCGAGGGACTGCCCAAGCTCACCGGGGTGGAGATCGGCGCGGACGGCCGCCGGATCACGCTCGTCGAGGACGGACAGCGGCTTCAGCTGGGGTTCGGCGCACCGGGCTGGACCGTGACCGAGGGACCGGTGCCCGCCGCCGTGAGCGGGGGCTGGACCGACGAGGACACCCTGGTGCTGGACGTGGCACTGCTGGAGACACCGCACCACGTCGATCTGACCTGCTCGCTCACCGACCGGACGTTCACCGCGCGATGGCGCACGCAACCGCTGCACAGCTCCCGTGTCGCGGCGATGCGGGCACCGCGCGACTCAGTCTGACGGGATCCGGAAGGTGCGCAGGACCGTCTCCAGGGCCCGCTGGTTGGCTGGGTCCTCCCAGTCACCGGCCGGGGTCGTCCAGCGCAGCGAGAAACCCCTGCCCGAGCCGATGAGGAAACCACGGCCCAGGGTGTGCAGGCGGGTGCCGTCGACGGTCGCGAGCCACTCCAGGTCGGCCGCCTCGCGGCCCTGGTACGTCGTCGCGCGGATCTCCCCGATCCGCTCGTACCCGCCCGCCCTCTTCAGCGCCGGTTCGACGTCGTCCCGCCACACGGCGACCGGGTCGTCGCCCACCCGTGTGCTGTAGGTGACCGCGAGCGTGCGCGGGTCGCCCTTCGCGCCCAGGACGACCCGGTACGCCAGATCGTCCTGTTCGGTGGTGCTCAGCGCCTCCCAGCCCTCGGGGAGGCCCACGGAGAAGCCCTGCGGTGAGGTGTAGTGCTGGAACCGCGGCTGCTCGCGCGTCGGGGAGGCGCTCGTCGGCTCGGCGGTCGGGGTCGGGGTCGGCGTCGGCGTAGGGGTGGGGGTGGGTGTCGGAGCGGGCGTGGGGGCCTGGCTGGGCGGTGCGGCGGGGGCCGAGGCCGTGGCGGTCGGTCTGGGGGTGCTCGTGTCGGTCGCCGAGTCGTCCGAACCGCCCGGCACTTCGCGGGCCACGACGACGACCACGACCGCCGCCGTGACGGCGGCCAGCGCCGTGCCCGCGACCAGGACGCGCTTGCGCCGGCCCGGCCCGCCGACGGACAGGCCGCGCAGCCGGGGCCGGGGCTCCGAGGCGAGGGGCGCGCCGGGGTCCTCGGCGACGACACGGGTGAGCGCCTCACGGACCACCTGGCGGGTCAGCCGCTCCCGTGAGTTCTTCCGCAGCAGTCCCAGCACGGTCGGGGTGAGCGGCCCGGCCCGTACGGGGCTGCGCAGCGGCAGCCGGTCCACGCCCTTCAGGGTGGTCTCCGGGCTGTCCCGGTCCCGGAACGGCGGGCGGCCCTCGACCATCGTGTACAGCATCGCGCCCAGCGCCCACAGGTCCGCCGCCGGTCCGATGCGCTCGTCGCGGGCCTGTTCGGGGGAGGCGTACGACGGGGCGCTGATCCGGGGCGCGAGGGTCGCGCCGGTCAGACCGAAGCCGGTGACGACGACAGGACCCTTGTCCCGCACGAACACCTGGCCGGGACTGAGCTCGCCGTGCGTGATGCCCTCGCCGTGCCCGGCCTCCAGCACGTCGAGGAGTTCCAGGCCGATCCGGGCGGCCCGCACGTGGTCGAACGCGCCCTCCCTCTCCAGGACCTCACCCAGCGAGACGCCCTCGATCCAGTCGGTGACGGCCCACAGGGTGCCGTACTCCTCGACGGCGTCCACGACCGTGGCGACGCGGCCGGGGCAGAGCCGTCCCATGGTCTGCGACATCCGGACGACCCGGGCGATCGCGCGCCGTGAGCTCTCCCCGTCCGGGTCCGGGGGCAGCCCGATCTGGGTGAGCAGACACGGGCGCCCGACCTCGACGTCCTCCCCGTACCAGCAGACGCGGTTCGTCTCGCGATGCAGGACCTCCAGCAGCCGGTACCTCCCGGCCACCAACTCGTGTGTGGAGACGTGCGCCTTGACCATGGCCATCCCTCGCCGAACCCTGGCTCTCACCTTTCCCAGTGGTACGGGAGACGTGACGGGGTGCGTTCAGCGGAAAGCGGAGTCCTTTTCCTGACGGGCTGTCATGGACAAGGGGTGTCGCACGGTCAGAGCAGTTCGAAACGTTTTGCCCAGGCGGCGACATCCCCGGTCGTCGCGTTGCCCCCGCACACCACCAGCCCCAGGCGGGCACCGCTCCCCACCCGTTCCAGCACCCGCCGGGCGGCGGGCAGCAGGCAGCCCGCGGCGGGCTCGGCCCACACCTTGGCGTGGTCGGCGAGTTGCAGCGAACCCCGCACCGCCTCCCGGTCGCTCACCACGAGCACCTCGTCGACCAGGGCGGCCACATGGTCGTACGTCAGCCGGGACACGGACGGGGCGCTCAGCGTGGACACGATCGAGGACAGCGTGACCGGCACCGGGCGACCCGCGGCGAGCGCCTCGGACATGGCCTCGGCGCCCTCGGTCTCCACGCCCCAGATCCGCACTCCGGGACGCCGGGCGCGCAGTGCCGCCGCGACACCGGCGATCAGGCCACCGCCCCCGACGCTGACGACGACGTCGGTGAGGTCACCGGCGTCCTCGGCGAACTCCAGGCCCACGGTCCCCTGTCCGGCGATCACCAGCGGGTCGTCGAAGGGGTGGACCAGCGTCAGCCCCTCGTCCCGCAACCGGGTCACCAGCGAGAACGCGCCGTCCATGTCGTCGGTCACCCGCACGGACGCCCCGGCGTCCTCAGCGATCCGCAGGGCGTGGGCCGGCGCCGAACGCGGCATGACCACCGTGGCCTTCACGTCGAGCGCGGCGGCCATCACCGCGAGGGCGATGCCGTGGTTGCCGCCGCTCACCGCGACGACACCGGCGGCCCGCTCGGCCTCGGTCAGCGAGAGCAGCTTCGCCGTCGCGCCGCGCGCCTTGAACGAGCCGGTGCGCTGAAGGAGCTCCAGCTTGGCGGTGACCGGCGCCCCGAGCAGGGCGGACAGACCAGGACTCGGAACGGTCGGGGTACGGATCACATGTGCGGCGATCCGCTCGGCCGCGGCTTCGATGTCGGAGATCCCGATCAAGGCAGTCCACCCTCCCGGCACGGACGGTCCGTACCGCTTCGCACCCTCGCGCGTCGGGCGGTCGCCGGTCAACACGGATTCGGCGGCCGCCCGGACGACGGCCCGGCGGGGGTCAGTGCTGCTGCGGTTTCTGCGGAGTGGTCTCGCTGGGTCGTACGACGACGTACCCCTCGCCCTGGAGCATCAGCTGCACCGCCTCGCCCGAACCGCCGCGCAGCATCGACCCGATGGACTGCGAACGGTGCAGTGAGGTGTGCAGGCCCGCGGTCCAGCCGACGACCGCGTCCGTGTCGACGTACACCGGGTACTGCCGCGAGACGGGGATCACCAGCGGGTTGCCCTCGCAGACCAGCCCCAGCATCCCGCTGCCGGTGAAGACGCTGTTGAACAGGCCGCCGCCGGAGATGCCCGCGCCCTTCACCGTCGCGATCCGGTACGACAACGTGGCGTCGAAACACAGCACGTTGCGGCCGTTGACCGTGAACTCGTCGCCCGGGTCCACCTCCACCACGAAACAGTTCTGCGCCTCCTGCGCGAACCAGGCCTCGCCCTGGCCGCGCACGCTCATCAGCGGCAGGCCCTCACCGGTGACCGCGCGCTTGAGCATGCCGCCCACGCCCTGGCCCTTGCGTTCGAACTGGAGGTTGCCGCGATAGGCGATCATCGAGCCCTGCCGGGCGAACATCTCCCCGTTCACCGTGTACTTGACGCACTTCGCGTTCTCGACCGACATACCCGGCGCCGCGGCCGGCTGGACCATGTGCTCACTGGAAAAGAGGTCACCCTTCATGCGGGCATGGTGTCCCGGAGGCGCGTGTTCCGCCATGGGGCCCGGCGGTGTGTCGGTCAGGCGCCGAAGAGCTGGGTCCAGTCGGTGCCCGCCGAACCGCCGCCCCCGAAGCCGATCAGGTCAGTCCAGCGCGACCCCGGGAGCGAGGTCCTCGTAGCGCTCGACCCGTGCGGAACCGCGGACCGCCGTGCCGCGCTTGCCGCAGAACGCCGACTCCAGCGTGCCCGCCAGGGTGTTGAGCACCGCCCCGTTGTTGGAGGCGTTGGCGAGCGCGCTGAGGCTGCGCCTGCCGTCCTTCGAGGTGAACGCGTAGGTGTAGTAGCCCTGGACGGCGCCGGTGTGCCCGTACACCGACACCCCGCACGACAGGGTCCGGCGGCGCAGGCCGAGGCCGTACGCCGTGGTGCTGTTGACCTTCCACCAGCGCTGCATCTGCCCCAGGCTCGCGGCCGAGGTCAGCTCTCCGCCCAGCAGTGCCGACAGGAAGGTGTTGAGGTCACCGGTGGTGGACAGCAGTGCGCCCGCGCTCTGCGCCCAGGACGTCGTCTGCCGGGTGGCGTCGATCAGGGGCGCCCCCGCGGTGTCGGGGGTCAGGTAGCCGCGGGCGTGGCGGCCGGGGATCTTCGTGGCGGGATGGACGTAGAGCGTGTTGCGCAGGCCGAGCGGCTCGATGATGCGGCTCTGGTACGCCGTCCCCACCGAGTGGCCCGTGAGCTTCTCGATGAGCATGCCGGCGACCACGAAGTTGGTGTTGGAGTACACGTAGGCGGCGCCGGGCCGGTTGGTGCGGGCGTGGCGCAGTGAGCGGTCCACCAGCTGGCGGTAGGTGAAGACCTTGGTGCGGACGGCCTCGAAGCCCTGGACCGACCTGGCGAACATGTCGTTGGAGTAGTCGTACAGCCCGCTGCGGTGGCTCAGGACGTGGCGCACGGTGATGCGGTCGTCGGGCAGCAGGCCGGGCAGATAGCGGTTGACCGGCGCGTCGAGCTTCAGCTTCTTCTCGTCGACCAACTGGAGCAGCACCACGGCGGAGAAGGTCTTGGTGACGCTGCCGATGCGGAACCGGTCACGGGTGCTGATGGCCCGTCGGGTCCCGCGGTCGGCGACGCCGGTGACCAGGCGGTGCACGGTCCCGCGGTCGTCGACGCGGGCCATCGCGCCGGGCGCGCCCTGTCGCACGGCGGTGCGCAGCACGCCGCGCAGCCCCACGAGGTCGGGCTCGGCCAGGGCAGCCGCCGCGCCGGTCGGGGCCGTGTCCGGGCCGGCGGTCGTGGCGTGGGCCGGGACCGCGAGCAGGGACAGCAGGACCGCCCCCGAGACCGTGGCCCTGCGCAGCGTTGCTGATGTCATCCGACTGTTCTCCCGTTTCTTCTCGTTCTTCTGGATGCGAGATCGATCACACATACGCCGGGCAACCTCCTCGCACTCCGTCACATCTCCACAGTCGACGCACAGTTGGTGACCCATCGCTCACTGAGCGCTGCGGATTCGCAAAGTATCGCCATGAAGTGCTGAAAAAGCGACGATTCCGGCTTTACATGAACATGACTCATCCGTAAGGGTGTGGTCCCGGGGCCCGACCAGCCCCCATGGCGCCAACCGCGCCATGCACCAGGGCGGTTGGTGATCCCGGCCGCCCTCGCGCGAAGGAACCCTCAACAGTGCGTAGACCCCATATACGCAACCTGGCCGTCGCCGTCGCCGTGACGACGGCCGCCACGGGGCTCGCGGGCACGGCAGTCGCCGACCCGTCCACCGGGACGCCGGGCAAGGCCCCGGCCGTCACCGCCGCGTCCGTCGTGGACGCCGCCCGCACCGCCGCGTTCGCCCACGCGGAGGCGACCGGCGTCGTCCCGGGCGACGAACTCCAGGCCCAGGACGTCCTGATCGACCCCGAAGGCGCCCGGCATGTCCGGTTCCTCCGGGCCCACCGCGGCATGCCGGTCCTCGGCGGCGACCTCGTCGTCCACCTCACCCGGCAGCTGGCCTACACCGGAGTCACCCGCGCGGCCGACCACGCCGTCCGGCCCCAGGCCTCGAAGGCCAAGCTGACGGCACAGCAGGCCGAAGCGCGCGCCGCCGCCGCGGCCAAGGGCGACGCGGGTCCGGCGGAGCTCGTCGTCGACGCCCGCGACGGTGCCTCGGCCCTCGCCTACCAGGTGCGCGTCACCGACAGCGCCACCGCCGAGGCCGGCTCCCGCACGGTCGTCGTCGACGCCCTCACCGGCACGGTGCGCAGCAACACGCCGGACAGCGACGAGTTCCTCTCGCCGCACCTCATCGACACCCTGCGCGCACGCGGCGAGAAGCTGGACCCGGCCACCGGCACCGCCCCGAACGCCGACGCCCTCGCGGCGACCGCCTCGGGCACCGGCAACTCCCTCTTCGCTGGCAAGGTCACGCTCACGACCACCAAGACGGGCAGCCGCGCCTACCTCCTGAAGGACCCCAAGCGCTGGGGCACCGAGACCCGGGACGCCAAGGGCCGGGAGCTGGAGGACTTCGCCCGCGGCAAGAAGTTCACCAGCACCACCAACAAGTGGGGCAACGGCACGACCTCCAACCGCGCCAGCGCCGCCGTCGACGCCCAGTACGGCATCACCAAGACCCTGGACTTCTACAAGAAGACCTTCGGGCGCAAGGGCATCGCCAACAACTCCAAGGGCGCCAAGGCGATGGTCCACTTCGGCAACAAGGTGGCCAACGCCTTCTGGGACCCGGCCTGCGGCTGCATGCTGTACGGCGACGGCGACGGCGACATGTTCAAGAAGCCGCTCGTCGTCCTCGACGTCACCGGCCACGAGCTGACCCACGGCGTCGTGGACGCGACCGCCCGCCTGGAGCCCACCCGCGTGGACGTGGACGGCAACCAGTACGGCGAGGCCGGCTCCCTCAACGAGTCGCTGGCGGACATCTTCGGCTCTAACGTCGAGTTCAGCGCCAACAACCCGAAGAACCCGCCGAACTACCTGCTCGGCGAGAAGCTCGGCCTGGACCAGAAGTTCCTGCGCCGCCTCGACAAGCCCTCCCTCGACGTGCTCGAAGGCGCCATCGACTACTGGTCGCCGGCGGTCTACGACGCCGAGGTGCACGCCGGCTCCGGCGTGTCCTCGCACGCGTACTACCTGCTCGCCGAGGGCAGCGGCCGCAAGAAGATCGGCAACGTCACCTACGACTCGCCGACCATCGACGGCCTGCCCGCGAAGGGCATCGGACGCACCAAGGCCACGGCGATCTACTACCGCGCCCTGACCCGCTACATGGTCTCCTCCACCGACTTCCACGACGCCCGGGTGGCGACCCTGAAGGCGGCGAAGGACCTCTACGGCGCGACCAGCGCCGAGTACAAGGCGGTCAACCGCTCCTGGGCCGCCGTCAACGTCACCGCGGCCAACACGCCCGCGACCAGGCACTGACGACACACGGCACTGTCACGCCCACTGTCTCTCCACCTCGTCGGACACACCGAACTCGGCGTCGCAGGAGGGGCAGTGGGCCCTGCCGAAGACATACGTGAGCGCTCGCGCCACCTCGTCCCGGCCCGCCGCCACGGCCTCCCGGTGCAGCCGGGCGCCGATCCCCTCGAACCGCTCCGGAGTCGTGGGCACGAGCCGCGCCCGGCCCTCCTCGTCCTCCGCGCCCGGGCCGGTCACGTAGTCGCCCGACACGGTGAAGTGGCCGTGGGAACCGAAGGCGACGAAGAGGCCGTCCTCGCACGCAGGGCACTCCAGCTCGTACTCCTCGTTGAGGACTCCCTCCAGCGCCGAAGCCCATACGCCGGCGCCCTCCAGAGCCAGGACGGCCATCTGGAGGTACACGAAGTCACCCGTCTGCAGATGGTTCGCGGCGAACAGACCGCGTGCCACGCCGAGCAGTTCCTCGATCTCGCGGGCACAGAGCTCGCGGCGGACGGTGTCCGCGTCCGTCGTGATCAGCCCGGCCATCAGCACCGCCTGGAGCGGCTCGCCGGGCGCCCGGCCCAGCGCGATGTCCGCGAGGACCGGCATCGCCGCCCAGCTCGCCTCGTACACCGACCCCTGATGGCACAGCGCGGACCACAGCTCGTCCCACACCTTGCCGTCGTCGGGGCCGCCGAGCTGCGCGAAGAGTCCCGGGATGTTCTCCGCGCTGCCGTAGGCGTGCGTCAGCCCGGCCCAGTTGATCGTCGTCATGGCAGCGATTGTGCCGCCCGGCACTGACATCCCGGTCACGGACGGATCCTGCTCCGATCGCCTCCACCCCGACGACAAGGGGACGCAGCCATGGCCGACGCCGTCGACCCGCGCGGTCCCGATTGCGTGGACCGCTGATCACTCCGGGGCGATCAGGCCCTCGCGGTAGGCGACGGCCACCGCCTCGGTCCGGCTCGCCGCCCCCAGCTTGGCGAGGATGTTGGAGACGTGCACGCTCGCCGTCTTGCCGCTGATGAACAACTCCTCGCCGATCTGCCGGTTGCTGCGCCCGAGGGCGAGGAGCCGCAGCACCTCCTGCTCGCGGGCGGTCAGCGGGGAGGAGCCGGTCGCGGTCGCCTGGGTGGCCGCGAGACGGGCCCGGCGGACCAGCTGGTCCGTCTGCTCCAGCAGGAGCGTCGCTCCGAGCCGTACGGCCGTCTCCCGGGCGGCGGTCGCCTCGGCCGCCGCCTCCGCACGCCGGTCGGCCGCCACCAGGGCCTCGGCGAGCCGGAGCCGGCAGCGGGCGAACTCGTAGGCGTCGCCGAAGCCGAACGCGGCGACCGCCTTCTCCCAGGCCGCCACGTCCGGCCCGGACACCGCCCGCACCCACTCCGCCTCGGCGCGCGCCAGCCAGGCCTGTCCCTCCGGCCCCTGCGGCGTGCCGTCCTCCCCGCCGATCGCCGTGTGCCGGGCCGACTCCACCAGCTCGTCGGCGATGGCCGCCCACCGCCCCGCGCCGGCCTCGTCGCCGGTCAGGCGCAGCCCGCAGGCCGTGTCGGCGACCGCGGACAGTGCGCGGGCGGCGAGCCGGACCGTGACGTCGGGACGCGTACCCGCGTCGTCGGTGAGGGCCTTGACCGTCGAACGCAGTTGTTCCACCGCGGCCTCGGCGTCACCGCGCAGCGCCGCCGCCTCGGTCAGCGAGATGCCCGCGACGAGCGTGCCCATCCAGTCGAAAGGCCCCTTGAGCAGGGCACGGGCCCGGTCGGCGGCCGTGAGATCACCGCGCGCGAGGGCGACGTAGAGCGCGGGCCCGGCCGCGTACCCGCTGAGCGTGGGCACCTCGGTGTCGCCGGACGCCGCACGCAGGCACTCGTCCCAGCGGCCCAGGGTGTAGAGCACCACGAGCTGGAGGTGGCGCATCGCCTGGGGGTAGGCCGACGACAACAGCCCGGCACGGCGCGCCCGGTCCAGGCCCTCGGCGAGCCAGGGGAGGGACTCCTCCAGATCGCCGGACTCGTAGCAGCCGATGGCGAGGTTGAACAGCGCGCGCATCTCCACGGGCGCGTTGCCCGCGCCGCGGGCCAACTCCCTGGCCTCGGTGATCCGTTCCCGGCCCTCCGCGGTGCGGCGGCCGCCGCTCTCGAGGGCGGCGAGGGAGATGATCAGGTCTGCCCGGGCGTCCTTCGCGTCGAGTCGCTCGGCGACGCGCAGGGCCTCGCGGGCGACCCGGAGCGCGATCTCGTTCTCGCCGACGTGACGGGCGGCGCTGACATGGGTGGCCGCCGCCCACACCCAGGTCCGTGACGGCGGATCGGCCGGGATGAGGGCGAGCGCCTCACTGCTGTACTCGAACGCCGCGGTCAGGTTGTCGACGTCGATCAGGTTCCCGGCGAGGGTGTAGCGGACCCGTGCGGCGAGTTCGGAGTCGGCGTCCTGGTCGATGCCGGCCAGCGCGGAACGGGTGAGGGAGACCGCGCGGTGCGCCTCACCGGCGTGCGCGGCCGCGGCGGAGGCCCGCAGCGTGAGCGTGACCCGGTCCGCGGAGGGACGTGCGGCCGGCTCGACCGCCGACCACAGATCGAGGGCCGCTTCCAGATGCCGGAGCTCTTCCGCCGGCGCCCCGATCCGCTGGGCGTGGTCGGCCGCCTCCAGCGAGGCGGTCAGGGCCTCGGCGAGCCCATGGCTCTCGCGGTAGTGGTGGGCCCGTTCCGCCGCCGACTCGGGCCGGCGGCCCCGCCCGGTGAGCAGTCGGGCGAACGTGCCGTGCAGCCGGGCCCGTTCACCGGGCAGCAGATCGGCGTAGACGGCCTCGCGGGCGAGCGCGTGCCGGAAGGAGTACGTGTCGCCGTCCCCGGGGACCAGGAGCTGGCGTCCGACGGCCTCGCGCAGCGCCGACTCCAGCTCGTCCTCGGGCAGCCCCACGGCGTCCCGCAGCAGGTCGTGCTCGACCCGGCGCCCCGCCACGGCGGCGGTCCGCAGCACCTGCTGGGCGGTGTCCGACAACTGCTCGAACCGGATCAGCAGCACGTCCGCCAGAGCGCTGGGCACCCCGCCGGCCTCGGTGTCCGTGGCCGCGACCAGCTCCTCGGCGTAGAAGGCGTTGCCCTCGGCCCGTTCGACGATCCGCCGGACCGTGGCGGCCGACAGGGGCTGCTCCTGGAGCGCCTGCACGAGCCGTGTCACCTCGGCGTCGGCCAGCGGGCGCAGCTCCAGCCGCTCGACGGTGGGCAGCCGCACCAGCTCGGCCAGCAACGGGCGCAGCGGGTGGCGCCGGTGCAGGTCGTCCGCCCGGTAGGAGGCGAACAGGGCCAGCCGATGGGTGGGCGCCCCGCCCGCCGACCGCTGCAGAACGCCCCGGCTGAGCAGGAACCGCAGCAGGTCCCGGGAGGACTGGTCGGCCCAGTGCAGATCCTCCAGGACCAGCAACAGCGGGGCGACGTCCGTGAGATCGGCCAGCAGCGCCGCCATCCCCTCGAACAGCTGCAACCGCCCGCCGTCGCCCCCGCCGCCCAACAGCCGCTCCGCCACCGGATGTCCGCCGAGGACCGGGGCGAACCGCTCGTCGGCGGCGAGCACGCCGAGGATCTCCGTGAACGGCAGATACGGCAGACCCACGTCACCGAGGTCGACACAGTGCCCGGTGAGCACGGTCATCCCGTCCCGGGCGGCGCGCCCGGCCGCCTCGTCCAGCATCCGGGTCTTGCCGACGCCGGCGTCCCCGGCGATCAGGACGGCACGCGCCTCACCGCCCCGGGCGCGTTCGAGGACATCGGCGAGACGGGCGAGTTCGTCGGCCCGCCCGATCAGCGGGGAGGCGAAGGAGGTCGGAGGCACACCCCCATCCTGTCACCCGATCACCCTGGTCACCGAGGCATTAAGCGCGCAGCGTCTTCGCCCAGTCGGCCGGGACCCGCCCCCGCGGGCCGGGTGCCGGCTGGTCCGCGGGATGACTGTCGGGCGCCGCCAGGGCGGGCCCGGACTCGAACATCTCCTGCGTCGCGAAGTTCCAGTACCACTCCTCGCCCGGCTCGAAGCTCTGCACCAGCGGATGCCCCGTCGTGGCGTAGTGCTCGGTGGCGTGCTTCGCGGGCGAGGAGTCGCAGCACCCCACGTGCCCGCACTGCGCACACCGGCGCAGGTGGAACCACCAGCCGCCGTCTGCGTCGCACTCGACACACCCGTCGCCGCTCGGCGGCACGCTGGGGTCGATTCCGCTGATGTCGGTCATTGTGGCTCCTCGGTCGTGTCACTCTCGGCGGCGGTGAGCGGAAGCAGCACCTGGAACCGCGTGTCGCCCGGCTCGGACTCGACCTGGAGCGTGCCGTGGTGCTTGTTCACCACGATCCGCCAGGAGATGTCGAGACCGAGCCCGGTGCCCTCACCCACCGGCTTGGTGGTGAAGAAGGGGTCGAAGATCCGGTCGCGGATCTCCTTCGGCACCCCGGGCCCGGTGTCCCGGAACTCCACCAGCAGCCGCTCGTGTTCGAGCGCCGTCCGCACGGTCAACGTACCGTCGCCGCCCGCGCTGTTGATCGCCGCGACCGCGTTGTCGATCAGGTTGGTCCACACCTGGTTGAGCTCCGCCGGGTACGCCGGGATCTTCGGCAGCGTGCGGTCGTACTCCTTGACGACCTGGATGCGCCGGCCGATCTTGCCCGACAGCATCAGCAGGGTGCTGTCCAGGAGTTCGTGGACGTCGGCGTGCTGGAAGGGCGCCCGGTCGAGCTGCGAGTACTGCTTGGCGGCGTCGACGAGGTGGGAGATGCGGTTGGTGGAGTCGTTGATCTCGTCCATCAACAGCTCGGTCTCGACGGTGTAGTTGAGCCAGCCGATCGCGCTCGGCAGGATCTCCTCGGTCACGGCCGCCGCGACCTGGTCCAGCCAGTCGACGTCCAACCCGGCCTGTACGAAGGTGGGCGCGATCCGCCAGCCGTCCTGGATGTCGTGGTCGTCGAGCCAGTCGCTGAGCGCGTCCTCGCGGTCGGACGCCTCCAGGGGGCTCAACGTCGGCGCCTTGGCGACCCGTTCGGCGGTGCGTTCCTGGATGTCGATGAGGTTCGCCATCACCTCGGGGGCGTAGTTGCCCTGCGCGATGACGGCGAGCTTGTGCCGCATCTTGCCGACCCGCTCGCGCAGCGTCGCCGTGGCCCGTACGGCGGCCGCCGCGGGGTTGTTGAGCTCGTGCGTGAGCCCGGCCGACAACGAGCCGAGCGCCAGCAGCCGTTCACGCTGTCCGATGGCCCGCTGGGTGTTCTTCGAACCGAAGAAGAGCCCTTCCAGCAGGTGCACGGCCATCGGGAACCACTCCTGCATGAAGGCCGCGAACGTCTCCGCGGGCAGGACGAAGAACCGCGAGGGTTCCGTGACCCGCATGGAGCCGTTGTAGGTCTGCTGCACCCGGTCACCGAGGTAGGCCTGCATGGAACCCGCGTAGACCCCGCGCTGCGAGGTGCGGTTGAGCTCCACGTCGTCGCCGCCGACCCGGCGGGAGAGCACGACGGTGCCCTCGATCATGACGTAGAAGCAGGTGGCGGGCTCGCCCTCGGTGTAGACCGGACCGGGTTCGAACTTCTCCACCCGTCCCGCGCCGCACAGTTGCCCGAGCTGCTGCGGCGCCAGCTTCTCGAACAGGAACAGCGACCCGATCTCCGCGGGGCTGCACGGCATGGGCTGCCCGCTCATGACTGCTCCAGGTACCGGTGGACGAGCATCACGGCCATGGCTCCCTCTCCTACGGCGGAGGCGACCCGTTTCGCGGACTCGGCGCGCGCGTCGCCCGCCACGAAGACGCCGGGGACGTTGGTCTCCAGGTGGTACGGCGGCCGGTCCAGCTCCCAGTCCGCCGGCGGCCGCCCGTCGGCGGTGAGGTCGGGGCCGGCCAGGATGAACCCGTGCTCGTCGCGCAGCACGGTCCCGTCCAGCCAGTCGGTGAGCGGGGCCGCGCCGATGAACACGAACACCCACTGCGCGTCGACGAGTTCGGTCTCACCGGTGTCGACATCGCGCAGGGTGAGCTGCTCCAGGTGGTCCGAGCCGTGGGCGGCCTCGACGACGGTCCGCGCGCGGACCGAGATGTTCGGCGACTCGTTGATCTGCTGGATCAGGTAATGGGACATCGACGCGGCGAGGTCCGGCCCGCGCACCAGCAGGGTCACCGACTTGGCGCCCCGGGACAGGTACATCGCCGCCTGCCCGGCGGAGTTGGCGCCCCCGACGATGTAGATGTCCTGCCCCTGGCAGGAAGCCGCCTCGGTCAGCGCCGAGCCGTAGTACACCCCGCATCCGGTCAGGTCGGTGCAGCCCGGCGCGTCCAGCTGCCGGTAGGACACGCCGGTCGCGAGGATCACGCTGTGCGCGGCGACCGCGGAGCCGTCGGAGAACCGTACGACCCGGGCGGCGCCGTTGACCTCCAGGCCTGTCACCTCGCGCGCGGTGAGGATCTCGGCGCCGAACTTCGCGGCCTGCCGCCGGGCCCGGTCGGTGAGCTGGCCGCCGGACACGCCGTCGGGGAAGCCCAGGTAGTTCTCGATCCGGGAGCTCTGCCCGGCCTGACCGCCGGTCGCGGACCGCTCCACGAGCACGGTCCGCAGCCCCTCCGAGGCCCCGTACACGGCGGAGCCGAGCCCGGCCGGGCCGCCGCCGATGACGACCAGGTCGTAGAAGTCGGCCGTGGGCGTGGTCGCCAGGCCCACCCGCGCGGCCAGTTCCGGCGCCTCGGGCGCGACCAGCGGCGTGCCGTCCGGGGTGACCACCAGCGGCAGCCGCTGCCCATCCTGCCCGGCCGCCGCGAGCAGCCGCCGGCCCTCGGGCTCGTCGGCCGAGTACCAGCGGTAGGGCACCTGGTTGCGGGCCAGGAACTCGCGCACCTCCGAGGAGCGCGCGGACCAGCGGTGGCCGACCACCTTGGTGCTGGGCACCGGCCGGAAGTCACTGCACCGCCAGGCCTGCAGGAGGTCGTCCAGGACGGGGTAGAGCTTCTCCTCGGGCGGGTCCCAGGGCTTGAGCAGGTAGTGGTCGAGGTCGACGACGTTGATCGCGTCGATCGCCGCGTTGGTGTCCGCGTACGCCGTCAGCAGCACCCTGCGGGCCCCGGGGTAGATGTCGAGGGCCTGCTCCAGGAACTCGATGCCGTTCATCTGCGGCATCCGGTAGTCGGCCAGGATCACCGCCACCAGGTCGCCGCGGAGCTTCAGCTCGCGCAGCGCCTCCAGCGCGGACTCGCCGGACTCCGCGCGCACGATCCGGTACGACTCGCCGTAGCGCCGTCGCAGGTCCCGGGCGACGGCGCGGGAGACCCCCGGGTCGTCGTCCACGGTCAGGATGACGGTCCGCGCTGTCTCGGCGGCCTGTGCCATGCGTCTCCCACCCCGGCAGTTCGGCTGTGCGGTGCCGTTCTCAGGCCACCGCGTCGGCTTCGGCCCATCGTATGTTCGATGCTCCCGCCGCGCTCAGGTACGCGGTCCGCGTTCGCTCAGGACGCAGAACTCGTTGCCCTCGGGGTCCACGAGTGTCACCCAGGGGAAGTCGCCGGGCGCGCCGTCCGGGTGCCGGGCGCCGAGGGCCAGGAGGCGGGCCACCTCGGCCGCCTGGTCGTCGGGGCGGAAGTCGAGATGCAGCCGGTTCTTGACCGTCTTGGCCTCCGGGACGGGCACGAAGATCAGGCCCGGCAGCCGGCCCCGCTCCGGCTGGATCTCGAACTCCTCGGCACTGGCGTTGACCACGACCCAGCCCAGCGCCTCGGCCCACCAGCGCCCGAGGGCCGCGGGATCGGCCGAGTCCACGACCGTCTGCTCCCATTCCAGACTCATGGGGGCAGCGTAGTGAAGACTTGCCCCGATGGACGTGACCACGACACAGGGAGAGAGCTCTATGACGCGCCCGATCACCGCGGGGTTCGACGGGTCCGAGGAGAGCGTCGCCGCGCTGGACTGGGCGGCCCGCGAGGCGGTCCGCCGCGACCTGGCGCTGCGGGTCGTGCAGGCCTGGCGGTTCGAGCCGTACGAGGCCGTCGAGGCGGCCGACCGGGACACCCAGGCCGGCTGGGTGCGGGACGCGCTGGCCGAGGCGACCGCCGTCGTCACCGGGCGCTACCCGGGGCTCGCCGTGACCACGGACGCGCTGGAGGGCGGCAGCGTCGAGACGCTCCTAGACGCGGCGGCGGACGCCGGGACGCTGGTGCTGGGCTCGCGCGGACACGGTCCCGTCGTCGGGTTCCTGCTCGGCTCCGTCGGCCAGCAGGTGATCGCCGAGACCACACGCCCTGTCGTGCTCGTCCGCGCGGCGGACCAGCCCTCCGCGGAGGCCGCCGGCCGCGAGGTGGTCGTCGGTCAGCAGGGGGATCCGGAGGACAGCGAGGCCGTCCTGCGCTTCGCGTTCGAGACCGCCGCCGCGCGCGGCGCGACCGTGCGTGCCGTACGGGCCTGGACGCTGCCCCCGGTGTTCGCGTACAGCCCCGGTTCGCTGAAGCTCCTCGACGAGGCCGGCGGCCTGGAGCCGCGGGAGCAGAAGGCGCTCGCCGCGGCACTGGAGCCGGTGCGGCGGCGTTTCCCGGACGTCCCGGTGGTCGAGCACGTCGAGATGGGCAGCGCGGGACAGGTGCTGCTGTCGGTGGCGGCGCGGGCCCAGCTGATGGTCGTCGGCCGGCGCGCCCGCCGCACCGCCGTGGGCGCCCGGATCGGCTCCGTCGCCTACGGCGTGCTGCACCACGCGGACTGCCCGGTGGCGGTGGTACCGCCCGCCTGAGTCACTCCTCGAGGGTGGTGGGCTGGAGTGTCTCCCGCGCCTTGGGCAGGACGTTCTCGATGTAGTGGGTGACCGCCGTGTCCAGGCCGATGTCGTGCTGTGCCCGCTCCGACAGGTACCAGCGGTGTTCGAGCAGCTCGTGGTAGATCTCGGCCGGGTCCATCGAGCCGCGCAGTTCGAGCGGCACCGCGCGCACGGTGGGCCGGAAGACGTCGCGGACCCAGCGGTGGGCGAGGACCTCGGGGCGGGCGCCGAGGGGGTCGCCCGGGGCGTAGTCGTCCTGGGTGGCCATCCAGCTCTCCAGGTCGTTCAGCAGCCGCCGGGCCTGGTTCTCCTCGGTGTCCAGGCCCGTCAGGCGCAGCAGTTGGCGCTGGTGGTGGCCGGCGTCCACGACCTTGGGCACGAACGTGACCGTGTCACCGTTGTTCGCGTGCTCGATCTGCATCTCGGCCACGTCGAAGCCGAGCTCGTTGAGGCGGCGGATGCGGCGCTCGATGTAGTGGTACTTGCCCGCCGGGTAGACGGAGGTGCG
The DNA here is from genome assembly GCF_055575395.1 of Streptomyces sp. NPDC034103. NCBI lineage: Bacteria > Bacillati > Actinomycetota > Actinomycetes > Kitasatosporales > Streptomycetaceae > Streptomyces > Streptomyces sp. NPDC034103. Next base: position 291,248 of record NZ_JBVISS010000004.1, on the reverse strand, counting down.
GGTCAGCTCCTCCCACAGGCCCCCGTAGCGGGCGCAGATCTCCATGCCGAACTCGATCGGGTCGACGGAGGGGTGGAGCGCGCCGGAGGCCTCCAGGTCGAGGAGCTCGCCGCTGATGTTCACGCGGGCGAGGTCGAGGTCGTAGTCGCGCTGCCCGTTGCTCAGCTGCGGATGCAGATCGCCGGTCTCGGCGTCGACCAGGTAGGCGGCGTAGGCGCCCGCGTCCCGCCGGAACAGGGTGTTGGACAGCGAGCAGTCGCCCCACGCGAACCCGGCCAGGTGCAGCCGGACCAGCAGTACGGCCAGGGCGTCCATGAGCCGGTGCATGGTGGCGGGGCGCATGGTGGTCTCGAACATCGAGCGGTACGGCATCGAGCCGCCGAGGTGCCGGGTGACCAGGACGGACTCCAGCGGGTTGCCGTCCGGGTCGACGCGGCCGGTCACCACGGCGAGGGGGTCGACGGAGGGGATGCCGAGGCGGTCCAGGTCGCGCAGCATGTCGTACTCGCGCAGGGCGGGCCGCTCGGCGAGCTCCTTCACGGCGATCACCTCGTCGCCGGCGCGGGCGTAGCGCACGACGTGGCGGGATATGCCGCGCGGCAGCGGGACCAGGATCTCCTCCGGCCACTCCTCCAGGGGCACGTCCCACGGCAGTTCCAGCAGGAGCGCGGGGTGCTCCGGGTTCGTCGCGCTGATCTGGAGTGCCATGGGCCGTTCGTCCTCGTCTCGCGGGTGCCCTCGCGGGTGCCCTCGCGAGTGCTCTTGCGGGTGATCGTCACCTCACCTTAGAGGGCGCGCTCCCTGGCCTGAAGTGCCGCTTCACGGACCGGACCGCGGTGGACGGGGCCGTGGCCCGGGAGCAACAGATCGCCCTCCAGGGCGGCGAGCACGTCCAGCGAGGCGACGGCACGCGCGCGCTCGTGGTGGAACATGTCGGGCAGCAGCTGCGGTCCCTTGAGGCGCGAGGTGGGGTGGCCGCTCACCAGGGCGTCGCCGGAGATCAGCACGCCGGTGCGGGGGAGGTGGAAGACGGCGTGCCCGTCGGTGTGGCCGGGGGTGTGCACGGGGACCGGCCGCCCGGGCAGGTCGAGCGCGCCCTCGGAGGGGAACGGCTCGGGAGCGGTGACCGGGACGTGTGCCGTGCCGCCGGATCGGATGGCGTGCAGCGCCCAGGGCAGGACGCCGGGCTTCCAGCCGTTGCGCAGGACCTCGCCGACGGTCACCTGGTGCAGGAACTCGCGGCGGGCGTGCGCGACTTCGGCCTCGTGGAGGTAGACGGGTGTGCCGTACGTGGCGCGCAGGTACTCGGCGGAGCCCAGGTGGTCGTTGTGGGCGTGCGTGATGAGCACCGCCGCGACCGCCTCCGGTGAACTGCCCACCTGCGCGAGGGAGGCGAGCACCTGTTCGCGGTCGCCGGGGTAGCCGGTGTCGACCAGGGTGACGGCGTCCCCCTCGGTGAGGATCACCCAGTTGGTGTTGCTGCCGTGCACCAGGTAGGTGCCGTCGGCGACTTGCCGCACGTCCGTCTGCATGATCGTCCCGTGTGATGAGGTGCCTGCCCGACGGGCACAGCAAAGCAGACCAACAGGGCGGCGGAGGCGCCGGGTCCGGTCATGTCCGGTACGGGACCGCGTCGCGCGCTTGGGGCGCGGTGCGTTTTCGCGCACCACCAGGAGCACGGCCGCCTCTCCGCCTCAGTGCACGCCGCGCGGGCGGAACTGGATGCTGATGCGCGGTCCCGCGGCGCGCGTGGTCTTCGGTACGGAGTGCTCCCAGGTCCGCTGGCAGGAGCCGCCCATCACGATCAGGTCGCCGTGGCCCAGCGGTCTGCGGACGGTGTCGCCGCCGTGGACCGGGCGCAGCAGAAGGTCGCGGGGCGTGCCGACGGAGAGGATCGCCACCATCGTGTCCTCGTGGGCACCCCGGCCGATGCGGTCGCCGTGCCAGGCCACACTGTCCCGGCCGTCGCGGTAGTAGCAGAGCCCGGCGGTGGCGAACGGCTCGCCCAGCTCCTCGGCGTAGTGCGCGCTGAGCGCGGTGCGCGCCTCGGTGAGGACCGGGTGCGGCAGGGCGTCGTCCGCGCGGTAGTAGGAGAGCAGGCGCGGTACGTCGACCACGTGGTCGTACATCGTGCGCCGCTCGGCCCGCCAGGGGACCTCGGTCGCGAGCTGTTCGAACAGGGCGTCCGAGCCATGGAGCCAGCCGGGCAGGACGTCGATCCAGGCCCCGTGACCGAGCTCGGTCCGGCGGGTCCCGTCGAGGGGGCCGAGCCGCAGGTCGTCGGTCTGGTCGAAGAGCGAGGCCTGGAGGTGCGTGGGCATGACTCCAGCGTACTCCTGATTCGAAAGTGTGTTCCTATCTCGAAAAACCGACTCTTTCGATACACCGCCGTATCGGATACATTCGCGTATCGAACCGAGGGCGGGGGCATGGCAGTGGAGGGTGCGACCAGGCACGGGGCCAAGCGCGTGACCAAGCGCCGGGTCCGCACACGCGCCAACCTCCTGGACGCCGCTTTCGCCGTCTTCGCCGCCAAGGGCTTCGGGCGGGTCTCCATCGAGGAGGTCTGCGAGGCCGCCGGCTACAGCCGCGGCGCCTTCTACTCCAACTTCGACAGCCTCGACGAGCTCTTCTTCGCCCTCTACCAGCAGCGGGCCGAGCTGATCGCCGACCAGGTCGCCGGCGCGCTGGCCCTCGACGGCCCCGACCTCGACGTGCCGGCCGCCGTCGACCGGGTCACCGAGGTGCTGCTCCTGGACCGCGACTGGCTGCTGGTGAAGACCGACTTCCTGGTGCACGCCGCCCGGGAGCCCGCCGTCGCCGAGACCCTCCTGGAGCACCGGGCGCGCCTGCGCGCGGCCGTCGCCGAACGGCTGGCCCGCGCGCGGGGCCACGCCGCGCTGCCCGCCGTGCTCGGCGACCTCGACGGCGCCGCCCACGCCGTGGTGGCCGCCTACGACGGAGTCACCACCCAACTGCTGCTCGACCGGGACGTCGAACACGCCCGGGCCTGGCTGGGGCAACTGCTCACCGCGCTGCTGACCGACGGCAGCGGGACAACCGTATGAGGAAGGGACGGTCGCCATGGATGCCGACGTCATCGTCGTCGGAGCGGGGCTCGCGGGCCTGGTCGCCGCGCACGAACTGACCAGCCGGGGCCGGCGGGTCGCGCTGGTCGACCAGGAGAACGCCGCCAACCTCGGTGGCCAGGCCTTCTGGTCCTTCGGCGGACTCTTCCTCGTCGACTCGCCCGAACAGCGCCGCCTCGGCATCAAGGACTCCTTCGACCTGGCCTGGAACGACTGGCAGGGCAGCGCCGGGTTCGACCGCGAGGAAGACGAGGACTCCTGGGCGGTGCGCTGGGCGCGCGCCTACGTGGAGTTCGCGGCGGGGGAGAAGCGGTCCTGGCTGGAGGGCCACGGCATCAAGTTCCTGCCCACCGTCGGCTGGGCCGAGCGCGGCGACCTGCGGGCGCACGGGCACGGCAACTCCGTACCCCGCTTCCACATCGCCTGGGGCACCGGCACGGGTGTCGTCGAACCCTTCGTCGACCATGCCAGGCAGGCGGCTCGCGACGGGCTGCTCACCTTCTACCACCGCCACCAGGTCGACGAGCTGGTCATCGAGGACGGCCAGGCGCGGGGCGTGCGCGGCACCGTCCTCGCCGAGGACAACTCCGCCCGGGGCGTGCGGTCCAACCGCGACCGCGTCGGCGACTTCGAACTCACCGCGCAGGCCGTCGTCGTCACCACCGGAGGCATCGGCGCCAACCACGACATCGTCCGCCGCTACTGGCCCGAGCGCCTGGGCACCCCGCCCGGCGAGATGGTCACCGGCGTCCCCGCGTACGTCGACGGCCGGATGCTCGACATCAGCGCCCGCGCCGGTGTACGGCTCGTCAACCGTGACCGGATGTGGCACTACACCGAGGGCATCCAGAACTGGGACCCGATCTGGCCCGGCCACGGCATCCGCATCCTGCCCGGGCCATCTTCGATGTGGTTCGACGCCCTCGGCCGCCGGCTGCCCGACTCGTGCCTGCCCGGCTACGACACCCTCGGCACCCTCAAGCACCTGCGCACCACCGAGGACATCGCCGGCCACGACCACTCCTGGTTCATCCTCACCCAGAAGATCATCGAGAAGGAGTTCGCGCTGTCGGGCTCCGAGCAGAACCCGGACATCACCGCCAAGGATCGCGTCGGCTTCCTCAGGACGCGCGTGCTCGGCAAGGGCGCTCCGGGGCCGGTGGACGCGTTCCTGCGCAAGGGCGCGGACTTCGTGACCGCCACCGGTCTGGAGGAACTCGTCGAGAAGATGAACGCGCTCACCGACAAGCCCCTCCTCGACGCGGCCCGGGTCCGCCGTCAGATCGAGGCCCGCGACCTCCAACTCGCCAACCCCTACAGCAAGGACGCCCAGATCCAGGGCATCCGCAACGCCCGCCGCTACATCGGCGACAAGCTCGGCCGGGTCGCCACCCCGCACCCCCTCCTGGACCCGGCGGCCGGACCGCTGATCGGCGTCAAGCTGCACGTCCTGACGCGCAAGACCCTCGGCGGCATCCAGACCGACCTGGACTCCCGCGCCCTGGGCACCGACGGCGAACCGATCGGCGGTCTGTACGCGGCCGGTGAGGTGGCCGGCTTCGGCGGCGGCGGCGTCCACGGCTACAACGCCCTGGAGGGCACCTTCCTCGGCGGCTGCCTCTTCTCGGGCCGAGCGGCGGGCCGCGCAGCGGCGAAGCAGACGGGCTGAGACACCCTGGGCAGCGGCCCAGCCCCGGGTCGCATCCCAACTCCGGGCAGCAGCCCAAACCCGGGCGCCGTCCCGACCCCCGGGGGTCAGCCCAGCCCCGGGCGTGAGCTCAGCAGGCCGACTGAGTCACCCGGGGCGTCGGCCCGGCACCGGCTGAGTCACCCCGGGCGTTGGCCCGCCCCTGGGCGTCAGCCCAGCAGACGGGCAGCAGCCCTACCCTGGGTCGCATCCCAGCCCCTGGGCAGCAGCCCGACCCTGGGCGTCACCCCGGCAGGCCGGCTGAGTCTCCCCGGGCGTTGGCCCGACCCCTTGCTCAGGCCCAATCCCGGGCGTCAGCCCAGCAGACGGGCGTCAGCCCAGTCCCTGGGCAGCGGCCCAACCCCGGGCGTCGGCCCGGCAGACCGGCTGAGTCACCCGGGCGTTGGCCCGCCCCCGGGCGTCAGCCCAACCCCTAGGCAGCGGCCCAACCCCGGGCGTCAGCCCAACACGCCGGCTGAGGCCCCCTGGGCTGCAGCCCAACCCCGGGCGTCACCCCAGCAGGCCGGCTGAGTCACCCCGGGCCTCGACCCGACCCCTCGCGCCGTCCCACCCCCGGGCGTCAGCCCAGCAGGCGGGCGAGTACCGTCGCGTGGCTCTCCTCGGGGGACTTCGCGGCCGTCAGCAGGGTGACGGTTCCCGTGTGGGCCGACTCCCGGAGCCGGTCCAGGAGTTCGGCGGCCTCGGGCTCGGCCAGCTCCGCCTCGTAGCGGCGGGCGAACTCCTCGTAGGACCCCTCGCCCGCGTGGTACCAGCGGCGCAGCTCGGTCGAGGGGGTCATGGCCTTGGGCCACTCGTCGACCCGTGCCGCGTCCTTCGACAGACCGCGCGGCCACAGCCGGTCGACCAGGACACGGACGCCGTCGTCCGGCGAGGGCGCTTCGTAGACGCGGCGTACGCGAATGCTCACGGCGGTGCCTTTCTGGACCGGGGGCGGGCTGCCGGGAGCGTACTGCGGGGCGCGTGGCTTCTTGACCGGATCCAGGGCGAGTTCCGACGGAGATCACCCTTACTGTGAGGTCGATTCCCACCCCCCCACCGCAGGAGCCCATGTGTCACAGACCGTCGGACGCGCCGTCGTCCTCGGCACCGTCCCCGTCGCCCTGGCCGCGCTGCTGGGCGCCGCCGCGCCCCCGTCGGCGGGCTCGCCGGGGGCCGGGGACCCGTACTTCCCGCTCGCCGGGAACGGCGGCTACCGCGTCGCGCACTACGACCTGACCCTCCGCTACGACCCGGGCAGCCGCCACCTCGACGGCAAGGCCGTGCTCTACGCCCGCGCCACCCAGAAGCTCGGCCGCTTCGACCTCGACCTCCACGGCCTGAAGGTCACCGGCCTCACCGTCGACCGGCACCGCGCCGACTTCCGCCGCGACGGACAGGAACTCGTCGTCACCCCGCGGAGCACCCTGCACCAGGGGCAGTGGTTCCGCGTCACCGTCACCTACCGGGGCAGGCCCGCGCCGGTCACCGACCCCGACGGCTCGCTCGACGGCTGGATCCCCACCGACGACGGTGCCTTCGTCGCCGGCGAGCCGCAGGGCGCGATGACCTGGTTCCCGGCCGACAACCACCCCACGGACAAGGCGTCCTACGACTTCAGGATCACCGTCCCCAAGGGCCACACCGCCGTCGCCAACGGGGTCTACCGCGGGCAGACGACCGCCCACGGACAGACCACCTTCCGCTGGCGCCAGGCCGAACCGATGGCCGCCTACCTGGCCACCGCGACGGTCGGGAAGTTCAAGGTCGAGCGGTACACCACCCGCGACGGCATCCAGGTCTACAACGCCGTCGACCCGCGCGAGGCGGCCGCCGCCGCGCCCGTCCTGAAGAAGCTGCCGTCGGTCCTCGCCTGGGAGAGCAAGCTCTTCGGGCCCTACCCCTTCAAGGCCGCCGGCTCGATCGTCGACCGGGCCCCGGACGTCGGCTACGCCCTGGAGACACAGACGCGGCCGGTGTACGACCGGGCCCCCGACCTGAGCACCCTCGTCCACGAGAGCGCCCACCAGTGGTTCGGCGACTCCGTCAGCCTGACCTCCTGGAAGGACATCTGGCTCAACGAGGGTTTCGCGACCTACGCCGAGTGGCTCTACGCCGAGCAGCACGGCGGCGACAGCGCGCAGAAGACCTTCGACGAGTTGTACGCCCGCCCCGCGAGCGACGGGCTGTGGGAGTTCCCGCCCGGCGCCCCGGGCAGCGGCGCGAACATCTTCGGCACGCCCGTCTACGCGCGCGGCGCGATGGCCCTGCACCAGCTCCGCAAGGCCGTCGGGGACCGGGTGTTCTTCCGGACCCTGCGGGCCTGGGCCGGCGAGCACCGCGCCGGACACGGGACGACCGCCCAGTTCGTACGGCTCGCGGAGCGGGAGTCCGGCATGGACCTGGACGGCCTGTTCCGCACCTGGGTGTACGGGCAGGGCAAACCGAACTCCGCCTAGAACCTGACGAGTTCCAAACAACTGTCGGCGAGGGTCGACGCATGACCCCACGTACTTCCCCGGTGGCGCTGCTGGCCGCCTCTCTCGTGCTCGCCGGGTGCGGGGGAGGGGCGGCGGTGACCAGCGAGCGGCCGCCGCCGACCCCGGCCACCACGACGATCCAGCCCGCCCCGACGGTCTCCCCGCTGGAGGCCGCCCCGCGGCAACTGCCCGGCCTGGGGCCGAAGACGTGGGCGAAGGTGCCGGAGGACACCCGTCAGGCTGTCGTCGTCACCGGACGCGGCAAGAACTCCCCGCGGTCCTCCGTCGTCCTGTACGAGCGCACCGTCGCGGGCTGGGTGGCCGGACCCACCTGGCCCGCGCACAACGCGCTGCGCGGCTGGACCGACCACCACCGCGCCGGCGACCTGCGCTCACCCATCGGCGTCTACGGCCTCACCGACGCCGGCGGACTGCTCCGCGATCCGGGCACCCGGCTGCCGTACGACCGGGGCAGCGGTTTCACGGCGACCGGCACCGGCTTCGAGGGCGAGCCCCTCGCGGGCTCCTTCGACTACGTCATCGCGATCAACTACAACCGCGCACCCGGCACTTCGCCGCTCGACTGGACCCGCCCGCTCGGCGCGGGCCGCGGCGGCGGGATATGGCTGCACGTCGACCACGGCGGCCCCACCCAAGGCTGCGTGAGCCTCGCCGAGAAACACATGAAGGAGCTCCTCCTGGCGCTGGACCCGGACCGCCGACCGGTCGTCGTCATGGGCGACGCCGAGTCCCTGGCCCGCTGAGCGGCTTAGGATCCGCCAGGTGTGCGCACATGTGATGGTCGCCGAGGACGACGAGATGCAGGCCGAACTCATACGGCGCTCCCTGCTGGCGGAGGGCCACACCGCCACCGTGGTCCACGACGGCCGGGCCGCCCTCGACGCGGTGCGACGGCTCGGACCCGACCTGGTCGTGCTGGACCTGATGCTGCCCGTGATCGACGGCCTCGGCGTGTGCCGGGAGCTGCGGCGGGCGGACGACATCCCGGTGCTGATGCTCACCGCCCGCTCCACCGAGGACGACGTGCTGCTCGGCCTGGACGTGGGCGCCGACGACTACATGACCAAGCCCTACAGCCCGCGTGAGCTGATGGCGCGGATCCGCACCGTGCTGCGGCGCAGCGGACGCGGCCCCGTGCGGGCCGCCGGGCTGCAGGTCGATCCCGTCCGGCACGAAGTGCGGTGCGAGGGGGCGGAGGTGGAGTGCACGCCCGCCGAGTTCGCGATCCTCCTCGCCATGACCGCCGAGCCCGAACGGGTCTTCTCCCGGCGGCAGTTGCTGGAGTGCACCCGCGGCATCGACCGGGCCTCCACGGAACGGGCCGTGGACGTCCACATCATGAACCTGCGCCGGAAGATCGAGACGGATCCACGCAGGCCGACCCGGCTGCTGACGGTGTTCGGCGTCGGCTACAAGCTGAGCGGCGGCCGGGGATGAGCGTCGGCATACCCCTGCGCAAGCGCCTGCTCGTACGGTTGCTCTTCGCCTCCGCCCTGATCGCGGTCTGCTCGGTGGCGGCGACGGCCTGGCTCGCGGTGGCGACCACCACCCAGGCGCTGCGGGAGGAACAGGGGCAGGTGCTCGCCGAGGACACGGAGGTCCTGGCGCGGCTCAGCGGGTACGCCGCGACGCACCCCGACTGGAAGGGCGTCGACGGGCTCGTGCGGTCCCTGTCGGAGAAGATCGGCCGCAGGGTCGCCCTGACCACCACCGGCCGCCGGACCATCGTGGACTCCGCGCCGGCGGGCACCTCCCTGCCGCCGCGCGCCGCGGCCACCGTGGACCCCCTGCGCACCGACACGTACACCGAGCGCGGAGCACAGCGCAGCGGCATCGATCCGCGGGTGGTGGGGCCGTACCGGCTGACCGCCGGGGAGCGGGCCCGGTGGGGCAAGCTGGCCTTGGTGCGGCAGTCGTGCTTCGCCCGCAACGGCATCGAGACGCGCATCCTTCAGACGCCGAGCGGCCGTCCGGTCCTCAGCGGGGACGACGACACGCCCCTCGAGTGTGCCGACGGCAAGCTCAACTCCCCGACCCCCGGGGAGAGTAAGGCCCTCGCGGACCTGATGGAACGGGCGCGTGGCTGCCTCGGCCGCGACGATCTGAAGTCCGCCGTGCCCATGTTCGTGTCCCTCGACGGCACCGACCGGGGCCCGCTCGGGTACCAGCTGGGAAAGACCGACGTGGTACCCGGCTCCGCGGCTGCCCGCACCATCCAGGAGTGCGTCGACAGCGGCCGCCGCGCTCAGCTCGACCCCTATGTCGCGCCGACCGCCGAGCTGTTCCTGGGCGGTGGGGACCGGGCCGCCGTGCGCTTCGACATGTCCCCGGGCAACAAGGCCAAGGTCGTCGGCGCCGCCGGGCTGGTGCTCGCCGTCACCGTCGCCGTGACCGCGGTGGTCGCCACCCGGCTGGTCAGGCCGCTGCGCGCGCTGACGGCAGCGGCTCAGCAGCCGCCGGAACTGCACGTGCGCGTGCCGGTGACGACACGGGACGAGACCGGCATCCTCGCCGCGGCCTTCAACGACCTGACCGAGCGCCGGGAACGGCTGGAGGCCCAGCGCAAGGCCATGGTCAGTGACATCGCCCATGAACTGCGCAGCCCGCTCACCAACATCCGGGGCTGGCTGGAGGTCACCAAGGACGGTGTCGTCGATCCGGACCCCGCTCTGCTCGGCTCCCTGCACGAGGAGGCCCTCGTGCTCCAGCGCGTCATCGACGACCTCCAGGACCTCGCCGCCGCCGACGCGGGCACGCTGCGGATGCACCGCGAACCCGTCCGCGTCGACGAACTGATCGGCCAGGTCGCCGCGGCCTACCGGGTGGCGGCCGACACGGCGGGCGTCGCCCTGCGTGACCGGGCGGAGGGCGAGCCGTGGCTGGACGCCGACCCGGTGCGGTTGCGGCAGGCGCTCGGCAATCTCGTCTCCAACGCGCTGCGCCACACGCCCGAGGGCGGCGCCGTCACGCTGTCCGGCCGGTGCGACGGCGACGAGGTCGTCCTCGACGTCACCGACACCGGCAGCGGGATCGAGGCCGACGATCTGCCCCATGTGTTCGACCGGTTCTGGCGGGCCGAGAAGTCCCGCAGCCGTCGTACCGGCGGCAGCGGTCTGGGTCTGCCGATCGTCCGCCACCTGGTGGCCGCGCACGGCGGCACGGTCCAGGTGGCGAGCGAACCGGGAGTGGGGAGTGTCTTCACCCTGCGGCTGCCGGGGCTAGCCGGAGGCACGCCCGGCCCTGGCCCGGCGCCGCTGGAGTGAACGTCGTTCGGTCTCGCTCGTGCCGCCCCACACACCGATGGCCTGCCCGGAGTCCAGGGCCCACTCCAGGCACTGCGTCCGGACCGGGCATTGGTGGCAGACCGCCTTCGCCTGTTCCACCTGCACCAGTGCCGGGCCGGTGTTGCCGATCGGGAAGAAGAGGTCGGGGTCCTCCTGGCGGCACGCGGCATGGTCTCGCCAGTTCTCCATGGTTGTCACCTGCGCTCCAAGTCGTCCGTGCCCTCACGAATGGCTTACTCGCTGACGGGTCACCTGTCGATGCGTATGTGAAACAACGGAGTTCTGGGAAAACCGGTCTCTCACTGCTCGCGCAGACCCCACGGAGAGCCGTACGCGGTCAGCAGATCGAGGAAGGGTCCGGCGGGGAAGGCCTCCGGGCCGAGCACGCCCGAGCCCGACCAGGCGCCCGTGGCCAGGAGTTCGAGGGCGACGACCGGGTTGATCGCCGTCTGCCAGACCACGGCCTGGCAGCCGTACTCGGTCATGGACCACTGGTTGTCCACCACGTGGTAGAGGTACACCTCGCGCGGCGCCCCGTCCTTGCGGCCCTTCACCCAGGTGCCCGCGCAGGTCTTGCCGCGCATCCGCTCGCCCAGCGCCGCCGGGTCGGGGAGGCAGGCGGCGACGACGTCCCGGGGCGAGACCCGCACCGGACCGTCGGCGCTCGGGACGGTGACCGTCTCCGTGCGGTCCAGGCCGAGGAGGTGCAGCGTCCTGAGGGTCTGGATGAACTCCTCGCCCAGGCCGTACTTGAAGGTGACCCGCTGGGCGTCGATCCAGCGAGGGACGAGCAGCACCTCCTCGTGCTCGACGTTCACGCACTCCACCGGGCCGATGCCCTCGGGGAAGTCGAAGACCTCGGGCTCGCTGAACGGCTCGGTGGTGAACCAGCCGCGCTCGGCCTCGTAGACGACCGGCGGGTTCAGGCACTCCTCGATGGTGGTCCAGATGTTGAAGGAGGGGGCGAAGTCATAGCCGTCGACGGTGAGGTCGGCGCCGTCGCGGATGCCGATCTCCTCGATCTCGTCGAAGAGTTCGTCGGCCGCGTACCGGGCGAAGACGTCCGACAGACCCGGTTCCACGCCCATGCCGACGAGCGCCAGCACGCCGGCCTTCTCCCAGTCGACGGACGCCTCGAACTGGGCGTCGCCGAGCTTCACCCCGCACTCGTCGTAGGGGCGCTCCGGGTGCGGCCGGGACAGGGACATCGCCATGTCGACATAGGTGGCCCCGGCGCTGCCCGCGGCCCGGAACAGCGGCATCACGAAGCGCGGGTCGGTCGCGTTGAGCAGGACGTCGCACGCGTGCCGCTCCAGCAGCGCGGCCACGGCCGTCTCCTCGCTCGCGTCGACGCGTTCGGCCAGGAAGCGGCCGTCCTTCCCGCCCAGGGCCGCGACGGCGGCCTCGGCGCGGGCGAGGTCGTAGTCCGCCACCACCATCGCCTCGAAGAACGGCCGCCGGGCCGCGATCCGGGTGATGGCGGTGCCCACTCCACCGGCTCCCACGAGCAGTACACGCATGACAAGCACTCCGTCGGTCGAAGGTCGAAGACATCGGTGGGGCCCCTGTCGGAGATACAACGCCGCCCGCTCGGTTAAGGTCAATGGCGTTGGCATAAGGAGGCGAGCCATGCCGAAGGCCGTGGTACCCGAGGAGAAGCGGCGCCGGCGTCGCCCCACCAGGAGCGGCACCGTGCTGTCCGAGGCGCTGATCGTGGAGACCGCGCTGCGGATGCTGCGGGAGCACGGCAGCACCGGGCTCACCGCGCGCAGGCTCGGCCTCGCCCTGGACGCCGACCCGAGCACGCTCTACCGCTACTTCCGCGGCATGGACGACCTGACGCTCGCCATCGGCGACGCGCTCATCGGGCAGGCGCTGCGCGGCTGGGAGCCGACGGGGCAGTGGCGGACGGACCTGCGCGCCGTCGGGCTGCGCGTCCACGCGGCCTACGTCGCCCATCCGCAGGCCGCCCTGCTGACCGCGAACCGGGTCACCGGACGCCCGAGCGAACTCGCCGCCGACGAGGCGGTCCTGGACGTCCTGCGCACCGCGGGTTTCCCGCTGCCGGATACCGTGCGCATCTATCACGCCTTCATCGACCAGACCCTGGCCTTCGCCGCCCTCGACGCCGCCTCCCTGGCCCTGCCGAGCGCCGCGCTCCACGCCGACGAGGACAAGTGGCGCTCGACCTACGCCCGCCTGCCCCGGACCACGCACCCGCGGATCGCGGAGGCGGCACCGCTGCTGGCGGGGCGGATGGTGCACAGCGCCTACCCGACCGCGCTGGAGATGCTGCTGGACAGCGCCGAGACCCAGCTCGCCGTGCTGCTCGGTGAAGCGTCGTAGTGCTCCTCGCTGTTCCATGCCCCCGCAGGGTTGCCCGTCAGGCGTCGAGGGTCTTTGCCGCCGCGGTCGCGACCGCCTTGGCCACGGCCGCCAGCGCGGGGGAGTCCAGCTTCCACTGCTGCCAGTACAGGGGCGCGTCCATGGGGCGGTCGGGCGCGAGATGGACCAAGGTGCCCGCGTCCAGCAGGGGCGCGGCCTGTACCTCGGGGACCATGCCCCAGCCCAGGCCGAGGGCGACGGCCGCGACGAAGCCCTCCGAGGTGGGCACGTGGTGACGGGTCGGACTCGCACCGTTCCGGCCCCCGCGCAGGCTCCGTGCGAAGCGGTCCTGGTAGGAGTCGCGCCGGTCGAAGGCCACCGAGGGGGCCCGCGCGAGCGCTTCGTGCAGGGGGCCGTCACCGAGGTGCCGGTCGACGAACCCCGGGCTCGCCACGGCGTAGTACCGCATCCGTCCCAGCAGCCGCACCGAGCAGCCCGAGACGGCGTCCGGCGAGGCGGTCACCGCTGCCATCACCAGGCCCTCCCGCAGCAGCGTCGCCGTGTGCTCCTCGTCCTCGCGGTGCAGCTCGAAGGTGAGCCGGAGCCCGTCCGGGAGCCGGGTGAGGGCCGGGAGGAACCAGGTCGCCAGCGAGTCGGCGTTGACCGCGACCGACACGCGCGTGGCCTCCCCGGCGGCGCTCATCCCGAGCTCGGCCCGCGCGTCGCGCTCGAGGCGCGCCAGCTGCCGCGCGAACCGCACGACCACCTCGCCGGACTGGGTCGGCCGCACCGGCTTGGTGCGCACCAGCAGCACCCGGCCGGTGCGCTGTTCCAGCGCCTTGACCCGCTGGCTCACCGCCGACGGCGTCAGATGCAGGGCTGCGGCGGCGGCGTCGAAGGTGCCCTCGTCGACCACGGCCAGCAGGGTCCGGACCTGGTCGAGGGGAAGCTCTGACATCACGAGGGCTAATGATACGTAAGAATCTTTAGCTGTACTCCAGATGTGGCGTTCCCTAGCGTCGGGGCCATGACCGCATCGCTCACCGCCGCCGTCGCCGGATTCGGCACCGGCCTCTCGCTCATCGTCGCCATCGGCGCCCAGAACGCCTTCGTGCTGCGGCAGGGGGTCCGCCGCGACTCCGTCCTCGCCGTCGTCGGCATCTGCGCCCTGTCGGACGCGGCCCTCATCGCGTTGGGCGTCGGCGGCCTCGGTGCCCTGGTGGTGGCGTGGCCCGGGGCGCTGAGCGCGGTCGGCTGGATCGGCGGCGCCTTCCTGCTCTGCTACGGCGCCCTCGCCGCCCGTCGGGTGTTCCGACCGGCGGCGGGCGCGCTGCGGGCGGACGGCGAGGCGGCGGGCTCCCGCAGGCGGGCGGTCCTGACCTGCCTGGCGCTCACCTGGCTCAACCCGCACGTCTACCTCGACACCGTCTTCCTGCTGGGCTCCGTCGCCGCCGACCGGGGAGACCTGCGCTGGACCTTCGGGCTGGGCGCCGCGTGCGCCAGCCTGTGCTGGTTCGCGGCCCTGGGCTTCGGAGCCCGGCTGCTCGGCCGGTTCCTGACCAGGCCCACCGCCTGGCGCGTCCTGGACGGACTGGTCGCCGTCACGATGATCGCCATGGGCGGCATGCTGATCGCGGACGCCTGAACGGCGGCTCCGCGGCGTCCGGAAGCCGGGATCACCGGCCCCGGCGGTGCTGGGGCGCGGCTGCCAGCAGGTGGCGTCCGGGTCGTCCCGGTGATGCCGGCCCTGGCCGCCGCGGTCCCCGTCACGGCGTCTGGTCCGCTACCGGGCGCGCCGATGCAGGGAGTACTGCTCCAGCAGCTTGCCCCGGGTCGTCTCCAGCCGGTGCGCCAGGATCTCGGCGACGCTGCGCACCAGGATCAGGCCGAGCTGGGGATCCTCCTCGCACAGGGCGAGCACCGCCGCCGCGTCGAACTCGTAGGCGCGTACGGGGCTGAAGGCCACCGCGCCGAAGTCCCACTGGTGCGGTGGGAACAGCCACGACCAGCCGAGCAGGTCCCCGGCGCCGAGTCCGGCCACGGTCACCCGCTGCAGGGATGTCACCTGCTGGTCCAGGGAGACCGCGCCGGAGCGGATGACCCAGAAGCGGTCGGCCGTACCCCCTGCCTCGAAGATCCGGGTGTCCTCGGGGAAGGAGACCTCCCGGGCCAGGGCCGTCAGGCGCTGCCGCTGGGGCGGGGGCAGCGCGGTGAGCAGTTTGATCGCTTTGGTCATGACGCGGGGCTCCTCGCCGACGACTCGGTTCCGGTGCTTTCCCTACGCCCATTTCAGCCGCTGCGGGCGGCCGGGGCACCTCGGCGGACGACTTGTGCCTCGCCGTCGGCGCGCGGGCATGAAAAAGCCCTGGCTGGACGGGGGAGGCCAGCCAGGGCCGTACAGAGGTGGCGCAAGGGGGACGCTAGGGTCGACCCCATGACCACGTATGGATGAACCGTAAACCATCCCGGCTGCTTTTGCGTATACGAAAGCCGGTCACGTGACCCGTTTCACTTCCGTCCTTCGAGTACCGGTGCCTGCGTGTGATCCACCGTCACGGGGCCCCCGGTTCCCCGGAGCCAGGCTGCCCAGGGGATGGTTCGGCCCCCTCGGGCTGCCTGCCCGGGGTGAGGATCTCGTCCAGCACCCTGAGCACCGCCTCGTAGGCGAGCGTCCGCACGGCCGCGTCGCGCGAGCCCGCCGGGTCGCTCGACCGCAGGGCCTCGCTCCGGGACTGCCAGGCGCGCTCCTCCTCCAGGGCGCAGGCCCGGGCGCGATGCATGCGGCGCAACAGTTCATCTGAATCCACGACATCTGCCATGGCCCTCGGGTACCCAGCAAGTGACGTCGGACGACCCCGCGCACAAGGTTTGACAGGCTCCGGAAAGGTCAGCCGGAAGGGGAGACCCTTTCAGCGCTCGCGCAGTGTGGCACCCGCTGCCGCCGGGTGGGATCGCCGTGCCGTCCGCGAGCGCCTGGCCCACCCCCCACTCATCAGGGAGCCCAGGGATGTGCGAAATGCGCAGGACCGAATCAACCGATCGGTGCCGACGGCCGACCCACCCGGCCGAGGCGCGCCGAGCAGTCGAACGTGCCGTGGCCGAGCGATGCCGCGCCACCCACACCACCTGCGACCGTGAGGCACTGGCGGACGCCCTGCTGGTCGCCTCCGAACTCACCTCCAACGCGATCCTGCACGGCGGCGGGGTCACCGACTTCCACGTCGACATCGTCGAGCCCGGTGTCCGGGTCTCCGTGAGCGACCGCAGCGACGCCTTCCCCGAGGCCCTGGGCCCGGTCGACGTGCGCGGACGGCGCCGCGTCGGCGGCCTCGGCTGGCCCCTCGTGTGCCGGCTGGCCCGCGATGTCCGGGTCACGGATCTGCCCTGCGGAGGCAAGTGCATCACCGCTGTCGTGCCCCTGTCCTGAGAGTCGTCCCGTCTTTCGCGCCAAAGCGGAGTTTGGACCCCCGGGGTGAGGGCAGACGCAGTTTCGTGCTTCGGACCGGAGGCGCGTCAGCGGGAGCGATACGGCTGCCCCAGGAATCCCTTCGGGTGTTCAGCCGACCCTCTGCTCCCGTGGTAATTCCCTGAAACCACCGTTCAGGAGCGATTCCGCATGCGCATCGACATGTCGACAAGCCGTCCCGGCACGCCCGTCACGACCACCTCCGCCACCAAGCGACGCCACGACGACGCTCCCGACACCGCGGCCCTGTTCGCCCGGCTGGCCACTCTGGAGGAGGGTCCCGAGCGGGACGCCGTACGAGACGAGCTGGTCACCGCCTGGCTCCCCATGGCCCACCGGATCGCCGGCCGCTTTCGCGAGCGCGGCGAGTCCATCGAGGACCTGCGCCAGGTCGCGGCCCTCGGCCTGGTGAAGGCCGTCGACCGCTTCGACCCGGAGCGCGGCGCCTTCGAGAGCTACGCCGTGCCCACCATCACCGGCGAGGTCAAGCGGCACTTCCGCGACCGCATGTGGGCGCTGCGGGTGCCCCGCCGGGTGCAGGAACTCCGCAACAAGGTCCGGGTGGCCCGCCGGGAGCTCACCCAGACCCCGGGCAGCGCCGAGCCCACCGCCGCGGAGCTCGCCGCCCACACCGGCCTGACCGAGGAAGAGGTCGCCGCCGGCCTGGAGGCGCTGGAGAGCTTCAGCGCGCTGTCGCTGGACGCCGAGCTCTCCTCCGACGACGACGGATACAGCCTCGCCGACACCCTCGGCAGCTCCGACTCCTCGTTCGACACCGTGGTGGACCGGGAATCCGCCAAGGCGGGGCTGAGCCGACTGCCCGAACGTGAGCGCGCCATTCTCTACATGCGCTTCTTCGAGGACATGACACAGAGCCGGATCGCCGACCAGCTGGGCATCTCCCAGATGCACGTCTCGCGGCTGATCAGCCGCAGCTGCGCCCGCGTGCGCGCCGAAGTGATGGGCGAGCGCACGAGCCTGTGACCGCCCGGCCCGGATCGGGGCAGGCGCGTGTCCGGCGGAAGCAAATGAAGGAGCCACATGGCAGAGCCAGGACAGCCGGCCGCGGACGACGGAGCGGACCATGACGAGCTGCGGCGGCTGCGGGCCGAGGTCCGCGAGCTGCGCGTCCGTTCCCGCGCCCACGTCCTGATCGCCGAGGCCCAAGGCCTGCTGCGCGAGCGGTACACGCTGTCCGACGCCGACAGCGCGTTCACCCTCATGCGGAAGGCCTCCCAGCGGTACAACGTCAAGATGCGCAGCCTGGCGGAGATACTCCTGTCGGCGCCGCGCCCCGACGCCCCCGACGAGCTGTGGTTCCCGGGGCGGGCCCGGTCCGCCGAGCCCGCCCTGAGCTTCCCGGCCGCGCGACGCGTGGGGCCCGGCAACCGCGGCGGCGTCCTGAAGGCCGTACTGAGCCAGACGCTCGCCGTGGTCGGCGCCGACATGGGCAACGTCCAGCTCGTCGACCGGGTCAAGGGAGGCCTGCGCATCGAGGCGCACACCGGACACACCGAGCACTTCGTCGACTTCTTCGGCCATGTCGGCGAGGAGGGCACGTCCTGTGCGAAGGCGGCGCGTGACGTCGCCCAGGTCACCGTGCGCGATGTGGAGACCGACCCGGTCTTCACCGAGTCGGCGCGGGAGACGATCCTCGCCGAGGGCAGCCGGGCCTGTCACAGCGTGCCGCTGACCACCTCCTCCGGCCTGTGCGTGGGCATGGTCTCGGCCCATGTCGACCACACGCTCACCGGCCTGACCGACACGCAGCTGAAGGTGCTGGAGGTGGTGGGCAACCAGACCGGCCGGTGGCTCGCCTGGCACGAGCGCACGATCGTCCTGGACGCCCTGGAGTACCTGCACGCCCTGGGTGCCGGAAGGCCCCAGCAGTAGGTTCTGTCCTCACATTCCCGCCTGCCGGTGCAGGGGTGTGTCACGCCCTGACCGGGGCATTCGGAGTGCGGGAGGTCGAGAGATGAACGGGAGTCTTACGGCGGGGAGCGGACAGTCGGCGATCGGCAGATCGGCGCGCGGCTCCGCCACGGAAGGTGCCGCCCGGGCGGGGCTCGCGGCGCGTGGGGTCATCTACCTGATGGTCGGTGCGCTGGCGCTGCAGATCGCCTTCGGTAACGGAAAGCGCCAGGCGGACCGTGGCGGTGCCCTCGAAGAGCTGGCGGACAAGCCCTTCGGCTCCGCGATGCTGTGGGCCCTGGGCATCGGGCTGGTCTGCATGGCCCTGTGGCGTCTGTCGGAGATCGTGTTCGGCTCGGTCGGACCGAAGGGCCGTTCGGCGAAGAAGCGCCTGCTGGCTGGCGCCCGGTTCGTGTTCTACGCGTTCGTCGCCTACTCCGTGCTGTCGTTCGCGGCGGGCACCGGTTCCAGCAACGGCAGCGGCGGCTCCAGCGACAAGCAGTCCAAGGACGTCACCGCCAAGGTGCTGGACCTGCCCGGCGGCCAGTGGATCGTGGGCCTGGCGGGCGTCGGGATCGCCATCGCGGGCCTGTGGATCGGCGCCCGGGCCGTCATGCGGCACTACCGCGACAAGCTCAAGCTCAGCGAGATGTCGCAGCGCATGCGGCGGATGGTGGATGTGACCGGGGTGGGCGGCGGCGCGGCTCGCGGGCTGGTGTTCGCCGCGGCCGGAGCCTTCGCCGTACGGGCCGCGGTCGACTACAAGCCCGACAAGGCCAAGGGCCTGGACGACACCCTCCGCTCCTTCGCCGACACCCCGCTCGGCCCCTGGCTGCTGGCCCTGGTGGCCGCCGGCCTGGTGCTGTTCGGCCTGTTCTCCTTCGCCATGGCACGCTGGCGCCGGGTGTGAGGACAGGGCCCCGCGCCTCAGGACGCGGGCCCTGCGCGTCAGGAATCCGGCCCGCGCCTCAGGACGCGGGCCTCACGCTTCGGGACCCGTGCCCCACACCTCGGGGACTCCGGCCCGTGCCCCGCACGTCGGGACGCGGGCCTCACGCGTCGGGACATGTGCCCCGCACCTCGGGACTTCGGCCCGCGCCCCGCACCTCGGGTCGCGGGCCTCACGCGTCGGGACATGTGCCCCGCACCTCGGGACTCCGGCCCGCGCCCCGCACCTTCAGGACCCCGGTCCGCACCTCGGGACGTGGGCCTCACGCCTCAGCCCTTCGGGCTGCGCACCGGTACCTCCAGCGGGCGGGCCAGTCCCAGTACCCCTTCGTCCAGCCGTTGCAGATGTCGTAGGACCCGGTCAGTGACGCGGCCGTAGCGCGGTACGCCAGGGGCGCCGGCATCCAGGAGCGAGGCCATGCTCGGTCCCGTCTCCAGCACCTCCGTGGAACGGTCGTCGGCGACATACGCGGCGACCGCCCGGATGTTGTGCAGGATGCGCCGCCCCGCCCCGCGCAACCGGGGGTCCGCCGCGATCGAGGGATGCGTGGGCAGCAGTTCGGCCGTCGCCGCCAGCGAGCGCGCGTGGTAGGCGCAGGTCTCCAGCAGGGCGACGACGTAGCGCGCGGTGTCCCGCCGGGCCCGCAGCGGGGTGACGGGGTGGATGAGCGGCTGGGTGGCCGCCCGTAGGTCGGCCAGCGCCTGGTCCAGATCGCGGGCCAGGTCCAGCAACTCGGCCGGCGGTCCGCCGCTGAGCTGGTCCACGGCCGTCTCCGTGACATCCGCGAGCCGGTCCAGCACCTCCACCAGGAGGTCGTTCGTACGGTGGTCCGTGCGCACCGGCAGTACCAGCGCCGCCGCGAGCACCCCGCAGGCCGCCCCGAGCGCCGTCTCCTCCACCCGCAGCACCAGCACCGACAGGCTGTAGGTGTGCAGCAGGGTGTACAGCACCCCCAGCGCGGCGGTGACGAAGAACGACATCAGCGTGTACGACAGCGGCGCCGTGTAGAACATCAGGAACACACAGACCAGGACCACCGCGAACGCCGTCCAGGTGTGCTGCCCGACCAGCCCCGCCAGCGCGATACCGGCCACCACCCCCAGCAGGGTGCCCAGCAGCCGCCGGTAGCCCTTGACCAGGATCTCGCCCGTGGACGCGGTGTTGATGAACACGATCCAGCAGGTAAGCACCGCCCAGTACCAACGCTGGCTGGACAGCAGCTCACCGCCGACGATGGCCAGCGCCGACCCCACCGCGACCTGGACGGCCGCCCGGGTGGTGGGCCGCCCAAGGCCCGTGGGCTCGTCCTCGGCGGGTTCCTCGGCGGCGTCGATCGCCGCGTCCTCGGCGTCGAGCTCCTCGCGGGAACGGGTGGTGGCGGGGCTGTCGTCCGACTCGTCCTGCGGCCCGTCGAGCGCGACCCGCAGCCCCAGCACCGCGCGAGCCGCCTCCCCGACGGCCCGGAACACGTCCTGGACGGCCGGTGGCGCCGTCGGCAGGTTCTCCTCGTCCCGGTAGCCCAGCAGCCGGTTGCGGACATGCGACAGTCCCGTACCGGACCGTGCCGCGACGGGCCGATCCACGAGCAGCCGCAGCGCCTCCAGATCGCGCCGCAACATCCCGGTCGCCGCGTCCGCCGTGGCCGGCGGTCCGCCCGGCGGGACCGGCGCACCCGGCAGATGCAGGGTCAGCGTGTCCGCCCGCTCGGCACTGCGCGCGGTCAGCAGCGCGAGCCCCAGCCGCTCGGCGGCCACCTCCGCGTCCGCGATGCGCCGCTGCACCAGCCGCGCCGCCCCCTCGTCGGCCGTGCCCGCCTCCAGCCGGCCCTGGATCATCAGGGCCGTCTCGTGCAGCCGTGCCGTGCCGTCACGCACCTGCTCCAGCGCCTTCTCCACCTGGGCGGAGCCCCGCGCGTCGAGCAACTCCAGCTGCGCGGACACCAGTTGCGCCAGCCGGGCGCGGAAGGCCTCCCGCAGCCGCCCCAGCATCCCCGTCGGCGTCTCGGGCACGAGGGCGAAACGCGCGACGGCACTGGCGAGGAAGGCGACGGCCAGAGCGCCGTACAGCTCCGGCAGGGCGCCGGCGGTGGCCCCGACGAACAGGGAGACGAAGTAGACCTGGAACCCGATCAGCCCCAGTGCGGTGCCCCGGTCGCCGTAGCGCCGGCCGTAGACGGCGCAGAAGATCAGCGCGACGAAGAACAGGTCACCGGCGACCACATGGGAGCGCAGCAGCGCCCCGAGGGTGAGGGCGGCGAGCGCCACCGGCAGGCCCAGCGCGAGCGTGACGGCCTGCGCGGCACGCTCCTTCTCGCGGATGGCGAAGGTGGCGACCATCGCCGCGATCGCCCCCGCCACCAGATGCGGCACCGTGGCGCCGAGCAGGCCCAGTACGGCCAGGGTGAGCGCGATGGCGGCCACGGTCCGCAGCCCGGCCGCCAGCCGCAGCAGTCCGGGGTCGGACGCCGCCACGAGATCCCGTGGCCGCACCCGACCCGAACGACGTACCTCATGCACTGCGCGCGACTACTCCTGGCGGTCCGTTCCCTCGACGTGGGCCCGCACCTTCTCCGGCGTCAGATACGCGTCCGTGAACTCGAAGTCCTTCAGCTTCGCGGCCTTGCGGGCCTGGAAGCCGGTGCGGACGAAATCGTCGCCGGCGAGCGCGTTGAGCGTCCAGTTGGTCGCGACGCGGACCTTGGCGACGTTGGTGCGCAGCGCCATCCAGTGGTAGCCGCGGGCCGCGATCTGGGCGGGCAGGCCGCGCAGTTCGATGCCGAGCGGCTTGGACACGGCGTCCTTGCCGCCGAGGTCGACCACGAGACCGAGGTCCTTGTGGACGTAGGGCGTCGTCGCCTGCCCGCGCAGGGTCGCGATGACGTTGTCGGCGACGTGCTTGCCCTGGCGCATCGCGTGCTGCGCGGTGGGCGGGCAGACCGCGCCGTCCTCGTCCTTGGCCTCGTCGGGGACCGCGGCGGCGTCGCCGAGCGCGAACACGCCGTCGTGGCCCGGCAGTTTCATGTCGGAGGTGACCGCGAGCCGCCCCCGGATCGTCTCGGCGCCCAGCGTCGCGATGAGCGGGCTGGCGACCACGCCGGCCGTCCAGATCAGGGTGCGGGTGGGGATCACCCGGCCGTCGGTGAAGGTGACCTCCTCGGGGCCCGCCTTCGCGATGGAGGTGCCGAGCGAGATGTCGATGCCGCGCCGGGTCAGGATCTGCTGGGCGCTGCTGCCGAGCTTGTCGCCGAGTTCCGGCATCAGCTTCGGCGCGACGTCGATCAGGTGCCACTTGATGAGCCCCGGGTCGATGCGCGGGTAGCGCTTCACGGCGGCGTGGGTGAGCTTTTGCAGGCAGGCCGCGGTCTCGGTGCCCGCGTAGCCGCCGCCCACCACCACGAACTGCAGCCGCGCGGTGCGTTCGGCCTCGTCCTGGCTGGCGTCGGCGAGATCGAGCTGCGAGATGACGTGGTCACGCACATAGGCGGCCTCGGCGAGCGTCTTCATGCCGAACGCGTGGTCCGTCAGGCCGGGGATGTCGAAGGTGCGGGTCACACTGCCGGGCGCCAGCACGATGTAGTCGTAGGGCACGTCGACGATCTGGTCGGTGATGGTCCGCACCACGCAGACCTTGGACTTCAGGTCCACACCGATGGCGCCGCCCGGCACGATCCGCGTGCGGTACTTCTTGCTGCGGCGCAGCGAGACGGCGATCGACTGGGGTGTCAGCACACCGGAGGCGACCTGGGGGAGCAGCGGGAGATAGAGCTGGTAGGCGAACGGCGTCACCAGCGTGACGTCGGCTTCGTCCGGCGCGAGTTTGCGTTCCAGTCGGCGGACGCACTCCACGCCGGCGAAACCTGCGCCGACCACCAGGATCCTGGGTCGTGTCACGGTCGTTCTTCCCTTCTGCGGCTCCGGCGGTCCGAGTCGGACGCCGTACGCCTGCCCCTGGATCGCGCTCGTGCAACATCGATCCCACCGTGCTTCCGGCCGTTCCGCCAGCCGGGTGCGGCAGGCAGACGTACGCGTCGTGCACCACCATGCCCGCCGGGGCGGGCCCGACGCACCGGATCAATGTGAAAGTCATGTGATTCACGAGGGGGCTGCTCACCAGGGCAGGAACACATGCACGTCCTTGCCGGAGCCGTCGGTCAGCACGCTCACCTGATCGCACAGGGCGTGGATCAGATGCCAGCCGACACCCCCGCCCCCCTTGCTCGGGTGGAAGGGGCGCGGCGCGGGCGGGGTGGGATTGGTGTCGTGCAGGGTCACGTGCACGCCGTCGAAGGTGCGCCGCAGGGACAGCTCGAAGGGTCCCGGGGCGTACTGGACGGCGTTGGCGGCCAGTTCGGTGACGACGAGCAGGATGTCGTCCCAGTGCTCGGGTGTCGAGGGCTCCGCGGCCTGCGCGAGCCCGTAGAGAAACTCGTCCGCGGCGACCCGCGCGCCGGTGACGCTCCGCGGCTCGCCCGCGAAGCTCGTGGTGAGGCTGGGGATCTCCACAGAAGCCAATGCTCGTTCCTACGGTGCTCGCATGCCCAGTCCGGTGTCCGGCGCTCCTCGGCGGCGCCACTGCTGCGAGTTCCCGGGGGCGCTGAGGTCAATCGGACTCCCGGGACCCGCGTCACCGGAACACGTTGTCCGCGTCGTCCCAGCCGCTCACCTCGTCGGACAGCTGTTGCCGCGGGGTGCGCGAGCGCGCCTGGTACATCGCGTCGATCTCGAAGGCGTAGTGCCGCACGATCTCGTCCCTGCGCAGCTTCATCGAGGGGGTGAGCAGTCCGCTGGCCAGGTCGAACGGCTCCGGCAGCACCCGGAAGACCCGGACGGACTCCGATCGGGACACCGCGCTGTTCGCGGCGGCCACGGCCCGCCCGATCTCCTCGCGCAGCGCGTTCTCCTCACGCGCCTGCCGACTCGGCGCGTCCCCCGGCAGCGCGAGCCCGCCCCGCCAGTGGGCCAGGAAGTCCGGGTCCAGGGTGATCAGGGCGCCCACACAGGGCCGGTCGTCGCCCACCAGGACCGCCTGGTGGATGAGCGGATGCATGCGCAGCCGCTGCTCCAGGAAGGCCGGCGCCACGCTTTTGCCGCTGCCGGTGATGATGACGTCCTTCTTGCGGCCGGTGATCGACAGATAGCCCTCGGCGTCCAGGCGCCCCAGATCCCCGGTGGCCAGCCACCCGCCCCCGAGCGCGGCCCGGGTGGCAGCCTCGTCGTTGACGTACCCCTGGAACATCGAGGGGCCGCTGACCAGGATCTCCCCGTCCTCGGCCACCATGATCCGGGTGCCCGGCAGGGCCTGTCCGACGGTGCCGGACTTCTCCCGGCCCAGCGGCTGGCCGGTGACCGCGCCACTGGTCTCGGTCAGCCCGTAGCCGTCGTTCACATACAGGCCGATGCCCTCGTAGAACAGGGAGAGCTCACGGCTCAGCGGTGACCCGCCCGACGTGGCCCGCAGCACCCGCCCGCCCATCGCGGACCGGAGCCTGCGGTACACCGTGCGTTCGTACAGGGCGTGTTGCAGGCGCAGGTCGAGGCCGGGTCCCGGTCCCTGGCCGAGGCGGTGGCGTTCGACGGCCGCGGCGAAGTCCCGTGCCGTCTCCGCGGCCCGCTCGAACAGGGTGCCGCGGCCGGTCTGCTGAGCCGTGCGCAGAAAGGTCTTGTAGATCCGCTCGAAGAGCGAGGGCACGGCACAGAAGTACGTGGGCGCAAAGGAGCGCAGCGCCGCCGAGAGGGCCGCCTCGGTCAGTTCCGGTTCGTGCCCCATCAGCAGGCCGCCGCGGATGCACAGGCTCTGCACCAGCAGGCCGTAGACGTGGGAGAACGGCAGGAAGGCGAGGACGCTGCCCTGCCCGCCCGGCGGTACCACCGTGTGGCCCCAGCCCTCCAGCAGGGTGTCGCAGGCGCTCGCCAGGCCGCGGTGGCTCAGGGCGCAGCCCAGGGCGCGGCCCGTGGTGCCGGAGGTGTAGACGACGGCCGCGGTGGAGTCCGGCATGACGATGCGGCGCAGCGACTCGACCGTGGTGAAGGGGATGAACTCGCCCCGCGCGACGAGCTGTTCCAGCGCCCCGTCGTCCATCTGCCAGACATGGCGCAACCGGGGCAGCGACGCGCACACCGAGCCGACCGTCATGATGCTCTGCTCGTCCTCGACGATCACGCCGACGCAGTCGGAGTCCTTGAGGATCCAGGCGACCTGGTCGCGTGAGGACGTCGGGTAGATGGGCACGACCTCGGCGCCGACGGCCCACAGGGCGTGGCTGAGAACCGTCCACTCGTACCGGGTACGGGCCATGATCGCCACGCGGTTGCCCGGTGCGATCCCGGAGGCGATCAGGCCCTTGGCGAGGTCGACGACCTCGTCCCGCACCTCCACGGCCGTCACCTCCTGCCATCTGGTCGAGGAGGGGTCGGAGCGGCGCGCGAGCATCGGCAGGGTGGGGTTGCGGGCCGCCGTGTCGAAGACGCTGTCGGCGAGCCCGCCGGTCAGGGGTGAGACGGACGGGGGAGCGAGGGCGACGTCGCGCATGCGCTGCTCCTGGTGTGTACGGGGTGTGACTCCACCGATGAGCACGGTTATCGGCGGTGCCCGAATCTAGCCCAGGTCAGCGCGGTCGATGCAGGGATTCGACAAGTAGGCCCCACTTGGTGATCTGGGCGTGATCAAGGCACTCGGAAGGCGTGCGCGACGGCGACCACGGTCCGGACCGGCGCGCAGGCTCACCCCTTGGCGGAGGCTGTCCCGCGCCCCGTCACAGGTGCGGCGAGAGCGGGCCGCTCTCCTCCTGGGTCTGGCGCACGCACTCGGTGACGACGTCCCGCAGACTCCCGGTCCGCTCCATCAGCTCCCGCTGCACCCGCGCGCCGTTGCCGTGCCGCAGCAACGCGGCACAGCCCTCCCGCGCCCGGTCGAGGTCACCGGTTTCGGCCAGTGCGTCACCGACGTGTTCCAGGAGTGCCCGTACGACCGTCTCCGCGGGCAGTCGTCTCATGGTCGTCGGATGCAGCAGTTCCCCCGTCAGACCCGACCTCGCGGCCTGCCAGGCGCCCATCCGCAGCAGGCTGACGCTGTGGCCCGCCGGTTCCCGGCCCGCGCGCCAGTCGCGCGCCGAGGTCTCGACGAGTCCGCGGGCGAGCGTGGCGATCAGGGCGGCGGTGGAGGCGTGCAGACAGACGTCCGAGACCCGGATCTCGACCGTCGGGTAGCGCTGGGACAGCCGGGCGTCGAAGTAGACCATCGCCTCGTCGAGGATCACCCCGGTGGCGACCATGTCCGCCACCCGCCGGTGATAGCACTCGGCCGACCCGAAGACCTCGGTCGGACCGGCCGACGGCCACCGCTGCCACACCCGGCTGCGATAACTGCTGTATTGGGTGTCCCGGCCCTGCCAGAACGGGGAGTTGGCACTCAGTGCCGCCAGCACCGACAGCCAGGGCTGCATCCGGTCGATCACGGCGACGCCCTCGTCGTCGGACTCGACGGACACATGGACATGGCACCCCAGCACGAGGTCCTTGCTGGTGGCGCCGTACTGCTCGGCCATCCACTGGTAGCGCTCGCCCACGTTCACCGAGGGGCTGACCGGCAGCGGAGAGGTCGCGAGCGCGGCGACGGTGCAGCCGATCTCCCCGGCATGCCGGGCCGCCTCCTTGCGGCAGCGGACGATCTCCGCGGCGAGTTCCGCCATCTCCGACTGGGGATGGGTGGCGAACTCGAGCATCTGGTTGTGGAGCTCCTTCTCGAAGACGTCCCCGTCCGGGTCGTCCTTTGCGGCACGCGCCAGCACTGCGGCCGACATGGCCCGAGGCTCGCCGGTCTCCGGGTCGACCAGGAGGAGTTCCTCCTCTACTCCAACGGTGCGCACGTGATACTGCCCTTCTGCCGCGACGGGGGTGTCGTACGCCCCGACTGCCCAGCGGACGGCCGATCACACAGGAGTGAGCCATACCGTCGCGAGCGGAGGCAGCGTGACGCGTACGACACCGTCCTCCGGTGTGACCGGTTCGGCGCAGGTCACGCCGCTGCCGCCATAGCGGTGCGCGTCGGTGTTGAGGATCTCCCGCCAGGCGGGGATGTCGTCGGGGACGCCGAGGCGGTAGTCGTGGCGGACGACGGGGGAGAAGTTCGAGACGGCCAGCAGCGGTGTGCCCTCCGCGTCGAAACGCAGGAAGGCGAAGACGTTGTCGTCGGCGGCGTCGCCCACGATCCACCGGAAGCCGTCGGGGGTGGTGTCCCGCTGCCACAGTGCCGGGGTGTGCCGGTAGACGGTGTTGAGGTCGGCCACCAGGTCCCGCACGCCGCGGTGGTCGGGCTCGGCGTCGTAGGCCGGGTCCAGCAGCCACCAGTCCGGGCCGTGCGCCTCGGACCACTCGGCGCCCTGGGCGAACTCCTGGCCCATGAAGAGGAGTTGCTTGCCGGGGTGGGCCCACATGAAGCCGAGGTAGGCGCGGTGGGTGGCGCGCTGCTGCCACCAGTCGCCGGGCATCTTGGAGACCAACGACTGTTTGCCGTGGACGACTTCGTCGTGGGAGATGGGCAGGACGTAGTTCTCGCTGTACGCGTAGACCATCGAGAAGGTCATCTCGTGGTGGTGGTACTTGCGGTGGATCGGATCGTGCTGGACGTAGCCGAGCGAGTCGTGCATCCAGCCCATGTTCCACTTCAGCCCGAAGCCCAGACCACCGCTCTCCGTGGGCCGCGTCACCCCGTCCCACGCGGTGGACTCCTCGGCGATCGTCATGACCCCCGGCACCCGCCGGTAGACGGTGGCGTTCATCTCCTGGAGGAACGCCATCGCGTCCAGGTCCTCACGGCCGCCGAACACATTGGGTGTCCACTGTCCGGAGTCGCGCGAGTAGTCCAGGTAGAGCATCGAGGCGACCGCGTCCACGCGCAGCCCGTCGATGTGGAACTCCTCGCACCAGTAGACCGCGTTGGCGACGAGGAAGTTGCGCACCTCGACCCGCCCGTAGTCGAACTCGTACGTCCCCCAGTCCGGGTGCTCGGCCCGTCGCCAGTCTCCCGGCTCGTACAGGGGCTCGCCGTCGAAGCGGCCCAACGCCCAGTCGTCCTTGGGGAAGTGAGCGGGCACCCAGTCCATGATCACGCCGAGACCGGCCCGGTGCAGTGCGTCGACGAGGTACTTGAAGTCGTCCGGTGAGCCGAGCCGGGCCGTCGGCGCGTAGAAACCGGTCACCTGGTAGCCCCAGGAACCGCTGAAGGGATGGTGCGCCACCGGCATCAGCTCCACATGCGTGAAGCCCAACTCCTTGACATATGGCGGGAGTTCCTCGGCCAACTGGCGATACGTCAGCCCGGGGCGCCAGGAGGGCAGATGGACCTCGTACACGGAGAACGGCGCCTCGTGCACGGGGACGTCGCCCCGGTGCGCCATCCACTCCGCGTCGTCCCACTCGTGGTGCGACACGGTCACGATCGACGCGGTGTCGGGAGGGACCTCGGCGCGACGGGCCATCGGGTCGGCCTTCAGGAACCGGTCGCCGCGCCGGGAGGTGATCTCGAACTTGTACCGGGCACCCTCCCCGATGCCCGGCAGGAACAGCTCCCACACCCCGGACGCGCCCAGCGACCGCATCGGGAACGCCGTGCCGTCCCAGCACGTGAAGTCCCCGGCGACGCGTACCCCGCGCGCGTTCGGCGCCCAGACCGTGAAGCGCGTGCCGGTCACACCCTGGTGGGTCATCGGCTCGGCGCCGAGGGCCTTCCACAGCTGCTCGTGCCGGCCCTCACGGATGAGGTGCAGGTCCACCTCGCCGAGCGCGGGCAGGAAGGCGTACGGGTCGTGCACCTCGCGCTGGTCGTCCCCGTACGCCACGAGCAGGGTGTACGCGGGGATCGCGGTGAGGGGGAGGACGCCGGTGAACAGGCCCTCGCCCTCGGAGATGAGCCTGTGGGGCTCGGCGTCGACGACCACGCTCACCGAGCTCGCGAAGGGACGCAGGGCGCGGAAGGCGATGCCGCCGGGCACCGGGTGGGCGCCCAGGAGGGCGTGCGGATCGTGATGGGCGCCCGACAGCAGCCGGTCGCGATCGGCAGGGTCCAGGGCGGGGGCGGCTCGGCAGGGGGCCGGGCCGCCCGCCTCGGGGGGCGTGGTATCACGCAGGGCCACGGTCTCAGGCTCCTCTCACGGCAAGGCGTTCGATCGCCGCCATCGGTACGGGCATCCAGTCAGGGCGGTGCCGGGCCTCGTAGAGCACCTCGTACACGGCCCGGTCGGTCTCGTAGGCACGCAGCAGCCCGTGCTTCTTGCGCGGGTCCCACCCGGCGAGCGAGGCGTACCCCGCGCAGAAGGCCTCACGGCAGCGGCGCGCCCACTCCGGGCGCCAGGGGCGCCGCTGGCGGGCCGCGTAGTCGAAGGACCGCAGCATGCCGGCGATGTCCCGGACCGGGGAGTGGGTGCTGCGCCGTTCGGCGAGCGGGCGGGACGGTTCGCCCTCGAAGTCGATCACGAACCAGTCGCGGCCTGCCCGCAGCACCTGCCCGAGGTGCAGGTCGCCGTGGATGCGCTGGGCCGGCGGACCGGAGTCGCACGTGGTGAGCGCGGCGAAAGCGGCCCGCAGCCCGGGCACGAACGGCTGGAGGGCCGGTACGCAGTGCGCGGCGGAGGTCAGGCGCTCGCTCATCTCGGCCGCCGTCCGGTCGTTCTCCGCGGGGGCCCCGGTCGGGAAGGCGGCGGCCAGGGCGAGGTGCACCTCGGCGGTGGCCCGCCCCAGCGCGTGGGCCTGCGCCGTGAAGTCGTCCCCGGAGGCGAGGGCCTGGAGGGCCAGGGTCCAGCCGTCCGAGGCGTCGGGCAGGAAGGGCTGGAGCACCCCGAGGGTCGCCTCCTGCGGATGCGTGGTCCGGAACCAGGCGACCGGAGCGGGCACCCGGCGGCACCCCTGCCCGGCCAGCGCGCCCGGCACCTCCAGATCCGGGTTGACGCCGGGCTGCACCCGCCGGAAGACCTTGAGGATGTACGACTCCCCGTACACCAGCGAGGAGTTGGACTGCTCCGCCTCCAGGGCCCGCGGCGCGAGTCCCGCGGGCACCGACACGGCCGGGTCGGCCTCGAAACGCAGCGGTCCGGCCGCGCCGGGCTGCCGCAGCCGCTCCAGCAGCAGCTGTGCCGCCCGGGGATCTTGCAGGGCGTCGTAGACCACCAGCCCGGCCAGCGGCCCCTCCTCGGCCCGCCCGATCAGGGCCCGGCCGAGGCGCGGCGACAGATGCTTGCGGACGCCGAGGAGCAGCTGGTAGCAGTCGCCGGAGCTGCCGGCCGTGCCGCTGGGGGCGGGCAGGGCCGTGTGTCCGGCGTGGACCAGCAGGTGCAGACAGCCCGGGAACAGCTCCGTCATGGACAGCAGCGTGAGCTCCGTGACGGGCCGGTCCTTGCCCGCGAACCAGCGCTGCCGGGGCAGCCACTCGCGCAGCAGCCCGGCGAGCGAGGCCATGGGCCCGGTGACGGTCGTACCGTCCGGGCGTGGGAAGGCGGTCTTCGGCATGGTGACGACTCCTTTCACCGGCGCATCGCTCACGGTCGTCGGACGATGCGGGATGCGACTCGGGAGAGCCGGAACCAGTAGAAGCCGTGCCCTGCCAGCGTCAGCAGATACGGCAGTTC
This sequence comes from Streptomyces sp. NPDC034103, assembly GCF_055575395.1. NCBI lineage: Bacteria > Bacillati > Actinomycetota > Actinomycetes > Kitasatosporales > Streptomycetaceae > Streptomyces > Streptomyces sp. NPDC034103. The sequence goes on along the minus strand of NZ_JBVISS010000004.1, from coordinate 260,422 downwards.
ACCGATGGCGGGGAAGCGGACCCCGCCGATGAGTTCCACCGGGTGGCGTCCGTCGAAGGCGCGCAGATCGAGTTCGGTGGGCTGTGCGAAGCGGGAGAAGTTGTGCACGCACAGCACGAGGTCGTCCTCGTACTCGCGCAGGAAGGCGATCACGGCCGGGTTGGAGGACTGGAGCTCGGTGTAGGAGCCCAGGCCGAAGGCGGGATTCTGCTTGCGGATCTCGATCATGCGGCGGGTCCAGTGCAGCAGCGAGGAGGGGCTGCTCATGGACGCCTCGACGTTGGTGACCTGGTGGCCGTAGACCGGGTCCATGATGGTCGGCAGGTAGAGCCGCCCGGGGTCGGCCGTGGAGAAACCCGCGTTGCGGTCCGGTGTCCACTGCATCGGTGTGCGCACCGCGTCGCGGTCGCCGAGCCAGATGTTGTCGCCCATGCCGATCTCGTCGCCGTAGTAGAGGATCGGCGAGCCGGGCAGGGACAGCAGCAGCGCGGTGAACAGCTCGATGGTGTCCCGGTCGTTGTCGAGGAGCGGGGCGAGGCGGCGGCGGATGCCGATGTTGGCGCGCATCCGCGGGTCCTTGGCGTACTCCGCCCACATGTAGTCGCGTTCCTCGTCGGTGACCATCTCCAGGGTCAGCTCGTCGTGGTTGCGCAGGAAGATGCCCCACTGGCAACTGGACGGGATGGCCGGGGTCTTGGCGAGAATTTCGGAGACGGGGTAGCGCGATTCGCGGCGTACGGCCATGAAGATGCGGGGCATGACGGGGAAGTGGAACGCCATGTGGCACTCGTCGCCGCCGGAGGAGTAGTCGCCGAAGTAGTCCACGACGTCCTCGGGCCACTGGTTGGCCTCCGCCAGCAGCACCGTGTCCGGGTACATCAGGTCGATCTCGCGGCGCACCCGCTTGAGGAACTGGTGGGTGGCGGGCAGGTTCTCGCAGTTGGTGCCCTCCTCGGCGTAGAGGTAGGGGACCGCGTCGAGGCGGAAGCCGTCGATGCCCAGGTCCAGCCAGAAGCGCAGCGCCGCCAGGATCTCCTCCTGGACCGCGGGGTTCTCGTAGTTGAGGTCGGGCTGGTGGGAGAAGAACCGGTGGAAGAAGTACTGGCCGCGCACCGGATCGTGGGTCCAGTTGGAGACCTCGGTGTCGACGAAGATGATCCGCGCCTCGTCGTACTTCTTGTCGTCGTCGGCCCACATGTAGTAGTCGCCGTAGGGGCCGTCGGGGTCGCGCCTGGACTCCTGGAACCACGGGTGCTGGTCGCTGGTGTGGTTCATGACGAAGTCGATGATGACGCGCATGCCGCGCTGGTGGGCGGCGTCGACGAACTCCACGAAGTCGGCGAGGTCGCCGAACTCGGGCAGGACGGCGGTGTAGTCGGAGACGTCGTAGCCGCCGTCGCGCAGGGGTGACTTGAAGAAGGGCGGCAGCCACAGGCAGTCGACGCCGAGCCATTGCAGGTAGTCGAGTTTGGAGGTGAGGCCCTTCAGGTCGCCGACGCCGTCGCCGTTGCTGTCCTGGAAGGAGCGGACGAGCACCTCGTAGAACACGGCGCGCTTGAACCAGTCGGGATCCCGGTCCTTGGCGGGGGTGTCCTCGAAGGTGTCGTGGACGGGCTCGTTGACGGTCATGACGCTCTTGACCCTCCGGTCTCGGATGCCGATGGCTGGACGTGGAACACGTGCGCGGGCGCCCGACCGGGTTCGAGGCGCACATAGTTCCTGTCGCCCCAGCGGTAGCTGTCACCCGTCAGTTCGTCGTGCACGGACAGCGATGTGTTCCCGTCCAGGCCGAGTTGCGGCATGTCCAACGAGACCGTGGCCTCCTGGGTGTGATGAGGGTCGAGATTGACGACCACCAGAACCGTGTCCTCCCCGGTGCGCTTGCTGTAGGCGATCACCGAGTCGTTGTCGGTGGGGTGGAAGTGGATGTTCCTGAGCCGGCGCAGGGCCGGGTGCGCCCGGCGGATCGCGTTGAGCCGGGTGATCAGGGGAGCGATGGTGTCTTGTGCCGACTCCCAGTCGCGGGGCCTGAGTTGGTACTTCTCCGAGTCCAGGTACTCCTCGCTGCCGGCGCGCAGGGGGGTGTTCTCGCACAGTTCGTAGCCGCTGTAGATGCCCCAGGCCGGCGAGAGGGTGGCGGCCAGGACCGCGCGGACCTCGAAGGCCGGACGGCCGCCGTGCTGGAGGTAGGCGTGCAGGATGTCGGGGGTGTTGGCGAAGAAGTTGGGCCGCATGTAGGCGGCCGCCTCACCCGACAGCTCCGTCAGGTACTCGGTGAGTTCTTCCTTGGTGTTGCGCCAGGTGAAGTACGTGTAGGACTGCTGGAAGCCGATCTGGGCCAGGGTGTGCATCATCGCCGGCCGGGTGAACGCCTCGGCCAGGAAGATCACGTCCGGGTCGGCGGCGTTGATGTCCGCGATCACCCGCTGCCAGAACACGACCGGCTTGGTGTGCGGGTTGTCCACCCGGAAGATCCGCACCCCGTGCTCCATCCAGAACCGCAGCACCCGCACCGTCTCCGCGACCAGCCCGTCCAGGTCGGCGTCGAAGGCGATGGGGTAGATGTCCTGGTACTTCTTCGGCGGGTTCTCCGCGTACGCGATCGTCCCGTCCGGGCGGTGATGGAACCACTCCGGATGCTTGTGCACCCACGGATGGTCCGGCGAGCACTGCAACGCGAAGTCCAGCGCGATCTCCAGGTCGTGCCGGCGGGCCTGCTCCACGAACCAGTCGAAGTCCTCGATCGTGCCCAGATCCGGGTGCACCGCGTCATGACCGCCCTCGGGCGAACCGATCGCCCACGGCACCCCGGGATCCTCCGGACCCGCCGACAGCGTGTTGTTCGGCCCCTTGCGAAACGTCGTCCCGATCGGATGGACCGGCGGCAGATACACCACGTCGAAACCCATCGCCGCGATCGCCTCGAACCGCCGCGCCGCCGTCCGGAACGTACCGTGCGGCCGCTCCGGCGTGCCCTCCGAACGGGGGAAGAACTCGTACCACGCCCCCACCAACGCCCGCTCCCGCTCCACCAGAAGCGGCAGCACCTCCGAAACGGTCACCAGCTCCCGCAACGGATACCGGGCCAGCACCGCCTCCACCTCCGGCGACAACGCCCCCGCGAGCCGTGCGGAGACCACCAGCAGGTCGTCGCGCAGCGCGTCCGCGGCGGCCAGGACCAGCTCGCGCCCCGCGTCCTCGGGCACCCCGGCCGCCGCCCGGAGGTACAGGTCGGCGCCCTCCTCCAGCACGAGGCCGACGTCGATGCCGGCCGGGATCTTGATGCCGGCGTGGTGGCGCCAGGTGGCGATCGGGTGGCTCCAGGCCTCCACGTGGTACGTCCACCGGCCCACGGCGTCGGGGGTGACGTCGGCGCCCCAGCGGTCGGAGCCGGGGGCCAGTTCACGCATCGGGGTCCAGGGACCGGGGCGGCCTTCCGGGTCCGTGAGTACGACATTGGCGGCGACCGCGTCATGGCCCTCGCGGAACACGGTGGCCGTGACCTGGAACGTCTCCCCAGGGACCGCCTTGGCCGGGCTGCTGCCGCCGTCGACGAGCGGCCGGACGTCCCGTACCGGGATGCGGCCGATGGTGGTGTTCGCGCTCATGGGTCTCACCTCCGCCGTGCTCGAGGCCGGGCCCGTGGCCCGGCCGGGGATGGAAGCTGCGCCGGAAGGATCTACCTCCCCGCGGGGGTACGCACCGACGTCACCGGCGGGCTCCGTCGGACCTCGGTGGTCGCGCGGAACTGTTCGTCCTGCTCGCGCAGATAGGTGACGGGATTCGTCCGCAGATAGCGTTCGGCGGCGTCGGCGGCCTCGCGCGCGCAGCGTTTCCCCATGAGAACGCACAGGGTGTAGCCCGCGTCCTCGAAGGTGGCCCGTGCCCCGCGGTCGGCGGGGGAGGCGAGCATCACGCGTTCGCAGGCGCGGTAACGCCGAAGTTGCCGGGCGACTTCGGCCTTGGCCGGTAGCAGCATGGCGCCGTTCACCTTCCATGGAGAGTTTCACTCATGGTGCACGGGTCACGACGTAGCGTCTTGTTGGATCTTCAACCACCTCGTTGGCCTCACGGCTCGCTCGTGTTGCACGAATGGCGTAGCACTCCCACTCTTGAGGTGACTCAGGAGCGATCACTGCTCACGCTGCGCGTTCGTCCCGCCGGGGCGAGGGGCGGCAGAGCTTCGCCGGTGAGGAGCCAACGACGATGAACACCGCAGTGCCCCGCTACTACCACCTCGACGTGGACGTCACCCCGGAACGGGTCGATCAGGTCAGCCGCATCCTGGCGGCTCACCTGCGGTACTGGGACCTCGACAACCTGGTCGAACCCGTCTGCCGCGGCGCCGAGTTGCTGCTGAAGGCCATCGACGAGCACGCGACCGACAAGCTCACCTCGATCGAGATGTGGTGGAACGGCCAGCACCTCATCACGGCCGTCGGCGACGACGACCGTGACCTGCGCCCGGACCAGGACCTGCGTAGCTGCCTGGAGCACATCGCCGCGATGAGCGACGGCTGGGGCTGCTGCGCCACGGAGACCGGCAGCAAGGTCATCTGGTTCTCGCAGCGTGCCCGCGCCGGTGAGCGCGTCCCGCTGGTGCCGACCGCGCCCGTGCCGAGCGAGTGCGAGGTGCTGCAAGTGCCGCGCGAGGAACCGGTCGTCGGCGGCGTCCTGGAGGATGCCCGGTGACCGCGGAACGCCGACGCACGGCAGGGGTGCCCGTCTGGAGCGGGCACCCCTACCCGTTGGGCGCCTCCTACGACGGACAGGGCACCAACTTCGCGCTCTTCAGCGAGGTCGCCGAGTGCGTCGAACTCGTCCTCGTCGACGACGACGGCGGCCACCGCAGCGTCCCCCTCGCGGAGGTGGACGGCTTCGTATGGCACTGCTACCTGCCCGGGATCGGCCCCGGACAGCGTTACGGCTACCGGGTGCACGGGCCCTGGGACCCCGGGTTCGGCCATCGCTGCAACTCCGCGAAATTGCTGCTCGACCCGTACAGCAGGGCCGTGGACGGGCAGGTGGACCACGATCCCGCGCTCTACGACCCCGCCGCCGACAGCGCCGGACACACCATGCTCGGCGTGGTCACCGACCCGTTCTTCGACTGGGGCGACGACCGCCCACCCCGTCGGCCCTACGCGGACACCGTCATCTACGAGGCCCACGTCCGCGGGATGAGCCAGACCCACCCCGACGTCCCCGCCGAACTCCGCGGCACCTACGCCGGGTTGGCCCACCCGGCCGTCGTCGAGCACCTGACGTCCCTCGGGGTGACCGCGGTGGAGCTGATGCCGGTGCACCAGTTCGTGCACGACGGGGTGCTGCGCGGGCGCGGACTGTCCAACTACTGGGGCTACAACACGATCGGCTTCTTCGCCCCGCACAACGACTACGCCGCCCACGGCACCCGCGGTCAGCAGGTCACCGAGTTCAAGTCGATGGTGCGCACCCTGCACGCGGCCGGCCTCGAGGTGATCCTGGACGTCGTCTACAACCACACCGCCGAGGGCAACGAGAAGGGGCCCACCCTCTCCTTCCGGGGCATCGACAACGCGTCGTACTACCGGCTGGTGGACGGCGACTGGGAGCACTACTACGACACCACCGGCACCGGGAACAGCCTGCTGATGCGGCACCCCTACGTGCTCCAGCTCATCATGGACTCGCTGCGGTACTGGGTCACCGAGATGCATGTCGACGGCTTCCGCTTCGACCTCGCGGCGACCCTGGCCCGGCAGTTCCACGAGGTGGACCGGCTGTCGGCGTTCTTCGACCTGATCCAGCAGGACCCGGTGATCAGCCGCGTCAAGCTGATCGCCGAGCCGTGGGACGTCGGCGAGGGCGGCTACCAGGTGGGCAACTTCCCGCCGCTGTGGTCGGAGTGGAACGGCAAGTACCGGGACACCGTGCGGGACTTCTGGCGCGGCGGCGAGCACACCCTCGGCGACTTCGCCTCCCGGCTGACCGGCTCCTCCGACCTGTACCAGCACAGTCGGCGCCGGCCGCGGGCCAGCGTCAACTTCGTGACCGCGCACGACGGTTTCACCCTGCGCGACCTGGTCTCCTACAACGACAAGCACAACGAGGCCAACGGCGAGGGCAACAGCGACGGCGAGAGCGTCAACCAATCCTGGAACTGCGGGGTGGAGGGCGAGACCGACGACCCCGCCGTGCTCGAGCTGCGCGGCCGCCAGCAGCGCAACTTCCTGGCCACCCTGCTGCTGTCGCAGGGCATCCCGATGCTGTGCCACGGCGACGAACTCGGCCGCACCCAACGCGGCAACAACAACGCCTACTGCCAGGACAACGACGTCTCCTGGATCGACTGGCGGCTGACGGAGGACCAGCGCGACCTCGCCGACTTCACGCGGTACGTCGTGGGCCTGCGCGCCGCACACCCCGTGCTGCGGCGGCGGCGCTTCTTCCGCGGCGAGACCGTGACCCACGCCGGCCAGCCCCTGCCCGACCTCGTGTGGTTCGCGCCGGACGCGCGGGAGATGACCGACGAGGACTGGCTGCGCTCCGACGCGCACTCCGTCGCCGTCTTCCTCAACGGTGACGCCATCGCCGAACCGGACCCGTGCGGCCGGCCGGTGGTGGACGACTCCTTCCTGCTGCTGCTGAACAGCTACTGGGAGCCGGTCGACTTCCGGCTGCCGGACCCGGAGTACGGCGAACGCTGGACGACGCTGATCGACACCGCCGAGCCGAAGGGCGCCCCGGACGAGACGGAGCACAAGGCGCAGACGGTGGTGAGTGTCGAGCCGCGCAGCCTGGTCCTGCTGTCACGGCCCTCGAAGACGGCGTCCCCGCTCAGCGGGCGCGGCGCGCCGTCACGGTGAACCGGGCCCCGTCGGGATCGCGCAGCACGGCCTCGTCCTCGCCCTTGGACAGGACGCTCCCGCCGTGCCGCTCGGCGGCCAGGGCGCAGGCGCCGACGTCCGAGACGGCGAAGTGCACCTGCCAGTGCGGCCGAATGGTGGGATCGGGCGCCGCTCCCAGCGCCCCCGACTCGATCCGGGCCACGACGTCCCCCTGGCTGCGCAGGACGACCTCGCCGCCCTCGTAGCGGACCTCGCAGCAGCCGGGCCGGTTGGAGGCCCAGTCCAGGACCTCGCCGTAGAAGATGGCCGCGTCGAAGGCGTCGCGGGTGTGCAGGCGGATGAAGGTGGGGGCGGCGCGGCGCCAGCTGCCCCAGTTGGAGACGAGCTCGCCCTCCCAGATCCCGAAGGTCGCCCCGTCCCGGTCGGCCAGCAGTGCCGCCCGTCCGGGCGGGAAGGACAGCGGCCCGACGGCGGCGGTGCCGCCCCGCTCCTGTGCCCGCGCCACGGCCTCGTCGGCGCTGGGCACGGCGAAGTACGGCGTCCACGCGACCGCCATCTGCCACATCGTGGCGATCGCGGCGATCCCGGCGACCGGGGTCCCGTCCGCCACGGCCATCCGGAACCGGTCGCCGAGCTTGGCCGGGCGCCACTCCCAGCCCAGTACGGCGGTGTAGAACGCCTCGGCGGCCTCCTGGTCCCGGGTGGTCAGGCTCACCCAGCAGGGGGCACCGAACACGGAGTGGGTGGAGACGACGTCCGTCGTACCACCGGGTCGTCTGATGTCGTGGTTCATGGCAGTCGCGTCCTGATCTCGCCGGTCGGCGGCTCCTGGTCTGCTGACAGTGTCCGACCGGAACCGTTCCCAGCGCCTGTCGAGTACCCGGCGGACATGACCGAAACGAGCGGGACGCACCCGGTGGCACTGGGCCGGTGGAGTGACGAGGATGGTGGGGTGACCACGGAACGGGACGAACCCGGCGACGAGACGGACCGTATCTTCAAGCTCCAGGCGGAAGTGGAGCAGCTGAAGGAGGCGGTGACCGCGCATGCCGTCGTGGACCAGGCGATCGGCATGGTCGTCGCCCTCGGGCGCGTCACCCCGGACCAGGGCTGGGCGGTGCTGAAGGAGGTCTCCCAGCACACCAACATCAAGCTCCGCAATGTCGCCGAGCTGATCCTGATCTGGGGGCGCAGCGGACAGATGCCGCCGGAGATCCGGGCCGCGCTCGAGGAGGCGCTCGACCGCCACGGCCCGACCCAGATCCCCGGCTCGACCACGGAGTGACCCGCCGGCATCACCGGACCTCGGCCAGCAGTTCCTCACGGATCTGGGCGAAGCAGCCGCTGAGCAGCCGGGAGACGTGCATCTGTGAGATGCCCAGTTCCTCGGCGATGCCGCTCTGTGTCATGCCCTGGAAGAACCGCAGGTAGAGGATGGTCCGCTCGCGCTCCGGAAGGGCCCGCAGACAGGGGCCGACGGCGACGCGGTCCACCACGGTGTCGTACCGCGGGTCGGGGCCGCCGATGGCGTCGCCGAGCGCGTATCCGTCGGTGCCCGGCATCTCCGCCTCCAGGGACAGCGCGGAGAAGCACTCCAGGGCCTCCATGCCGCTGCGCACCTCGTCCTCGCTGAGGTGGGCGAACTCGGCGATCTCGGCCACGGTGGGGGCCCGCCCCTGGGTCGTCTGCGACAGCTCCTTGAGTGCCGCGCGGACCCGGTTGCGCAGGTCCTGCACCCGGCGGGGTACGTGCAGCGTCCACAGATGGTCGCGGAAGTGCCGCTTGATCTCACCGGTCACGGTCGGTACGGCGTACGCCTCGAAGGCGTGGCCGCGCGCGGGATCGTAGTGGTCGACGGCTTTCACCAGGCCCAGGGCGGCCACCTGGTAGAGGTCCTCCAGGGACTCCCCGCGGCCCTTGAAGCGGACCGCGATGCGCTCGGACATCGGCAGCCAGACCGCGATGAGCTCGTCGCGGAGCGCCTTGCGTTCCGGGCCGTCGGGCAGGGAGGCGAGTCGTTCGAAGGACGCCGCGGTGTCGGGGGCGTCGTCGTGCGGGTGCTGCTTGGTTCTGGTGGTGACGCGCATCGCGCGCACCTCCCTCAGCGGATGCTGGGATGGGAAACAACCATGGGAGGCGCGCGCTCGGAACCCGAACGGAGGACACCGGGGACGGACTCCCACGGACGTGCCTCCTGTCCGAAGCACATAGCTGCGCATTCCCGGTGACACATGAGTCAAAACAATCCGGGACATTTCGCCCAAAAAGATGTACGCGCTGACACCTTCCGCATCCTGTGCGTGAGCGACCTTGACCTGCCCTCGGGGCGGTTGCCTCTGCTGCGGAGGGCTGGTCGGCGGCGACCCCCGCGCTCTCGACAGGCGTCGTCGTCCCGGCTGCCAGGTCGACGCCCCGCGCGGCGTCCTCCTCGGCACGCCCGCCCATCTCGCGCTCGACTTCGGGGTACTGTTCGGCGCTGCCACGCTCGGCATCGCGGCGGCCCCGTCACTGCTCGGCCGGCTCGCGCGCTGATCATGGGGCGGGACGTGATGTGCGGCACGCCCGCGGGGTGGTGCGCCCCCGGTGTCGGGGTGTTCTTCCTGCGCACGGCTTGATCACTGATCAAAGGGGGTGAACCCGCTGGCCACAGCGCATTCTGCTCATTTGACAGTGCGCTGAGCACACAGATAGGAAGCAGCTCTCTGAGGGACAAGAGGTGGATTGTGTACGAGCCGAACGTGGTCGGGGACTGGCAGGAGTACGACGAGCGTGCCGGTCTGCGTGTCCGCGTCCACCGGCTGGAAGCCTCCGAGCCACCACGCGGCCGGGACGACGCCGCCGAGGGCCTCACGTACTTCAGCGTCCGCGTGACCGTCGAGAACCGCGGCGACCGGCACTCCACCATCCACCTGGAGGACGGCCAGATCGACGTCCGGATCGGTGCCGACGGCGAGAGCGCGTTCATCGACTGGCGCAACTCGCAGTTCATCGAGGGCTTCGACGTCTACCCGCTGCGCCGCGCCACCGCCGTGCTGTACGCGGCGGGCCCGGAGGCGTCCCTGAGCCAGGTCGACGTGCAGATCCAGCTGCGGGTCGACGAGGAGTGGGCCGACCGCAGGCTGTGGGCGGGCGGCATCGGCCTCCAGGAGGGTGCTGTGAGCTGCGCCGCCGGACGGGACGGCCTGGCCCACCAGATCAGCAACTTCCTGCGGGACCAGGCCGAAGAGGGCAGCGCCTGACGGTCGTTGCCGGCCGCGGGCTCAGTGCGGGATGCCGTCGATGATCTCCCGGGCGCCCTGCCGCAGCAGCGCCACCGCGACCGAGGTGCCGAGCGTGGCCGGGTCGAGACGGCCCGCCCACTCGTGGGCGTTCAGGCGGGTCTTGCCGTCCGGGGTGAACACACAGGCCCGCAGTGACAGTTCGCCCCCGTGGTCCACGCGCGCGTACCCGGCGATCGGGCTGTTGCAGTGCCCCTGGAGCACGTGCAGGAACATCCGCTCCGCCGTGGCCTCCCGGTGGGTGTCCGGATCGCCGAGCCCGCTGACCGCGTCGATCAGCTCGGTGTCGCCCTCGCGGCACTGGAGCGCCAGGATGCCCGCACCGATCGGCGGCATCATGGTCTCGGGGGAGAGGACCTCGCTGATCACGTCCTCGCGGCCGATGCGTTCCAGGCCGGACACCGCGAGCAGCAGCGCGTCCGCCTCTCCGGCCGCCAGCTTCGCGAGCCGCCGGTTGGCGTTGCCGCGGAACGGCACGCACTCCAACTCGGGGTGCGTGGCCGCCAGTTGTGCGACCCGGCGGACCGAGGAGGTGCCGATCCTGGTGCCGGCCGGCAGCTCGTCCAGGGTGAGCCCGCCCGGGTGGATCAGGGCGTCCCGGATGTCGTCCCGCTTCAGGAACGCGGCGAAGGTGGTCCCCGCCGGGAGCGGCCGGTCGGCGGGCACGTCCTTGACGCAGTGCACCGCGAGGTCGGCCTCGCCGGCCAGCAGGGCGGCGTCGACCTCCTTGGTGAAGGCGCCCTTGCCCTCGACCTTGGACAGGTCGCCCATCCACTTGTCGCCGGTCGTCCTCACCGGTACGACCTCGGTGCGCACACCCGGGTGCAGGACGGCCAACTCGGCGCGGACACGCTCCACTTGGGCGAGCGCCATGGGCGAGTCGCGGGAGACGATACGGATCAGTTCGGGCACGGACATGCGGACACGATAGACCCTCGCGACCGAGCGGCAGTCCGGTACCGCTCTCTTCACGCGCGCCGGTCGAAGGGGTGGAGACCCCTGCCGCCCGAGAGACCGGCCGCATCGCCCGGAAGTGCGCACCAGGCAGCGGTGGCGCGGGAGTTCGCGCCGCTCCACGCGCTATCCGGCGAGCGGATCGCTCATCTCGACCGAGCGCAGCGCCGCCGCGAGCGCCAGGTCGTCACCCACGTCGAGGGCTGTGTCGGTGAGCTTGATGACGTGTTCGTCGCCGTGGGCCAGGGCGCGTTCCAGGACCTCTTCGGGGGTGAGGCGGGCGGGTGGCGTGTACGTGACCCCGTCCGCGGGGGCGTACATCGCGGTGACCGCGGCGGAGGCGTTCCAGGCCGCGTGCAGGCTCGGCGCCCACAGGGTGCGGGGCAGCGCGTCCAGGGTGCGCAGGACGGCGTTGGGCGCCGTGGCCGCGTGGACGAGCATGGTCGGCTCGCCGTGGCCGTGGGTGGCGTAGCGGTGGGTGGCGGCGTGGACGAGTTCGGTGAGCCGGGCGCGGGCCGTCTCCGGGTCGGTCACGTCGTCGGCCCACGTGGGCAGGTGGCGGACGGCGCCGAGACGGTTCCGGAAGCCCACGTGGCCCGGTTCGATCGCGGGCACGGCGTCCAGGGACTCGCGCGCGCTCGGTGCGCCCTGCAGCGCGGTGAGACCGGTCACCGGCTGGTGCCGGGCGGCCCAGTAGCCCAGCGCGTGCGCCAGTTCGGTGACCCGGGGCGCGTTCTCGCCCGCCTCCAGGGCGCGGACGGCGTGGCCGACCCGGATGACGGTGTGGGTGGCACCGCCGTACAGGCCGGGCAGCAGTCGTGGCCACCACTCGGCGAGGACGGCCCGCCACGGGTGTGCGTCGAGGGCGCGGGCATAGTGGTCGGTCCAGTCGGCGATACGGCGTGGATCACCCAGCGCCTCCCGCCAGTTGGCCTCCGTGACGGGCGCGACGCGGTCGGGGAAGTCCTCCAGCTTGTCCCGGTACTGGTCCAGCCAGCGGTGCACCGCGTTCGCCTGTCCGTGGGCGGCGAGCGCCTCGACGACCATGGGGGCGTGGTTGCTGAGCCAGCCCTCCCGCTCGGGACCGAAGGCGTGGACGCGTTCGAGGGCCTCTTCCAGGTGTCCGCTTGTGTTCATGACAGGGACGGTATGCCGCCCGCCGGGGGGCGGGGATCGGGCGCGGGACCCAGAACCGTGCGTGCCTGGGACCTAGGTCTCGCGCCCGATGCCGTCAGCGGCTCACGCGTTGGGGTCGAAGGCGATCCCCGACGGCTTCGCGGACGCCAGATGGTTGGTGAAGTTGCCGTCCTTCAGGCCGAAGTTGGCGCTGCCGAAGTCGTACGCGCTGAGCTTGTCGCGGACTCCCGAGGGGTAGCCGTTCCATCCGACGAGCGGCGGGTACTGCCAGGTGCCCTTGGCGTTCTCCGGCGGCTCGTCGTTGGAGTTGGCGAGTCGGAAGCAGTGGGTGCTGATGCCGTCTTTGTGGTAGACGACCTTCGCGTGGCTGCCGTCGAAGCGGACGCCGGAGGCGGCGGTGATGGTGAACGAGCCGTGGTTGGACGTCGAGACGTACCGGACCGCGCCGTTCTGCACCCAGATCACGACGTGCTCCCAGTCGTGTCGGTGCCCGCCGATGCCGCTGCCCGCGACGGCCTGGTCCTTCTCGAAGTACAGGCCGTACATATAGGCGCACCAGCCGTTGTTGCACTTGGAGCGCGAGTACGAGTTGGTGTTGTTCAGGTCCGCGAGGTCGTGGCAGTCGCCGCTGAGCGAACCGGCCGGCTTCAGACCGCCGTTGACGGTCCCGTCGGGGCCGATCGCGGGCGTCGGGTAACAGCCGTCGGTGTCGTAGTCGAAGGCCGGCTGGTAGGTGTACTCGGCCGACTCGGCGTTGGTCGGCAGGGCGGCGGGCGGGGCAGCGAAGGCGACGCTGGGGAAGGCGACGACCAGGGCGGCGGCGCCGGCCAGACCGGTGAACCATCTCGCGCGGTGCCTCTTGAGCGACGGTGACGACACTGCGTCCTCCTCCTGGTGCGGGCGCAGCCGAACGGCTGTGGGGGAAAGGGAGGTTCAGCTTCCCCTTTTTTCATGTCCGCGCCAAGACTGTGCAAGCGGCTCTCTGGTAAAGGCCGTTGGAACCTTTGGATCCTGCGCGGGGCTCAGACGAGGTCGTCCGGCAGATCGGCCGCCGACTCCTGCGGCGCGAGGTCCGGACGCAGTCGCAGCCAGGACGGCTGGCGCAGCAGACCCGCCCGGGTACGGGTGGAGTAGCGGACCTCGCCGACGAGTCGGGGCAGGACCCAGTGGGCGCCCGCGACCCGGGGCACGGGGGAGAAGGGGCACGTGTCCGTGGCGGCGGTTCGCAGGAGCGCGGCGAGCTGGGTGCGTTCGGTCTCGCTCCAGCCGGTGCCCACGCTGCCGACGTACCGCAGCCGTCCGGCGGCGCGCTGGCCGACCAGCACCGCGCCCGGCAGGCCGGTGAGCCGCCCCTTGCCGGGCAGCCAGCCGCCGACGACGACGTCCTCGCTGCGCATGTTCCGGATCTTGATCCAGGCCCGGGAGCGGACCCCGGGCTCGTACACCGAGTCCAGTCGCTTGCACACCAGGCCTTCGAGACCGTGGTCGAGGGTGGCCTGGAGCGCCTGCCGACCGTGGCCGACGAGGGCGCCCGGGGTCGACCAGTAGGGGCCGTCCAGGCCGAGTTCCTGGAGCCGGTCGCGCCGGCGGACGTACGGGAGCGCGGTCAGGGTGCGGTCGGCCAGGTGGAGCACGTCGAACAGCACCAGGTGGACGGGGACTTCGGCGGCCTTCCGGGCGGCCTTGCCGGGGGCGTGCGCCAGCCCCATGCGGGACTGCAGGAGCTGGAAGTCGGCACGCCCCTGCGCGTCGAGCGCCAGGACCTCGCCGTCCAGTACGGCGGGCAGGGTGCCGAGTGCGCTGCCCAGAGGCGCCAGTTCGGGATAGGCGGCGGTGATGTCCTCCCCGGAGCGGGCGCGCAGCAGCACGCTGCCGTCACCGGCGAGGTAGACCACCACGCGCTGGCCGTCCTGCTTGGTCTCGTAGGCCCAGCGCGCGTCCTGTGCGGGGGGTGGCAGGGTGCCGGACGTGGCGAGCATGGGCGGGATCAGGGGGAGCTTCACGGGTGAGGTGTCGACGGGCCCCGCCCTCGGCACGCGCGCGTGAGGACGGTTTCGCCTGAACGGCGCTGCGCCTGCCGGCGGGGGCGGGACCGCACGCGGGGGCGCGACCGCACACGGGGGTGGGGTCCCACGCGGGGTTGGGGCCTCACACGATCGCCTCAGACGATCCCGCCGTTGGCCCGCAGCACCTGCCCGTTGACCCAGTGCCCGGCCGGGCCGACCAGGAAGGCGACCACCGAGGCGATGTCCTGCGGCGTGCCCAGGCGCTCCAGCGGCGGCTGCGCGGCCAGCCGGGCCACGGTCTCCTCGTCCTTGCCGTCCAGGAACAGGTCGGTCGCGGTCGGGCCGGGGGCCACGGCGTTGACCGTCACGTCACGGCCGCGCAGCTCACGGGCGAGGATCAGCGTCAGCGCCTCGACCGCGCCCTTGCTCGCGGCGTAGGCGCCGTAGCCGGGGAAGGACAGGCCGACGACCGAGCTGGAGAAGTTCACCAGCGCACCGCCCGGACGCAGCCTGCGGGCGGCCTGCTGGTCGACGACGAAGGTGCCGCGGATGTTGGTGCGGTACAGGGCGTCGAGCTCGTCGAGGTCCAGTTCCGCGATCGGAGCCAGGGGCATGCGGCCCGCCGCGTGCACGACCGCGTCCACCCCGCCGTACGTCGTCTCCGCGAGGTCGAAGAGTGCGGCCACCTCGGTCTCGTCGCCGACGTCCGCGCGGGCGGCCACGGCCGAGCCGCCGGCGGCCTCGATACCGCGTACGACCTCGTCGGCCGCGTCCTTGTCGCCCGCGTAGTTGACGACGACGGCGAACCCGTCGGCGGCCAGCTGCCGGGCGGTCTGGCGTCCGATGCCGCGCGATCCTCCGGTGACGATCGCGACGCGCTGCTCCGTGCTCATGTCCGCTCCTCGTGTGCCGTGCGAGTGGGGTTCGCATTTGTTAGCGATGCTACGTGCACCGCGTAACGACGATAACACAGTATCGTAGCGCTGCTATTCCCAGCTCGTATCAGCGCTACGAATGGCGTACCGTGCGGAGCATGGACGCGAGGGAAAAGATCCTGGAAGCCGCCGCGACGCTGCTCGCCGCGGCGCCCGCCGCCGATGTCTCCACCCGGGCCGTGTGCGAGGCGGCCGGAGTGGGCGCGCCGATGCTCTACCGGCTGTTCGGCGACAAGGCGGGGCTGCTGGCCGCCGTGGTGGACCGGGGATTCGAGCGGTACCTCGCCTCCAAGCGGGCCGCCAGGCCCGGCGAGGATCCCGTCGCCGACGTCAAGAACGGCTGGGACAACCACATGCGGTTCGCGCTGGAGCACCCCCATCACTACCGCCTGATGTACTCGCCCGAGCTGACGGCCCCGCCCGCCGCCGCGCGCGAGGCCCACGACCTGCTGCACGCCATCCTCGAACGCTGCGCGGCGGCCGGGCGGCTGAGCGTCCCGCCCGCTCTGGCCACACAGGTGATCATGTCCGCCAACGTGGGGGCGGCCCTGTCGATGCTCACCAGGCCGGAGCAGTACCCGGACCCGGGCTTCTCGACCCGCCTGCGCGATGCGGTGATCGACTCCCTGACCCGGCCGGCGGGCCCCGCGCAGACGGACGGCGTCCCCGTCGCGGCCGCCACCCTCGCCGCCCGGCTGCGCGCCGAACCCCCCGCGTCCTTCACGCCCGCCGAGTCGGGCTTGCTGCATCAGTGGCTGGGGACACTCGCCGGGAACTGACCTGACATGGCGCCGGGCGCGCGCGGCCCGCACATCGGCAGCCGCACGGCGCGGGCAGGGCGATGAGCGGCAACAGCGCGATCCGCGGGGACGTGGCGAGCACGTACGGCGCGACCGTGCCGGCCACCTGCTCGCCGCCGGTGCGCTCACGGACGTACGGCGAGGTGAAGGCGCTCAGCCCCACGAGAAACGATCGACCGGCAGACGAGCGCCCCCGCACGACCGGCAGGGGCCGAGGCACTCACGGATATACCGTCCAGTAATATCCGGCGGCAGGCCCCCCATAGGAGGAACCGTGCCCCGGTCCGAACGTTCACCCCTGCTGCTGGCCGCCCTGCTGGCCGGCGTGGGGGTCACCCACTTCGCCTCGCCCCGCTCGTTCGACGCGACCATCCCGCGGTCCCTGCCGGGCTCGCCCCGGACCTGGACCTACGCCAGTGGTGTCGCCGAGTTCGCGCTGGCGGCCGGGCTCGTGGCGCCGCGTACCCGCAAGGCCGCCGCGCTGGCATCCGCCGCCTTCTTCGTGGGTGTCTTCCCCGCCAACGTCAAGATGGCCGTGGACTGGCGCCACCGCCCGACCCCGCAGAAGGCCCTCGCGTTCGGCCGGCTGCCGCTCCAGGTGCCCCTCGTCCTGTGGGCCCGCAACGTCGCACGGAACACGGAGGGCCGGGCATGAGCGTACGCGTCGGCGTCGGCGACAAGATCGACGACTTCGAGCTGCCCGACGAGACCGGCACCCCGCGCAGCCTGACCTCGCTGCTCGCCGACGGGCCGATCGTCCTGTTCTTCTACCCGGCCGCGATGACGGCCGGCTGCACCGCCGAGGCCTGCCACTTCCGCGACCTCGCGGCCGAGTTCGCGGCCGTCGGCGCCCGCCCCGTCGGCATCAGCGGCGACTCTGTGGAGCGCCAGCAGGAGTTCGCCGGCAAGCACACCCTCGGCATGCCGCTGCTGTCCGACGCCGACGGGACGATCCGGGAGCGCTTCGGCGTGAACCGCGGTTTCTCACTGGCGCCCACCAGGCGGGTCACCTTCGTCATAGCCGAGGACCGCACCGTCCTGGAGGTCGTGCGCAGCGAGCTGCGGATGAACACCCACGCCGACCGGGCGCTGGCCGCGTTGCGCGACCACCGCAAGTGACTGCGGAGTCCCGGATGCCGTACCGAGGTTGAAGCGGTGCGGTAATGGGACCATCCTGGACGATATGGAGCACGCCTCCGCAGCGGCGGTCATCGACGTCCACGGCACGGTGACGGGGTGGAGCGACGGTGCCCGGCGACTGACCGGATACCCGGCCGAGGAGGCCGTGGGACTTCCGGTGCGTGAGCTGCTCGCCGAGGACCCGCCGCCCGACGTCGTGGCGGCCCGGACCGGCACCGTCGTCCTGCGGCACCGGGACGGCACCCCCCTCGCCCTCCCGCTGCGGGCGTGCGAGGTGCAGGGCCCGGACGGCTCACCCGGCGGTTTCGTGATCACCGCGGAGCAGCCCGGCGGGGCGGAGCCGACCCTCGCCGGGCAGGCCTTCCAGCAGGCCTCCATGTCCATGTCGGTCTTCGATCCCGGGCAGCGGTACCTACGGCTCAACGACGCCGCCTGCCAGGTGATGGGCGTTCCGGAGGAGGCCCTGCTGGGCCGGTTCTTCCCCGAGACCGTGGAGGAGGCCCAGCACAGCCACGGTTTCCACTGGCATCTGCGACGGGTCGCCGAGACCGGCGAGCCCCTGCACTACGAGAGCTACACCCGCGCCCCGTCCGGCAACCGCTACCACGCCTGGAACATCGAGATGTGGCCGGTGCGCAACGGCGCCGACGACGTCGTCGGGGTGGCCCTGGCCGCGTTCGACAGCACCGAGCAGCACTGGGCCCGGCAGCGCCTGGCGCTGCTCAACGAGGCCGCGGACGCCATCGGCACCACCCTCGACGTGGTCCGCACCGCCGAGGAACTGGTCTCGCTGGTGGTCCCGCGGTTCGCCGACTTCACCAGCGTCGACCTGCTCGAATGGGTCCTCGGGAGCGAGGAACCGCCGAGCGCCATGTCCCAGGACGTCGTTCTGCGCCGCGTCGCCCACGGCTCCGCCCACGAAGGCACCCCGGAGGCCGCCGTCCACCTGGGCGCGCTGGACGTCTACCCGCCCTACTCCCCGCCCGCCCGAGCCCTGCGCGAGGGCCGGGCCGTGCTCAGCCGGGCCGGCGAGCCCTCCTTCGACCGCTGGGTGCGCGAGCGCAACGCCCGCGCACCCCAGGGACGCTCCTACCGCGAGGGCACCCAC
The DNA here is from genome assembly GCF_055575395.1 of Streptomyces sp. NPDC034103. Classification (NCBI taxonomy): domain Bacteria; kingdom Bacillati; phylum Actinomycetota; class Actinomycetes; order Kitasatosporales; family Streptomycetaceae; genus Streptomyces; species Streptomyces sp. NPDC034103. The sequence continues at coordinate 242,234 of NZ_JBVISS010000004.1, read as the reverse complement.
TCGATGCTGGCGGTCCCGCTGCGGGCCCGCGGGATCACACTGGGCGTCGCCGTCGCCGTCCGTATCGGCCCCACCGACCCCTACGTCCCCGACGACGTCGCCCTCGCCGAGGAGCTGGCCAGCCGGGCCGCGGTCTGCGTCGACAACTCCCGCCGCTTCGCCCGGGAGCGGACCACCGCGCTGGCCCTCCAGCACAGCCTGCTGCCCCGGGGCCTGCCGGGACAGGCCGCCGTCGAGGTCGCCCACCGCTATCTGCCCTCAGGGTCCCTCGCGGGCATCGGCGGCGACTGGTTCGACGTCATCCCGCTCTCCGGCAGCCGGGTCGCCCTGGTCGTCGGCGACGTCGTCGGGCACGGCATCACCTCCTCGGCGACGATGGGCCGCCTGTGCACGGCCGTGCGCACCCTCGCCGACGTGGACCTGCCCCCCGACGAACTCCTCACCCACCTCGACGACCTGGTCACCCACCTGGCGGCCTACGACGTGGACGACGACATCGCGGAACTCGGCGCGACCTGCCTCTACGCCGTCTACGACCCGGTCTCGCGCCGCCTCACCCTCGCCGCCGCCGGGCATCCGCCGGCCGTCCTCGTGCTGCCCGACGGCACCTCGGCGCTCGTCCCCATGAACGCGGGCCCCCCGCTCGGCGTCGGAGGGCTGCCCTTCGAGGCCACCGAGGTGGAGGTGCCCGAGGGCGCCATCGTCGCCCTGTACACCGACGGCCTCATCGAGGACCGCGACCGCGACATCGACCACGCCAGCGGCGAACTGTGCCGCGCGCTCACCGCCCGCGCCAGCAGCCTCGACGCGCTGTGCGACTCGGTCCTCAAGGCCGTGCTGCCGGAGGAGCCGAGCGACGACGTGGCCCTGCTGCTGGCCCGCACCCGCGCGCTCGGCGCGGACCGCGTCGCCACCTGGGACGTGACGCCCGACCCCGTCCACGTGGCCGCCGCCCGGCAGGCCGCCACCGAGCAGCTCACCGCGTGGGGCCTGGACGAGGCCGCCTTCGTCACCGAACTCGTCGTCAGCGAACTGGTCACCAACGCCATTCGCTACGGCGCCCCGCCCGTCCAGCTCAGGCTGATCCGCGACCGCACCCTCATCTGCGAGGTCTCCGACGGCAGTTCGACCTCGCCGCACCTGCGCCGCGCCCACGCCTACGACGAAGGAGGGCGCGGACTGCTGCTGGTCGCCCAGTTCACCCAGCGCTGGGGCAGCAGACAGACCGGTTCCGGCAAGACGATCTGGGCCGAACAGCCGCTGCCCTGAGGTGCCTTGAGGTGCCTTGAGGTGCCCTGGGGCCCGATCACTCGAACGGGCACCCCGGGTTGGGCGCGTCCTCGGAGAACGGCGCCCCGTGCGGCAGCACGTACAGCACGTCCAGCACCAGCGGGGTGTCGCCCAGGTTGCGCCCGATGTGCACGTTGACCGACCCGGCCGGCTCCTGGACGAACTCGCCCTTCGCGTACACCCCGTCCGACGCGCAGGTGGAGTCGAAGTGGCTGAGCGTGCCCTGCTGGACGAAGGCGTACAGCGGGCCGTCGTGGTAGTGCCAGCCGGTCGCCTGACCCGGCGGAATCGTGATCTCTCTCAGGACGTAATCCGTGTCACCCACGGTCCGCTGGCTGACGAGCTTCGCGGTGACGCCGGGTCCCGGCGGGGTCGCCTGAGCGGTGCCGCAGGTGAGGGCGGTGGCCGCGGCCACCGCCCCGGCGATGCCGACACGGAGCGAGGTGCGCATACGGGGCCTCCAGAGGCTTGAGCGGCCGATCGGCCGATCGGCCGCTTCGGCGGACGATCGAGGACGTGCCGCTGCGAACATAGAGGCACAGCTGGGGAGTCGGGACCGGATTCAACAGATCTGAGGGTCCCCGGACGCGCCGCGTGCGGGCTCCGGCCGGTCTCAGAACTCCTCGTGCGCCTCCGGGTCCCCGCCCCTGCGCGGGTGCGCCCGGTCGCCGACCGCCGCCAGCTGGGCCGGGTCCAGCGTGAAGCCGAAGACGTCCAGGTTCAGGCGCTGCCGTTCCGGGTCCGAGGACTTCGGGATGGGCACCGCGCCGAGCTGTGTGTGCCAGCGCACGATCACCTGCCCCGGTGTCACCCCGTGGGCCTCGGCGACCCCGGCGACGACCGGGTCGTCCAGCAGGTCCGCGCCGGGGGCCAGCGGGCTCCAGCTCTCGGTGCGGATGCCCTTGGCGGTGTGGAAGGCGCGCAGCTCGTCCTGCGGGAACAGGGGGTGCAGCTCGATCTGGTTGACGCTCGGCAGGACGCCGGTCTCCTTCTCCAGCCGCTCGATGTGCTCCACCGTGAAGTTGGAGACGCCGATCGACCGCACCAGGCCCTCCTCGCGCAGCTTGATCATGGCCCGCCAGGAGTCGGCATAGCGGTCCACGCGGGGCAGCGGCCAGTGGATGAGGTACAGGTCCACGTAGTCCACGCCGAGGCGGCGGCGGGACTCCTCGAAGGAGGCGAGGGTCTCCTCGAAGCCGTGGTGGCGGCCCGGGAGCTTCGTCGTCACCACGACCTCCTCGCGGGGGACGCCGCTGCGGGTGACGCCGAGGCCCACGCCGACCTCGTTGCCGTAGTTCGTGGCCGTGTCCACCAGGCGGTAGCCCACCTCCAGGGCCCGGGCCACCGCCCGTTCCGCCTCCGCGTCGTCCATGGGCCAGGTGCCCAGGCCGATGGCCGGGAGCCTCGTACCGTCGTTGAGTTCGTGTGCCGGGGTGCTGATCACTGCCGGACCTTTCTCCTCGACCGTGTCGTCCTCCCAGCCTCACGGATAGGCTGGGCCGTGATCAAGCGGACGGGCGGGGGATGAGGGCGGCGGACGGCATGGGCGGCACCGAGGAGAAGCAGCGCGCGGGCGGGCGCCCCACGTCGAAGGACGTCGCCCGGCTCGCCGGGGTCTCCCACACCGCGGTCTCCTTCGTGTTCAACGGACGCGCCGAGGGCAACCTCTCGCCCGCCACCCAGGAACGCATCCGGCAGGCCGCCGCCCAGCTCGGCTACCGGCCCGACCCCGTCGCCCGGGGCCTGCGCCGCCGTCGTACGGCCGTGATCGGCCTGGTCACCGACGAGATCGCCTCCTCGCCGTTCGCGGGCCGGCTGCTGCGCGGCGCCATGGACACCGCCTGGGGCAGCGAACACCTGGTGCTGACCGTCGACTCCGGCGGTGACGCCGCCAAGGAGGACGCGGCGGTCGCCGAGCTCCTCGACCGGCGCGTGGACGGCATCATCTACGCGGCGATGTCCCTGCGCCGGGTGCGGGTCCCCGAGGGCCTGCACCGCACCCACTCGGTCCTCGCCAACTGTGTGCCCGAGGACGACTCGCTGCCCGCCGTCGTCCCCGCCGAGCGCGCCGGCGGCCGCACCGCGGCCCGGCTGCTGCTGGACGAGGGGCATCGCAGGGTCGCCATGGTGGGCGGCCAGGACGACATGGCCTCCGTGGACCGGCTGCGCGGCTTCCGCGACGCCCTGCGCGCCGAGGGCGTCACCGTGCCCAAGGAGTGGGTGGTGCGCAGCGGGGGCGAGATCTCCGGCGGGTACGAGGGCGCGCTGCGCGTCCTCGACGGCGTCCCCGCCGACCGGCGCCCCACCGGGATCTTCTGCTACAACGACCGGGTCGCGGCAGGCGTCCTGCACGCCGCGACCCGGCTCGGCCTCGCCGTTCCACAGGATCTGTCGGTGGTCGGCTACGACGACCAGGAGCACATGGCCGCGTACCTCACCCCGGCCCTCACCACGGTCGCGCTGCCGCACCGGGCGATGGGCGAGGCCGCCGCCCGGCTCGTCCTCGACTCGATCGACACTGGCCGGACGCCGTCCGCGACGGTACGGCGCCTGGCCTGCCAGGTGATCAGTCGTGCGTCGGTGGGACCAGCTCCCAGCCGGTGACCGCGGCCCCGGCGCCGGTGACGAGGAGTTCGGGTACGTCGTCGGGGCGCAGGTAGACCCGCTCGGTGACCGTGGCCCGGTCGCCGACGAACAGCTCCAGGAGTGAACCGTCCACGAGGATCCGCACCTCGCCGGCCGGTGCCCGCACCACGATCGGCGCCGACCCGTCGGGCCGTGCGCGCGTCCAGTCGGCCCGGTCGAGAGTGACCGTGCCCGTCCCCGGGTCGAGGAGGACGGTCAGTGCGGCGCCGGAGGCGGACCGCAGCAGACTCACCGTGGTGCGGCCGGACGCGGTGACGGTCAGGTCGTACGCCGACGGCAGCGGGGTGGGCCCGCCCGGCGCCGTGACGAACGGTTCGGCCGCCCGCAGCAGCGCGAGCTCCGGAGCCGGTACGACACGCAGGGAGCCGTCGGGATGGACGTCCACCACCCGCGGTGCCGTCAGGACACCGGCCCACCCGGCGCGGTCGACCTCGCCCTGTCCCCGGGCCTCCCACGACCAGCCCCACATGAGCACCCGGTCGGGCTCCTGGAGCACGGCGGGCGCGTAGAAGTCCCGGCCCTGGTCCAGGCGACCGGCGGCACGGGCCTCGAAGCGCAACCCGACCTGTCCGTACGGCTGGAGACGACCCGTCAGATAGCCGGTGGAGCACGGGTCCCCGTCCCACAGCGACACCGCCAGCACCCACTCGCCACTCGCCGTCGCGTACAGCTGCGGGCACTCCCAGCCGACCGCCTTGTCCCCGAACGCGTCGACCGCGACCGGGTCGTTGCCGTCCAGCAGCACCCCGGCGAACCGCCAGTCGGTCAGGTCCTCGCAGTCGTAGAGGAGCACCGAGGGGGTTCCGTCGGCGTGGCCCGCGCCGACCAGGGCCCAACGGCGGCCGGCGGCGCGGAAGACGAACGGGTCGCGGAACATCACCACGTCCAGTCCGGCGGGCGGGCCGGTCACGACGGGGGCGGGCAGCGGCCGCCAGTCGGTCAGCGTCTCGTCCTGAGGCATCAGGGCACGCGCCAGGCAGATGGAGCCGACACCGTTGTGATGGCGGTCGACGCCGGTGTAGACGGCGGTCGGCACGCCGTCGTCGTCGACCACGCACCCTGACCAGCAGCCCGCCTCGTCGGGGCCGCCCGGGGTCGGGGCGAGCGCGATCGGATGCTGTTCCCAGTGCGCGAGGTCGGGGCTGGAGACATGGCCCCAGTGGACGTTCGCGTGGACCGGTGCCTGCGGGTTGTGCTGGAAGAACAGGTGATAGCGGTTCCGCCAACGGAACGGCCCGTTCGGGTCGTTGAGCCAGTTCGCGGGCGGACGGACCCGGAACCGGGGGGCGTTGGGCGTGTGGCTCAACGGTTGACTCCTGCGGAAGTGATGCCCTCGCGAAGAGGGCGCTGGCCGACGAGGAACACGGCGACGGCGGGGAGCATGGAGAGCACGACACCGGCCAGCACCACCGAGATGGAACCGGTGCCGAGGTTGCCCTGGAGCGAGACCAGGCCCAGCGGCAGGGTGTAGTTCTGACCCGAGGTCTCCAGGATCAACGGCCGGAAGAACTCGTTCCAGTGGTAGTTGAAGGCCAGCACGCCGACGATCGCGAGGCCGGGCGCGGCCAGCGGCGCGTACACCGACCGGAAGGTCCGCCAGGGCCCGCAGCCGTCCAGCATCGCCGCCTCACCCAGGTCCTTGGGCATACCGAGGAAGTACTGGCGCATCAGGAAGGTGCCGAACGCGGTCGGGAAGGCCGGGATGATCAGACCGAGCAGGGTGTCGGTCAGACCCATCGACTTGAGCACCAGGAACACCGGCACGATGGTGACCTGCAACGGCACCATCATGGTCGCCAGGACCAGGCCGAACAGCGGCTTCTTGAACCGGAACTCAAGGCGCGCGAAGGCGTACCCCGCGAGACCGGCGGTGATCATCTGTCCGACGGCGATCAGCGCGGTCACCAGCGTGGAGTTGAGCGCCAGCAGCCAGACGTCGATCTGGTCGAACACCCCCCGGTAGGACTCGGCCGTGGGGTTCGTCGGGATGATCCTCGGAGGCAGGTCGAAGGACTCGGCCGGGGTGCGCAGGGAGGTGGAGACGGTCCAGATGACCGGGCCGAGGGTCAGCAGCGCGCACACCGCGAGGGCGGTGATCCGCGCCCAGGGCGCCAGGGAGTGGCGGGCTCGGCTCAGGTTCAGGGTTGCTTGGCTCATAGGGGGCTCACCCGGCTCACTGGTAGTGGACGAAACGCCGGCTGAGCCGGAACTGGAGGGCGGTGACGGCCATGATCAGCACGAACAGCAGCACGCCCACCGCGGAGGCCTCACCGAAGCGGAGCTGTTCGAAGGCGCTCTCGTAGATCACCATCACCACGGTCCGGGTGGCGTCCCCGGGCCCGCCGTTCGTGAGGACGTAGGGCTGCTCGAAGACCTGGAGCGCGTTGATGATCCCGACGACCGAGGCGACCAGCAGGGTGGGCGACAGCAGTGGCAGGGTGATGTTCAGGTGCTTGCGCAGACCGGTGGCGCCGTCGAGCGAGGAGGCCTCGTGGATCTCCTTGGGGATGTTGTTCAGACCGCCGACGAACAGCAGGAACGAGAAGCCGAACTGCTGCCAGACGTAGACCAGGACGACGGTCGCCATCGCGGCGTTCTCGGACGTCAGCCACGGCACGGGGGCGATCCCGACCGTGCCGAGCAGCCAGTTCACCACCCCGAAGTCCTGGTTGAACAGGTACTTCATCACCACCGAGATGGAGGCGGCGGACAGCACCAGCGGGAAGAAGAACGCCGAGCGGAACACCGACCGCAGCCACACCGGCATCCGCCCGTTGACCGCGAGCGCCAGCACCAGGGCGATCAGCAGTTGGAGCGCGACGGCGAGCACCATGAACACGAGGGTGTTGCGGAAGGAGACCAGCACGGTCGAATCGCCGAACGCCTCACGGTAGTTGGCGGCACCGGCGAAGCTCGGGTCGTCGATGACGTTCCAGTGGAAGAGGCTCAGCACCACCGAGCCGACGATCGGTACGACCGTGAAGACGACGATGCCGACGATCGTGGGTGCCAGGAAGAGGGTGGCCAGCATCCGGGTTCCGCGGTCACGGGCCGAAGGCCGCGCGGGGACCGGGGGCGGCGCGAACGGCTTCGTGGGCGCCGGGATCTGAGTGTCCGTCATACCTCACGCTCCATGGCCTTCTCCAGATCGTCCTGCATCCGCCGCAGCGCGGGGGCCACCGCGCGCCGGGACGACAGCGCGGTGCCGGTGTGCTTGAGCAGTACCTGCTCGACCTCGGCCACCTGCGGCGGGGCGGGGATCGGCCCGGTGTCGGGGAACGCGTCGAGGGTGTCGTAGAAGACCCGCCAGTGCCGGGGGCCGATCTCCCGGTAGCGGTCGGCGGTGAGCATCGAACGGCGGGCCGGGGTGGTCTGGTTGGTCCGGAACAGCCGCATCAGGGTGTCCCGGCGGGCGGCGTACTTGATGAACTCCCAGGCCTCGTCCTGTCGTGTGGAGGTACGCAGCAGCGCGTAGCCCGCGGCGCCGAACTGCATGCGCTGGGTGCGCCAGCGCGGGAAGTACTGCACGTCGAAACTGTCGGCCTCCATGCCGGCCAGATGCAGACCGCCGGCCCAGAAGCCGCCGGCGGGCGTGACGCCGACCCGGCCGGTGGAGAACACGCCGATCAGGTTCTGGCCGTTGCCTCCCTCGGGGCGGGTGCACAGGTCCTCCTGGATGAGGGAGGCGAGGTAGTCGTACGCCTCCTCCACCCGCTCATGGGTGGCCTGCGGGGTGGTCCACCGGAACCCGCCACCGCGCCCCTGCCGCTGGGCGGCCGGGTAGAAGGAGTCCCACAGCCAACTGCCGCCGGGCGCTTTGGACTCGGCGAGGAGGTTGGTGTCGTTGGCGAACAGCCACGGCACCACGCCGCCCCAGAGGCGGTTGGTCCAGAAGTACGGCGTGAACTGCGAGCCGCTGGACCTCTTCATGTCCCGCAGGAGGGCGGTGAAGTCGTCGCGGGTCCAGTCGGGCGCCGGGAAGCTCGCGCCCGCCCGCTTGAGGACCTGGTCGTTGAGGTACATGTCGGCCGCGTTGAACTCGACCGGCAGCTGGTAGAGGCTCCCCTCGTACATCATCGACTCCACCAGCGAGGGATGGACGTCGGCGAAGTACTCGCGCAGCTCCTCGGCGTCCCGCTTCACCCAGTGGTCCAGCGGGACCCCGAGGCGCTGCGCGAACAACTGGACGCCCTCGGTGGCGACATACACCAGGTCGGGGGCCGTGCCCGCCGCGATCTGGGTGAGGATCTTCGCGAAGAAGTCGGACCAGTCGACGGCCTGTACGGCGTTGATCCGCAGCTTGATGTCGGGGTGGAGCTCCTTGAAGCCCTCGGTGAGGGTGCGTACGGCCTCCGGGCCGTAGGCGGGGCCGAGCGTGGCGACGACGAGCGAGCCGTCGTCACGGCCGGGGATGTCGGCTCCGGTGAGCCGTTCCCAGCTGGCGGCGGTGCCGGCGAGGGCGGCTGCGCCCGCGCCGTAGGCGCCGTACCGCAGCAGGGTGCGGCGGGTGAGGTGCGAGTGGGTCATCCAAGCGCCTAACTCGTGTTAGTCCAGCCTTGACGCCCCAGATGATGGGAAACGGGGGATGTCCGTGTCAAGAGTCGTGCACCCCTTGACCTTTAACGAGTTAGGTCTCAGAGTCCTGGACCCATGAGCCGCAGTACTCACGAGAGGGGCGTCGCGTGACGCACGGGGTGACCAGAAGAGCGTTGCTGGCCGGGACGGCCGTCGGGGCGGCGGCCGTGGCGGTGCCGGCGGGACCGGCCTCGGCACGGCCGGGGCGTCCGGCGCGGGCAGGCGCGAGCTACCGCGCCGGGTACCACCTCACCGTCCCCGACGGATGGAAGAACGACCCGCAGCGGCCGGTCTGGATCGACGGCGAGTACCACTACTACTACCTGTACAACGCGGACTACCTCACCGGAGCCGTGGGCACGGCCTGGCGCCTGGCCACCAGCACCGACCTGGTCTCCTTCACCGACCGGGGGGTCGCCGTCCCGAAGGACACCACCCCCAACGGCGATGTCTGGTCGGGCTGCGCGGTGGTGGACACCGAGGGCACGGCGGGCTTCGGCGCGGGCGCGGTCGTGGTGCTCGCGACCATGGCGCCCGGCGACGGCCCCACCTCCCAGGCGCAGTACCTGTACTACTCCACCGACGGCGGCCGCACCTTCCGCAACCACGGCACCGAACCGGTGCTGCCCAACCCCGGTGTGCGCGACTTCCGCGACCCCAAGGTGATCCGCGACGAGGAGCGCGACCGGTGGGTGATGGCCCTCGCCGAAGGCACCAAGGTCGGCTTCTACCACTCCACGGACCTCAAGCGCTGGACGTACGCGGGCGGTTTCGTCAAGGAGGGGATCGGGACCCTGGAGTGCCCGGACCTGTTCCGCATCACGGCGACCGACGGCACGCGGACCTGGGTGCTGGGCGTGAGCGCGAACGGCAAGGGAGCCGGGCTGCCGAACACCTACGCCTACTGGACCGGCTCCTTCGACGGCGCCTCCTTCGCCGCCGACACCGCCGACCCGCAGTGGCTGGACCACGGCTTCGACTGGTACGGCGCCGTCACCTTCGACAAGCACCACGCCGACGGCTCGGTCGACCCCGGCACCCGGTACGCGATCGGCTGGCTGAACAACTGGGACTACGCCCACTTCACGCCGACGATCGACGGCGACGGCTTCAACGGCACCGACTCCGTCGTCCGCGAGATCGTCCTGAAGCGGGCCGCCTCCGGAACGCTGTACCTCGCCTCCCGGCCGGTCACCGCCCTGGACGACCACGTCTCCCGCACGATCGACCTCGGCGACCTGGAGGTCGACGGCACCCGCCTCCTGGACTACAACGGCACCGCCTACGAACTGACCTGCACGATCACCTGGGAGCAACTCACCGGGGCAGGTGTGCAGTTGCGCCGCTCGGCGGACGGGAACCGGCACATCGACGCCGGCGTGTACCGCGACTTCGCCTTCGTCAACCGGCGCGGCGCCGCGAACCCGGACGGCTCGGCCCGATGGCAGGAGAGCCACACGCCCTTCGACCCGGCCGCGCGCCGGGTTCGGCTGCGGATCCTCGTCGACCGTACGTCGGTGGAGGCGTTCGTGGACGACGGCCGTTACGTGCACTCCCTGGCGGCGTTCCCGTACCTGGCCGACACAGGGCTGGCCCTGTTCACGATCGACGGCAGGGCCGTGTTCCGGGACGTCGTGATACGGGAGTTCACCATGTGACCGCGCAACCCGCCCCCACGGCAGGGGAGTCGGGGCGGTCGGCCGTGCGAGCGCGGTCGCTCTGTCGCCGCTCTGGTGGAGGCCGCCCGGGTGGCGCTGTCGCCAGGAGTCGGGATCGCTGTCACGATCTTCGTGGAGAACGGCGGACGACCAACGGAGCACGGATGACCACGAACACGGGTACGGCGCAGGCGGAGCACATCCCGGGGATCGAGGTGAGACCGGTCGCCGGGCACATCGGGGCGGAGATCACGGGCGTCGACCTGGCCGGGGAGCTCGACGACGCCGTGGTCGCCGTGATCCGGGCGGCGGTGCTGCGCTGGAAGGTGGTGTTCTTCCGGGAGCAGCGGCTGGACCACGCCGGGCATGTGGCGTTCGCGCGCCGGTTCGGCACCCCGGTGGTGCTGCGCAAGCGGGGCGGCGCCTCGCCGCCGGACTTCCCCGAGGTGGAGACGACCGCCGACCGGCTGGAGCTGGGCGGCAGGTTCGGGATGGAGCACGACGAGTGGCTCCGGCGCCGCCGGCACACCCTGCTGCGCGGCTGGCACTGCGACCACGGCGCCCGCGTCGATCCGCCGGCCGCCACGATCCTGCGCGCCGAGACCGTTCCGCCGTACGGCGGCGACACCACCTGGTCCAACCTGGCCGCCGCGTACGCCGGGCTCTCCGCGCCGGTGCGGGAGTTCGTGGCCGGACTGCGGGCGGAGCACCGGCTCGGGGTCGGCTACCAGGCCCGCCCCGGGGACGACGCCTACGTCCGGCACCTGCTGGACCACCAGGTCGCCTCGCTGCACCCGCTGGTACGCGTCCACCCGGAGACGGGTGAGCGGATCCTCTGCGTCAACGGCTACTACGTCGAGCAGATCGCCGACCTCTCCCGCGCCGAGAGCACGGCGATCCTGGACATGCTCCTGGAGCAGGCGGTCCGGCCCGAGTACACGGTCCGCTTCCGCTGGGAGCCCGGCAGCGTCGCCTTCTGGGACAACCGCGCCACCATCCACCTCGCCCCGAGCGACAACGCCCACCTCGACTTCCCCCGGACCATGCACCGGGTCATGCTCACCGGCGACGTCCCGGTCGGCGTGGACGGCAGGCCGTCGGAGCCGGTGGTCGGCACGGAGGCGGGACGCTGGTGAGGCAGGGCTGACCCGCCCTTGCGCCCGCGACGCCGTGGCCGGTGGTGCCGCACCCGCCGCCCGTTCCTCAGGCGGACGGCCGCCGGCCCAGGGCCGGGCCCAGCTTCGTCGCCATGTCGGTGAGGATCTGCACGTAGTCCTCGTGCTCGAAGGTGAACGGCAGCGCGAAGGCCACCTCTTCCACCTCGCGGAACGCGGCGTGTGCGTGCAGCCGCTCGGCGATCTCCGCCGAGGTGCCGACGATGTCGGGGGCGAACATCAGCCGGGCCGGCCCCTGCGGGGACGTGGTGCGAGGGGTGCGCTGGGCGGCGTACTCCTCGTACCGGGCCCGCTGTGCGGGGGTGGCCGAGTCGGTGGGGATGACGACGAGGCCCTGGGAGACGCGGGCGGCCTCGCCCTCGGGGTGGGCGGCGCGGAAGGCGCGGATGTGGGAGAGCTGGATCTCGGCGAAGTCGGTCGTCACGTCCGGGTTCTCGGCCTTGACGACACTGCTGGTCAGGAAGTTCATGCCGTGCTCGCCCGCCCAGCGCGCCGAGCTCAGGCTGCCGCCGCCGTACCACATCCGCCCGCCCAGGCCGGGGGAGTGGGGCTGCACCCGGTCCGAGAACACCTCGAAGCCCTCGACGCCGCTGAAGTCCGTGGCCGGCTTGCCGCGCACGAGGTCGAGCAGCCGCCGCACCCGCTCGTAGGAGAAGTCCTCGGCGTCGGCGGTGTCCGGGTACAGCGCCTCCTTGACCTGGTCGTAGTGCAGCGGCGGGCCCACGCTCACGCCCGCGTTGACCCGGCCGCCCGAGAGGATGTCCGCCGTCGCCAGGTCCTCGGCCAGGCGCAGCGGGTTCTCCCAGCCGAGCGGGATGACCGCGGTGCCGAGCTCGATGCGGCTGGTGCGCTGGGAGGCCGCCGCCATGACCGCGACCGGGGAGGAGATGCCGTACTGCAGGTGCCGGTGGCGCAGCCAGGCGCTGTCGAAGCCGAGTCGTTCGCCCAGTTCGATGATCTCCAGGGTGGACTCGTGTCCGCGGCCCGGGTCCGCCTCGTCGAAGAGGCCGATGGTGAGGAAACCCAGTTTGCGCAACGGGCGAGGGGTGGGGGGCACCGGCTCCTCCAGGTGAGCACCGATCGACGTCGTACGGCAGTGGCAACTCGATCGCGGTCCGTGATGTTCCCGGCCGCCGCGATCGGGACGCCGTCTCAGACCAGGGGGATCGTGACCTCGTCCTCGACCGGCGGGTCCAGTTCCTGCGCGCGGTTGCCGGTGGCCGCGTGACAGCGCAGCCGGATCGACTCCGGGGTGACGTCCAGGCGCAGGAAGCACTTGAAGAACGGCGGGCTGTACGTGGCCGAGCTCGGGGAGAACAACTGCGTGTAGATCTTGCGCACCGGGAGCCGGAACCGTGAGGTGCGGTCGGGTCGGCCGCCGGCGCCCAGGAGACTGGCGACCAGACGCGTGCGGAACGTGACGCGCGCGGGTTCGCCCGGGGTGCGGGTCCGTGGGATGCCGAGGCGCTCGGCGATGACCGCCGCGGACTCCGCCTCGGTGAGGGTGAAGAAGCGGCGCAGCCGCAGCCGGCACCCGTAGAGCGTGCTGTAGAAGGCGAGGGAGTCGCCGCGCAGCGGGTAGCAGCGGAAGTCCCCCTCCGTGACGTTCGCGACCGAGACGCGCGGGATGGTGTGGGTGGCGTGCATGAAGGCTCCGCCGCCGCCCGAGACGACGTACTGGATGGTGCGGCCGTCCACGTCGACCGGATAGCGCTGGTAGTTGTGGATGTCGCCGCCTATCGCCGCGACGTAGTGGTGCTCGGGGGCGCGGACGAGGTCGTCGACGGTGCCGCCGCCCTCGATGGGGCAGGGGTGGTGCTCGCCGTCGACGTACAGGGGCGATCCGGTGACGAGGATCTTCGGTCGCGGCCCTTGTGACACCTCGCGCAGCCACGCGCCCTGTTCGGCGTCGACCGTCCCCAGGAGACCGGTGTCGATGCCTATGATCCGCACCGGTCCGGCGTCGATGGCCCAGTACGGGCCTGGCTGGGCGGCCTGTTGGTCCGGCGCCGAGCGCAACTGCCGTGCCGCGTCGAGGCGTTGGCCGTCACGGGGGCTCGGCCGGTGCCACAGCAGGGAGCGCAGCCAGGCCCGGCCGAGCGGGCGGGGGCGCGGCTCGGGAGTCAGTGGCGGGGTGTCGTCGCAGAAGACGCGCATGAAGGCGCCGAGGTCCTCGTACCAGTCGTGGTTGCCCGGTATCGCGTAGATGGGCGCCCGGTAGTCCTGGTAGGGGCGGAAGAACTTGGTGTCGTAGTCGTCGGCGCTGCCGGCCGGGTAGATCACGTCGCTGGCGAGGACCGAGAAGCGGGTGTCCTGACCGACCTTCAGAAAGCCTGGGACGACGGCGTACTGGGGTGCGTCGCCCTCGCCGGTGTCGCCGATCACCATGAAGGAGAAGCGGTCCGGGTCGTCCCGCCGGATCACCTTGTCGGCGGGGGCGCCGGCCGCCGCCCGCTGCGCCACCCAGCGGGCGCGGGTCCGGCCCGTGGGGTCCCCGAACCAGGAGGCCAGCACGCCGTTGCGGGCGGCCCACAGGGTCCTGGGGGCGAGCCAGGAGAGCTTGTGGACCTTGGTCGGCATCAACCGCTGGTACGCGCCGCGTTCTGCGGCACCCCAGCCGGCGCCCTCGGGGGTATCGCGTGAGGAGTCAGACACCGGTGCACCGTAACAACGCGCTGGTGGAGGTGGTACGGGGGAGGGGGCGTTCCTCGTGAACGCGCCCTGGACGCGGGGCCGTTGACCGTCGGGATCGTCGGTCACCACTCGCCGGGGTGCTGCCGGGCGCGCGGAGGTGTCGCGGAGGCGTCGAAGACCGAGCTGTGGCGCGGTGCGGGCGACTCCTCGACGGGGGCGGGTTCGGGGGCGGCGCGGCGGCGCGAGGAGGTGCGGTGCGAGGCGGTGCGGTTCCAGTCGCCGTCGCCGAGCACGAGCAGCGGGTCGAACATCACGACCACACCGGCCAGGACCAGGAAGATGACCGGCCCCAGCAGCATCGGCAGGAGCAGCGAGGAGGCCGAGTCGCCGGCCCAGGTGCCGCCGGTGGTGCCGTGCACATGGACACTGACGGCGGCCATCGCCGTGTAGTGCATGCCGGAGACGGCCACCCCCATGACCAGACTGGCGCCTAGGCTCGCCAGGAAGCCGCGGATGGTGACGGCCGCCCACAGGGCCGCGGTGGCGGCGACGATCGCGATCAGGATGGACAGGGCGACGGTGAACGGGTCATAGCGGATGGCACCGTTGAGGCGCATCGCGTGCATGCCCAGGTAGTGCATGGCGGCCACGCCGAGTCCGGTGACGATGCCGGCCAGGGCCAGGTTGCCGGTGGTGGCGCCGCGGTAGCCGACGATGAAGACACCGATGCCGACCACGACGACCGCCACGGCGAGACTGAGGAGGGTGAGCCCCGCGTCGTAGCGGATCCGGGTCTCCTCGACCTGGAAGCCGATCATGGCGATGAAGTGCATCGTCCAGATGCCGCAGCCGATGGACGCGGCGCCGAGCGCCAGCCAACCGGGCTTCCACGACTGGTCGTTGAGCAGGGACCGGACGATGCAGCGCAGCCCCAGCGCCCCTCCCAGGCAGGCCATGAGATAGGCCGTCACCGGCGTCACGGCGCCGTAGCGGAACCCGTCAACGGTGCCGTCCATAAGCCAACTCCCCCCAGAGTCACGGCTGCTGATGGAGCAGGTCTACGGGTAACGGCCGAGTAAAGCAAGCGCCTACCGGCGGTAACCAGATAACTCTGAACCGTCATGGCTTCACTCTCGTCACGGATCGAAAAGATTCAGCCATAAACCACTTGGGGACGCCCGTGCCGTCACCGGGGCCCTCCTGGCGAGTGGTCCGTCAGGCGCGGCGGGTGATGGCGCCCCCGGGTTTCGGCGCGCGGTTCGGGGCGCCGGGCGGCTCGCCCTCTAGGCTCGCTCCCGGTACCCCGACGACCCGAGGAGCACGCATGGAAGTCCCGTACCCCGATGGTCCGGAGCCCGGCGAAGGGCCTGTTCCGCATGCGCTGCTCGGGCCCGTCGTCCGGCTGCTGGGGGCGTGGCGCGGGCGGGGGCAGGGCGGGTATCCGACGCTTGCCGAAGGCTTCGCGTACGCGCAGGACGTCAGCTTCAGTCATGACGGGCGGCCCTTCCTCCGTTACGAGGCCCGGGCCTGGCTGATCGACGCCGAGGGCGTGCCGTTGCGGCCCGCCGCGCGGGAGAGCGGCTGGTGGCGGCTTCAGCCGGACGGCCGGGTGGAGGCGCTGATCACCCAGCCGACCGGCATCGCGGAGATCGCGGTCGGGCACGCGGCGGACGGCGTCGTGGAACTGTCCACCCACGACGTGGCCCTCACTCCCACCGCCAAGGACGTCACCGCCACCCGCCGCCGCTACACCCTGACCGACGACGACACGCTCACCTTCGTCCACCACCTCGCGGCGGTCGGCCAGCCCCTGCAGCACCATCTGTCGGCCACCCTGCGACGGGCGCGGTAGGCTCACCGGTGTTCGTGTGCCGGAATCGAGGAACACCGAGGGAAACGGGGAGGCGACGTCCGATGACCGCGCTCAAGGCCACTGCCGCGCGCAGCGCCCGGACCCTCCGCATGTCCCGGGCGACGGTCTGACCTCGACCCGATCCGCCTCGCCGGGAGCGTGAGCTCGCGAGGTGTCACCCACACGAACACCACCATGGAACGGATCCGTATCCCGCCATGAGCACACACACCGACTGGATCACCCGCGCCGAGACCGGCGCCGACCTGCCCGCCCTCCGTGAGATCGACCTGGCGGCGTTCGACACCCCGCTGGAGGCCGACCTCGTCGAGGCCCTGCGCGCCGACAGCGCCTGGATCGACGGGCTGTCGCTCGTCGTCACCGACCAGGACGGCAAGGTCGTCGGACACGCGTTGCTGACCCGCTGCCACATCGACGAGACCCCCGCCCTGTGCCTGGGCCCCGTCGCCGTGCTCCCCGAGTACCAGAACACCGGTGCCGGATCGGCGGTCATCCGGGCCGCGCTGGACACGGCCAGGAGCAAGGGCGAACGCTTCGTCACCGTCCTCGGGCACCCGCCGTACTATCCGCGCTTCGGCTTCACCCGGGCCTCGGCGCACGGCATCCGCGTCACCTTCGACGTCCCGGACGAGGCCATGATGGCCCTCGCCCTCGACGCCGGACATCCGCTGCCCGCCGGCACCGTCCGGTACGCGGCACCCTTCGGCGTCTAGGGCGCCAGGCGCCGGACGGGAGCCCCGTGCCCCGTCCGGCGTCCCGCGCGGACTCAGTGCACCGAGAGCCCGCCGTCGACGAACAACGACTGCCCGGTGACGTACGCGGACGCGCCGCTCGCCAGGAACACCGCCGCGCCCGCGAAGTCCTCGGCCAGACCGTTGCGCCCGACCATCGTGCGCGCGGCCAGCTCCGCCACCTTCTCGGGGTCACAGGCCAGGCGCGCGTTGAGCGGTGTCAGTACGAAACCCGGCACGAGCGTGTTGCAGGTGACGCCGTACGGCGACCAGGCCTCGGCCTGTGAGCGGGCCAGCGACTCCAGCGCGCCCTTGGACACGCCGTAGGCGCCGCTCTGGACGAACGCCCGGTGTGCCTGCTGGGAGGTGACGTGGATGATCCGCCCGAAGCCCCGCTCGGCCATGCCGGGCCCGAACCGCTGACCCAGCAGGAACGGCGCCTCCAGGTTGACCGCCATGGTGGTGTCCCAGACGTCCTCGCCCAGTTCCCCCATCGGCGGCCGCAGATTGATCCCGGCGCAGTTCACGAGGATGTCGGGCTCACCGAACACCTCCACCGCCCGCTCCGCCGCCGCGCGCACCCCCGCGCGGGTGCCCAGGTCGCCGCTGACCCAGGCCGCCCGGCCGCCCTCCGCGGTCAACTCGTCCACGGTCGCGGCCAGTTCGGCCTCCTTGCGTGCGACGACCACGACGCTCGCCCCCGCACGGGCCAGCGCTCCGGCGATCGCCCGTCCGATGCCGGAGCTGCCGCCGGTCACCAGCGCGACCCGGCCGTCCAGGGAGAACAGTGTGGAGAGGTACGTCTGCGAGCTCATGCCCCGCACCCTAGACGCCGCGCCTTGGACGCCCCGCACCCCGGGCGCCGTGATCGATGCGAGCAGGCGTCCAAGGTGCGGGGCGAGGGGTGCGGTCAGCTGAACGGGTCGAGCGTGAGATACGCCTGCTGCGGATTCCCGTCGTGCACCAGCGACTCGTGGTGCCCGACGTCGTCGAACGCGAACGCGTACGCCTTGCCGTCGGCCATCTGTGCGTGGATGACCCGGGCGTAGTGGTTGGTCACCGCGTCCTTGTAGAAGCCCGCCGACGACGTGTCCGGCTGGTTGGGGTTGGTCAGGAGCGTGGAACGGTTGAAGCCCGCGCACAGGGTGCGGGAGATCGGGCCGCGCACCAGGTCGTTGGGGGCGT
The DNA here is from genome assembly GCF_055575395.1 of Streptomyces sp. NPDC034103. Classification (NCBI taxonomy): domain Bacteria; kingdom Bacillati; phylum Actinomycetota; class Actinomycetes; order Kitasatosporales; family Streptomycetaceae; genus Streptomyces; species Streptomyces sp. NPDC034103. The sequence goes on along the minus strand of NZ_JBVISS010000004.1, from coordinate 224,467 downwards.
CGAGGAGCCGGTGGCAGCCGAAGACGCTGCTCGCGTCCGGCTTCTGGAAGCTGGTGACGGTCGCGCCGGAGGAGTTGGTGAAGTTCATGACCCCGCCGGAGACCCGGCCGTAGTACCTGGTGCCGGGCTGGTCGGCGAACGGCGTCACCGTGAGCGTGGTGGTGGCGTACTTCTGCCAGACGCGGTTGATGTAGTCGTCCAGGACGGAGGCCGGCAGCACCCCGGTCTCCAGCCCGTACGCCGGGGACAGGGCGCGCAGCACCGTGCCGTCCGGTCGGGTCTGGATCAGGCCGCCCCAGCCGCCCGACTGTCCGCGCAGACCGCTCAGAACGGCGTTGTAGCCACCGGGCTTGAGGTGTCCGGTGTTGGCGACACTGCCGTCGGCGCGCTGGACGCCCACCGCGTAGGGGGCGGAGAACATGTCGACCTGGGTGCTGTTGAGCCACAGGCCCGAGTCGTTGAGCGTGTACTCCGACCAGTTGAACAGGATGTTGCGGTTCGGGTCGCTCGGGTTCTGGACGGCCGGCTGCACCAGGCCGCCGGTCGTCAGCCGGAACACCAGCTTCTGGCCGTACGAGAAGTAGATGCGGCCGGAGAACTTCGGGAGCCGGATCGTCGTGGACTGGCCCGCGGCCGGGCCGGGGATGGAGGCGTCCGGGGCCGGGGTGGGCGGGTTCCCGCCCGCGGGCCAGGCGTGGAAGGTGCCGCTCGCGTCGGCCCAACCCTGCTGGCCGGTGGCGAGGTTGGTGCCGAGGTTGTAGACGTAGACCGCGTCTGTGCGGCCGGAGTTGTTGGTCAGCTTCAGGGGGATCGTGGCGGGCACCGCGCCGCTCGCGGGAGACGGTGCCGCGAGTGTGAGCAGGGCGCCGAGCAGGGCCGACGCCCCGGCAGCGGCCAGGAGTTGGCGTTTGAGTCGTCCGAGCACGCTCCACCTCCGTGGGGGGAAGCAGGGAGTTGGGGGAGTTGGGGGAGGAGTAGGGGGTGTAGGGGAGCAGGGGGGAGATTGGTCCGTACCAGTTTTGAGAGCGCTCTCAGAGTTGCGCCACGACGGGGGCATGTCAATGCCGTGCGCAGAACTGAGGGCGGCGCCCACGCAGGTCCGCGGGTGCCGCCCTGCGGTCCGGAAAGTCGGATGCGGACGCGCGCTTCAGGGCGCCCTCCGGCACATCCGCTTCAGAACGTCCGCGTCAGAACGTTCGCTTCAGCAGATCCAGCAGCGCCGCCCAGTGCCGTTCGTCGCCCTCGCGGTGGTACGCGGCGGTGTCGGCCTGGGTGAAGCCGTGGTGCGCGCCCGGGTAGACCTCGCAGCGGTGCCGTACGCCGGCCTCGGTCAGTGTGTCCTCCAGGAGCCGGATCTGCTGCGGGGGCAGCGAGGGGTCCTCGTCGGCGTGGCCGAAGTACAGCTCGGCGGTGACGTGTTCGGCCACCCGGTGCGGACTCTCCGGGGCGTCGGTCGCCAGGCGCCCGCCGTGGAAGCCGGCCGCGGCGGCGACCCGGTCCGGATACGTGCCCGCGGTGAGCAGGGAGAGCCGGGCGCCCATGCAGTAACCCGTCAGTCCCACCGGTCCGTCGGTCACGAGCGGGCTCCCGGCCAGCCAGGCGAGGTAAGCCCCCGCGTCACGCATCGCCAGTTCCGGGGTGAGCGACTGCATGACCGGGACGATCGCGTCCCACAGGTCGGGCCGGGTGTCGGTGTCGATGAACTCGGGCAGCTCGAAGACCGGCGCGCGTCCGTGGCGGTAGAAGAGGTTGGGCACCAGGACGGTGTAACCGGCCTCGGCGAGCCGGTCGGCCATCGACCTCAGATGCGGGCGCAGCCCGAAGGCGTCCTGGTAGAGGAGGACGCCCGGGTGGGGGAGTCCGTCACCGGGGTGGGCTAGGTAGGCGTCGGCGACGCCGTCCTCGGTGGGGATGTCCACGGCAGTGCCCTGTGCGGAGGTCATGGGGGTGCCTCTCTGTGCGGTAGACGGCGATCGTTCGCCGGCCCGGGGGGCGCGGGCCGCGCATATGGTTTCATGCACCATCCACCTGGCTCGCGACACCCCCGCGACCCCGCGGGCGCCGGTCCTACTCGAACCGTGAGGCGTCGCCCGCCCCGTGCCGGATGACCTCCGCCTCGCCGTTCGAGAAGTCGATGACCGTCGTCGGCTCGGTGCCGCACTCGCCGGAGTCGACGACCGCGTCCAGCACATGGTCGAGGAGGTCCTTGATCTCCCAGCCCTGGGTCATCGGCTCCTCCTCGTCGGGCAGGAGCAGCGTGCTGGACAGCAGCGGCTCCCCGAGCTCGGCGAGCAGCGCCTGGGTGACGACATGGTCGGGGATGCGCACGCCCACCGTCTTCTTCTTGGGGTGCTGGAGCATGCGCGGCACCTCCCTCGTCGCGGGCAGGATGAAGGTGTAACTGCCCGGCGTCGACGCCTTGATCGCCCGGAACACGTCGTTGTCGACCCGTACGAACTGGCCGAGCTGCGCGAAGTCCTGGCAGACCAGGGTGAAGTGGTGTCGGTCGTCCAGCTTGCGGATGGTACGGATCCGGTCGATGCCGTCACGGCTGCCCAGCCGGCAGCCGAGCGCGTAGCAGGAGTCGGTCGGATACGCGATGAGCGCTCCCGCGCGGACACTGTCGGCGACCTGCGAGATGGTGCGCGGCTGGGGGTTGTCGGGGTGCACGTCGAAGTACTTCGCCATCCGTCGAGCTTATGCCGTCCCGGGGTCGCGGCGACGCAGGCCCCGTTCGCACCGGGCCGCGTTCCACCGTCCCGCGCGGGGGGACCCGAGGCAGGGGTGAGGTAACGTCCCGGACCGTTGTGCCGAGGTCGAGACGACGAACGAGGAGAAGGGTGCCGTGACGGGCGGAGGGGACGACCGGGCGAAGGACGCCGGCGTGGCGTGGGCGCGGGAGCTGCTCGACCACCTGCGGCCCACCGGACGGGACGTCCGCCGGGTGGTCGCCTGGCTCGCGACCGGCGTGCACGGCACGGCCGCCCTCCACGACGCCGGCGGTGCCCTCCTCGCCGGAAACCGGATCCCGCTCGACGAGAACCTGGTGGCCGACATCACCGCCGGCCGGATCGCCTCCGCCGCCTGGGAGGGCGAGGGCCGCCACCAGCGCCTGGTCAGGGTGGAGCAGCCGCACTCCGCCGCGGCCTGCGTCCTGGCCGTGTGCCGCGAGGCGCCTTTCGACCGCCGGTCCGCCGAGATGGTGACGCACACCGCCCAGGTCGTCGAACTCCTGCTCACAGCGGACCAGAGGACCGCCGCCGGGCGCCGCCTGGAACGGGCCACCGCCGACCTGCGGCTGGCGATACTCCAACTCCTGATGGTGGAGGACATCGTCTCGGCGCGCCGGGTCGCCGCGGGCCTGTGGCCCGGGCTGCTCGACACGGACTCCGCGTGCGTCTACGTCGTGGAGGGCACCGCCGAGGAGCGCGACCGGCTGGCCGAGGAGCTGGTGGCGGCCACCGAGGAACAGGCCCTGGTCGTGCGCTGCCCCGCGGTGGACCAGCACGTCATCATCGTGGTCCCCGACGAGAGCGTCGCCCGGGAGCTGCGGTCCGTGACCGAAGGGCGCTCCGGCACCTACATCGGAGGCAGCTCCCGGCAGAGCCTGGCCCGGACCGCCACCGCCTACGGACAGGCCGTCAGTGCCCTGGCCGTCGCGCACTTCCGGCCCGACAACGCCGCGGTCTACGCCGAGCGCACCCACCCCGAACGCCTCATGGACCCGGCGCTGCTGCACCGCTGGACCGCCGGTCTGCTGCGCCCGCTGGACGCCCTGACCCACCACACCCACGGCGAACTCCTCGCCACCACCCGGCTCGGACTGGAGTTCACGGCCGTCAACGCGGCCAAGGTGCTGGGCGTCAGCCGCAACACCGTGCGGGCCCGGATGGAGCGCGTGGAGGGACTGCTGGGCACGGACTTCTCCGACCTCACCGTCCGGGCCCTGGTCCATCTGGCACTGAACACCCAGGTCGGCATGGAACAGGGGCCCGGTGGGGCGGAGCCGGCGCCCGTCCCGCTGGGCGCTCTGCTCACCGGGCCCGCGCTGCGCGCCTGGGCCCTGGACCTGCTCGGGCGTCTCGACCCGGACGCCCGCGATCTGCGCCGCACCCTGCGCACCTGGATCGTCGCCGGGGGGAACTCCGAACGGGCCGCGCAGACCCTCGGCGTCCACGCGCAGACCGTGCGCGAGCACGTGCGCAGTGCGGAGCCGGTCCTCGAACGCCAGCTGCTGGCCGGGGGCAGCGATCTCTACGAGGTCGTCCTGGCCCATCTGGCGACGGGCGAGCTGCGACCGCCCCCGCTGGCCGCATAGAAAACGCGCCATTCGGACTCACTTGTGCACAGGTGAGCCCCCGGGGCCGCACAACAGGCATGAACGCGGTTCACAACCGCACTGTTGTTCACGTAAGTTCGACGGGTCACGGGGGCACGACCGGAACGGGGGACCGGTCGCGCCCCCTTTCCGTGCGGTCAGCGTTGTCAGCGTTGTCAGCCACGCGGCCGCACCGGCACCTCCTGCCAGCCGAACGCGATGAACGACGGAACCTGCCGCAGCTCCTTCGCGGGGACGGCGAGCCGCAGGTCGGGGAAGCGGTCGAAGAGGGCGGGCAGCGCCGTGAGCGCCTCCGCCCGGGCCAGCGGGGCGCCGATGCACCGGTGCACGCCGATCCCGAACGCCAGATGGTCGTCCGCGCCGCGCGAGGCGTCGAAGGCGTGCGCGTTCGCCCCGTAGTGAGCGGGATCGAGCCCGGCCGCGGCGTACGTGGTGATGATGGCGTCGCCCGCCGGGATCGTGACGCCGCCGACCTCGATGTCCTCGACGGCGAACCGCAGCGGCAGCGCGGCGATGGACGGCTCGACCCGCAGCGTCTCGTCGATCACGGCGTCCCAGCCGATCTCCCCGGCGCGCACGGCGGCCAGCTGCTCGGGGTGCCGCAGCAGGGCGACGACCGCGTTGCCGATGAGGTTGACGGTCGTCTCGAAGCCGGCGCCGATGACCAGCAGCAGCGTGTAGAGCAGCTCCTCGTCGCTGAGCCGGTCGCCGTCCTCGTCGCGGACCCTGATCAGCTCGGTGGTCAGGTCGTCGCCGGGGTGCTCGGTGCGGTGCGCGATGAGCGCGGGCAGCACCGTGCCGATCTGCCGCTGCACCGATGCGGCGTGCTCCGGTGAGGGGTCGGAGGTGTCCATGATGGCCGCTATCAGACGTGCGGTGTCGGGCACCAACTCCGCCGGAACACCGAAGAGTTCGCAGATGACCCGCATGGGCAGCGGGTGCGCGAGGGCGGCCCGCAGATCGACGACCTCGGCCTCGCCCGCCGCCACCGCGTCGAGCAGCTCCGCCGTGATCGCCTCGACCCGGTGCCGCATCGCCTCGGTGCGCCGGTGGGTGAAGCTCGGCGCCACCAGTTTGCGCAGCCGGGTGTGGTCGGCGCCGTAGGTGGAGAGCATGTTGACCACGCCGATCCAGCCCAGCACCCAGCCCCAGGAGGGGTGTTCGGCCAACTCGGGCCAGAGCCGCCAGTGCAGCCGGGGGTCCCTGCTGACCCGGGGGTCGAGGATGAGTTCCTTGAGCGTGTCGTAGCCCGTGGGCGCCCAGGCGGGGATGCCGCCGGGCAGGTCGACGGGGACGATCGGGCCGAGGGCGCGCAACCGGGCGCACTCGGCGGCGATGTCGGCGCCGAACGGGTCGAGGGCGATGCGGTCGGTGACGGTCACGGCATGACTCCTGGCTGGTCGGGGGAGCGGGGGCTGAACCGGACGGGCAGGGCGGTCAGCGAACGGTGGAACGGGCCGGGCCGCCAGGTCAGTCGCTCGCGGGGCAGGACGGGCGCGAGGTCGGGCAGCCACTGGGTGAGGCGTTCGATCGCCTCGGTCGCGATGAGCAGCGTGTGCTGCTTGACCGGGCAGGCGTGCGGGCCCGCCGACCAGGACAGGTGCGAGGCGTCCTTGGGATGGCGGCCGCTGACCGGCTCCTGCCCGGCGACGGGCGCGCTCCCCGTGCCGTTCGGGCCCTGGGCGAGCGCGAGTGCCCCGTAGGAGATCACCACCGGCACCGCCGCCCTGATCCACGCCCCGTGGAAGGCGACCGGCCGGCGCGCGTAGTGGATGCCGTAGTTGGCCAACGGGGTCTCGTGGTGCAGCACTTCGACCACCGCGTCCATCACCGGGCGGGCACCGCTGGTGAGGGTGGAGTAGTAGGCCGGGTTGCCCAGGATGCGGGACAGTGCGTTGGACACCAGGTTGGCGGTCGGCTCGTGGCCGGCGCCGAGGGTGAGGAACACCTGCCAGGTGACCTCTTCGGGGGTGAGGCCCGCCGGGTGGTCCAGGAGCCGGCTCGGCAGGTCGTCGCCGCGCCGCTCGGCCTTGGCCGCGATCAGCTCCACGACGTAACCGCCGAACTCCGCCTCGCCCGCGGCCGCCTGGGCGCCGCCCTCCATCATCTTGCCGAGCGCCTCGTTGAGCCGGTCGCTCTGGCTGTCGGGCAGACCGAACAGGCTGTTGAAGACCAGGGCCATCAGCGGCCGGGCGAACTCGGCCACCAGGTCCGCCTCGCCGCGCGGCCCGATCCGGCCGACCAGCAGATGCACCGCGCGGTGCACCCGTTCCCGCAGATCGTGCGGCTCGACCAGGTCGAAGGTGTCGATCAGCGAGTCGCGGTAGCGGACATGGGCGGCGCCGTCCGCGAACAGGGTGTTGGGCCGCCAGCGCATCATGCCCAGCACGGGGGAGTCGTCGGCGACCGTCGACTCCCAGGGCCGCGGATCGTGCGAGAACGTCTCCGTGTCGTGCAGCAGGTCCAGCGCCGCCCGCCGGTCGGTGACGACGTAGGCCGGCACACCCGGCGCCAACTCGGCCCAGCCGACCGGCCCCTGGGAGCGCAGGTCGGCGTAGTAGCGGTACGGGTCGGCGGCGAAGCCGTCCTCCCACAGCCGTACCGGCGCGGAGCGGGAGAAGTCCTGCCGGGCAGGGGGATAGGTGGTCACCGGCTCTCCGAGGGGTGGTGGTCGATGAGGTGCTGGACGAGCGTGAGGAGCGCGTCGATGGAGGAGTTGGCGTCCCGCGCGTCGCAGGTCACCATCGGCGTGGCGGGCTCCAGATCGAGGGCGGCCCGCAGTTGTTCGTCGGTGTGGTGGCCCGGCGCGTCGGGGAAGGCGTTGAAGGCCACCGCGTACGGCAACCCGGTCTCCTCCACCAGACCGAGCACGTCGAACGAGGCGTCGATCCGGCGGGAGTCCACCAGGACGAGGGCGCCCAGCGCCCCGTAGGCGATGTCGTCCCACAGGGACCGGAACCGTTCCTGCCCGGGCGTGCCGAACAGGTACAGCACCACCCCGCCCGCCAGGCTGATCCGCCCGAAGTCGATGGCGACGGTGGTCGTCGACTTGTCCCGCACCCCCTCCAGGTCGTCCACCTGCGTCGAGGCCTCGGTGAGGTGTTCCTCGGTGTGCAGCGGCACGATCTCGGACACCGAGTCGATCAGGGTCGTCTTGCCCACCCCGAACGGGCCGGCGACCAGGATCTTCACCAGGTCGCGGGCCGTGTCGGGCAGATGGACGCGGCTGGGGGCGCCGCTAGTCGTGCTTGAGGGCGCGGAGGCCATCGGCCACTCTCTTCAGCAGGTCGGGGTCGAACCGTTCGGCGGGCGGCACCGGGGCGCGGGCCACCACCAGCGCCCGGTCCAGGAGGGCACCGGCCAGGACCCGGACGGCGGAGACCGGCAGCCGCAGCAGGGCGGCGGCCTCCACCACCGTCAGCGAACCCTCCTCCAGGGCGTCCAGGAGGGCCAGTTCGGCGGCGGGCAGGTCGGGAGGCGGAGGCGTGCCGCTGCCGGTGAGGACCGACAGCCGCTCCAGGGACGGCCGGCTGGGCCGGGCGACGCCGCCGGTCGACAGGTATGCCGGGACCAGGGGGCGGCCGGTCATGCCGGAGTGCCGTCGTCGCCCCCTCGGGGTGCGGCGGCCATGGCCTTCTCGCCGAGGCGGGCCACCTGTGAGTGGACGCGGTGCGCGAGCAGGTCCAGTCGCACGTCGCCGGTGCCGTACGCGGCCACGCAGGTGCCGTGGGCGGTGGGCACGATGAGGACGTACCCGTGGTCCGACTCGATGACGACCTGCCGTACCTCGGCGCGGTCCTGGTCGGCGAACGCGGCCGCGGCGGTGCGGCACGCGCCCTGCACGGTGCTGCTGATCGCGGCGACCCGTTCGGCCGAGGCCTGCTGGAGCGCGTCCGTGTACCCCGTGACCAGTCCGTCCCGGGTGAGCAGGACGGCGGCCACGACATGCGGCACCTCCAGGATCGGTTCCAGCACCCAGGCCGTGTCGCCTGCCTCGCGGCTGGTCATCGGGCCGCTCCCCCTTCGTCGTGGGTCTCGTTCGCTGATACGTCGGACGCGGCACCGTCCGCGCGGGCCGCGGCGGTGCCGGACTGCAGGGCGCCCAGCGCGGCGGCGGCGTCCTCGGGACTGCGTACCCGCGTCCCGGCCGCGGGCGTCTCCACGGCGGCGGTGCTCCGGGTACGGCGGCGGCGCTGCGGCAGTTCGTCGTGGTGTCCGAGGAGGGCGGCGTCGTCCTCGGTGCCGTAGCCGTGGGTCGTGTCCGGCGCGGCCTTGCGGGTGGAGCGCGGGGCGCTGACGGCAGGGGGCTGTTCGACGGGGTCGATCCGGCTGAGGAGATGGTTCTCCACCCGCAGCACCGCCCGTACGCCCCCGTACGGGGACGGTGAGGAGAGGTCCACGCCGAGGTCGAACTGGCGGGTCAGCCGGCCGATCGCGGCCAGGCCCATGCGCGGCGGATCGCCGAGGTCGGTGAGCAGGATCGGCTCGGAGCCGGCCACCATCCGCTGGGCGCGCGCCCGTTCGTCCTGCGTCATGCCCACGCCCGCGTCGTCGACGGTGACGCAGACGCCGTGGTGGACGTGCTCCAGGTTGACCACGACGTCGGTGTCGGGCGCGGAGTGACGCAGCGCGTTGTCCAGGAGCTCGGCCGCGATGATGGCGACCGGCTCGACGGCGTGCGACACCAGCGCGGTGCCCGCCTCCAGATGGTTGTGCACCTTCACCCGGTGGTATCCCGCGAGTCGCGACTGCCCGCCCGTCACCGCCTCCACGAGGTGCGACTCCTGGCGTGCGAGCCCCACCCAGGCCCCGCACACCACTGCGGCGACCTGCGCCCGGCGCAGCGACTGCTCGTTCTCGTGGTCCAGTTGGAAGAGGGTCTCGGTCAACTCCGGGTCGTCGTAGCGCTGTTGCAGCTGCCGCAGCGCGTCCTGAAGGCGGTACAGGGCCGCCTGGATCTCCCGGGTGGCTCCGCGCATCCCGGCCTGGGCGGCCGCGTCGATACGGGTGCGCTGCGCGGCGAGTTCGGCGCGCACACCCAGCAGCACGCCCTCCAGCGCGATCCCGAGGGGGGTCCCCGCGGTGTACGGCTGGAGCGGGCCCGGCACCACCACATGCGGATGGGCGAGTTGCCGGGCGGCGGCGGGCAGGCGCTGGGCCGTCAGGTGCTCGACCTCGGCCGTCAACGCCAGGAGGGTGGCGTCGAGTCGGGAGCGCAGGGCGGTCGTCTCCGCGCGCTGCCGGGTCAGTTGACGCCGTGCGCGCAGCAGCCCGCCGCCGAGGGCGAGCGCGGACAGCGTGCCGGCGGCGAGAGCGCCGGCGGCCACATCCGGTAATTCGATCATCGAATCGGTTTCCAGGGGGAAGGCGGGCAGGGCTGAGTCCGCGGCCCGGTGGCACGGCGCTCGCAGCACAGTACACACCGTCATCGACTCTTCTCGCACGGTTGATCGACACTTCGCGTCGAATCCGACAGCCCTCTGTTCGCTTCTGTGCCGACTGTCTGAAATGCCATACGGTCAAGGCGAGTTGATCTCGTCCGAAACCCGCAGCACTTCCGGAGCAGCCATGGACCGCACCCGTGTGACGCACCTCCTGACGCGCGAGAGCGCGGAGGCCGAACGGCGCTGCCCGCGCTCGAAGGACGCCTACCGGCGCGCCGGGCACCTCTTCGGACGGGTGCCGATGACGTGGATGAACAAGACCGCCGGCCCCTTCCCGCGCTACCTCGACACCGCCCGCGGCGCCCGGGTCACCGACCTCGACGGGCACACGTACATCGACTTCTGCCTCGGTGACACCGGGGCGATGGCCGGACACTCGCCCGCCCCGGTGGCCGAGGCGGTCCAGCGGCGGTTCGCCGAACAGGGCGGTGCCACCGCGATGCTGCCGACCGAGGACGCCGAGTGGGTCGGCGCGGAGCTGACCCGCCGCTTCGGACTGGCCCGCTGGAGCTTCTCCCTGACCGCGACCGACGCCAACCGGTGGGCGATCCGGCTCGCCCGCGCCGTCACCGGCCGCCCGAAGATCCTGGTGAACAGCTACAGCTACCACGGCAGCGTCGACGAGTCCCTCATCGTCGTCGGACCCGACGGCCACGGCGTCAGCCGCCCCGGCAACGTCGGCGCGCCCTGCGACGTCACCCTCACCAGCCGCGTCGCCGAGTTCAACGACCTCGAACAGCTGGAGCGCGAACTCGCCCACGGCGACGTGGCCGCCGTCCTCATGGAACCGGCGCTCACCAACATCGGCATCGTGCTGCCCGAGCCCGGCTACCTGGCCGGCGTGCGGGAACTGACCCGACGGCACGGCACTTTGCTCGTCAACGACGAGACCCACACCCTCTCCGCGGGCCCCGGCGGCTGCACGGCGGCCTGGGACCTGGAGCCCGACCTGCTCACCGTCGGCAAGGCCATCGGCGGCGGCATCCCGGCCGGGGCCTACGGGCTGACCGCCGAACTCGCCGACCGGCTGCTCGGCCGCGCGGACCTCGACCTCGTCGACATGGGCGGCGTCGGCGGCACCCTGGCCGGCAACGCGCTCTCGGTCGCCGCGATGCGCGCCACGCTGGAGCACGTCCTCACCGACGAGGCGTTCACCCGGATGGCGAAGCTGTCCGAACGGTTCGAGACGGGCGTCCGGGCGGGCCTCGACGCCCACGCGCTGCCCTGGTCGGTGAGCCGGCTCGGCGCCCGCACCGAGTACCGCTTCACCTCCCCGGCGCCCCGCACCGGCACCGAGTCCGCGGCGGCCGCGGACCCCGAGCTGGAGGACTTCCTGCACGTCTATCTCGCCAACCGGGGCATCCTGCTGACCCCGTTCCACAACATGGCGCTGATGTGCCCGGACACCACCGAGGCGGACGTCGACACCCACACCGAGGTCTTCGCCGCCGCCCTCGACGAACTGGCCGGATGACGCCCACGGGCCGCGCACCCGCTCGGACCCGGCTGATTGACCCGCGTGGGGCGGGTACTCGGGCGGCCCGGAACGACAACCGCTGGAGGAGGCCCGCAATGACCAGCAGCACGGAGACCGGCGGCGTGACCGGTACGCCGGACAAGGACTACAACCTCATCTGGTATGTGGAGGCGTGCCTGAACAACGCGCTGCGTCTGGAGTCCTACATCCAGGACGCGGAGCGGAACAAGGACACCGAGGTCGCGGACCTGTTCCGCAAGGCGCAGGCCGACAGCCGCAAGGGCGCCGAGATCGGCAAGAAACTGCTGCGCGCGCGACTGAACGGCGGCTGACCGCAGGTCCGCGCGGACGCCCGGCCGGAGCTTTTCGGCCGGGCGTCCGCCTGTGCGAAACCCGGTTGCCCCTGGCGTACCCTCCCGCCTACGGTCGCGATCATGCTGCCTGTGGTGGAGACGGACGCCCAGTGGGACTCGGTCGTCGCGGACGAGCGACTGATGCGGGCCGGCGCGGCGGACCTCTGTGCCCGCCTCGGGCTCGCCGACGCGCCGCTGGCCCGCTTCCCGGACGGATCGCAGCCGGTCTACGCGGTCGGCGCGAACCGGGTCCTGAAGCTCTTCCCCACCACCGCCGCCGAGGACGGCGTCGCCGAAGGCCGCGTCCTGTCCCATCTGCACGGGCGACTCCCGGTCCCCACACCGGCGGTGGAGTCCTTCGGACCGTACGAGAACGGCTGGCGGTACGTCCTGATGTCCCGGCTGCGCGGCGAGAACCTCGCCCGGGCCTGGGACCGCGTCCCGCGGTCCGACCGGGAACGGCTCGTCACCGAGATCGGCGAGGCCCTCGCCGCCCTGCACTCCCTGGACCCGGCCCCGCTCCAGGACGTCCTCGGGCCCGGTGACTGGGGCGCCTTCGTGGACCGGCAGCGGGCGAACGCCGTGGCACGCCAGCGCGGGCACGGCCTCGCGGACTCCTGGCTGGAGCAGATCCCCGACTACCTCGCGGCCGTTCCCCTGCCGCGTGCCCCACGCCGCTCGCTGCTGCACACCGAGGTGATGCGCCGGCACTTCCTGGTCGACCCCGACGGCTGGCGCCTGACCGGCCTGTTCGACTTCGAGCCCGCCATGATCGGGGACGCCGCCTACGACTTCGTGGGCGTCGGCGTGTTCGTCACCGGCGGTGACCCGCACCTGCTCGACCGCCTCACGAGGGCCTACGGCAGCCCCCTCGACCCGGACCACGCCCTCGCGTACACGCTGCTGCACGTCTACAGCAACCTGCCCTGGTATCTGCGGGAGCTGCACGCCCCCGCCGAGGGCACCCTGACCGCGCTCGCCCGCGCCTGGTTCGGGACGGGCGGCTCGCCCTCGGTCTGACGAGTCCCCGAGTCGGGACACAGGGGGCGGCCGGTACCGGGCGAGCCCGCCGCCGCTGTGCGAGCGTTGCCCTGAGCACGCCGACAGAGGAAGTGAACGGGATGAGCGAGATCGTGGACGAGATCGACCGCGGCCGTCGAGAGGTCGGCGCCCGGGAGGTCGAGGCGGGGGAGGCCCAGGGGGTGATGCTGCGGCGCGCCTACGACGCCGGGATCGCCGAGGTGTGGGACGCGCTGACCGTGCCCGAGCGGATCGGGGCCTGGTTCCTGCCGGTCACCGGGGAGTTCCGGCTCGGCGGGCGCTACCGGCTCGAAGGGCACGCCGGGGGCGAGATCCTCGAGTGCGTGGCACCGCGGCGGCTGCGGGTGAGCTGGCTGTACGGGCCGGACCCGGGGTTCAGCGAGGTCGAGGTGCGGCTCACGGCGGACGGCGCGGAGCGGACCGTGTTCGAGCTGGAGCACGTGGCCGTCGTGCCGGAGGACTTCTGGAAGCAGTTCGGACCGGGCGCGGTCGGTATCGGCTGGGACAGCATCGCGCTCGGCCTCGGACTGCATCTCGCGGGGCGCGGGATGAGCCGGGAGGAGTCCGAGGCCTGGCAGCGCACGGACGAGGCCAAGGAGTTCTTCCGGCGCTCCGGTGAGGCGTGGGGCACCGCGTACGCCGTCTCGGGAGCCGACCCGGAGACGGTGGCGGCCACGACGGAGGCGACGATCGCGGCCTACACGGCGTAGCTGCCGCCGCCGTCGAGGACGGTCGGTCCCGCCGCGGTGTCGCGGGACCGACCGGTAGGGGTGTCAGGGCTTGGCGCCCCAGGAGTGGGCCACGTCCACCACGACCCGGTCGTCCAGGCGCAGGACCCGGAACGGGAGCCGGGCGCGGATGCCGACGCCGAACTGTGTCTCTCCTTCGAAGCTGCCGGCGAAGCGGGTGTCCCGGAACGTGCGGTAGCCGGCGAGGTCGACCCCCGGCAGGGTGCGGCCCACCCGGCCGGGATAGGTCGCGGCCCCGGTCTCGGGGTCGTATGCGGGTGCCGTCACCCGGACCTCCAGGACGGCACCCCCGCCGACCGGTATGACGTGGCCCGATCCGTCCTGCCGGAGCCGGTCGACGTACTGGACGGAATAGCCGAGGCTGTCCTTGCCCGCGCCGGGGACCTCCACGACCAGCCGGTCGTAGCAGGCGTGCTTTCCGGTCCGCGCCTGCGTCAGGGGTTCCGCCGTGCCGACCGCGCGGCTCTTGCCGATGCTGCCCCAGCCGGTGGGGCAGGTGGTGGTGGCGGCCTGCGCGGGTACCGCGGCCACGCCCAGCGTCACGCCCATGAGGGCGACGGTGGCCCATGTCGTTCTCTTGTGTCGCATGATGTCCCCCGGGATTCATGTGTCTGTTATTGGGTGAGACAACCGGGTTGACGAAAAGGTTGCACCTTGTCCGGGTATAAATTTCCGAGACGTTCGGTATGGCCGCGGCCGAGAAGCACGGCGTGGCGCCAGGCCGCCGGCGCGACGGACCGGCCCGTCGCGCCGGTACGGCTCAGACCGTCCGCAGGGTGTTCCGCGCCAGTTCGTAGGCCGGGACCATCTTCTCGTGCTCCTCGGTGTCCATCCCGCCGAGGTGCACGACGACCGGGCCGCCCGGGGTGGCGACGGCGAAGGCGCTCTCCTTCTTCGTCTCCCCCAGCAGCTTGCTCGTGACGAAGTACTCCACCTCGGCCCCCGAGAGGTCGCCCGACTCGAACGAGCCGTACGTCGCCTTGCTCGCCCCGTCCTCGGCCGCCACGAACTCCTCCAGCACGGTACGCGCGTCGTCGCCCCCCGGCTCACCGGTCCAGATCCGCAGGAAGCCGACGTACCCGGCGGGCTTGGCGTCGACCTCGCAGGCGGCGGCGACCGGACCCTGCCGGAGCAGGGAGTCGAGGACCTCCTCCGAGATCTCGTCCTCCAGGTCACCGGTATCGGCCGAGGAGGCCTTGTCCTGGGCGGCCCCGGAGTCGATGGCCTCCGGCTCCCAGTCCTTGGCCAGATCGAAGCTCACCGGCAGCTCGCACGCCGAACCGGCCGCCCCGAGGCTGCCACCGCTCTCCACGCTCTTGCCCGCGCTCGCCGACGCACTCGCGGACGCCTTCGTGTCCGTGTCGTCGGCCGCCTCGGAACAGCTCGCCAACACCCCCACCAGCAAGGCCACCTGAGCCATCCGGCGCCCCGCGTTCCCCGCCCTGACCAGCACTGTCGTGTCTCCCCTCGGTTCAGGGCGCACACACTAGCGAAAGGGCGCCGACACCGCGTACGCGGGCGTCCCGTCGGTCGGTCCGGGCCCCCGAAAAACCCGGTGACGGCATTCGCGCAGGTCAGCACAATGGGGGACCACGACCCCGACCCGAAAGGTGGCCGACGTGACCGTCCCGAACGTACTGCTGTCCGGCATCGTCGGCTCCACGGCCTACGGGCTCGCCCACGCGGGTTCCGACGTGGACCGTCTCGGCATGTTCGCCGCGCCCACGAACAGCCTGCACGGTCTGCACGGGCCGAAGGAGTCCCATGTGACCACGGCCCCGGACCGCACCCTGCACGAGGCCGCCAAGTGGTGCCGCCTCGCCCTGGGCGGCAACCCGACCGCCATGGAACTCGTCTGGCTGCCCGCGGAGTTGTACGAGGTGCGCACGCCGCTCGGTGACGAACTCATCGCCCTGCGCACCTCGTTCCTGAGCGCCAAGAAGGTCCGCGACGCCTATCTCGGCTACGCCACGCAGCAGTTCCGCCGACTGGAGAACCGCGGCGACGGCTCCTTCTCCGCGGACACCCGCAAACGCACCGCCAAGCACGCCCGACACCTCAAGCGGCTGTGCCACCAGGGCCTGGAGCTGTACGCCACCGGGAACCTCACCATCCGGGTCGAGAACCCCGACGAGTACCGGGAGTTCGGCGAGCGCGTGGCCGTCGACGCCTCGGTGGCACGGCCCCTGCTCGCCTTCTACGAGAAGGCGTTCGACGAGACCCCCACCGCGCTGCCCGAGCGGCCCGACGAGCCGGCGGTGGAGGCGTGGCTGCACCGGGTGCGCGCCCACTTCTACACCCCGGCCGAGGTACGGGCGTCCTGACGAGACGGCCCCCGAGCGAAATGGGGCGGGTCCCGTCCGAAGCGGCCGGCGCTCCGGACGGGACCCGCGCTCAGGTCAGCGCACCTCCCGGGCGTACGGGGCGACGGTGAGCCGGTCGATCAGCGGCGCGTGGCGCGAGCGGAGCAGTACGCCGGGGAAGGTGTCCGAGGCGTAGGTGGCGCCGTCGAAGTTCGGCAGTTCCTCGGCGGAGAAGGCGACCTTGTTCTGTCCCTTCTTGAGGTGGACGGGGACGGTCAGCTCCCAGAAGTTGTTGCGGTGGAAGCTGTGCGGGAAGCCGACGCGCCGCTTCTCGCCGCCGTTGACGGTGATGTCGGCGTGCCGGGCGAGCGGGTCCGGGTTGTAGTGCGTGGCCTCGGACTGCTCGGGGTTGGAGTAGCGGATGCGCAGCGCGTACAGGCCGGCCCGGTCGGCGGTGACCGTGAAGGTCGCGGTGTTGCCGTTGCCGGGATCGCCGCCGATGCCGTCGACCGCCGTCCCGCCCGTCGCCAGGGACAGGGAGGTGAGCGCGGCCGAACCGGCGAGCGTGGCGTCCTTGGCCTCGTAGGTGCGCACCGGCAGCGTGCCCTCGGTCGGGGTGACCGTGAGACGGTCGACCAGGGTGGTGGCCGAACCACCGGTCAGCGTCACCTTGTTGACACCGCCGGAGAGGGAGACCGCGACGCCGCTGCGGCCCTTGGCCAGGCGTCGGACGTCGTGCCCGTTGACGGCGAGCAGGGCGCCGCTGCCGTCGAGGGTGTCGACCCGGACGGTGGCCTCGCGGTCGGCGGGGGAGTAGACCCAGAACGTGGCGGTCTGCCCCTTCGCCAGACGGGCGGCGCCCGAGCCGGTGGCCGCCCGCTTCGGCAGGTCGTAGACCGGCCGCGCCCCGCCGCCCAGCCAGGCCAGCTCACCCTCATGGACCTGGGTGCCCGCCGAGGCGTCGGGCAGGGACAGCGTGAGGCGGTCGACGATGGCGTCGCCCCGGGTGGTGCGCCTGCCGTCGAGGCTCTTCGCGGCGAGCGTCAGGGTGTGCTTGCCCTTGGCGAGCTTCACCTGCGTGTCGGTGTGGTCCCACACCACCCACTTGTAGCCCAGCGGAAGATGCAACTCCTGCTCGCTGTCGGCCTTGCCGTCCACCCGGAGGAAGACGTTGGTGGGGCCCTGCTCCTTCACCTTGTCGTAGGTGTTGAGGGAGTTGGCGAAGACGCTGAGGTCGTAGGTGCCGTCCTCGGGTACGTCGACGGTGAAGTCCAGCGTGACGTCGGAGCCGGTCCGCAGACCGCCCACGTCGTAGCCGCCCGAGGTGTAGAACTTCGAGACGTTGCTCGGCGAGCCCTCCGGGCCGTTCCTGGAGTAGCCGGAACCGGTGTGCGCGGCGTCCTCCGCCTCGTAGGAACCCTGCCAGCGCACCGGCGCCGACTGCGTGCCGGCCGCCTTCCCGGCCGGGCTGAGGACGATCTCGTACGCCGACGACTCCTTCAGCGTCGGCAGCGTGCCGTCACCGAAGTCGACGGTCACCGTGCCGTCGTCGGCGACCTCCAGGTTCCGCTCGGTGAGCAGCTTCGGTCCGGAGTTGTCGCCCACCTGGCCGCTCCAGTCGATCTCGCGGACCCAGGCGTGCACGCGCTTGCCGAAGAGCTTCTTCGGAACCCCGGCGAAGGTGATGTGGCCCTTGCCGGTGGAGCCGCCGAAGAGCAGCCGCGCCTGTTTCTTCTTCTCGTCGAGCGTGGCCACGCCCTGCATGGTGTAGTTCTGGCCCGGGAACGGCGGGGCCACCTCGACCGTGTGTCCGCTCATCGAGGCATACGAGTTGAGCAGCCACCACTGGCCGTTGCCCCGGTTGGACTGCACGGCCGAGTCGGAGAGGTTGCCGTCGATGTTCCAGTACGCGATGTCGGCGTCGACCTTGGACTCCTCGATGGCGGAGACCCACTGGATCATCTGGCCCGGTACCGAGGTGTGGTAGTTGAAGGCGTACTCGTTGATGTTGATGGGGAGTCGGGTGCCCTCGTGGTCGGTGCCCGCGAACAACTCCTTCTCCCAGCCCCGGTACTTGGCGACGCTCTCGCGCACCGCCTCGGGGTGGCTCAGCTCGTGCCAGGTGATGACGTCCGGGAGGGTGCCCGCGGCCAGAGCGTGGGTGAGGAAGCCCTTGACCTGGTCGTAGAGGACGCTGGTGTTGGGGCCGGCTATCCGGGCCTCGGGCATCTTGCCCTTGATGAGCCGGTACGCGGAGTCCCAGGCGGCGAAGTAGGCGGCGGGGTCGCTGAGCCAGCTGACCTTGTCGTAGCTCCACTCGCCGGTGCCGAACATGTTGCCCTCGGGCTCGTTGAACGGCACGAAGACGATGTTGTCCTGGTACTGCTTCGGCAGCTTCAGCACCTGCTCGACCTGCGTCGCGATCTTCTCCTCGTACAGCTTCAGCTTCTCGGCGGGGGTGTCGCCGGGCCACTGGTACGGGAAGCCGCGGTGGATGTCGGTCATGTAGATGTACACATCACCGTCGGTGGAGTCGGCCAGCGGCTTCACCACCTCCAGCGCGTCGGCGCCCGGGTGCTGCGGACCGTCCTGCGCCTTCGTGGAGACCGTGCGCAGGCCCATGCCCTCGATCAGGTTGTTGGTGGGGACGTCCGGCCCGTACACGCCGTACAGGGTGCCCGAGGCGCCGCCGTGGAAGGCGCCGGTGTCCGAGCCGAGGTCGACGGTGAGCGCCCCCTCCCGGACCACGGTGACGGTCGCCTTCACGGCTCGTCCGGCGGCGGTGCCCGCCACGGTGAAGGTGCCCGGCCGGGCGTACTTCTCGGAGGGCACGGAGTCCCAGGCGATCGGGGTGTCACGGTCGTAGCCGTCGGAGAACGAGGAACGCACACCGGTGGGGAGCGCCGGGGCGGTCCCGACCGTCGTACGGAGGTCGAAGGAGGTCTGCGAGAGGTCCTGGGCGGTGGGCACGGTCTCGACCGTACCGGCCACCTGCTCGGCGCTCAGGGCCGCGTGCCACACGGTGAAGTCGTCGATCGCGCCCTTGAGCAGCGGGTCCGGCCAGAAGGATTTGCCGATGTAGCCGGCGGCGGTGGCCGAACCGTCCAGCAGTTCCCTGGCCTTGATGGAGGTGGCGGTGGAGGAGACCGCGGCGCCGTCGAGGTAGGTGGTGAGCCGGCCGGCGGCGGTGTCGAGGGTGACGGTCACCGTCCGCCACTGCTCAGCGGGCAACATCGCGTACCCGCGGACCTGCGCCTCCGCGCCGCCACCGCCGGTGGTCACGGAGGTCTGGAACACCCCGCCGCCGTTGTACGGGGTGCTGAAGAGGTATCTGTCGGTGTTGGTGCCCAGATCGAAGATCCGCTGCCAGGCCGACTTCTCGCCGCTCCACCTCACGCGGGCGGAGACCGTCAGGTCGGTCGCGTCGCCGACCACCGCGCGGGGCAGGCGGACATAGGCGCCGTCGGAGGTGGGCGCCCCGCCGGGCAGGGACAGTGCCCTGCCTCCGCCGGTGCCGTCGACGGAGCGGGCGGTGGAGCCGTTCACCAGGGTCGCCGTCAGGCCGTTGCCGGAGCTGTCGGTGATCCGGCCTGAGGCCAGGTCGTCCTGGTCGAAGGTGTAGCGGGCGGTGGGCTGGGGCGCCTCGGCCGCCTGGGCGGGTGCGGCGGGCGCGGCGAGCAGTCCCGCGCCGAGGGCCAGAGCGACGGCGGCCGGGGCGCGGCGCCGGGCGGATCTGTCGGGGGATGACATGGATCGCGTCCTCAATCCTCGAGTAACGGCAGTGCGAACCGGTTCGAGGGCGCCGGGGCCAGGCCAGGATGACTCTGCGGAGCTCCCTGTGGTGACTCCGCGGGTGTCCCTGTCGAACCGGTTCGGCAAGCTAGCACCGGGGCATCGGCCGGACAATCCCCCCGGCACAAGGAAATCTCGATGACGTACGAGGTGTTGACAGCCGCTCCGGCCCTTCCTACCGTCACTTCACGCGAACCGGTTCGACGACCGGTCCTCGCCCCTAGCCCAGCAAGGAGTCGCCGTGAACATCGGTGAGATCGCCCGGCGGGCCGGTGTCTCACGCAGCACCGTGTCCTACGCACTCAGCGGCAAGCGCCCGGTGTCGGAGGACACGCGCCGGAAGATCCAGCAGGTCGTCGACGAGCTCGGATACCGCCCCAGTGCCAGCGCACGCGCCCTGGCCAACGGACGGACCAGCACGATCGGCCTGGTGTTCCCGCCCGCCGGCAACCACTACACCGGGATGCAGCTGGACTTCATCGGCAGCGTGGTCGAGGCCGCGGCGGCCTACGACTACGACGTACTGCTCTCACCGAGCGGCGTCGACAGCGACCGTTCCTTCCAGCGGCTGCTGGGGGAGCGGCGGGTCGACGGCGCGATCCTGATGGAGATCAGGCTGGCGGACGACCGGGTCGATCACCTGGCCGCGCTGGACTTCCCCGCCGTCACCATCGGCCGCACCGCCCATCCCGAGGGCAGCTGGTGGGTCGGCCTGGACCACACCGCCCTCGCGGCGGCCTGCGTCCACCACCTGGCGGACCTCGGCCACCGCCGGGTCGCCTTCGTCAACCGGCCCGAACAGCTGCTGCGGGCCGGGTACGAGTCCGCGCACCGCGGCCTGGAGGGCTTCACCAAAGCCGCGGCCGAACGCGGGCTGACGGTGCGCGGCTACTGCTGCGGGGACGACGCGGCCTCGGGCCAGAACTGTGTGGAACGGATCCTGCACGACGACCCTGCCACCACCGCCCTGGTCACCCTGAACGAGGCCGCCCTGGGCGGCCTGTACCGGGGGCTCGCCCAGGCGGGCCGCCATGTGCCGCGCGACTTCTCCGTCACCGGGGTCGTGGCCGGCCGCTGGGCGGAGACGGTGACCCCGCAGCTCACCGCGGCGGACGTACCGGCGGCCGAACTGGGCCGACTCGCCGTGGAGTTGCTGGTGGAGCGACTGGACCAGCCCGACGCCCCGCCCCGGCACCACCTGCTCACGCCGCCCATCTCCCTGCGGGCCAGCACCGGCCCGGCGGGAGCGAGCGGCGACTGACGCACCCGCTGCCACCGCCGGTCCCGCCTGACCGTATCCATGCCCCCGCCGGTCCGGGCTGACAGGACCGCCTGACCGTACCCACCGCCACCGCCACCGCCCCCTCCCACCGGCCGACACGGCCGCCTGACCGCCGTCACGACCCCTGTTCCACACGCCCCGTGAGGGCGAGCCGCCTCACGGCGCCGTTCGCCGTGCCCGCTTCCGCCTCCCCTCCCCGGGGACGCGGACACTCACCTCCTCGCAAGCCGACGCCTCGGCACCCGCATGCCGAAAACCGAAGGAAACCCGCGATGAACAGCTTCTCCGGACGACGCCGTCTGGCCACCGCCGCCCTCACCGCCCTGGCTCTCGCCGGTACCGCCACCGCGTGTGGCTCCGGCTCGGACGGCGGCGGGTCCGACGCGGCCGACAGCGGGACCTACACCATCTGGGACCCCTACCCGCAGTTCGACAAGAGCTCGGCGTGGGCGAAGCTGCTGGACTCCTGCGGCACCGAGGCCGGGGTGAAGGTCAAGCGGACCGCCTTCGACACCAGCGACCTGTCCAACAAGGCCCTGCTCGCGGCCCAGCAGGACAACTCCGCGGACGTCCTCATCGTCGACAACCCCGTGGTGTCGACCCTCGCCGAGGCCGGCGTGCTCACCACGACCGACGACAACAAGCTCGACACCTCCGCGGTGGACGCCAACCTGCTGGCGGCCGGCCAGACCGACGGCAAGACCTACGGCACCCCGATCGGCGCCAACACCCTCGCCCTCTACTACAACAAGGAGATCCTGAAGAAGGCCGGCGTCGACACCGCCTCCATCAAGGACTGGGCCTCCCTGACCGCGGCCCTGGAGAAGGTCGACAAGGCCGGCAAGAAGGGCATCACCTTCTCCGCGATCGGCACCGAGGAGGGCAGCTTCCAGTTCCTCCCCTGGTTCTGGGGCTCCGGCGCCCAGCTGACCGACCTCGACTCCACCGAGGGCGTCGCCGCGCTGCGCCTGTGGACCGACTGGCTGAAGAAGGGGTATGCGCCCAACTCGGTCATCAACAACACCCAGACGACCAGCTGGCAGGAGTTCGCCGGCGGCGACTACGCCTTCGCCGAGAACGGCACCTGGCAGCTCGCCAACGCGAAGAAGGCCGGCTTCGAGTACGGGGTGCTCCCGATACCCGGCGCCAAGGGCGGCAACGCCGCGGCCCCCACCGGCGGCGAGTTCGTCACCGTCCCCGTCCAGGGCGACACCGAGCGGTACGCCACCTCGCAGAAGCTGGTCGCCTGCCTGACCAACACCGCCAACCTCTACGACACCGACACCACTCTGTCCTACGTCGCCCCCACCACCGAGGTCCAGGACAAACAGGTCGCGGCGAACGCCGAGTTGAAGCCGTGGGTCGAGGCGGTCAAGGCGGCCAAGGGTCGCACCAGCGGCGACCTGGGCACCAAGTACCCGAAGATCTCGGAGCAGATGTGGAAGGCCGTCCAGTCCGCCCTCAGCGGTTCGCAGTCTCCCCAGGACGCGCTCGCCGCCGCCCAGTCCGCCGTCAAGTGACCACACGGCAGGGTCCGTCGATGAGCCAGACCACACACGAGCGACCCCGCCGCCGGCCGGTGCCCGGCCCCGGCGGGAAAGCGCCCGCCGCCCCGCCCGGAGCACGCCTCCGCCCCCGCTCCCCGCAGTGGGCCGCCTGGGCCTTCCTCACCCCGGTGACCCTCTACCTCCTGCTCTTCTACGCCTATCCGCTCTACCGCAACGTCGACCTGAGCCTGCGCCACTACACGGTCCGCTCCTTCGTGCAGGGCGACGCGCCCTTCTCCGGCCTCGCCAACTACCGCACGATCCTCGACGACCCGACCTTCGCCCCCGCCCTGCTCCACACCGCGGTGTTCACGGTCGTGTGCCTGGCCTTCCAGTACGCCCTCGGCCTGGCGCTGGCGGTCTTCTTCAACCAGCACTTCCGGCTCTCGGCCACCCTGCGCGCCCTGTTCCTGGTGCCCTGGCTGCTGCCGCTGATCGTGTCGGCCTCCACCTGGTCGTGGATGCTGAACAGCGAATCGGGCGTGGTCAACGCCCTGTTGGGCGCCCTCGGCGCCGACCCGGTCAACTGGTTGACCTCGCCGACCTGGTCACTGACCTCGGTGATCATCGCGAACATCTGGATCGGCGTCCCGTTCAACCTGGTCGTGCTCTACAGCGGCCTGCAGTCCATCCCGGCCTCGCTGTACGAGGCGGCGGCCCTGGACGGCGCGAACGCCTGGCAGCGCTTCTGGCGGATCACCTTCCCGCTGCTGCGCCCGGTGTCCGCGATCACCCTGCTGCTGGGCCTGGTCTACACGCTCAAGGTCTTCGACATCATCTGGATCATGACCAAGGGCGGTCCCGCGGACTCGTCCACGACCTTCGCCACCTGGTCCTACCAACTGGGCTTCGGCAACCTGGTGCCCGAATTCGGCCCCGGCGCGGCCGTCGGCAACCTGCTCGTGGTCGCCGCCCTGGTCTTCGGCCTGGTCTACGTCCGGGTACAGAGAAAGCAGGCGCTGTCATGAACCGTCGCGCCCCGCGCACCTGGGGAAAGACCACGATCGGCGTCGTCCTGACCGCGATCATGCTCTTCCCGGTCTACTGGATGCTGAACGTGTCCCTCACCCGTGAGCAGGACATGCGCAAGAGCCCGCCCGACCTGCTGCCGATCCACGGCACCCTGGAGGGCTACCGCACCGTCCTGGCCGACCAGTTGCCCTACCTCGGCACCAGCCTCGTCATCGGCCTGGGCACCGTCGCACTGACCGTGGCCCTCGCCGCACCCGCCGGATACGCGCTGGCCAAGCTGCGCCCACGCGGCGGCGGCGCGCTGAGCTTCGTCCTGCTGGCCGCCCAGATGATCCCCGGCATCATCATGGCGATGGGCTTCTACGCCATCTACCTCCAGCTGGACATGCTCCAGTCCGTCCCCGGGCTGATCGTCGCCGACTCCACCCTGGCCGTGCCCTTCGGGGTCCTCATCTTCACCGCGTTCATGTCGGGCATCCCCGGCGAACTCCTCCAGGCGGCCAGGACCGACGGCGCGGGGCCCCTGCGCACCTTCTGGTCCGTCGTCCTGCCGATGAGCCGCAACGCCGTGGTCACCGTCTCCCTGTTCGCGTTCCTGTGGTCCTGGTCCGACTTCGTCCTCGCCAGCACCCTCGTCAACGGCGGCGCCCACGAGCCGATCACGCTCGGCATCTACCACTACATCGGCAACAACAACCAGGAGTGGAACGCCATCATGGCCACCGCCGTCGTGGCGTCCCTGCCGGCCGCGGTCATCCTCGTCCTCGCCCAGCGCTATGTCGCGGCGGGTGTGACCGCCGGTGCCGTCAAGGACTGAGTTCTCCCCGTCACCGACCCGTCCTCCTTCCCTCTGTTCGAGTCCCCGTGCTCGAGAAACGAGTCGCACGTCATGACCGCCGCCTCTCCCGGCCCGGCCTTCTCCGTCCACGACATCCCGTTCAGCGTGTCCGGCTCCTGGTTCGACATCTCGCCCGTGGTGGCGGAGAAGACGTACGCCGAGGACCTGCACCTCGTCTCGCACCAGAACGGCATGCACGCCGTGCTGCGACTGCTCCCCGTGGACCCGGCGACGGGCGTCCGCGCCGAGACCCGCGTCGAGGCCACCCCGGGTCTGCTCCGCTGGACCGGCGCGAGCGGCCAAGTCGACCTCACCTACGAGACCCCGGACACCGTCCGGCTGCGGGGGAGCGGCGGGCTGGGCCTCGCGGTGTCCGCCGCCGCGCGGACCCTCACCCCGTTCAGCGGCACGTACTTCTTCCACGACCCGGCCTCGGACGGGCACGTGTTCACGTCGTACGAGACCGGCCGCCGCTACCGCGTCACCGTGCTGTCCGGGACGGTGGCCGCCACCGCCGGGGACCAGGCGCTGGGCGGTGCGGACCGAGGCCTGACCGTGACCGCGGGGGAGGGCACAGGTGCGACGGCCGAGGAGGGCGGCGGCTGGGAGGTGGCGATCGAGGAACTCGACACCGCCCGCCCGCCGTTCGTGTCCTCGGCGGGTTTCGACGACGTCGTGGCGTCCGCGCGGGGCGCGTTCGCGGACTTCGTCCAGGCCGTGGCCCCCTGGCGCTCGGCCGCCACGCCGGCCGCCGAACTCGCCGCCTACGTCGTGTGGTCGGCGACCGTACGACCGGCGGGGCTGGTCTCCCGGCCCGCCGTGCTGATGTCCAAGCACTGGATGGACAAGGTCTGGAGCTGGGACCACTGCTTCAACGCCCTCGCCCTGGCGCCTGGTTGCCCCGAACTGGCGCTGGACCAGTACCACCTGCCCTTCGACCACCAGGACGACAGCGGCGCGCTGCCCGACTCGGTCACCCACTCCGAGGTCC
Source organism: Streptomyces sp. NPDC034103 (assembly GCF_055575395.1). Classification (NCBI taxonomy): domain Bacteria; kingdom Bacillati; phylum Actinomycetota; class Actinomycetes; order Kitasatosporales; family Streptomycetaceae; genus Streptomyces; species Streptomyces sp. NPDC034103. The sequence goes on along the minus strand of NZ_JBVISS010000004.1, from coordinate 199,339 downwards.
TGCACAACTTCGTCAAGCCGCCCATCCACGGCTGGGCCTTCGGCCACCTGCGCCGCCGCCTGCCCGTACCACTCGGCGCAGCCGAACTCACCGAGGCCTACGACCGGTTGGCGCGCTGGGCCGACTTCTGGCTGACCGCGCGACGGGCCCCCGGTGACCGACTGCCCTACTACCAGCACGGCAACGACAGCGGCTGGGACAACGCCACCACCTTCGACCCCGAGCGCGTGGTGGTCACCGCCGACCTCGCCGCCTTCCTCATCCTGGAACTGCACGAACTCGCGGACCTGGCGGCGGAACTGGGCAAGGAGGAGGAGTCCCGCAGATGGGCGGGCCTGGCCGAGGAGACGCAGTCGGCACTGTTCGAGGAGCTCTGGGCCGGCGACCGGTTCGTCGCCCGGGGCGCCGGCACCGGGGACACCTGGAGCAGCGCGAGCCTGCTCGACCTGATGCCCATCGTGCTGGGCGAGCACCTGCCCGCCGAGATCGGCAGCACGCTCGCCGACCACATCAAGGCCCACCTGACGCCGTACGGCCTGGCCACCGAACTGACCACCTCACCGCACTACCTGCCCGACGGCTACTGGCGCGGCCCGATCTGGGCGCCCGCCACGGTCCTCGTCGAGGACGGTCTGCGCCGCGCCGGACACCAGCGGCTGGCCGACGACATCAGCGCCCGCTTCCGCGCCCTGTGCGAGACGCACGGCTTCGCCGAGAACTTCGACGCCCTCACCGGCAGGGGCCTGCGGGACCGCGCCTACACCTGGACGGCGAGCAGCTACCTCCTCCTGGCCGAGGCCCACGTACGCCGGGACGCCCACTGATCGACGAGAAAGAGGATGCCCGCGACCGTGTCGGTGTGCCCGAGGGCGGTCGGCCCGCCCCTTCCGGGGCTACCCGTTCTGCCCCTGGAGGCTCATGACCAGGTCGCGCGGCAGGCCGTGGGTGTCGTGGAGGTAGGCGTAGTCCTGCTCGGTCAACTCCCCTTGGTAGCGGGGGCGGGAGAGGAGGCGGCGGCCCCGGTCGAGGAGTCCGGTGAAGCGGCTCTCCTCGTCCAGGAGCACCTCGCGCACGCGGTCGGGACCGCCGGGCATGCGGAAGCGGTCCAGGGTGTGTTCGACGAGCTCCGGTGGCAGATCGGACAGCGTGCGGGTGGGGTCGTGCTGCCAGAGGGTGGTGAGGGTACGGCGGACGAGCCGGCGCAGGACGTAGCCGCGGCCGGTGGGGGAGGGCCGTACGCCCTCGCCGATCACGACGATCCCGGAGCGCAGGTGGTCCGAGACCAGGCGCAGCGACGGCTCGTCGAGTTCCCACAGCTGTCGGAGCAGGCGCGTCCAGGGCTCGAACAGGTCGGTGTCGTAGACCGAGTCATGGCCCTGGAGGACGGTGACCAGGCGTTCCAGGCCCATGCCCGTGTCGATGGAGGGCTGCGGGAGCGGGGTGAGGCCGCCGTCCTCGTGGCGGCGGTAGCGCATGCTGACGTGGTTCCAGACCTCCACCCAGCGCGGGTCGGTGGTGGGGGTGCCCCGCGGTGGGGTGTCGCCGGTCCACAGGAAGATCTCCGAGTCGGGGCCGCACGGGCCGACGGGGCCGTTGGACCACCAGTTGTCCTCGCGGGTCCGCTCGACCGGCACGCCCAACTCCCGCCAGGTGTCCAGGGATTCGGAGTCGGGGCCGACCTGTTCGTCCCCGCCGAAGACCGTGACGTACAGCTGCCCGTGCGGAACGCCGAAGCCGTCGCGCAGCAGCTCGTACCCCCAGCGCAGACTCTGCGGATGGCCGTAGTCGCCGAGCGACCAGGAGCCGAGCATCTCGAAGACCGTCAGATGGGTGGAGTCCCCGACCTCGTCGAGGTCGGTGGTGCGCAGACAGCGCTGGACGTTGACCAGGCGTCGGCCTCGGGGGTGCGGGCGGCCCTCCAGGTACGGGGTGAGGGGGTGCATGCCGGACGTGGTGAACAGCACCGGGTCCGAGGGCGGCGGCAGGAGGGTGCCACCGGTGATGAGGTGGTGTCCGCGCTCGACATAGAAGTCCGTGAAGGTGCGCAGGATCTGGTCCGTGTTCATGGCGGTCTTCCTTCGGGTCGGGGGACCGGAGAGGGACCGCGGGGACAGCGGGGAAGAGCGCGCACTGAACCGACGGTCCGTTTCCGGCCGCCGGGAGGGGTGAGGTGAGGTCAGGCGTCGGCAGCCGGGGAGCTGGTCGCTCGCGCGGCTGCGGTGTGGGTGTGCTCGTTGACCTCCATGGATCAACGGTAACCGGACGCGGCGAGGACGTCCTGTGGTTTTCGGCCCGCGAGGACGTCCTGTATGTAATGCTCCGTCCGCGAGGACGTCCCGCGGTCCTCAGTCCGCTCCGCCCGGGGTGATCAGCCCGGTCTCGTAGGCGAGGACGACCGCCTGGACCCGGTCGCGCAGGTCCAGCTTGGACAGGATGCGTCCGATGTGGGTCTTGACCGTCGTGGGGCTGAGGAAGAGGCGGTCGGCGAGCTCGGCGTTGCTCAGCCCCGTCGCGAGCAGGCGCAGCACCTCCGTCTCACGCGGGGTGAGCTCGGACAGGTCGCGCCGGAGTCCGGCCGCCGGGCGGGCCTCCTCGCGGTGGGCGAAGCGCTCGATCAGCCGGCGGGTGATGGCCGGCGCGAGCAGGGCGTCCCCGGACTGCACCAGGCGTACGGCGGCCACCAGGTGCTCCGGTGTGACGTCCTTGAGCAGGAAGCCGCTGGCGCCCGCGCTGAGCGCGTCGTACACGTAGTGGTCGAGGTCGTAGGTGGTCAGGATGATGACCCGGGTGCCCGCGGCGCCGTCGTCGGCGATGATGCGGCGGGTGGCCTCGATGCCGTCCATGTTCGGCATCCGGATGTCCATCAGGACCACGTCGGGCCGGGTGCGGCGGGCCGCGGCGACCGCCTCCGCCCCGTCGGCGGCCTCGGCGGTGACCTCGATGCCGTCCGCGGCGAGGATCATTCCGAACCCGGTGCGTACGAGCGCCTGGTCGTCGGCGATGACGGCGCGCAGCACCGGTCCGCTCATGCCGCCATGCCCGTTCGTGCCGCCCGGTCCGCTCATGCCGCCATGCCCGTTCGTGCCGCCCGGTCCGCTCATGCCGTCTGACCCGTTCATGCCGCCCGCCACGGGAGGTGCGCCTTGACGCGGTAGCCGCCGGCGAGGGTCGGTCCGGCCGTCAACTCGCCGCCGTAGAGCGCCAGTCGCTCCCGCAGTCCGATCAGGCCGCGGCCGTTGCCGTCCGCCCGGGCGGCGTCGCGGACGGCGCCGGTGTCGGTGACCTCGATCTGGAGGACCTCCTCGGCGTATCCGATCATGACCGAGGCGTCCGCGCCGGGCGCGTGTTTGATGGTGTTGGTCAGCGCCTCCTGCACCACGCGGTAGGCCGTCAGGTCGATGCCCGGCGGCAACGGGTCCGGCGGGAGCGACACCGCGACCCCGACCGGTGTGCCCGCGGCGCGGACCCGCTCGATCAGCGCGCCCAGTTGCCCGAGACCGGGCTGGGGCTCCAGGGCGTCCGGCTGCTCGACGTCCGGGGCCGCCAACAGGCCCATCACATGGCGCAGTTCGGCCATCGCCGCCCGGCCGCCCGCCTCCACCGCCAGCAGCGCCTGTCGGGAGCGCTCCGGCGCCACGTCCATCACCTTGCGTGCCGCCCCCGCCTGAATGACCATCACGCTCACATTGTGGGTCACGACATCATGCAACTCGGCGGCGATACGCGCCCGTTCCTCCTCCACGGCCCGGCGCATGGCCGCCTCCTGGTCCTGCTGGAGCCGCGCGAGCTGCTCACGGTCGGCGGTCAGCCGGCGTCGCCAGTAGCGGACGAGACCCGCCGTGACTCCGGCGATCAACAGCACCACGGCGGGGCTCGACCAGCCCGGCAGGATGGGTTCGGTCTCCCGGAACGCGAAGCCTGCCAGCGCCGCCGCGACGACCATCGCGACGGTCGCCACCGTCCGGTGGCGGCTGTGCATGACGGCGCTGTACGCGGCGATCACGCAGGTCAGCACATTGATCCAGGAGGCGTCGTCACCGATGGCCAGCACCGCGAGCATCAGCATCGCGAACGCGGCGAGCGGGTACGTGCGCCGCGCGGCCAGGGGCAGCGCCGACAGCACGACCAGCGGCCAGGACGCGGACTGCGGCTCGGTCCTCACGAAGCCCGGGCCCGGAGGCACCGGCGGGCGAGGCGGCTCCGGCACGCCGTACGTCACCTTGCCGAGGCTCGCCGGACCGTCCCCGGGATAGCGCGCCGCCACGACCAGCGCGACCACGGTCAGCACCACCGCCAGGGCGACGTCGCCCCGGACCGCACGCCGCGACAGCGGGGCACGCCGGGGCTCCGGCCGCAGCGCCGCCCGCACCTGACGCAGCCAACGGTTCATGGTCTCCATCGCCACATTGTGCTGCCCCTCTCACGGCGAGCGCGTCCGTCTGCGCGGTCGAGGGACCGTCCTGAAGGCGTACGTCGTGAGGACGACCCCGCGATCGGCTCCTCCGCGGGAAGGGCCGCATGTCGGTGCCCCGGGCGACGCGGCGGACAGGCCCCCGCCCTTAGCTTTCGCTGAGCCCGAGCCCCTTCGACCGCGAGGACCCCTCCCCATGACTGATGTGATCGCGCTGACGGGCGTGGCCAAGCGCTACGACCCCACGGGCGCCCCCGCGCTCGGACCGATCGACCTCGGCGTCGCCCAGGGCGAGGCCCTCGCCGTCACCGGCCCCTCCGGCAGCGGCAAGTCCACGCTTCTGAACCTCGTCGCGGGCCTCGACAAGCCCACCACGGGCACCGTGACCGTGGCCGGCGAGCGCGTCGACCGGTTGAGCGAGCACGCGCTGGCCCGGTTCCGGCGGGAACGGATCGGTATGGTCTTCCAGTTCTTCAACCTGCTCGACGACCTCACCGTCGCCGACAACATCCAGCTCCCCGCCCAACTGACCGGCACCGACCGGCGTACGGCAGCCTCCCGCGCCGAGGAGTTGATGGAGGTGCTGGGCATCCAGAAGCACGCCCGCGCCTACCCGGGCCGGCTCTCCGGCGGCGAGCGTCAACGGGTCGCGGTGGCACGGGCGTTGGTCAACCGTCCCGCGCTGCTGCTGGCCGACGAGCCGACCGGGGCCCTCGACAGCGCCTCGGGCCAGGACGTCCGGGACCTCCTCGTCGACCTGCACCGCGGCGGCCAGACCATCGTGCTCGTCACCCACGACCTCGCCCTAGCCGAGGCGTGCGCGAGCCGCACGATCCACCTGGTCGACGGTCACCTCGCCCTCGACACCCGCGCGGAGGCCGTCCGATGAGCGCCCTCACCCAGGTCGTACGGTCGGGGGTGAGCCGGCGGCGGGTGCAGACCGTCGTCATCGCCCTGGCCACGATGATGGCCGTCGCCTCGGCCGTGGTCGCGGGATCCCTCATGGTCGCCGCCGACGCCCCCTTCGACCACGCCTTCGCCCGGCAGAACGGGGCCCATCTCACCGCCGAGTTCGACCCGGGGAAGGCGAGCGCCGCCCAACTGAAGGCCACGAGAGGGCTGGACGGCGTCACCGCCACCGCCGGGCCGTACCCCGCCACCACGATCCACGCGCTCGACGACCAGGGCCGGCAGACCCCGGCGATGACCTTGGTCGGCCGGTCCGACCCGGACACCGAGGTCGACCGGCTGGAGCTGAAGTCCGGGCGCTGGTCGACGAAACCCGGTGAGATCGTGCTGTCGGCCGGTTACGAGGGTCCCGCCTTCGCCCTCGGGTCCACGCTGAAGACCTCGGACGCCGCGGGCAGCCCGGCGCTGACCGTCGTCGGTTTCGCGCTCTCCGTGGGCAGGACCGCCGACGCCTGGGCGACACCCGGCCAGGTCACGGCTCTCTCCGAGGACACTCCGGTCACGAGCCAGATGCTGTATCGCCTCCAGGACGCGGACACCAAGGGCGACATCGCCGCCGGTCGCGACAAGCTGGCCGCCGCCGTCCCCTCCCAAGGCCTCCTCGGCACGCGGTCCTACCTGGACACCAAGCGGGCCGCCGACCAGAACGCGGCACCCACCATCCCGTTCCTGGTCGCGTTCGGGGTGCTCGGCATCGTCATGTCGGTCATCATCGTGGGCAGCGTCATCAGCGGCGCGGTCGGCACCAGCCTGCGCAGGATCGGCATCCTGAAGGCCATCGGCTTCACCCCGCGCGAAGTCGTCCGCGCCTACGTCGCCCAGGCTCTCCTCCCGGCCGCCGTCGGCATCGCCCTCGGCGTCGTCCTGGGCAACCTCATGGCCCTGCCGCTCCTGGAGGACACCGAGACGATCTACGGCAGTGCCTCGCTGTCGGTCGCGTGGTGGGTGGACGTCCTCGTGGTGGCGGGCACGCTGCTCGTCGTCGGGGTCGCGGCACTGGTGCCCGCGCTGCGGGCCGGGCGGCTGCGCACCGTCGAGGCCATCGCCGTCGGCCGGGCGCCCCGCACCGGACGCGGGCAGTGGGCACACCGGGCCGCGGGGCGGCTGCCGTTGCCCCGCGCGGTGACGTACGGCCTCGCCAGCCCCTTCGCCCACCCGGTGCGCACCCTGGCGATGGTCCTCGCGGTGGCCTTCGGGACGGTCGCGGCGACCTTCACGCTCGGCCTGGTCTCCTCGCTGAACGCGGTGAGCTCGGCACTGGACCCCGAGAGCCGCACCGATGTCAGCGTGTTCGGCGGCGGACCCAGTATCGCCGGGGGCGAGCACGTGCCCGCGGAGAACACCGCCCAGCCCGCGCCGGCCGACCCCGTGAAGCTGAGGGCCGCCATCGAGGCGCAGCAGGGGACGGCCGCGTACTACGGCATGACCCAGGAGGAGGCCACCGTGCCCGGTGTCTCCGGCACCGTCGAGCTCAGCCTCTACGAGGGCGCCTCCAGCTCCAGCGCCTACGAGATGATCTCGGGCCACTGGATCGACGGCCCCGGCCAGATCGTCGTGCCCTCCCGCTTCCTCGACGTCACCGGCACCGGGATCGGCGACACCGTCCGGGTGAGCACGGGCGAGGACACCGCCACCCTGAGGATCGTGGGCGAGGCCTTCGAGACCTCCGACGAGAACCTGGAGATCTACGCCGGTCTCACCGACTTCCCGCACGCCGTCGCCAGGGCGTTCAGCGTGGAGGTGCGGGACGGTGTCTCCGCGAGCGCGTACGCCGAGAAACTCGCCGCGGTCGTACGGCCCCTCGGGGGTGAGGCCTTCGCCAACTCGCCCTCCGAGCAGGACAACCTCCTCGTCCTCATCGACACGATGGCGGCGCTGCTCAGCCTGATGCTCGTCTCCGTGGCCGGGCTCGGAGTGCTCAACTCCGTGGTCCTGGACACCCGCGAACGCGTCCACGACCTCGGCGTGTGCAAGGCGCTCGGGATGTCGCCGCGGCAGACCGTGAGTCTGGTGCTCGCGTCGGTGGCCGGGATCGGCGTGCTCGGCGCCCTCGTCGGCGTACCGGTCGGATACGCGCTGCACGGCCTGGTGCTGCCGGAGATGGGCGAGGCCGTCGGGACCGGGCTCCCGTCATCCGTCCTGGACGTCTTCGGCACCCTCGAACTCGTCCTGCTCGCACTGGCCGGCGTCGCCATCGCCCTCCTGGGCGCCGCGCTCCCGGCGGGATGGGCGGCCCGGGCACGTACGGCGACGGCGCTGCGGACGGAGTGACGGACCCCGCCATCAGCGCCGTGCCCTTTCCCGTCGGCAACACGGTTTCATCACGGCGATGTCACCCAGGGAGTCTTCCGAGTGATCATTGAGCACTCAACAGCACCATCCCTGGGGGGACCATGAGTCACGACAACACGCCACCGCCCATGCCGGGCTACACCCCGCCGCCCGCGCCCGGTTATCCGCCGCCGCAGCCGCCCAGGAAGACCAACACGGTCCTCGTGGCCGCCGCTGCCGCGGTGGTGGCCGCGGTCCTCGCCGCCGCCGTCACCGCGAGCGTCACCGGGGACGGCGACGGCAAGGCCGAGGCGGCACCGACCGTCACGGTCACCACGACGGTGCCGGCCGACGCCGAGGACACGGTCGCGGACACCGCGTCCGAGGAGCCCACCGACGAGGCGGGCGACGAGTCCTACGGCTTCGCCGACACGATCGTCTACGACAACGACGTCGAGATCAGCCTGTCGAAGCTGTCCCGCGCGGTCTCCAGCGACTACGCCTCGCCCGAGAACACCCCGTACGCCAAGTTCACCATCAAGATCGTCAACAAGTCCGGCAAGAAGGTCGACGCCGGCATGATGACGGTCAACTGCGCCTACGGCGACGAGGGCAAGGAGGGCGAGTCCGTCTACGACGACGGGCTCGACGGCCTGCCCGACACCAGCATCCTCGCCGGCCGCTCGCTCTCCGTGCCCTGGGGCTGCGAACTGCCCAAGGGGGAGACGTTCCTCCAGATCGAGGTGGCCCCCGACTACGAGTCCGAGACCTCCATCTTCACCGGAGAACTCAAGAAGTAGTCACGGTTTGCGCGGGACGGGGGACCGGCGGCAGGGTTCGGGTGTGGCTACCTTGCTGATCGTGCATCACACCCCCTCCCCCCACTGCCAGGCGATGCTGGAGGCCGTCGTCTCCGGTGCCACGGCGCCGGAGATCGAGGACGTCCAGGTCGTGCGGCGGGCCGCGCTGGCGGCCACCGCGTCCGACGTACTGGCCGCCGACGGCTACCTGCTGGGCACCCCGGCGAACCTCGGGTACATGTCCGGCGCCCTGAAGCACTTCTTCGACCAGGTCTACTACCCGTGCCTGGACGAGACGCGGGGCCGGCCCTTCGGCTACTACGTGCACGGCGGCAACGACGTCACCGGCGCGGTGCGGGGCATCGAGTCGGTCACGACGGGACTCGGCTGGCGGCGCGCCGCGAACGCCGTGACCGTGACCGGGGAGCCCGACAAGGCCGCGGTCGAGGCCTGCTGGGAACTGGGCGCCGGCCTTGCCGCCGGGCTCATGACCTGACCGGGACCGCCCGAGGGTGCTCATGCCATGCTGGCCCCATGGGTGATCACGCGCAGCACGACTCCGTCCGCCGCAGCTACGACACCGTCGCCGAGGAGTACGCGAACCGTCTGCATGCCGAACTCGACGACAAGCCGCTCGACAAGGCGCTGCTCACGGCCCTGCTGGAGCAGACGGAAGAAGGGACCGTGATCGGCGACCTGGGCTGCGGGCCCGGTCATGTGGCGGACCGCCTCGCCGAGCAGGGCGCGCGCACCGTCGGGATCGATCTGTCGCCGGGCATGGTCGCGGAAGGGCAGCGCCGGTTCCCGCGGGTGGAGTTCCGCGAGGGGGACCTGCTGGAACTGCCCGCCGCGGACGCCGAGTTCGGGGCGGTGACCGCCCTCTACACGATCATTCACCTCGACCCCGCCGAACTGCACCGCGCCTTCGCGGAGATGGCACGGGTCCTGCGCCCCTCGGGTCTGGCGCTGCTCTCCTTCCACATCGGCGAGGAGGTCCGGCACCTGGACGAGTGGTGGGGGCACGAGGTGGACGTCGACTTCCGCTTCCTGGACCCCGCGCACATCGCCGGGGTGCTGGAGGCGGCCGGGTTCACCGTGGAGATGCGTCTGGAGCGCACCCACTACCCCCACGAGGTGGAGACCCGCCGCGCCTATCTGCTGGCCCGCCGCGCGGTGAGCACCGGCTGATAGAACCCGGTGGAGTCCGGGGTGTGCCAGGTGACGTCGGTGAACCCGGCCGTGCCGACGAAGCGCGTGAGCTCGGCGCGGGTCAGCGCCCAGTAGGTGGTCCGGCGGGTGCGGACCGTCCAGGTGTCGCCCGCGGGGATCAGTTGCAGGTGCTCCAGGTCGTAGCGTTCGCCGTCGTCGTGCCAGTGCCACAGCTGAAGGGTGATGACCCGGCCCTCGGGGGTCTCCGCGATCTGGGGCGGTGGCGCCGGGGGCCGGACCGCGAGGATCTCGTCGTAGTCCCGGACGGTCAGCACCAGCAGCCCGTCCTCGCACAGCACCCGTCGCATGCTCCGCAACGCCGTGCCGATGTCCTGCTCGCGGAGCAGGTGCGGCAACGAGTTGTCGGCGGCGAGGACCACGTCGAACGCGCCGTCGGCGAAGGGGAGGTGCCGCATGTCCGCGACGACGACCGGAAGTTCGAGCCCCCGCGCGGCGGCCTCGGTCGCGGCGCGTGCGGCGGCCCGGCCACTCAGGTCGCCGCCGATCACGCGGTGCCCGGCCCGGGCCAGTCCGATCGCCTGGGTGCCGATGCCGCAGGAGCAGTCGAGCACACGCCGTGGGCCGGGACCCGGATGACGGCGCAGGAGCGAGTCCAGCACCGCCGCCTGGTGCGCCATGCTCGCGTCCCAGTCCGCGAAGATCAGGTGGTAGTCGGCGGCGAGTTCGTCGTAGAAGCGCCGCACCGAGGAATCCGACATACCCGCACGGTAGTGCCGCGGCAGGCAACGTTCGCCCGTCAATGGGTGTGCCGGGCGTCGCGTCGGGGCCAACGCTGCCTGCCGCGGCACTGGGCCCTGTCGTCACCCTCCTGCCTGCCGTGCGGGGCCAGTGCGTGGGCCACGTGCCCGCGTGCCGCGCTCAGTCGAGCACGACCTCCCAGGTGTCCACGGCGTAGTGCAGCGTCATCCCGTTACGCCCGTACAGCTCCGGAGCGCCCGTGGCGTTGGCCGTGTCCACGCCCAGCCCCACCGTGTCCCGCCCCCGCCCGGCGAACACGGCGAAGGCGTGCCGCAGCAGCAGTCCGCCCAGTCCCCGCCCCCGGGCCTCACGGAGCACTCCGATGCTGCGGATCCACCCCATGGCCTCGCGGTCGTCGCGGGAGATCAGGAACCCGGCGTCCCCCGTCTCCTCGGTGCCGGCGATCCACACCAGGGACCAGTCGAGGGCCCCGGCGTCGATGTCGTGCAGCCACTGCTCGTGGGTGCGCGGCTGGAAGTCGAAGTGCTCGGCGAAACTCGCCTGGTAGAGACGGTGGACGCTCTCGCGGTCGGCGTCGGTGGTGCAGGGCCGTATCCGCACCCCGGCGGGCGGCTCCGGGGCGAGATCCTGCGCCGGGTCCAGAGCCCGTCGCAGTACGTGGTAGCGGCGCACGACCCGCCAGCCCCGGGTCTCGATCACCGAAGTGTCCAGCGTGGGCCGCGTGTTGAGGTGCAGATGCACCACGGCCCGGACTGCCCCGTTCGCGCGGGCCTTCTCGAGCGCCCGCGTCTGCATGGCGTCGAGGAGTCGCGCGCCGACCTCCTGATGGTCGGGCAGGACGTAGTGGTCGATGTCGATGCGCTCGGCCCCCGAGTCGTCCCACAGCAGTCCGTAGGCCACCAGCAGGTCCCCGTCGAAGGCCAGCCAGGAGTCGCGCCCGAGATCGATGTCGGGGCGCTTGAGGTCGGCCTCCACGGTGGGCAGGTCGGTCTCGCGGCGGCCGATCTCGATCTCGTCGACGGTGTTGAGGAGTTCGGTGATGGCGGGACCGTCGGCGAGGAGGGCCGGGCGCAGGAGGTACGGCATGGGGGACAGGTTCCAGGCAGAGCACGGCTGGTCGCAACGGGATTTCGGGCGCCCGGCCCGGTGGGTCCGGGTCACCAGCCGGTGCGCAGGAGATGGTTCAGCAGCAGGGCGAGCACCGCCTGCGCGGCCAGCCAGACGCGCGGACGGGTGAGGAACGCGCAGGCCGGGAGCAGCCACATGGCGAAGGGGAGCCAGATCCGTTCGGTCTCGGCCTTGCTCATGCCGGACAGGTCGGCGGCGAGCAGGGCCAGGAGGGCGGCCGCCACGAGAAGGGCCAGACGCCCGCCGCCCCGGCGCCGGATCAGCACGACCCCGGTCCGCCGCAGCCCCGCCGCCGTCGCCAGACCCGTGATCAGCACCGTGCACGCCAGGTTGGCCCAGACCCAGTAGCCGTACGGGCGGATGCCGCCGGCGCCCTGGTGATAGCGGGTGACCAGCAGCCGGTACGCCTCCCACCAGTCGAACCCGGCGAACGTGAAGACGGCCGGCACCACGGCCAGCCCGGCGAGCAGCGGCACCCACAGCACCGGCCGCTCCCGCACGCCCCGCCGGCCGAGCAGCAGGACCGTCGCGCCCAGGAGGGCCAAGAGCGTCAGGCCGTAGGAGAGATAGCAGGTGAGGCCGAACAGCAGACCCGAGCCAGCGCCCCACCACAGCGAGCGTCCCGTGACCGCGAGCGCCAGCAGGGCCACGGCCCAGGCGGCGACCGCCGCGAAGTACGCGTCCGCCGAGGTGCCCATCCACACCGCGGCCGGCGCCAGCACCAGGAAGGGTGCCGCCCGCCGCGCGAGCCGCTCCTCGGCCAGCGCGCGGACGGCGACGAGCACCGCCACACATGCGGTGGCGCCGACGAGGACGCACCACATGCCCGCCCAGCCGCCGCCCCGCAGGCCGAGCCGGTCGAGGAGGACGAAGGTGAGGGTGGCGGCCGGGGGGTGTCCGGCGACGTGGGCGGGCCAGTTGTCGGGGGAGTCGAGAAGGATGTGGCCGGTGAAGCCGCGCAGCGCGGCCGGGATGTCGTGGAAGCGGTCCACGACGCGCAGGTACTCCTGGCGGGTGGTGAGCTGTTCGGCGATGCCCCGGTGCCAGCCGTCGACGAGGGCGAGGGAGAGGATCCAGGCCGTGGCCGCCCCCCAGGCGCTCACGAGCAGGGCCCGCCAGGGCAGTCGGTCGGCCAGTGCGGGACCGTACGCCACGGTCGCCGCCGCCACCAGGACGGCGGCCGGGGTGCCGGGACCCAGATGGGGGTCCCAGTTCGCGAGCAGCGGGGGCCAGTCGACGAACAGCGTGTGGTGGGCGTGCTGGATGCGGTGGCCGACGAGCACGGCCGCGGTGACGAGCAGCGCGGCGGCCAGGGCGGCGTACACATCGCGAAGGAGGGCGCGGTTCACACCGGAACGCTAGGCCGGGCAACCGGGCGGATACCGCCGTCCGGGCCGGACGTCAGCGTTTCGTCATGGGTCGTGGCCCCTTTCCGGTGCCGGTGCGGACCTACGGTCGAGCCATGACATGGTCTCCTTCCTCGCCGGGCTTCTGGCGCAGTCCCCTGCGCGGGCCCTGGTTGACCTCCGTGCTCGGGGTGGTGCTCCTCGGCGGGATCACGGTGCTGTTCGTGACGGGTCTGGTCTCGTACGCCGCCTACAACCCGAACCTGGCGGCGGTGAACGACAAGACCCCCGACAAAGGGCTCCTCGGCTTCTACCTCTTCTCCTGGCCGACCCGTCCGCACTGGCTCTACCGCCTCAACCAGGGGGTCCACGTCACCCTCGGCGTCACCCTGATCCCCGTCCTGCTGGCCAAGCTGTGGTCGGTGGTGCCGAAGCTGTTCACACTGCCGCCGGCCCGCTCGCTCAGCCACGCGCTGGAGCGGCTCTCCCTGCTGTTGCTGGTCGGCGGCGGACTGTTCGAGTTCGTGACGGGCGTCCTCAACATCCAGCTGGACTACGTCTTCCCGGGCTCCTTCTACCCCCTGCACTTCTACGGCGCCTGGGTGTTCTTCTCCGCGTTCGTCGCCCACGCCGTGCTGAAGACCCCGGCGGCGCTGCGCAATCTGCGCCGACTGCGCGAGGCAAAGGGCGAACTCCCGCAGCAGGAAAGCACGTTGGTCTCCCCGCGCCCGGCCGCGCCGACCGTCTCGCGCCGAGGTGCCCTGGGGCTGGTCGGCGGCGGTTCGCTGCTGCTGTTCACGACCACCGCCGGTCAGTCCTTCGACGGCCCGCTGCGGCGCACCGCTCTGCTCGCACCCCACGGCGGCCCCGACCCCGTCAGCGGCCCGAACGGGTTCCAGATCAACAAGACGGCCGCCTACGCCGGGATCGACGCGGCACGCACCGGTGCGGACGCCTGGCGCCTGACCGTGACGGGACGCTCCGGAACCGTCCGCCTCAGCCGCGCCGACCTGGCCCGACTCCCCTTGCACAGCGCGGCGTTGCCGATCGCCTGCGTCGAGGGCTGGTCGACGTCCGACCAGCGGTGGCGCGGGGTCCGGCTGCGCGACCTCGCCGCGCTGGTGGGTCACGAAGACGGCTCACCGGACGTCCTGGTGGACTCCCTCCAACTGCACGGCTCCTTCCGCCGCGCGGCGCTGCGCGCCAACCAGGTCGCCGACCCGCGTTCCCTGCTCGCCCTGTACGTCAACGGCGAGGACCTGTCCCCCGACCACGGCTACCCGGCGCGGATCATCGTGCCCGCCGCGCCCGGTGTGCTCAACACCAAATGGGTGGCCCGGATGACCTTCGGAGACCTGTGATGCGACCGCGGATCCCCGTCGGCGACCCCTTCCACCTCCTGCTGCTCGCCACCTCGTTCGCCCTCGCCGCCTACGCGGGGGTGCGGCTGCTCGCCGACGACTGGTTCGGCGTGGCGCTGTGGTGGGTGGGAGCGGCGCTGCTGCACGACCTCGTCCTGGTGCCGCTGTACGCGGGAGCGGACCGGGCGGCGCTCCGAGGGCTGGACGCGGCCAGCCACCGCACCTGGGCGATGTACGTCCGCGTCCCGGCGGCCCTGTCGGGGCTGCTGCTCCTCGTGTGGTTCCCGCTGATCAGCGGGATGACGGCCCGGCGTTACCGGTCGGCCACCGGGCTCTCGCCGGACGGCTTCCTGGCCCGCTGGCTGCTGATCACCGCCGCGCTGTTCGGTGTCTCGGCCCTGCTGCTGGTCCTGCGGTCGCGCAGGAGGACGAAACACCGGGCACCGGCCGCCCACTGATCGACGGCACGCCACCCCGCCCGGCCCGCGTACCGGAGCAGGGCCGGCGTGCCGAGCCGCGCCCAGGGGAAGGTGCCGCCGGTCATCCCGGTGTGGACGACGTCCACGACCTGCACCTCGGCCCGCTCGTCGATGTCCAGCGGCGCGGTCTCGGCGATCAACAGGCCCCCCGGAGCGAGCAGTTCGGACATACGGTGCAGCAGGGCCCCGGGGTCGCCGCCGATGCCGACATTGCCGTCCATGAGCAGCACGGTGCCCCAGCGGCCCTCGCCGGGCAGCGGCTCGAACACCGAGCGCCGCAGCGCCGGACCGCCCAGCCGCACGGTGTGGTCGACGGCCGTGCCGCTGACGTCGATACCGAGGGCCGTACGTCCCCGGGCGGCGAGCTCCGCCACCAGCCGGCCGGGGCCGCAACCGACGTCCAGGACAGTGCCCTCGCAGCGGTCCAGCACGTCCCGGTCGACCCTGTCGGCGCGGGCGCACCAGCGCTCCACCTCCAGCGGCAATAGCCAGCCGTCGGCGCGGCGCAGGAACAGCGGGCCACGGCCGGCGCGCAGGGCGGTGGCGTAGGGGTCGGCCGTGGCCCAGGCCGTCGTGCTCATCGGTGCCCCGCCGTGGCGTACCGGGCCAGCCGGGCGGCGAACCGGCCGTGCGGGGCCAGCGCCGCGACCGCGTGGGCGTCGTCCGCGGTGTCCACGTCCCGCAGCCGCGGCAGATCCCGCACCCGCAACCCCGCGTCGACCAGCCGCTGCCGCTGCACGGCCCCGGTGACCGGCGTCGACATGGGAACGCCCAGCAGCAGGCCCGGATCGGGCTCGGCCAGTCCCAGCGCCCAGAAACCTCCGTCCTCGGCCGCCCCGAAGTACGCGTCACAACCGGCGAAGTCGACCGTCAGCAGCTCCGGCGTCACCTGCGGGGTGTCCATGCCGATCAGCAGGGCGGGCCCGGAGCAGTGCGCGAAGGCTGCGGCGAGCCGCTCGTCCAGACCGCCCGGACCCTGTCGTACGACGTCGAAACCCGGCGGCAGCCACGGGCCCGGAACGCCCTCCAGGACCAGCACGCGCCGGGAGGCGGGGGTGGCCGCCACGGCCCGCAGGGTGTCGGTCAGCGAGGCCGCCGCGAGCGCCGCCGCCTGGGGCGGGGTGAACGGCGGGGTGAGCCGGGTCTTCACCCGGCCAGGCAGGGGCTCCTTGGCGATGACGAGAAGGGTGGTCATCGGGGCGCCCCCTCGCCCAGCACGCGGCTCATGTCCCGGGTCGCCTGCCAGGTGCCACGCCAGGTGCCCGTCACCTTCGAGGCGCCGGTGCGGGGCAGATAGGGCACGTCGTGCTCGGTGACCCGCCAGCCCGCGTCGGCGGCACGCACCACCATCTGCAAGGGGTAGCCGCTGCGGCGGTCGGTGAGCCCCAGGTCAAGCAGCGGCTCGCGGCGGGCGGCCCGCAGCGGCCCCAGGTCGTGCAGTCGCAGGCCGGTGCGGCGGCGCAGCAGCCTGGCCAGGACCAGGTTCCCGGCCCGGGCGTGCGCGGGCCACGCACCCCGGCCGAGCGGCCGCCTGCGGCCGAGCACCAGGTCGGCCGTCCCGGCGCGGACCTCGGCCACGAAGGGCACGAGCAGGGCCGGGTCCAAGGAGGCGTCGCAGTCACAGAAGCAGACGACGTCCGCGGTGGCCGCGGTCAGCCCGGCATGGCAGGCGGCGCCGAAACCCCGGCGCGGTTCGTGCACGACGGTCGCGCCGAGCGCGCGGGCGACGTCCGCCGAGCCGTCCGTGGAGCCGTTGTCCACGACCAGGGCCCGCCAGCCGGACGGGATACGGGCCAGCACCCAGGGGAGCGCCTCGGCCTCGTTGAGACAGGGAAGGACGACATCAACGTCCGCTTCGGTGGTCACGGTTTTCACCCTACGAACGCGAACCGGGCATACCGGGCTTCGGCTCCTTACGAAACGCGGACGTCCGAGCCCCCGAAGGCCGTGGGACCGACGCGCGCGCGATCCCGGTGCGAGGCTGGAGGCATGCAGCAGTCCAACGCATCCGGCGGCACGGCCGGACGGGTCCTGGTCGTCGACGACGACCCCACGGTCGCGGAGATCGTCGCCGGCTACCTCGACCGGGCCGGGTACCTCGTCGACCGGGCCGACGACGGCCCCACGGCCCTGAACCGGGCCGCCGCGCACTGGCCCGACCTGGTGGTGCTGGACCTCATGCTGCCGGGCATGGACGGCCTGGAGGTGTGCCGCAGGATGCGCGGCCAGGGGCCGGTGCCGGTCATCATGCTCACCGCGCGCGGCGACGAGGACGACCGCATCCTAGGCCTGGAGGTCGGGGCCGACGACTACGTCACCAAACCGTTCAGCCCGCGCGAACTCGTGCTGCGCGTGGAGTCGGTCCTGCGCCGCACCCGGCCTCCCACCGGCACCCGCCTGCTTGGCTCGGCCGGCCTGTCCGTCGATGCCGGAGCCCGCCGCGCCACGAAGGACGGGGCGGAACTCGCGCTCACCCTGCGCGAGTTCGATCTGCTCGCCTTCTTCCTGCGCAACCCTGGCAAGGCCTACGCCCGCGAGGACCTGATGCGCGAGGTGTGGGGCTGGGACTTCGGCGACCTGTCCACCGTCACCGTCCATGTCCGCCGACTGCGCGGCAAGGTCGAGGACGACCCGGCCCGGCCCCGGTTGATCCAGACCGTGTGGGGCGTGGGCTACCGCTTCGAGCCGGAGGGGGAGTGACCATGCGCGACACCCTGCTCATCGCCCTCTTCGCCTTCCTCGGCGCGGCCGCGGCCGGACTCCTCGGTGCCGGCACCCTGTGGCTGCTGCGCCGCCGCTCGCTCACGGCCTCCCTCACCGTGGTGGCCGCGGTCGCCGTGACCGCGATGCTCGCGGGCACCCTGGCCGTGGCACAGGCGATGTTCCTGTCCCCGCACGACCTGAGCGTCGTGACGATGGTCGTCGCGATGGCCGCCGTGGTCTCCCTGCTCACCGCGCTGATCCTGGGCCGCTGGGTCGTCGCCCGCAGCCGTGAACTCGCCCGCGCGGCCCGCTCCTTCGGCGACGGCGGTGCCTTTACCGCCCCCGACGGGCCCGCCACCGCCGAACTGGAGGCGCTCAGCAGGGAGTTGGCGGTCACCAGCGCCAAGCTCGCTGAATCCCGCGACCGGGAGAGGGCGTTGGAGACCTCCCGGCGCGAGCTGGTCGCCTGGATCTCGCACGATCTGCGCACCCCGCTGGCCGGACTGCGCGCGATGTCCGAGGCGCTGGAGGACGGCGTCGCCACCGACCCCGACCGCTACCTGAGGCAGATCCGCACCGAGGTCGAGCGCCTCAACGACATGGTCACCGACCTCTTCGAACTCTCCCGCATCCACGCCGGCACCCTGCCCCTGAGCTGCGCCCGGATCTCCCTCTACGACCTGATCGGGGACGCCCTCGCGGGCGCGGACCCACTCGCCCGCGAACACGGGGTACGGCTGGTCGGCGACCGGGTGGACGCGGTGCCGGTCGAGGTCGACGGCAAGGAGATGAGCCGGGTACTGGGCAACCTCCTCGTCAACGCCATCCGCCGCACCCCCGCCGACGGCACGGTGGCCGTCGCCGCCGAACTGTCGCCGGACGGCGTCGTGGTGTCCGTGACGGACGGCTGCGGAGGAATCCCCGAGACGGACCTGCCCCGCGTCTTCGACACCGGTTGGCGCGGCACCCACGCCCGCACCCCACCTGCCGGCGCGGGTCTCGGCCTCGCCATCGTGCGCGGCATCGTGGAAGCCCACCAGGGCCGGGCCACGGTCCGCAACATCCCGGGGGGCTGCCGCTTCGAGGTGACCCTTCCGGTGGCACCGGTGTGAAGCGGCGACCGGACGGGGGCGGTGCGCGGGAGCGGTGCGGCGACGCGGGTGGGCCGTGCGGGCGGTCAGGGGCGTGCCGGCGCGGCGGGCGGGGTGGGGCGTGGGTTGGTGGTGCGGTGCGGCTGAGGTCGGCTTGCCGGTACGGCCATGGGGGCGTGCGGCGACCCGTGTGGGGCCCGCGGTGTCCGGCCCGGGGCCTGCCCGCACGGTGTTCGGGCGTCACGCCGCCCCGGCCACGCCTGCCTCCCGCGGTCACTCCTCGGCGAACTCCCGCATGCCGTCCTCGAAGCGGACCTGGGGTTTCCAGCCCAGTTCGGCCCGTAGCCGTGCGGAGTCCGCGGTGATGTGCCGGACGTCCCCGAGCCGGTACTCACCGGTGACCACGGGTTCGGATCCGCCGGTCGCGGTGGCGAGGGCCCGCGCCATGTCGCCCACGGTGCGCGGCTCGCCGCTGCCGGTGTTGTACACCGTGAGCGCACCGGTCGGCCCGCCGTTCTCCAGCGCGGCCACGTTGGCGGCGGCGACGTCCCGTACGTGCACGAAGTCCCGCAGCTGCCGGCCGTCCTCGAAGACGCGCGGCGCCTCACCCCGGGCCAGCGCGGACCGGAAGAAGGAGGCGACGCCGGCGTACGGGGTGTCGCGCGGCATGCGAGGGCCGTACACGTTGTGGTACCGCAGCGACACGGCCTGACCGCCGGTCACCCGAGCCCAGGCGGTGGCCAGGTGCTCCTGGGCGAGCTTGGTCGTGGCGTAGACGTTGCGAGGGTCCACGGGAGCGTCCTCCCCGACCAGCCCGGGGGAGAGGTCGGCCCCGCAGCGGGGGCAGGGCGGCTCGAAGCGGCCCGCGGACAGGTCGGCGACGACCCGCGGTCCCGGCCGCACCACGCCGTGCCGGGGACACGCGTACCGGCCCTCCCCGTACACGACCATCGACCCGGCCAGTACCAGGCGCCGGACGCCCGCGTCGGCCATGGCGGTGAGCAGGACGGCGGTGCCGAGGTCATTGTGGGAGACGTAGTCCGCCGCGTCCGCGACGCCGTTTCCGAGCCCCACCATCGCCGCCTGGTGACAGACCGCGTCCACGCCCGCCAGCGCACGGGCGACGGCCGCGGGGTCACGTACGTCGGCGGTGGGGTCCTCCCGCACGTCGTAGAGGACCGGCTCGTGCCCGTGCGCCCGCAGCGCGTCGATGACATGGGACCCGATGAATCCGGCACCGCCGGTGACCAGTACACGCATGGGGCCACGCTAGGTCCGTGACCGCGCCGAACCCGCCGACCGGCCCGGTACGTCATCACTCCGTAAGACGTCGGGGCGCGCGACGCGGGCGGACAGACCGGGGCGCGCGAGACGCCGCCGTGCACCCCGTGACCTTCGCCGAGGAGGACCGCCGTGGCAGCCTCGCCCACCGCGAGGGCGCCCACGCCCAGGGGCTGATCGACAAGATCGGGAGGCGTGGCGTGGCCACCGGGGTGATCCGGGCGGTCGACCACGACCTCACCCCCGCCCCCCACGGCCGGCGAAACCCGGCCCCTCGTACCTCGATCGCGGATCGGGCGCCCCCCGAACACCGCTGACGTTCCCGACCGTTCGGTGTGTCGGGTGCAAAACACCCGGTAACGTCACGGTTCTCAGCGCGCCGGCAAGGGGATCGCATGCAGTACGACTACGACCTCGGCACCCACACCCGTTCCGTCACCACGACGTCCCCGGAGGCCCAACTCTGGTTCGACCGGGGGCTGGTGTGGACGTACGGCTTCCATCACGAGGAGGCCGTCGCCTGCTTCGAGGCCGCCGCCGCGGCCGACCCCGACTGCGCCATGGCGTACTGGGGCCTCGCGTACGCACTCGGCCCCAACTACAACAAGCCGTGGGAGTTCTTCGACGGCGAGGATCTCGTGCGGACCGTCGAGCGCACCCATGCCGCGGTGGCACGCGCGCACGAGAAGGCGCAGGCCAGGGCCACCCCCGTCGAGCGGGCGCTGATCGACGCGCTGTGCGCCCGCTACCCGCAGGCGCGGGCCGTCGAGGACTGCTCGGTGTGGAACGCGCCGTACGCCGACCGCATGCGCGCTGTCCACGAACTCGCCCCGGACGACCTCGACGTGGCCGCCCTGTACGCCGACGCCCTGATGAACCTGACGCCCTGGCGGTTGTGGAACCTCAGAACGGGTGAGCCGGAGGAGGGTGCCCGCACGCTGGAGGCCAAGGCCGTGCTCGACCGGGCGGTCGCCACGGACGAGGGCCTGTCGCACCCGGGTGTCCTGCACTTCTACATCCACCTGATGGAGATGTCCCCGACTCCCGAGGTGGCCCTGCCGGTCGCCGACCGGCTGCGCGGACTGGTCCCCGACGCCGGTCATCTCCAGCACATGCCCACACACCTGGACGTCCTGTGCGGCGACTACCGGCGGGTCGTCTCGGACAACAGTGCCGCGATCGTCGCCGACGAGAAGTTCCGCGCGCGGGCCGGGGCGATGAACTTCTACACCCTGTACCGCTCGCACGACTACCACTTCAAGATCTACGGTGCCATGTTCCTCGGCCAGTCCCGCGTCGCCCTGGACACCGCCGCGGAGCTGGAGGCCTCCATCCCGGAGGAGCTGCTCCGCGTGCAGAGCCCGCCCATGGCCGACTGGCTGGAGGGCTTCCTCGCCATGCGGGTCCACGTGCTCATCCGCTTCGGCCGCTGGTCCGACATCCTCCGACTGCCCCTGCCCACCGACCCGGAGCTGTACAGCGTCACGACCGCGATGCTCCACTACGCCCGTGGCGTCGCGCTTTCGGCCACCGGCCGGGTCGAGGAGGCCGAGGCTGAACGCCGGTCGTTCCGGGCGGCGGCGGCGCGGGTGCAGGAGACCCGCACGCTGTTCAACAACACCTGCGCCGACATCCTCGCCATCGCGTCGGCGATGCTCGACGGCGAACTCGAATACCGCAAGGGCAACGTCGACACCGCCTTCGCCGCGCTGGAGCGGTCCATCGCCCTCGACGACAACCTGCCCTACGACGAGCCGTGGGGCTGGATGCAACCCACCCGGCACGCGTACGGCGCACTGCTCCTGGAGCAGGGGCGGGTGGTGGCGGCCGAGGCCGTCTACCGGGCCGACCTGGGGCTCGACGACACCCTTCCGCGTGCTGTCCAACACCCCGGCAACGTATGGGCGTTGCACGGCTTCCACGAGTGCCTGGTCCGGCTCGGCAAGGCGGGCGAGGCACGGATCGTGGCGCAGCAGCTGAAGATCGCCGTCGCGCTGGCGGACGTACCGATCGCGGCTTCCTGTTTCTGCCGGCTCGACGCGGCATCGCAGCTGGAGCAGCACGCGGGCGAGGAGTGTTGCTCCTGATCGAGTGTCGTCGACGAGGCCGGGCTTGAACTGCGCATGCGCTTTCTATTGACGTGTACTTGACGTGATGGCTTTATGGGAGCGCTCCCACCCTCAATCCCCTTCCCGAGCCTGAGTTTCTTGGCGCTCACTCCCTGGAGTCGCAGTGAGAAGAACAAGAAGCACGACGACAAAGAGTCTCCTGGCCCGTCTGGTGACCGTCCTCCTCGGCCTCGTCGTGGTGGGCGCCCTGTGTCCCGCCGCCGCCCAGGCGCAGGCCGAGCCGCCGGGCACCCAGGCCACCGGCCTGCACATCAGCAACGGCAGGCTGGTCGAGGGCAACGGCAACGACTTCGTGATGCGCGGCGTCAACCACGCCCACACCTGGTACCCGGGTGAACTGCAGTCACTGGCCGACGTCAAGGCACTCGGCGCCAACACGGTCCGCGTCGTCCTCGCCGACGGGGACCGCTGGAGCGCCAACAGCGCCGCGGACGTTGCCAACGTTGTCAACCAGTGCAAGGCCAACCGGCTCATCTGTGTCCTGGAGGTCCACGACACCACCGGGTACGGCGAGGATGCCGCCGCCGGCACCCTCGACCAGGCGGCCGATTACTGGATCGGCCTGAAGAACGTGCTCGCGGGCCAGGAGAACTACGTCATCATCAACATCGGCAACGAGCCCTGGGGCAACACCGACCCGGCGGGCTGGACCGATCCCACCATCGCCGCGATCAAGAAGATGCGCGCTGCCGGCTTCGAGCACACGATCATGGTGGACGCCCCCAACTGGGGCCAGGACTGGCAGGGCGTGATGCGCGCCAACGCCCGGTCCGTGTACGCCGCCGACACCACCGGCAATCTGATCTTCTCGATCCACATGTACAGCGTCTTCGACACCGCGGCGGAGGTCACCGACTACCTCAACGCCTTCGTCACCGCCAAACTCCCGCTCGTCATCGGCGAGTTCGGCGGTCCCGCCGACCAGTGGGGCGACCCGGACGAGGACACGATGCTGGCCACCGCCGAGCAGCTCGACCTCGGCTACCTCGCCTGGTCCTGGAGCGGCAACACCGACCCGATCCTCGACCTGTCGATCGACTTCGACCCCAGTCGGCTGAGCGCCTGGGGACAGCGCATCTTCCACGGCGTCAACGGCATCGCCCAGACGTCCAAGGAGGCGACGATCTACGGCGGCACCCCGGGTGACACCCAGGCGCCCACCGCCCCCGGCACCCCGACCGCCTCCGCCGTCACGGCCACCTCGGCGAACCTCGGATGGGCCGCCTCGACCGACAATGTGGGCGTCGCCGGCTACGACGTGGTGCGGATCAGCGGCGGCACCGAGACGAAGGTCGCCGCCTCCACCACCAACTCGGTCACGCTGTCCGGCCTCACCGCCAAGACGACGTACACCTTCGCCGTCTACGCCCGTGACGCGGCAGGCAACCGTTCCTCCCGTTCCGCCACGGTGAACGTCACCACCGGCGACACCCCCGCCGGCACCTGCTCCGTCGGCTACCGCGTCGTCGGCGACTGGCAGGGCGGCTTCCAGGGCGAGATCACCATCCGCAACACCGGGACGGCCGCGATCAAGGGCTGGACGCTGGGCTTCTCCTTCGCCAACGGTCAGACCGTCTCCAACATGTGGGGCGGCACACCCACCCAGACCGGCGCCGCGGTGAGCGTCACCCCGGCGTCCTACACCTCCACCATCCCCGCCGCCGGGTCGGTCACCGTCGGCTTCATCGCTACCAAGGGCGCGACCAACACCGCTCCGAGCGCGTTCACGCTGAGCGGCAGCGCCTGCACGACCGTCTGACCCGGACCGCATTCGGCCGACCGGCGGGGGCAGCGTCCTCGCCGGTCGGCGGTCCCACCCGTGGACGGCGGGGCAGCCATCCTGCCCGGTGGGTGGTGCCGCCGGTGGACGTCGGCCGACCAGGCAATCGGTTGCGGTCGGGCCCCGGGTTCGAAAGACCAGCCGAGGGAAGTCGACATCACATGCCCTACGCCTTTGATCCCGAGCTGGCCCCCTGGGTGGACCTGCTTCCCGCCCTGTCCTTCGACGACGTCGTGGCGGCTCGCGCCCTGGAGTCCGAGATCCTCGCCCAGATGCCCGAACGCGAGCTGTCGGCCCCCGTGGACGTACGGGATTCGACGGCGCCCGGTCCGGACGGGGCGGACGATGTACCCGTACGGATCTACACACCACAGGTCGGCGAAGCGCCCCGGTCCGCGCTGGTCTACCTGCACGGCGGCGGGTTCTGCCTGGGCAACGTCGCCCTCGCGCACGGGGGCTGCACCCTGTTCGCCGCGGAGACGGGCGCTGTCGTGGTCTCCGTGGAGTACCGGCTGGCCCCCGAGCACCCGTTCCCGGCCGGCCTCGAGGACGGCTACGCCGCGTTCGAGTGGACCGTCAAACACGCCGCCGAGCTGGGTGTGGACCCCACCCGGATCGGAGTGGGCGGGGACAGCGCCGGCGGTGGGCTCGCGGCGGCGCTGTCATTGCTGGCGCGGGACCGGGGCGGGCCGGTGCCGTGCTTCCAGTACCTGGGGATGCCGGTGCTGGACGACCGACTCCGGACGCCGTCGATGCACACGTTCACCGACACCCCCGGGCTGCGCAGGTGCGACGCGGAGTCGTTCTGGGACCACTATCTCGGCGGCCCCGGCGTACGGGGCGGTGCGGACGTCTCGTGCCATGCCGCGCCTGCCCGCGCCGGCGACCTCGCCGCGCTGCCGCCCGCCTATGTGTCCGTCTGCGAGTTCGACCCCCTGCGTGACGAGGCGCTGGACTACGCCCACCGCCTCGTCCGGGCCGGCGTCCCGACCGAACTGCACCTGTTCCCCGGCACGTTCCACGCCTCCACCGCGATCCAGGACGCGGACGTCAGCAGGCGCATGACCGGGGAAGCGATCGGCGCCATGCGGCGGGGGCTGCGCGTCGGGTCGCCCGGGGAGTGACGCACCGACAGGAGACGGACAGCGGTCGTGGTGGGTGCCGGCCCCGACCAGGCCGACGCGCACGCGGTACGCACGCGGGTACGCACGCGCTACCTGAAGAGCACGATCGTGGTGCGGTCGGGACTTCTTCGACGGCAACGCGTGGTTCCTACCGGAGGTTGCCGGTTGCCGGTGGCCATGAGTCGGGCCGGGCCGCGGACCGTCGCCCGCGGGTCCCGCGGGGAGGTCAGCCGGAGCTGTCCTGGTCGACCAGGGTGTACATGACGGATCGCTGCTGCTTGTGGCGGCGGATACGGCCCTTGGCGACCAGGGACTCAAGGGTGTTGCGCACGACCTGCGGTGTGGGATCGCGGTCGGGGTGCTTCTCGATGAGTTCGTCCCGCAACTCCTTCGCCAACCGCGGCTCCTCGTACCGGCCGAGCAACTCCGTCAGGAGGTCACTGAGGAGAGGCTGCCCCGACTTCTTCCTGGCGCCGGTCTTGGCACCGGGTTTGGGGCCGGTCTTGGCGTCCGGTTTGGCGGCGGCCTTGGCGTCGGGTGTGGCGTCCGGTTTGGCGTCGGGTTTGGCGCCGGTCTTCGCACCCGTCTTCGCGGTCCCGCCGGTGCTCGTGGCAGGGGGCCGGGCCGCTTTCGTGGCGGCCTTCGTCGCCTTCGGGGCGGCGGGCTCGTCCTGACGCTGCTCGGGCAATGGGGCGTTCGCGAAACCCTCGTACTGCTCCGCGAGTTTGAGGATGTCCAGCAGGAGGGACTCCTCCTGTTTCAACACGGAGATCCTTTCCGTCAGCTGCTGTTGCAGCTGACGGTTTTCCTCCAGGTCCGCCGCGGCCTGTGTGACGTACCGCGATCGGAGCGTGGCGGCTGACTGGCTGGACACAACCGTTCACTCCCCTTGCATATGGACGACGTTCGCGCATGGTACCCACGTCGAAGGGTTCTGTGTGGACAAAGGTCACGGACACAGACAACCGCACACTCCCGACACATGGTGCCGCCTGTGTGCGCACGCGCGACGGGAGCGGCTCACATGTGTGACTCGTGTGTGTGCCGTTCGTGACACCGGAACGGGTGAATGCAGGGCCGCAAGTCGCCGCGCGCCGTGTCACACGTGTGAGCCTTCCCGGGGGCCAGGTCGTCCTCCTCCGCGGCCGGCTCCGCGCCAGCGGCCGGCCAGCCTTCGGTGCGGGCCCCACCGGGACCTCGGAGCGGCCGGAGCGCGGATTCGCGGCTTTCTGTACAAAGCCGAACCAGTTTCTTGGCGATCCGGACGGAGTCACCGCGTTCTGCCGCGAGGTGACGCGTCGCGCGGCCAGCATTGCGAGAGGAGGGGATGACTTTTGTTCGCAGAGTGGATTAGTTTTCACCACGGTGTCGCGCTGAGCTCTTGAGGAGTCGTCGATGAGCAGAACCGAGTTTCCCGAGGCCGCGTCGGCGGCGGGTCCCGTACGTGGCCGCCGGGAGGGTTCCCTGTCGGTGTTCCGCGGCATCCCCTACGCGCAGCCTCCGGTGGGCGAGGCCCGCTTCGCGGTTCCGCGGCCTGTGGACCGCTGGGACGGGGTGCGGGACGCCTTCGCGTTCGGTCCGCCTCCGCCGCAGGAGTCGATGGGTCCCGAGGCCCCCGGGCACGCCGCGGCCGGTGACGACTGGCTGACCGTGAACGTCTGGACCCCGGACGCCGACCCGGCGGCACGCCGGCCGGTGATGGTGTGGCTCTACGGCGGCGCCTACAAGTTCGGTTCCTCCGACGACCGTGCCTACGACGGCGCCCGTCTGGCGAGCGAGGGCGGGCTCGTCGTGGTCACCCTCAACTACCGGGTCGGCGTCGAGGGCTTCCTGCGCATCGAGGGCGCCCCCGCCAACCGAGGTCTGCTCGACCAGGTCGCGGCGCTGGAGTGGGTGCGTGAGAACATCACCGCCTTCGGGGGAGACCCGGACCAGGTCACCGTTTTCGGCGAGTCGGCGGGCGCGGGGTCCATCGCCGCCCTGATGGCCATGCCGAGGGCGCGGGGCCTGTTCCGCCGGGCCATCGCCCAGAGCGTGCCGGGCACGTACTTCTCGGACCCGCTCGCCGCCGACATCGCCGAGGCCCTCGCGGGCGGGATCGGACTGCGGCCGAGTGTGGCGGACCTCGCCGGCGTGGACCCGCGCAAGCTGCCCGAAGCCGGGGCGATCCTGACCGCACGGATGCGCGAGTACCTGCCGCGCTGGGGCGCGGTCGCGCTCACCCCGACCCCCTTCTCGCCGGTCGTGGACGGCGAGGTGCTGCCCACCGCGCCCTGGGAGGCCCTGGCGGGCGGCGCGGCCGCGGACGTGGAGCTGATCGTCGGGCACAACCGCGACGAGTACCGCCTGTTCCTCCTGCTCGGCGGGCTCCTCGGTCGCGTGGACGACGAACTGTGCGCACTGGCCCTGAGCCTGTTCGGTCCGGCGCCGGACGCCGAACAGGCCTACCGGGCCGCCTTCCCGGACGCGAGCGCGGAGCGCCTCTTCGAACTCGTGCAGTCCGACTGGCTGTTCCGCATGCCGTCCCTGCGTCTGGCCGAGGCGCAGGTGGCCGGCGGAGGCCGCGCACACGTCTACGACCTCACCTGGACAGCCCCAGCGAACGGTGGCGCGCTCGGTGCCTGTCACGGTCTGGACGTCCCCCTGGCCTTCGGTGTGTTCGACGGCGACGGGCTCGGCACGATGTTGATCGGACCGACTCCCACGCCCGCGACCAAGGCGCTCTCCGCCCATGTGCGCTCCGCCTGGACCGCGTTCGCCACCACGGGCGATCCGGGCTGGCCCGCCTACGACCCCGAACGCCGTCTCGTCCAACTCCTCGACGAGGAACCGACGGTGGCCGTCTATCCGGAGGAGACCTCGCGCCGTCTGTGGGAGCGACACACCTTCACGGCGCTGCCGTTGGTGACGGACTGACCTGATCGGCGGGTTGGTCGACGGTCCTTGCCGGGAGCCGCCGGACGGCCGTTGTCGGGGAGCCGCCGGGCGACCGTTGGCCGCCAGGCGACCGTTGTCAGGAGCCACCGGACGACCCTCGCCGGGAGCCGCCGGACGACCGTGTGAGGGAGTCGTCGGTCGCCCCTCGCCGGGAAGCCGGCGCACGACCCTTGTCGGGAGTGCTGACAGCATGAAATAGGGCGTGTAGATTGCGGCCGTCTCGAAAATGCACAAAATAAGCCGGGCTGTCGAGCCGCACCAGGACAGCCGTGGTCTCTTCTCCACCCCTTCCCCCTGGAGGAGCCCATGCAAAGGCGTGTACTCGGGCTTGGCGCAGCGCTGATCGTCCTCGTCGGTGTGGCCGGATGCGGCTCCTCGGACTCGGGGACGAGCGGTTCGCCGGCCGCGGGCGGCGGCGGAACCACCACGGTGAAGGTCGGCATCGTGCCGATCGTCGACGTCGCCCCGCTCTATCTGGGGCAGCAGAAGGGCTTCTTCAGCAGCCGCGGCATCAAGGTGGAGATGATTGCCGCCCAGGGCGGTGCCGCGATCATCCCCGGGGTCGTGAGCGGCCAGTTCGAGTTCGGGTTCAGCAACACGACCTCGCTCATGGTCGCCCAGGTCAAGAAGGTGCCCGTCAAGTCCGTCGCCACCGCTGCCGCCTCCAACGGCAAGGTGGGCGCCGACGTGACCGCCGTGATGGTGAGGAAGGACAGCCCCGTCAAGACGGCCAAGGACCTGGCCGGACGGACCGTGGCGGTCAACACCCTCCAGAACATCGGCTCCACCACCGTGCGCGAGTCGGTCCGCAAGGCCGGCGGTGATCCCTCGAAGGTCAAGTTCGTCGAGATCCCGTTCGACCAGATGCCGGCCGCCGTGGACGACGGGAGGGTGGACGCCGCCTGGATGGGCGAGCCCGCGCAGACCGTCGCCAAGGCCCAGGGTGCCCGTGTCGTGGCCTCACCGTTCGCCGAGACGGACCCGCGGCTCACCGTCGCGACGTACTTCACCTCGGCCCAGCTCGCACAGCGGGACCCGGACCTGGTGAAGAGGTTCGCCGAGGCGATCGCCGAGTCGCTGCGGTACGCCTCCGCGCACCCGGACGAGGCCCGGCAGACCCTGACCACCTACACCAAGATCAGCGGCGACGTACTGAAGAAGCTCATCCTCCCCGGCTGGCCCACCGAGGTCGACATGGCCTCCCTGGAGAAGCTGGCCGGCCTCAGTGAGCAGGACGGTCTGTTCGGCGACCAGAAGCCGGACCTGGCCACCCTGTTCTCATGACCCGCCCGCACCGCCGCCGGGGGAGCGCCGCTGCCCGGAGTCGGTGACCACCTCGCCCTGGATCACCCGAGGGGGCGCCGTTTCTCCGGCCGCCTCCTCTCGCATGGCGCGCTTCTCCGCCTTCAGGATGCGCGCCGACTTGCCCGCCGAGCGGGCCAGTTCGGGGAGCTTCTTGGCCGCGAGCGCGGCGATGACGACGAGCAGGATGACGGCGAGCTCGCTCATTCCGAACATCGGGGTCCCTCCGGATCGAACGGTGACGCCGAAGTCGCAGGCGATCCCGGCCAGGCGGGCAGCGTACCTCCGCCGGTTCGTGACCTGCTCGGACGGGCAGGAGCGACGGGGGCGACCGAACCGCCTACGATCTGCACCAACGTGGAAACAGGCGGACGGAGGGCCGGCTCCCAGTGCTCCTCGGAGGTCTCCTCGGGGAACTGCCCGCCCGCTCCGTTCGTTCTCCCACCGCACATCAACTGAAGGAGCAAGACGTGTCCGCCACATCGACGGACTCCCCGGGGCACAGTCCCGGGCCACCCCGCCTCGCCGAGCGTGATCGCGGCACCGGACAGGGCGCCCCCTCTCGGTCGACACGCCGATGAGTGTCGTGAACGCCCTGCTCGGCCTGCTGGCCGTCTTCGTCCTCACCGCCGGCACCGGCTACTTCGTGGCCCAGGAGTTCGCCTACGTCTCCGTGGACCGGCTCGCGCTCGCCCGTGAGGCGGAAGCGGGTGACCGAAGGGCCGCCCGCGCCCTGACGGTGCTGGAGCGGCTGTCCTTCATGCTGTCGGGCGCCCAGCTCGGCATCACCGTCACCGGCCTGGTCGTCGGGTTCATCGCCGAGCCGTCCGTCTCCGCGCTCCTCGAGCCCGCTCTGACCGGCGTCGGCATCCCCGAGGGCGCCGTCGGCGGGATCTCCGTGACCCTCGCCTTCGTCCTGGCCACCGTCGTCCAGATGGTGCTCGGCGAGCTGGCCCCCAAGAACCTCGCGATCGCCGTGCCGGAGCGGCTGGCGAAGTCACTGGCCGGCTCCACGCTGGCGTACCTCAAGGTCGTCGGACCGCTCGTCCGGGTCTTCGACGGCGCGGCCAACCGGCTGCTGCGCAAGGTCGGCATCGAGCCCGTCGAGGAACTGCACCACGGCGCGACCCTGGAGGAACTCGGCCATCTCATCGGCGAGTCCCACGAACAGGGCGAGCTGCCCAAGGAGACGGCCGAACTCATCGACCACGCACTGGAGTTCTCCGAGCGGACCCTGGACGAGGTCATGGTGCCGCGCGTCGACGCCGTCTTCGTCCGCAAGGACGCCAGCGCCGCCGAGGCCGTCGACCTGATCGCCAAGCACGGCCACTCCACCTACCCCGTCCTCGGCGACCACCCGGACGACGTCCCGGGCGTCGTCGGAGTGCGCGAGCTGACGCGGCTGCCCGCCGCGATGCTGGCCGCCACGACCGCGGGCGCGCTGGCCCGGCGTCCGCTGCTGCTGCCCGACACCCTCCCGCTGCCGGACGCCGTGGAGCGGATGCGCGAGGGGGACGACGAGTTCGCGGTGGTCCTCGACGAGCACGGCGGCGTCGCCGGCATCGTCACCTACGAGGACATCGCCGAGGAACTGGTCGGCGACATCGCCGACGAGACCGACACGGTCATCGAGGTCGCCGTCGCGGACGGCGCGGGCTGGCTGGTCGACGCGGGC
The DNA here is from genome assembly GCF_055575395.1 of Streptomyces sp. NPDC034103. NCBI lineage: Bacteria > Bacillati > Actinomycetota > Actinomycetes > Kitasatosporales > Streptomycetaceae > Streptomyces > Streptomyces sp. NPDC034103. The sequence continues at coordinate 168,623 of NZ_JBVISS010000004.1, read as the reverse complement.
CGCCGCCTGGACGAGGTCGCCGACGCCACCGGCGTCGACCTGCCCGAGGACGACGACTACGACACCGTCGCCGGCCTGATCGTGGACCGGCTGGGCCGCTTCCCGGCCATCGGTGACCGGCTGACGGTCGAACTGGCCGAAGGCGGCAGCGCGGTCATCGTCGTACGCACCCTGGACCGGCATGTGCCGGAGCGGGTCCGGATCCACAAGGAGCGGTCATGAGCTTCCCGATGGCGCTCTTCGTCACCGTGCTGCTGCTGATCGGCAGCGGGTTCTTCGTGGCGGCCGAGTTCGCCCTGGTCGCCGCCAAGCGCCACCGCATGGAGAAGGCCGTAGCCCAGGGACAGCGCGGCGCCAGGGCGGCCCTGGCCGGTATGCGCGAGCTGTCGCTGATGCTGGCCGGCGCCCAGCTCGGCATCACCGTCTGCACCCTGGGGCTGGGCTCGGTCTCCAAGCCCGCCATCTCCCACCGACTCGATCCGCTGCTGCACGACCTGGGCCTGCCCAGCGCCCTCAGCTACGGCATCGCGTTCGTCTTCGCGATGGTCGTCGTGGTGTTCCTGCACATGGTGGTCGGCGAGATGGCCCCCAAGTCCTGGGCCATCGCCCACCCCGAACACTCCGCCATGCTCCTCGCCCCGCCCTTCCGGGCCGTGGTGAAGGCGGTCCGGCCGCTGATCGCGGTGCTCAACCGGATCAGCAACGCCCTGGTACGGCTGTGCCGGGTCACCCCGCGCGACGAGCTCGCCTCGGTCCACAACCGGGAGCAACTCACCCACCTCGTCGAGGAGTCCCAGCGGCTGGGCCTGATCAGCGAGAGCGACTCGGAGCTGCTCACCCGCTCGCTCGTCGAGCCCGAGACCCCCGTCGGCGAACTCCAGATCCCGGCCGCGGAGATCACCTCGGTCGACGGCGACGCGGGCATCGACGACATCCTCCGCCGCGCCGCCGAGCACGACCGCACCCGCCTTCTCGTACGGGAGGAGGGTGGGCAGGGCCGGGTGCTCGGCTCCGTCCACGCGCGCGACGCCCTCGTCGCCCGCGCACAGGCTCGCGCCACGAACGCTCGTGCCCTGGCCCGCCCGGTGCCGGAGCTGACCCACGGCACCACGGTGGCCGACGCCATCGAGCTGCTCCGCCGCAACCGGGCCTCGCTCGCGGTCGTCCGCGACGAGAGCGGGACGCTGACGGGCATGGTGACGCTGGACGACCTGCTGGCCCGGTATCTGCAACCGGCGTGAAGGGCGGGGCCTGGAGGGTGGCGCTGTGCCCGGATGACAAGCCCGCGGCGGAAAACTGAGTTCCTGCCAGCACTTCCTGAGGGAGGTGCCACCCGCCTCCTAGCGTCCATGGCATGGACATGATTCGCAGAAGGAAAGGTAGGGCGTGGCGTTGTGCCGCGCTGTCGGTGCTGCTGACCGCGGGGACGCTCACGGCGGCGGCCTCGGGCGCCCGGGCGGACGGGGCGCGGACCGAGACGCCGGTGGTGTCGACCTCGCCGATCACCGGGGTGCGCGAGTCGGTGGTGCGGGTACGGGTGCCGTTGCCGGCGTCGGCAGGCGCCCGTCCGGCGGCGTGCGACTGGCTGTCGTATCTGCGCTACCGCGCCGAGGGCGGTCCGGCCGCCTCCGCCGACGCGGACCGGATCCTGATCGCCCAGCCGGGCATCCTGGAGGGCGCCGGGGCCTTCGACAGCGTCGCCCGCAACACCGTGGCGGCGGCCGCCGCACAGGGCCGGCACATCGAGTTCTGGGCGCTGGACCGGCGCTCCAACTGTCTGGAGGACCGCACCGGGATCGCCTCGGGCGACCAGCACACGGCCGTCGACTACTACTACCGCGGCAAGCAGGTCGCGGGCCGGACCTTCGACGGCTTCGTGGGCAACGGGCAGTTGGGGTGGATGGCGGGGCTCGGCATCGAGCAGACCGTCCGCGACCAGTACGACCTGCTCGCGGCCGAGCTGCCGGTCCAGACGCTGCGCAAGCGGAAGGTGCTGTGCGGCGGGCATTCGCTGGGCGGGGTCGTCACCGGCTACTTCGCGGCCGCCGACTTCGACGGGAACCCGCGGACCACGGCCGACGCCGGGTACAACCAGTGCGCGGGCTACTTCGCCCTCGACACCACCGTCTCCACCTCGCTCGCCGACCTCAGCGGCAACCTGCCGGACGACATCAACCTGCCCGACATCGGCCTCGGTCACGGGGTGGTCCAGGCCGGGCTCGACAGCGGAGTGCTGCCCCGCTCGCTGTCCGCGCCGGTCCTGCTCAACCCCGAGACCATGACCCTTCTCGCGATCGCCGGCCTCGGCGCCATGCGCAGCCCGGGCGCCGAGGCCGACCTGCCCCGCTATCTGCCCTCCGGTCTCAACATCGACGCCACCAACCGCTTCCTGTTCTCCAAGGACACCGCCACCTTCGTCACCGGCACACCGAGCGTGAAGGACTTCCGGCTCACCAACGAGGCGGTGCTGGGGTCGCTGATGGACGACCACTCCGTGCCGCTCGCCTTCCTCCAGAGCAGTGTCGGATTCTTCGACGGGGGACCGCTCGCCGACAAGAACTTCCCCGTGGCCAACGGGGACCAGTCGCGGCCCGGGCTGTACGGCACCGAGTACAAGGCCATCCCGGACCGGCCCCGGGGGCCGCTCTACACATGGCGCAACTTCGACCGTGTCGGGGACGCCGACGACCCCGGGTACCGGTCGGCCGACGGCACGCCGTTCACCGCCGCGGGCAAGGAGGTCACCGACATCCAGGAACTGGCCCGGAGCCTGGCCGAGCAGCCGCTGGACTTCACCGAGCAGTACTTCCCGACCAAGCTCGTCACCGACCTGCAACTGACGACCTCCCCGCAGGTGAAGAAGCTCGTCGTGCATCCCGGCGGGCTCACCGCCAACCCGACCCTGACCGTGCTCGCGGGCGACGGACTGCTCGCCGGCCGGGTCCCGGCCGACCTGCGTCCCGTGGTCGCCGACGGCTACCAGCACCTTGACGTGCTCACCGCGGCGCCCGTGCAGAACAACGGCCGGCCCGAGCCCGTCTCCACCAGCCTCGCGGGGTTCGCCGCGGACCCGCGATAAGCGCACCACAGGGGGGGGGAAGGGCCCGGGAAAGCTCCCGGGCCCTTCCCCCCTGCCGTGTGCTCCGGCCTCGGGACTCAGACCTTGCCCGCCGCGAAGGTGGCCGCGGCGTCCGCGTTCGCGGTGTAGCCCAGATGGGCGCCGACGTCGTTCCCACCGTTCTCACAGACCGGGTCGCCGGTCGCGCAGAAGTCGATGGTGCGGCTCTGGTAGGTGCCCGTGACGCTCTTGCCGAGGGCCCGGATCGGGTTGCCGAACAGCAGCACCGCCGCGACTCTCGGCTCGACCCTGGCCGGCAGCGTGGCGACGATCGGGCTGCCGACGACCGCCCCGGCGCTGCTGATCCCGATGGAGTTGTCGACGACGTTCGCACCCTGCGAATAGCCGACCAGAATGAAACGCTGATTCGGACAGGAGGCGGCCTGCTGATTGACGTGGTTCACCAGATCCGAGTTGCCCTGGGCGGCGGACGTCAGGGAAAGGTCGGCGGGATAGTTCACCGCATAGCTGGAGAACGTCCGTCCGGCGATTTTCTTCTGCAGGGCGGAATACACGGGGTCGCCGACGATGAAACCGAGCGTGCCCGGTTCGAAGGTGCCGCGGGCGGCGACAACCTCGATGTCCGTGCAGGCCGCAGCCGATGCCGTCGGTGCCGAGAGGGTGGTGAGCCCGGCTCCGCCGACCAGGGAGAGCGCGGCGAGGGATAAACGGATGCGCATGGGATCCTCCGCGGGTGGGGCGCGAGATGCGCCTGCGAAAAAGGATGCCCTGAAGGTATTCGCTGCGCTCGGCCGACTGTTATGGACGGGGAAAAGGAAACGCCGCGAGTTTTTGTACCTGGGTGAGCGTCGACCGAATGACGGGCGCCGATCCGCCCGCCGACCGGGAACGGATTCTCACTCCGGCCGCGTGCGCAGGGATTCCGCCCGCAGCGCGAGGATGAGGTCGAGGCGGGCCTCGGGATCGTGCAGGGCGTCGCCGAACAGCTTCTCCAGCTGACGCAGGCGGTAGCGGACCGTCTGGGGGTGGATGTGCAGCCGGGCCGCGACATCGGGCACGTTGCTGCCGCCCAGCAGCCAGGCCAGCAGGGTCTCGGCGAGCCGGGCGCGCTGCCCCGGCAGGACCGTGTCGAGCGGGGTGAGGGCATGGGCGCGCAGGGTGTCCAGCAACGGTTCGTCGGAGTGCAGCAGCAACGTCGCCAGATGGTCGGAGCAGCGCACCACGCCGTGCCGGGGCAGGACGCCGCGGCCCATCAGCCCCAGGGCCCGGGTCGCCCAGCGCAGAGACCGGGCGCCCTCGGTGACCGGCACCGTCGGGCCCACCGCCGCCGGACGTCCGCGCAGCGCCAGGGCGAAGCCGCGACCGGCCCACCGGCCGGAACCGTCAGGATCGGGCACGACGATGCGGGGCGGCCGGGACTCCATGTCCGACAGCGCGCCGGCCATCGCCGGCGCGTCGCACTGGTCGGGGGAGGCGGCGGCCAGGGCGACGACGGCGATCTGTCGCGGCACCGGCCAGCGAGCCCGGTGCGCGAGGTCGTTGACGGCCTCCGGGGCCACCGGGCCCGGCCCCAGCAGCAGGTTCAGCAGGCGTTTTCGACGCCGCTCCAGCTCGTCCGTGCTGCGCAACTGCCCTGCCGCGTACCCGGCCGCGGACGCCTCCGCGACCTCGTGCACCGTACGGAACGCCAGTTCGCCCAGTGCGGCCACGACCGTCGAGTCCAGCCCCAGGTCCTCCGCGGTACGGCCCATCAGCCGCCAGGCGTGCATCCCGCCGATGCGCAGCGCGGACTGCAACGGGTCCAGGGCGCGGCCCTCCACGGCCGTACCGCGTCCGAGCTCGTAGTACGTCGCCGCGATCGACTCCCCGTCGTCGCACGGGTCGGCGATGTGGTCGACGAACAGGGTCAGCGCCTGCACCACCCCCTCCCGCAGCCATTTGCGTTCCGTCTCGTCCACGGGTCGCGCGTACTCCGGGACCTGGCGGCGGACCTCCTCCTCCACCTCGTCGGCCACGGACTTGAGCCGGGCGCGCAGCAGCTCCGCCAGTTCGGGCGGCACCGGTGCGGTCCCGCGACCGTCCGGCACCTCGTGCGGTGTGGGGGCAGTCATCGGGGACATTCCTTTCGCCCGGATGCGGGTCGCGCGAGCGCTGTGGCCCACGGGACGGCTGGGACCTCCCGTGTTGGACGGGCGTCCCCTCCGCTCCGTTCCGTGCCCCCACGGCGCGGACATTACGCGGGCACCCCCAGCGCACCGGCGAGCATCGGCCACGAGGAGGCGAACTCGCCCTTCCAGTAGGCCCAGCTGTGCCCGCCGCCGGTGTAGAGGTGGGCCGTCGCCGGGATGCGCAGACGCGTGAGCATGTCGGTGAAGCTGTGGGCCGAGGGCCACAGGGCGCTCTCCAGGATCCCGGGCAGCGGATCCCCGCTGCCGCCGCCCACCCCGCTGCCCTGGGAGACGTAGAGGGCGGTGCCGCGCAGTCCCGCGGCGCGGGCGCGCGGGTTGAAGTCCCGCCAGGTGAGGAGGTTGAGGACGGGGTTGCCCCAGAGTGCGACGGGGGAGAGGCCCTCGCGGGCGACGATCGCGTCCACGATGGTCGGCACGCCCGGTGCGGTGGTGTCGAGGACCCCGCTGTAGGAGGCGGCCGCGGCGAACACGCCCGGGTGCCGGGCGGCGTGGGCCATGGCTCCGTAGCCGCCGGTGGAGACGCCGGCGACGACTCGCCTGCCGGAGGCGCGGTACTCCCGCGCCAGCAGCCGTGGCACCTCCTGGACCTGGAACGTCTCGTAGTCGGGGCCGTCGCGCCAGGCGCTGGGGATACCCGTGGGGCCCCCGTCCGGCATCGCCACGATCACGTCGCGGCCCTGGGTGAAGGCCTCGATGTCCGTCTCCCGGGTCCAGGACGTGTAGTCGTCATGGGCGCCGTGCAGCAGGTACAGCACGGGGTAGGTCCGCCCGGTGTCGGTGTCGAAGCCCGACGGGAGGATCAGCCGCACCGGAGCGCTGCGGCCCAACGCCGCGGACGGCACGGACAGGTCCAGGGTGCGTGGGCCCAGCCGGGTCGCCGCCCGCGCGCGGCCCGCGGTCGCGGCACCGAACAGGACGGCCAGACCGGCCGCGGCGGCCGTTCTGGCGGCGGTGCGCCGGGTCATTGCGGTGGCGGGGTGGGACATGGCGGCTCCTCGTGTTCCGGTTCAGGTGGACGGGGCCCGCTCGGCGAGCGCCCGGCCGAGATGGGCGGCGATCTCCTCGACGCACGGCGGGTCGAGCAGCGCCAGATGGTGCCCGGCCACCGGTACGACCTCCAGGTCCGGGCAGACCTCGTCCCAGCCCAGCGCCTCGTCGTCCCGCTCGTAGGCCGGATCGCGCACGGTGTGCGGGGCCGGCTCGGTGGCCCGGTAGAGGAGGGTCCGGCCGTGGTACGGGCCGGGCCGGTGCGCCTCGCCGATCCGCAGGTCGAGGTAGGAGGCGCGCTGGTGCTCCAGGGCCGCGGGCGGGATGTCCGCCGCCGCGCGCAGCGCCCCGAGGACGGCGTCGATGCGCTGCTCGTCGTCGTCCATCGCCACCAGGTCGTCGTACGGCAACTCCAGTGGAATGCCGTAGGTCTCGGCGACGTGCGCGGCGAAGCCCTCGAAGTGGCGTCGGACCCGGTCGGTCCCTGTCGGGCCGCGGTGCGGGAGCGGGCGCACGGAGTCGATGAGCACGAGCAGGCGCACCTCGCGTCCCGCCTCGGTCAGTTGCCGTGCGGTCTCCTGGGCGACGAAGCCCCCGAAGGACCAACCGCCCAACAGCACAGGTCCCTTCGGGTGGGTGGCGGTGATCGCCGCGGCATAGCGGCGCGCCTTGTCGGACACCGTGCGGGCCTGCTCGATCCGGTCGAGCCCGAACACCGGCTGCTCGGCGGAGAGTCGCTCGGTGAGCTGCCGGTACACCGAGGTCGGTCCACCGGCGGCGTGCACGAGGAACAGCGGCGGGTGGGAGCCGGTGGCGCGCAGTGGACGCGGGTGCACACCACCGGCGGTCGAGGGGAGCCTGTGCTCCACGCGTTCGGCGGCCTCGGCCACGGTGGCCGCGCCGAGCAGGTCGCGCAGGGGCAGGTCGATGCCGAACTCGCGCTCCATGGCCGTACGGACGCGGACGGCCATCAACGAGTCGAGGCCGAGGTCGGCGAGGGCGGCGGCCGGAACGACACGGGCCGGGGAGTGGCCGCTGACGGCGGCGATGTGGTGGCACAGCCGGGCCAGCACCGACGAGGACTCGCCCGCGGGCCCAGCCTCGGCATCGGTTTGGTGGTCGTCCCGCACCGGTGCGTCGCTCGGTCCCGACGCCGCTTTGGCCCGTCCGTCCGTCCACCAGTGCCGCACGTGCCGCCAGCGCGGTCCGGGTACGTCGACGACCTGGCCGGGCGGCAGCGGGAGGCGCTGGCCCGCCGCGTAGAGCGCGGCCAGCCGGGTCGCGAACGCGGCGGAGCCGTCCGCGTCGCGGCGCAGCGTGGCCAGGGCCAGCGCGCCGGGCACGCAGTCGGTGACGGCCCCGGTGAGGACCGGATGGGGGGAGATCTCCACGAACGCGGTGTGGCCGTCGGCCGCGGCGGCCGTGACGGCCCGGTCCAGGCGCACCGGCCAACGCAGGTTCGCGACCCAGTGGGCGGCGTCGAAGGCGCTCTCGGCGCGCGGGTCGTGGAGGACCGTGGAGTACACCGGCACGCGCGGCCGGCGGCCCCGCACTCCGGCCAGCTTCTCGGCCAGCTCCGGCAGCAGCGGGTCGACCTGCGGGGAGTGCCCGGCGCCGACCACCCGCAGGGACCGGGCGGACCTGCCCTCCTTCTCCAGCCGCTCCACCAGCCGGGCCACCGCCACCGCCTCGCCGGTGACGACCTTGTGCCGGGGCGAGGAGTGGACGGCGACATGCACCCCCGGGAAGTCCCCCGCCAGCCGGTCGAGTTCGCGGTCGTCGAGATCCACGACGGCCATGGCGCCACCGCGCAGTCCGTTCAGCAGCCGGGCACGCACGGTGATGACACGCGCCCCGTCCGCCACGTCCAGGGCGCCCGCGCACACGGCGGCCGCCACCTCGCCCATGGAGTGGCCGATCACGGCGGCGGGCTCGACACCGTGGGCACGCCACAGCTCGGCGAGCGCCAACTGCAGCCCGAACATGAGGGGTTGGGTGCTCTCCAGCCGGTCCAGGCCGGTGCCGGATGCGAGGTGGTCGTACAGGGACAGACCGTCGCACTCGGCGGCGAGCTGGGGGTCCAGCTTCTCCACCGCGGCGGCGAACGCGGGCTCCTCGGCGAGCAGTCGGCGCCCCATGCCGGCCCACTGGCCGCCGTACCCGGAGAAGATCCACACGGTGCCGGGGCCGACGAGGTCCCGGTCACCGGTGACGACGCGGGCGTCCGGGCGTCCGGTGGCCAACGCCCTCAGCGCGTCGCGGAGTTCGTCGCGCTCGGCGGCGACGACGGCGGCGCGGACCGGTCCCCGGCCGGTGCGCCCGGCGAGGGTGCGGGCCACGTCGACCGGGTGCGCGGCCGTGGTCTCCAGCCAGTCGGCGACCCGGCCCGCGGTGTCGCGCACCCGCTCCTCGTCGGCGTCGGAGAAGAGGTGCAACCGGGGGCCGGGCTCGTCGAGCGGCTCCGGCGGGGGACCGGCGGGCCGCCATTCCTCCAGCACGGCATGGGCGTTGGTGCCGCCGAAGCCGAACGAGGAGACGCCCGCGGTGGCCGTGCCGCCGTAGCGGGGCCACGGCTCGGGCTCGGTGACCAACCGCAGCCGGTCGTCGTCCAGCGCGCTGCCGTCCGCGCCGTGCAGGGAGGGCGGGATGACGTCGTGGCGCAGTGCGAGCACCGTCTTGACCAGCCCGGCGATGCCCGCGGCCGACTCCAGGTGACCGAGGTTGCCCTTGACCGAGCCGAGCAGCAGCGGCTGGTCGGGATCGCGGCCGGGTCCGAGCACGGCGGCCAGGGCGCCCGCCTCGATGGGATCGCCGAGCGGGGTGCCGGTGCCGTGCGCCTCCACGAAGTCGACCTGGCCCGGGGCGAGTCCGGCCCGTGCGTACGCGGTCTCCAACAGGGCCCGCTGGGCTGCCGGGTTGGGAGCCATGAGCCCGTTGGAGCGTCCGTCGGAGTTGACGGCCGTGGTGCGGATCACCGCCAGGACCCGGTCACCGTCCCGCTCCGCGTGCGACAGGCGCTTGAGGACGACGGCCGCGCAGCCCTCGCCGCGTCCGATGCCGTCGGCCGCGGCCGAGAACGGCTTGCACCGCCCGTCCGGGGCGAGGACACCCGCGCGCCGGAAGGCGACGGTGACCGCGGGCGACAGCAACAGGTTGACGCCCGCCGCGATCGCCGTCTCGCTCTCCCCGGCCCACAGGCTCACGCAGGCGTGGTGCACGGCGACCAGCGACGAGGAGCAGGCGGTGTCCACGGCCAGGCTGGGGCCGCGCGTGTCCAGGACGTACGCCAGCCGGCCCGCGGTGATGCTCAGGGCCGCGCCGGCCGGCGCCCAGGGGTCGACGGCTGCCGGGTCGGCGCCGGTGAGCTGGCCGTACTCCGGGGCCGAGACCCCGACGAAGACACCCGTGGCGGTGCCCGCCAGGGACACGGCCGGGACGGCGGCGTGGTCGAGCGCCTCGTGCACGACCTCCAGCAGGATCCGCTGCTGGGGGTCCATCAGCGCGGCCTCGCGGGGGGTGATGTGGAACAGGTCCGCGTCGAACCCGGCGATGTCGTCGAGATAGCCGCCGTAGGGGTGCGCGTCGGCGGGCGGGAAGGCGGTGAAGTCGCGCCACCGGTCCTCCGGCACCCGCCGGACGGCGTCGACACCCTTGGACAGCAGCCGCCAATAGTCCTCCGGGCTATGCACCCCGCCCGGCAACCGGCAGCCGACGCCGATGACCGCGATGGGCTCGCCGTGGCCACCGGACGCCCTGACGAGCGGCGCCGGGCCGGGGGCCGTGCCGCACAGCCGTGCCACCAGGGCGTCGCCGGTCGACGCCTCCCACAGCAGCGTCGCGGGCAGTTCGCACCCCGTGACCCGGGACAGCTCGGCGGCCAGCGCGACCGCGTCCCGGGAGGACATGCCCAGGTCCGTGAGCTGTCGGTCCATGGGCACGTCCTCGGGCGCGCTGCCGTCCCAGGACGCCACCCGCTCGGCGATCAGCCGGCGCAGCGCGCCCGCGTCGACGCCCCTCATCCCGCGGCCTTCCGCGACTCCGGGGACGCCGCGTAGACGCCCTGGAGATAGCGCTCCCGGGTCAGTGCCCGGGAGACCTTGCCGCTGGAGGTCCGCGCGACCGCCCCCGGCGCCACGACGACGACCTCGTGCAGCCGCAGCCCGTGCCGGCTGGAGACGGCGCCGCGCACGGCCCGTACGACGTTCGGCACGTCGAGGTCGGCGAGCGTCGTGCCGCGCACGTGCTCGGCCACGACCACGACCCGTTCCCCCGGGGTTCCGGGCACGGCGAAGGCGGCGAGCCGGTCGGGCCGCACGGCGGGGTGCGCGTCCTGGGCGGTGGCCTCGATGTCCTGCGGGTAGTGGTTGCGCCCGTCGACGATGACCAGGTCCTTGAGCCGGCCGGTGACGATCAGCTGCCCGTCCAGCACCGCGCCCAGGTCACCCGTGCTCAGCCAACGGCCGGGCGCGTCCTCGGTGTCGGTGAACCCGGCCCCGAAGACCCGCTCGCTCTCCTCCCGCCGGTTCCAGTAGCCCCGGCCGACGTTGGGACCCTGCACCCGGATCTCACCCACCTCGCCCTCGCCCAGCACGGCGCCGGTGGCGGGGTCGGCGATCCGGACGCGCTGGCCGGCCGGGCTGCCGCACCCGGCCAGCAGGACGGCTCGCGGGTCGTCGGGCCGGGCGGGCAGCGCCTTCCCGGAGGCGAGGGCGTCGCGGTCGAGGGCGAACCGGGCGAGCGGTTCACCGGGCCGGGCGGCGCTGACGAAGACGGTCGCCTCGGCGAGCCCGTACGACGGACAGTGGGTGGTGGGGGCCAGGCCCCGGTCGGCGAAGGCGGCGTGGAAGCGGTCGGCGGTGCCGGGGCGCACCGGTTCACTGCCGTTGATCAGCGCGGCGACCCCGTCGAGCCGGAGGTCCGCCTTCTGCGCGTCGGTGATGGTGGCGGCGCAGTAGTCGTAGGCGAAGTTGGGCGCGGCGCTGAGGGCGCTGGGGTGCGCGGCCAGCAGCCTGAGCCAGCGCACGGGCTCGCGCAGGAAGGCCGTCGGGTCCATCAGCACCGACAGCAGCCCGCGGACCACGGGCGCGGCGACGCTGAGCACCAGCCCCATGTCGTGGTAGAGCGGCAGCCAGCCCACGCAGGTCACCCGGTGGACGTCGGCGCCGTACGCGCTCAGCGCCTGGCGGGCGTTGGCGACGACGTTGGCGTGGGTGATCTCCACGCCCGCCGGGGCGCGCGTCGAACCGGAGGTGTACTGGAGGTAGGCGATGTCCCCGGGGTCCGTGGCGGGCGGCCGGAAGCCGTCGGCCACGTCGTCGGACACGGTGTCCGCACCGACGATCCGCGTGTCCGGGGCCGCCTGCGCGCAGAAGTCCGCCACCTCCTGCCGCACGGCGCTCGTGGTCACGACGGCCGCCGGCCGGGCGTCGGCGAGCACGCCCGCGAGCCGGTCCGCGTGTCCGGGCAGCCCCGGCGGATACAGGGGCACGGCGACCATCCCCGCGGACAGCGCCGCGAGGAACCCGGTGACGTACTCCGTGCCTTGGGGACACAGCAGTGCGACCCGCGCCCCCGGTGCGCCCTGCTCGGCGAGCCTGGCGGCGAGGGCCCGCACGCGCAGGTCCAGACGCCGCCAGGTGAGGGTGCGGTGGACACCGCGCGAGTGCGGTGCGGGATGGTCGACGAAGGTGAACGCCCGGCGGTCCGGGCTGGTCTCGGCCCAGTGCCGCACGTACTCCGGCAGGGTCCGGCACGCGGGCGCGATCGGGGGGCGGCGGCTGTCCATCGGTCGTGGCTCCTCACGTCGCGGGATCGGCCTGCGGGGGGCCGGCGTTCGATCCCGGTCGGATGCGCGGGGTTGCGCGGGGCCTTGCGGGGGTGTTCTGGAGGGCCTTGCGGGGGCCGGGAGTCGGGGTGTTCAGAGCGGGATGTTGCCGTGCCGCCGTTGCGGCAGGTGGGCGCGCTTGCTGCGCAGGGCACGCAGGGCGCGGCAGATGTGGTGCCGGGTCTCGCGCGGGGCGATGACGGCGTCGACGTAGCCGCGTTCGGCTGCGAGGTAGGGCGTGCCGTGGGTGCGCTCATAGGTGGCGATCAGGTGGGCCCGCAGCGCCTCGGGGTCCTCGGCGGCGGCCAGTTCACGCCGGTGCAGGACGCCTACCGCGCCCTCGGCGCCCATCACCGCGATCCGGGCGGTCGGCCAGGCGAGGTTGACGTCGGCCCCGAGGTGCTTGGAGCCCATCACGGCGTATCCGCCCCCGTACGCCTTGCGCACCACGACGGTCACCTTGGGGACGGCCGCCTCGGCGTAGGCGTACAGCAGTTTCGCGCCGCGCCGGATGATGCCGCCCTGCTCCTGGCGCAGCCCGGACAGATAGCCGGGCACGTCGGTGAAGGTCAGCAGGGGGATGCCGAACGCGTCGCAGAACCGTACGAACCGGGCGGCCTTCTCGGAGGCGTCGATGTCGAGGACGCCGGCCAGGTGCAGCGGCTGGTTCGCCACGACACCGACCGACTGCCCCTCGACGCGGGCCAGGGCGCAGATGATGTTGGGCGCGAACAGCTCCTGCACGTCGAGCAGTTCGCCGTCGTCGACGACCGCCCGCAGGATCTCCCGCATGTCGTAGGCCTGCTCGAGCCGGTCCGGGACGATCGAGTCGAGCGGCTCCCCGGCGGGTGCGTCGCCGGGCGCGTACTGCGGCGGCCGTTCCATGTTGTTGGCGGGGAGATACGACAGCAGGTCGCGCACGGTGTCGAGGGCGTCCTCCTCGTCGGCGGCGAGGAAGTGGGCGTTGCCGTTGACCGTGTTGCTGGTGCGGGCGCCGCCCAGCTCCTCGGCGGTGGTGCGCTCGCCGGTGACCGTCTCGATGACGTCGGGGCCGGTGACGAACATGTGCGAGGCGCCGTCGACCATCACGGTGAAGTCGGTGATCGCGGGCGAGTAGGCGGCGCCGCCCGCGCAGGGTCCGAGCACGACCGAGATCTGCGGGATGACCCCGGACGCCTGGACGTTCCTGCGCACCAGCTCGGCGTAGAGGGCGAGGGAGGCGACGCCCTCCTGGATGCGCGCGCCGCCGGAGTCGTTGAGGCCGATGACCGGGCAGCCGGTCTTCAGCGCGAGATCCATCAGGGCGACGGTCTTCTCGCCGAACGCCTCTCCCATGCTCCCGCCGAACACCGAGGAGTCCTGGGCGAACACGCACACCTGGCGGCCGTCGACGGTGCCGAACCCGGTGATCACCCCGTCGCCGTAGGGCCGCCGGCCGTCATCGCCCGTGGGCCGGGCCCGTACGAACAGCCCGGTCTCGCTGAAGGACCCCTCGTCCACGAGCCGTTCGATCCGCTCGCGGGCCCCGAACTCCCCACGTCTTCTCGCGCCGCCGCCCGCCGCCTCTTTCGCGCGTCGGCTGAGATCGGCGATGCGCTCGGCGGTGTCGCCCCGCATGGCCGCGGCCCTCTGCTCCGGACCGGATGTCGTAGCCCCTTGTGTCACAACCACCTCCGAAGTGGTTGTCGAATATGGCAGCGTGCCGACCGGGGCCGCGACGAATCACCGGCGTATGTGGGGGAGTTGAGTCATCGACTGCGGAATTTCATCCCGGCGTGACAAGGCCCGCCGACCTCCCGTGTGGCCCGGGGCGCTGAACCTCCGCCGGTGGCCTCGACCGGCGCATGCGCGGCGCTGCCTCAACCCATGCCCCCGGCCCGCGCATCGAGGCCGGACGCGCGCATCACCTGGTCGATCGTCGCCGCGAGGGGGCTGCTCGCCGGGACCACCGTTTCGACACGGCCGGGAAGTACGTCCAACGGCCGGTACCACGACCGCAGTTCGGTCGGACCCACCACGTCCGCGATGGGCTTGGTGGCATGCCGGACGAGGGTCTCCTCGAAGGGGACGTCCAGGTAGAAGCAGTGGGCGCGGTCACGGTAGTCGGCAAGGAGCCCGGCGAGCATGTCGCCGTAGTGCGCCGCGTACAGGATGCCCTCGAGCACGGTGTGGAAGCCGTGTTCGAGGGCGTGCCGCACCGTCAGGTCGATCAGGCCGATGTTGGCGCCGCCGGGGATGTCGCGCTCGCGCAGCACCTCACGGCGCAGGGTGTCCTGGCTGACCAGGGCGACACCGCGGCCGTACTGGGCCCGCACCCCGGCGGCCACCGAACTCTTGCCGCTCGCGCTGTTGCCGCGCAGGACGATCAGGCGGGTGGGGGAGGGGACCGTCGTCACCTCGGGGACCCTACCGCTCGGCCACCCCGGGCTCGTCGGTCCCGGCACGGAGGAACTCCCGGGCGCCGCGCAGGCGGGTCACGAGGCGCCGTTGTGTGGCGGTGCTGTCGAGGCGGACGTCGAGGGCGCCCGGCACACGGCTGTCGGCGCGGCGCCCGGAGGGGAGGCGGGAGGCGTCGAGCCCGTCGCGGCGGGCGATGAGGACGCCGAGTTCGTGACGGCTCACGGCGTCCTGCCCGGCCAGATGGAACATGCCCGGAAGGTCGGACGCGGCGAGTTCCAGCAGCGCACCGGCGAGGTCCTCGACATGGACCGGGCAGCGGACGGTGTCGGTGAACAGGACGCCGTCGTGCGCGCCGCCGGCCAGGTCGTGGACCATGCGTTCGTGCGCGGACCCGCCGTTCCCGATGATCAGCGAGGTGCGGGCGACCGCGGCGCCCGGTGCCAGGAGCCGTACGGCACTCTCGGCGGCCGCCTTGGCCGCACCGTACGGCGTGACCGGGTCGGGCAGGCAGGCCTCGTCGTAGTGGACCCGGGCCCCGGAGAAGACCGCGTCACTGGAGACGTGCACCAGCCGCAGGCCGTGCCGTGCGGCGGCCATCGCCGCGCGGATCGAGCCGTCGGCCGTCACCGCCCAGTCGCTCTGGCCGCTGGTGGCGTTGACGACGGCGTCGGGGGCGACCGCGGCCATGACCTCGTCGACCTGCCCGGGGACCCGGAGGTCGAGTGGGTGCCACGAGACGCCGGACGCGGCGCCGGGACGGGAACGGAACGTCGCGGCCGTCTCCCAGCCCGCGGCGGTCGCCCGACGCACCAACTCCGTTCCCAGAAAACCGCTTCCGCCGATGATCAGCACCCTCATGGCCCGCCACCGTAGGACACCGCTCAGCGCTCGGTGAGGAGTTCACGGGCCGTGTCGAGGGCCTGCTCGGCGTAGGCGCGGCCGAAGAGGACGGCGTGGACCAGCAGCGGGAAGAGCTGGTGGAGACCGACGCGCCGCTGCCAACCGGGGGCGAGCGGTGTGACGTCCTGGTAGCCCTCCAGCACCTCGGCGAGGTGTGGGCAGCCGAAGAGCGCCAGCATCGCGAGGTCGGTCTCCCGATGCCCGCCGTGTGCCGCGGGATCGATCAGCCACACCTGGCCATCGGCGCCCCACAGCACGTTGCCGTTCCACAGGTCCCCGTGCAGCCGCGCGGGATCCTCGTCCGGACCGGACAGCTCGGCGAGCCGCTCGCAGACACGCTCCACCACGGCCGCCTCGCCGCGCAGCACGGTCCCCCGGTCGACGGCCGTACGCAGATACGGCAGCACCCGGTGCTCGGCGTACCAGCGGGGCCAGTCGTCCCCGGGTACGTTCCGCATCGGGGCCCGTCCGATGTACGCCTCGGCCCCACCGCCCGGCGGCGGCGCACCGAACGCCGGAGCGCCGGACGCGTGCAGCCCGGCCAGCGCCCGCCCGAAGCGCACCGCGGCCTCGGCACCGGCCCGCCCCCGCGGAACGGACCCGGTGACCAGCCACCGCCCCTCGACACCGTGCACGGCCGGCACCCGAACCGCCCCCGCGCCGGCCAGCCACTCCAACCCGGCGGCCTCGGCCCGGGCGGCCTCCGCGCTCCCGGCGTCCTTGACCACCACCGGCCCCTCGTCGAGCGTGACCTCGGTGACCGTCCCCGACAACGGCCTCCGTGCCGTCACCGCGCGCCCGGTGAGCCGCGCGGCGACCGCCTCCGGCCCGTCCTGTTCCTCGCGCACCGCGCCCTCCGATCAACCGGCCCTCAGGCGGCCGGCTCACGCACCATGAACACGTCCACCGGGTCCTGCGACTCGACGGTGAACCCGTGCCGCTCGTACAACCGCCGTGCCGCACCGCCCTGGAGCACGTTCAGCCGGACCGGCAGCCCTTCGCGGTCGCACCGCTCAAGCAGCAGCCCCAGCACAGCCGAACCGATGCCGCCGCCCTGTAGATCCGGCGCCAGGTAGAAGTGTTCCAGCCAGTACGCGTCCTCGGCCGGCCGCAACGCCACGCATCCGGCGAACGCGCCACCCACCTCGATGACCCAGGTCTGCTCGGGCACGAAACCGTCCCGCAGCCGCTGCCGCACCCGGTGCTCGTCGTACCGCCCGAGCCGTTCCAGATCGGGCCGCATGACCACGGCACGCAGCTCGACGATCGCCTCGACGTCGGCCGCCGTCGCCGGTCGCACCTTCCAATCGGCCATGATCACCACGTTACGGTAATGCGCGTGCGTGCGCGGTGCGCGGGTCGCTACGATCCGGCACCGCCGACCACGGTGTATCCGCGAGCTTCCAGGGGGCGTCATGGAGTACTTCTTCTACTGCCGGGACCGGCAGGGTTCCATGCCGCTGCGCATGGAACTCAACGAGGAACACTGGGCGTTCATGGACCGCTACGCCGATGGGATGATCGCCCGCGGTCCGACGCTCACGGCAGACGGCGAGGGCGTGACGGGCAGCATGCACATCGTCGACCTGCCCGACCCGGCCGCCGCGCGGGAGTTCGCGTACGACGAGCCCAACCACCGGGCGGGCGTCTACAGCGAGGTGATGATCCGTCGCTGGCGGAACGTACTGGGCCGCACGATGTGGGAGTTCACCGGCGGGCGCGCCGGCCGGCACCGCTTCCTGGTGATCGCCCACGGCAAACCCGACGCCACCGGGGCGTCCGACCGGCTGGAGGCGGAGCAGCACCGGTATCTCGTCGACGGCTACCGTCAACACCTCATCGCCTACGGCCCGTTGCTCTCCGAGGACGGAACCGGGTGGAGGGGTACCGCCCTGCTCGTCGAACTGCCGGACCGCGGCGCGGCGGAGGCCCTGATGGCGAAGGATCCGTACGCCCGCGACGGGCTGTACGAGAGTGTGGAGATCCACGACTGGCGGTTCGGCGGCCGCCCCGTCGACGAGGACGACGAGCCGCGCTCCGAGGGATCGTGACGCCATGACCATCGAGGTTCGCCCGGCTTCGGTCTTCGAGGACGTCCGTCTCGTGATCGGGCCGAAGTCGCCCACCGCGTCCGTCTGCTGGTGCCTGAGCTACCGCATCCCGTCCAAGCTCAACAACGAGCTGCGCGGCCCGGCCCGCGGCGGTTACGTCGCCGAGCTGTGCCACGCACAGCCCCCGCCGGGCGTGCTCGCCTACGACGGCGACGAACCCGTCGGATGGGCCGCCGTGGCACCGCGCTCGGAGACCACGTTCGTCCGCAACCGCAAGATCCCGCACGTCGACGACCTGCCGGTGTGGTCGCTGTGGTGCATCCGGGTCCGCCCCGGGCACCGCAAGCAGGGGATCTCGCACGCCCTGATCACCGGCGCCGTGGACTTCGCCCGCTCGCACGGCGCGCCGGTGGTCGAGGCGTACCCGCTCGACAACGGCGACGCCCGGGTCGACCTGACCATGGCGTACGCCGGTATCCGCAAGAACTTCGAGCGCGCCGGATTCGTCCACGCCGCGGACACCACGTCCGTGCTGGCCGGTCATCCACGGATCCTGATGCGGCTCGATCTGCGCTGACGGCGTACGTCATCGGCACGGGGGCGGCCTCCGCGGACCGGCGCGGCGGCCGCCGGCATCTGCGCCGACACTCCGCCGACGAGGGACGGCAACCTTTCCGGTTCCGGCGGCCACTAAGGGGGCGGAGGCTCTCTTGCCGGGCCTCGTACGCCCAGCACGCGTGCTGCCGAACCATGTAAGGACTCATCCGTGGCGTCGTCCCGTTCCCACCGCCGTCGTCCCGACCGGCAGGGCACCACCTGGGTGGTCTCCGCGATCGTCGTCGCGGCCGTCGCCCTCGTCGCCTCCCTCGTCGTGGCCTTCGCCCCCGACGACGGAGGGGAGGCCACCGCGTCGGCGGCGAGCGTCGAGGCGCGGGCGGCGTCCACCTCGCCCGACGAGTCACCCGCGACGGCGTCCCCCGGCGCGTCGGCCTCGAAGAGCGCCGTCCCCTCGAAGTCCCCGAGGACCACCCCCTCGCCGTCCGCGAGCACCCCGAAGGCCAGGCCCTCGACCACCAGCCCCCGACGGACGTCCACCACCGGGGCACCGGCGGCCGGACGCATCCGCCCCGGCGTCACCTACCAGGGCAAGGCCACCTTCTACGACACCGGAAACGGCGACGGCGCCTGCTCCTACGGCCCCACCGACGACGTCATGACCGCGGCGATGAACCACACCGACTACGAGACCTCCCAGGCGTGCGGGGCGTACGTGCGCGTGCGCGGAGCCGACGGTGCCACCGTCACGGTGCGCATCACGAACGAGTGCCCGCTGCCCTGCGCCCCCGGCCAACTCGACCTCAGCCCCCAGGCGTTCGCCAAGCTCGCCGCCCCCTCGCGCGGCGAGATCCCGGTCACCTGGACCCTGCTGAGCCCCGCCACGTCCGAGAAGATCGCGATCCGCTACAAGACCGGCTCCTCCCAGTACTGGTGCGGTGTGCAGGCCATCGGCCACCGCAATCCGGTGGCCCGCCTGGAGGTCCGCACCAGCGCCGGCTGGACCCGGCTGGCCCGTACCGAGTACAACTACTTCCTCTCCGAGCAGGGCGCCGGGTGCGGTGGAGCGATCCGGATCACCGACATCTACGGCGAGCAGCTGACGGTCGACGGGATCGCCGTGCGCCCGGGGGTCGCGCAGCCGACGGGGGTCCAGTTCGCCGCCCACTGAGCCCGGGCCGTGCCGGTCAGCGTGAGGGCCCCAGCGCGCCGAGGATCAGCCTGAGCTGGCCGGTCAGTTGGGGCACGTCGAACCTGGCGGGGTCGGTGAGCGCGAGCCGCCCGAAGTGCTCCGCGCAGGCGACGAGGGCGTGCGCCAGGACCCGAGGGTCGAGTCCCGTGTCACCTCGGTCGGCGAGCAGCAGGGAGATCCACTTCTCGACCAGCAGCCGGAACCGCTCCCGGTCCGCCTCGATACGGTCGCGCACGGCGGCCGGCATGTTGCCCGGCGACAGCAGGATCAACCGCCAGGTGTCGGGGTCCTCGTGGAGCATGCCGGCCATCCGACGCACCGCTTCGGAGCCGAACGCGGCCGGGTCGCGCAGGTCGCCGACGTCGGGCACGGTCTCCAACAGCCGGGCGTAGGCACGCTCCTGCTCCCGGTCGAGCAGGGCGAGCAGCAGGGCGTCGAGGTTCGCGAAGGCGCCGTAGACCACCGACCGGGCGACACCGGCCCGCTTGGCGACGGCGTCGATCGACACCCGGTCGTAGCCGTCGTCGACGATCACGGCCAGGGCCGCGTCGAGCAGCTGCTCCCGGCGCTCCTCGATCGGTACGCGCGGGGCGTAGGGCCGCCGCCTGCGCGGCCGGTCCGACGCATTCGTGGTCGCTGACACCTTGGCAGTTTACGACACCCATGTCTTAATTTACGACAGCAGTGTCTTAATCGATCGGCGGCCCGTGCCGCGCACGCACAGGGAGCGGCTCCATGGCGAGGTTCAGGCGCGACGAGGTCCAACCGCACGAGGACTACGGCTTCTTCGGCCCGGGCTCGGTGGTGTGGAAGGTCTGGAGCTATCCGACGGCACCCACGGTGGGCTTCCAGCGCGCGGTGGTCGTGGAGGAACTCGACCCGCCCCTGGTGGCCGCGGTCCACCGCACCCAGGGCATCTACCAGCGCGCCCGCACCCGCTACGACCGGACGTTGCGCTACTTCGCCATGGTGGCCTTCGCCGGCACCCGCGAGGTGTGCAGGGCCGCCGACATCCTGGTCAAGGTCCACTCCAAGGCGATCGGCCAACTCCCGTACGGCGGCGGGACCTACGACGCCAACGACCCGGCCTCGCAGCTGTGGATCCAGCTCACCGGCTGGCACTCGATCCTCTACGCCTACGAGAAGTACGGCCCCGGGAAACTCACCGCGCGGGAGGAGAGCGAGTACTGGGAGGCCTGCGCAGTCGCCGCGGAACTGCAGACCTGCTCCCCGGACGACGTCCCCCGCACCCGCGACGGCGTCCGGGCGTACTTCACACGGATGCGCCCCCAGCTCTCCGCCAGCCCGATCGCCCGCCAGGCCATGCACCACCTCCTGAGGACCGAACTCGTCCTGCCGCCGGTGCCCTGGTGGGCGAAGCCGGCGCGCCACGTCGTCGCGAAGGCCCAGCGCGCCGCCACGATCGCCACCATGCCGCGCTGGATGCGTGAGATGGCCGGCATCCGGCAGTCCCGTCTCCTCGACCTCCTCATCGTGCCCGTGATGAAGGCGTCCTTCGCCCTCGCCCACCTCAACCCCGCCCTCGAACTGCGCCTGCTCGGCCTGCTGTCCCCCTCCACGGTCCCCGTGATCGCCCCCGTCAAGCTCGGTGTCCCGCCCCGCACCGCGGAGGTCCTGACCCCGGCCCAGGCCCGCGACCGCCACGGCTACACCAGACCCGCCGAGGCACACCTGGAGTTCCGCGCCCGCCAGGCCACCCGCGTCTTCGGCGACGGCAAGGCCCCGAGCGACCAGGGGCTGATCGAGTCCCAGGAGATCCTCGGCCCGCTGGCGTGACCTGACGCGCGCCGGCCACCCGCCCGCTCATGGGTGTTCCGACCGGGGCCCGGCAACCGGTGCCCGACGCTTGTTTGCACGGGGCGACTGCCAGGGAGAATGCATAGAGAGCCGTACGGCGTGAGCCGGTACGACCGCTCTCACCGCTCTCACCGCTCTCACCGCTCTCACCGCTCTCACCGCTCTCACCGCTCTCACCGTGCCGCCGGCCGCCCGCTCGCGCCAGCCCCGCCGAGCGTCGTGGCTGCCCAGACCGAGTCGCACACCCGTCCGCGCCGGACCCGACCCCGTTCACGACAGACGCTGCCTCGCTCGTCGCGGACCGGCAGTGCATGGCGCGAAGGAGGAGTCATGCCCCGATCCGAGGATGAGCGACCGGTCGTACTGGAAGCGCGGGGCGCGTGCGACGATCCGTGCTTGGCCAGGGCGATGGGCATCGGACGCCTCCGCCGACCCCGTGAGTACCGTCGTGCGGGGGCCTGGTGGGCGCTGGTCGCCGCCACCGCCGTCCTCGTCAGCGGGGTGATCCTGGCTCAGGGGCTGCTCATCGCCACGGGCCTGGTCGGGGCCGGTCTGGCGGCGCAGCTGATCGACCCGCCGGACTGACCCCTGGCACGCCGGTTGGTGACGCGAGACAGTTCGGCGCCCCCGGTTCGTACACTGATCACCCGCACCGGCGGCAGGAGGCGAGCGTGAGCGAACCGCTGGCGAAACGACGCCCTGAAGGTCTGTTCGTGGGCCTGTGCACCCTCGACGTCATCCAGCTCGTGGACCACGCACCCGCCGCCGACGAGAAACTGACGGCTTGTCGACAAGTCGTCGCCGCGGGCGGTCCGGCGGCGAACGCGGCCGTCGCCTTCAGCCATCTGGGCGGGGCGGCCCGGCTGTTGACCGCGATCGGCGCCCATCCGCTGGGTCTCGCCGCCGTCACGGACCTGCGCGCGTGCGGCGTCGCCGTGTCGGACCTGACGCCCGACTCGACCGAGCCCCCGGCGGTCTCCTCCATCATGGTCACGGCGTCCACCGGACAACGCGCCGTCGCCTCCACCAACGCGACGGGCCACCGCCTCACCCCGCCCGGCGACCTCGACGCACTGGTGGCGTCCTGTGACATCGTCGAGTTCGACGGCCACCACATGCAACTGGCCCTGCACACCGCCCACATCGCCCGTGCCCTCGGCCGCCCGACCGTACTCGACGGGGGCAGTTGGAAGGACGGTACGGAGAGCCTGCTGCGGTCGATCGACGTCGCCGTCTGCTCGGCCGACTTCCACCCACCCGGCACGAGCACCCCGACGCAGACCCTGCGCTTCCTGCGCGACCACGGAGTTGACTGGGCGGCGGTCGCCCAAGGGGCGGCGCCCCTCGTCTGGTTGGGTCCCGACGGCGAGGGCGGCACCGTGGACATCCCGCCCGTCCCCGTCCGGGACACCCTCGGCGCGGGAGACTTCCTCCACGGCGCCCTCACCCACCACCTCGCACGCCAGGGCCAGTTGACCCCGACGGCCTTCGCCGAGGCCCTGCGCGCCGCGACCGGCGTCGCCTCGCGGGCCTGCGCCTCCTTCGGCACCCGCGCCTGGATGCGAGGCGGGTAGAGCCGGCGACGGAGTCGCGGCTGCGCGAGCCGGGCCCGTCCGCCACCTGCCGACGCACGGCCCCGGGGACAGCGGCCCCGCAGCCGTACAAGGCCGTGACCGGCATTCCGCCACTCGCCACCGCTTTGGCTACTGTGCCGATCATGCGCCCACCCGGTCCCTCCCTCTCCTCGCCCTCGCCCGGCATCCCACCCCGGGCCCGTGAACTCGGCCTGGGCGTCGGTGACCTGCCCACGGGGCCGCTCAACGCGGTCACGGACGTGCCCGGCATCCGGGTGGGGCACACCACCCTGATCGAGCCGCCCCGCGTGCACAGCGGTGTCACCGCGATCGTGCCCGAGGGCGTGGGCCCCGCGCGCCCGCTGCCCGCCGGGGTCTTCGCGGGCAACGGCTACGGCAAACTCCTCGGCGGTACGCAGATCAGCGAGCTCGGCGCGCTGGAGACCCCCGTCCTGCTCACCTCCACCCTGTCCGCCTTCCGGGCCGCCGACGCCCTGGTGGGCTGGATGCTCGGCCGTCCCGAGGCGGTCGGCGCGCGGAGCCTGAACCCGGTGGTGGGGGAGTGCAACGACGGGCTGCTGTCCGACATCCGCTCGCGTCCGGTGCGCGAGGAGCACGTGCGCGCCGCACTGGAGAGGGCGCGCGGCGGGCCGGTGGCCGAGGGCTGTGTCGGTGGCGGCACCGGGCTGACGGCGCTGGGTTTCAAGGCGGGCATCGGCACCTCCTCGCGCCGCGTTCCCGTGGCGGGCCAGGACGTCACTCTCGGGGTGCTGGTGCAGGCCAACTTCGGCGGCACGCTCCGCGTCCTGGGCCGCACGATCACCCCCGCCGACGTCGGACTGCCGGTCCCCGACCCCGTTCCTGACACGGGTTCCTGCATGATCGTGGCCACGACCGACGCACCCCTGGACGCCCGGCAGCTGACCCGTCTGGCCCGGCGCGCCGTCTACGCCCTGGCCCGGGTCGGCGCCGGGTACGGCCACGGCAGCGGTGACTACGGGCTGGCGTTCGGCACCCGGCCCCTGGGTACTCCCGCGGGCCCGGCCGTCGTGTCCGACGACAGCCTCGACCCCCTCTTCGTCGCCGTCCTCGACGCGGTGGAGGAGGCCGTCCTCAACTCCCTGCTGACCGCCACCCGCACCACGGGCCCGGAAGGTCACACACGGCACCCGCTGCCCGCGGACCGGCTGCTTGCCCTGCTCGGGTGATCAGCGGGCCATGGGCGACAGCGCTCAGCGCATCCGCGGGTTGAGGGCGATCAGACGTTCCCGGAAGCGGGGGTCGGGCCGGTTGGGCTCCAGTTCGCCGGTGGTCGGGTCCAGGTAACCCCAGTCGCCCTCACGGCCGGCGCCGCACACCATCAACGTCAGCGTCCTGCCGGGTGCCTGGATGTCCGTGACCTCGTGAAAGGTGCTGAGCGGCACCTCGTTCGTGCCGCCCGCCGCATGCACCTGGGTCTCGGTGACGACCTGGCCGTCGACCACCTCGTAGCGCTGCTCGGTGTAGCCGCCCGCGAGAATGTGCGCGGTGAACTCCCACGGGTGGTTGTGGGGCCGCGACTTCCCGCCGTCGCGCAGGTCGGGTGCCATCCACAGGTTGACCTTGACGGTGCGGCCCTCGTCCCGGCGCAGCACCGCCTCCGCCTTGTAGCCCACGCCGTCGGAGTCGGGAACCAGCAGCCACCGGTCCTCGGACGTGAACTCCGCCCAGGTCAAGGTCTCGTCCGGCGTGAACCGCGCGAGCCCGTCGACCGTGGCGTCGAAGAGCTCCTCGTCGACGGTCAGCCCGGGCACGATCCGAACGGTCCTCATACTTCTCCCCGCGTAGAACGGCTTGACCTGTGCATGCTATCGGCCTGATGCGGCGTGGGTTCGAGTCACGCACGGCTGTTCGGGGGACCTTGTTGCCGGGGTGGTGCGGCGGGGGCCGGACAGAGGCGGGGCGGTCCTGTCCGGCCCGTTGCCGTGTCAGAAGTTGATCATGTGTCCGGCCAGGCCGTGCACCGCTTCCTTCACCGCCTCGCCGAGCGTCGGGTGGGCGTGCACGTTGCGGGCGATCTCGTGGACCGTCAGATCCCACTGCTGGGCCAGCGTCAGCTCGGGCAGCAGCTCGGTGACGTCCGGACCGATCATGTGGGCACCGAGCAGCTCGCCGTACTTCGCGTCGCTGATGACCTTGACGAAGCCGGTGGAGTCGCCCAGGCCGTGCGCCTTGCCGTTGGCGGTGAACGGGAACTTGGCGACCTGGACGTCGAAGCCCTTCTCGCGGGCCTGTGCCTCGGTCCAGCCGAAGCTCGCGATCTGCGGCTGGCAGTATGTGGCGCGCGGGACCATCACATAGTCCAGCTCCATCGTCTCCGCGTCGGCGATCGTCTCGGCGGCGATCACCCCCATCGCCTCGGCGGTGTGCGCGAGCATCAGCTTCGCGGTGACGTCACCGATGGCGTAGAGGTGGGGTACGGACGTGCGGCAGCGGCCGTCGACCTCGATCGCGCCGCGCTCGGTGAGCGCCACGCCGGTGTTCTCCAGGCCGTAGCCCGTGACGTTCGGGGCGAACCCGATCGCCTGGAGGACCTTGTCCGCCTCCAGCACCTGCTGGTTGCCGTCCTTGCCGGTGACGGTGACGCGCACCTGCGGGCCGGACTCGTCGATCGACTCCACCCGGGTGGAGGTGAGCACGTCGATGCCGAGCTTGCGGTACTGCTTGGCGAGTTCGGCGGAGACCTCCTCGTCCTCCAGCGGGGCGACCCGGTCGAGGAACTCCACGATCGTGACTTTCACGCCGTAGTTGTGCAGCACGTAGGCGAACTCGATGCCGATGGCGCCCGCGCCCGCGATGACGACCGAGCCGGGCAGCCCGTCGGCGAGGATCTGCTCCTCGTACGTGACCACGCGCTCGCTGCGCCGCGTCCCCGGCAGCAGCTTGGGGGTGGCGCCGGTGGCGATGACGCAGTGGTCGAAGCCGATGGTGCGGGTCGTCCCGTCGCTCAGCGCCACGCTCAGGGTGTTCGCGTCCAGGAAGGTGCCCCGGCCGTCGAACTCGGTGATCTTGTTCTTCTTCATCAGGTAGTGGACGCCCTTGACGCGGCCGTCGGCCACCTTGCGGCTGCGCCGGAAGGCCTCGCCGTAGTCGAACGTCACCTGCCCCTCGGCCTTGATGCCGAAGGTCTTGGCCTCGCGGGTGAAGATGTGGGCGAGCTCCGCGTTGCGCAGCAGTGCCTTGGTCGGGATGCAGCCGACGTTCAGGCAGACCCCGCCCCAGTACTTCTCCTCCACCACCGCGACCCGCTTGCCCAGCTGGGCGGCGCGGATGGCGGCGACATAGCCGCCGGGGCCGGCGCCGAGCACGACGACGTCGAAGCGGTCATCCATGACGTATCTGCCTCTCCAGGTTCTCCACCGTTACCCCCCTGATCATCCGCCGACACGGAACGTAACGGGAACTCGGGGTCGGATGGATTGCTCCGGGCCGTGGGACGGGGGCCCTGTGGCTACCTGTCGATTGGCTGACAGTCTCCCGGTGATCATGCGGAGTCGGTGCGCGCGTCCCGTAATCTCGTCTGTAAAGACGCCTGTAGAGACGTTGAATGCTGTGTGCACGCGCGTATCCGTGGTGAGGGGGCGTTGGCGTTGGGGAAAGGCACGCGGTTGGTCGCGGGCGCCGCGATCGTGGCCTGCGTCGCGCTGGCCGGCCGCAGCGCTTCGGGCGATGCCACTCCGGGCAGGTCGCTGCCCCCCGAGGCCGTCAAGGACGTCGTGGCGAACCGGGTGATGACCTGGAATCTCTGCAACCCCTGCGACGCGAGCAACGTCGACCAGGCCTCGGAGATCGCCGCCTACGCGCCCCAGGTCGTCGCGGTGCAGGAAGCGTGTGTAGGGGACGTCGAGAAGATCCGGGACGATCTGGAACGTCTCCACGGGCTGGTCTACCACGTCGAGTACGGGGCGGTGCTGCGGAACTGGGGCCGCTGCGGGGGAGTGCCGTGGAGCCCGGGGGGCTACGGACAGGCGCTCCTGTCCGCCTCCCCGATGACGGACCGTGTCCTCGAGGAGTACCCCGACGGCGGCTCCGAGGACCGCGGGTACCTGGCGGTGACCACCAAGGTGGGGGGAGACACCGTCCGGGTGTTCAACACCCACCTCGCCGAACGACGTCAGGAAGAGGTCCGCGCCGAGCAGGCCGGCGTCCTCGCCAAGGAGGTCGGAAAGTACGACCGCGCGATCGTCCTCGGCGACTTCAACGCCGTACCGTACGCCTCCGAACTCAGCCCGATGTGGGCGCTGGCCACGGACACGGACCCCCAGTGCGACCCCTCGTCGGCCGGTGCCTGCCAGACGACCACCGACTGGCAGAGCAAGTTCGACTACGTCTTCCTGCGCGGCATCACTCCGCTCGAGCATCGTGTGCGGCCCAGTGAGTACTCCGACCATCACCTGGTGTACGCCGATCTGAACCTGAGCTGAGGCCGACCACCTGCGGGGCGCCCCCATGAGGTGCCCCGTCCCGCCGAAAGCCGGGTGCGCGGGGGTGGCGGGGTGGTGTGTGATCGGGGCATGGCGATCGAGACGAACCGACCCGATATCGACGGACTCGACGACGTGGTGCGGGTGTTGGGGCGGTGGCAGGACGACCCGGCACCCGTGCAGCTGCATCCGGGGGACGTGGGGTGGTTCCGGCGGTTCGGCGCGGAGCGGACCGCCCGGGCCGTGCGGACGTGGCGCCGGGCCGGGCGGGTGCTGGCGGTCGGACTGCTGGACGGCCCGGATCTGCTGCGGCTGGCGGTCGCGCCGGACGCTCTGCGGGACGAGGAGCTGGCGCGTCGGATGGTCGAGGACGCGTCGGTGCCCGGGCGCGGGGTGCTGGGCGAGGGCCCGGTGTACGTCGAGACGCCGCCGGGCGCGCTCGTCCGCGAACTGCTGGCCGGGGAGGGCTGGCAGAACGACGAGCCGTGGACCCCGCTCCGGCGCGACCTCGGCGGACCCGTGCCGGATCCCGGCGTACGCGTCGAGGTGGTCGGGCCGGAGCAGGTGGCCGAACGGACCGCGGTCCAACGGGCGGCCTTCGGCCGGTCCACGTTCACCGACACGAGCTGGCACGCGATGGCGGCCGGCCCGTCGTACCGCGACGCGCGATGTCTGCTCGCCCGCGACGAGCGGGGCGAGGCGGTGGCGGTCGTGACGGTGTGGTCGGCGGGTCGGGGCAGGCCCGGGCTCATCGAGCCCATGGGCGTGCACCCGGCCCACCGGGGCCACGGTTACGGCCGGGCCATCACCCTCGCCGCGGCGCGGACCCTACAGGAGCTGGGCTCGTCCAGCGTGGTCGTCAGTACCCCCAGCGCCAACGTCGGCGCCGTCGCCACCTATCGCTCGGCCGGTCTGGAGCCCCTGCCGGAGAAGCGGGACCTGTGTCGGAAGGTGGCGGGTGCCTGATGATCCGGGTCGGTGCCTACCGACCCGGTGTGCGGCTACGGGCCGTGCGCCCCCGCTGTCCTGGCCGCCGCCGGGACCCGTTCCAGGACCCCGCCCGCGAACACGTCGTACAACGGCAGGGTCTCCAGGTGGACATAGCCGATGTGGCAGTCGCACACGGCGAGCGGGCAGGGGCGGGGACGCAGGGCCTGGCGGTAGGAACCGTCGTAGAGGTTGCCCAGTTCGGCGCGGACGAAGTGGCAGCGGCGGACGGTGCCCTCGCCGTCGACCGAGACGACGGACTCGCCGGTACGGCAGGGCAGCCCCGCGCTGGTGTGCGGGGTGCGGCTGTAGGGGAAGAGGGGGTCGAGCGCGGTCCACTCCTCGGCCTCGGCGTCCTGGTACGTGTGGCCCTCGGCCGCGTTGACCCACAGGTAGACGTGTGCCGGCAGGTCGGTCCGCAGGCGGCGGGCGGCCTCCAGGTGGCCGGGCAGCCCGACGACACCGACGCTGAACCGGACGCCGCGGTCGGCCAGGTCGCGGCACTTGGTGAGGAAGCGGTCGTAGGGGGTCTGGCCCGGGTGGAAGGTGCACCACAGGGCGAGGGTGTCGAGGTCGGCGTCGGCGAGCCAGTCGGTGCGGCAGCTGAGATTGGTCTGGATGGCGACGCGGCGGATGTGCGGCAGCCGGGACAGCTCGGTCAGGGCCCGTCGGTACCAGGAGCGGACCAGACCCTCGCCCCAGGGCGTGAACAGGATCGAGAGCCGGTCCTCGCTCTGGGCTGCCGCCCAGGCGGAGAAGCGTTCCAGTGCGGCACGGTCGGCGCGGAGTTGGGCGGTGGAGTCGCGGCGCTTGGCGAACGGGCAGTAGGGGCAGTCGTAGTCGCACGAGGCGAGCGGGCCCCGGTAGAGGAGGGTCAGGTCCATGGCTCGCCGCTCACTTCCGCTCGTAGGCGGCCATGGCGGCCCGCACGGCGGGGGAGAACAGCTCGGGACCGATGGCGTCGGAGTGGGCGAGCCCCTCGGGGGTGAGCCGCAGGTGGGTGGCGGTCTCGTCCAGCCAGCGGCGGTCCGCGAGGCGTTCGAGTTCGGTGCCGAAGTCGTCAGCGGGGGCGTTCCCGAAGCGGGCGCGGTAGTCGTCGACGGCGAGGCCCTCCGCCTGGAGAAGCGACTGGAGGAGGTGGCGGCGGCGCGCCTCCTGGGCGTCCACGCGGTAGCCGATCTCCGCGTGGGCGAAGTCTTTGGTGGCGACGTAGTCGTCGATGATGCCGCGGATCTCGTGCATCCCGACCGCGTAGTCGAAGGAATAGTGCAGGTCCGTGGTGTAGGAACGGGCGCCGCAGCCGAGACCGATCATGCCGTCGGTCTGGCAGGCGTAGTCGTCGGCGCCCTGCGGCGGTGCGTCGGCCCGGCGGAACATCCGCATGGACTGCTGGACATAGCCGCGCGCCAAAAGATGGTCGCGGCCCGCCCGGTACAGGCGCAGCCGCTGTTCGTCCCAGGCCGGGTCGGGGCCGCCGCCGACGCGGTGGCGGTCGAGACCGGTCAGGGGGCGGACGTAGAGCGGGTAGAGGTAGAGCTCCTCGGGGTGCCAGGCGAGGGCGGCGTCCAGGGAGTGCCGCCAGGTCTGCTCGGTCTGGCCGTCGATGCCGTAGATGAGGTCGATGTTCAGGACCGGGATGCGGCTGTCGCGGACGCGGGTGAGGGCGGCCTCGACGTCCGCGCGTCGCTGGGGGCGGACCGCGGACCGCGCCTCGGAGTCGACGAAGCTCTGCACGCCCAGGCTGAGGCGGGTGGTGCCGCGGGCGGCCAGGACGGCGAGGCGGTCCGCGGTGGCCGTGGCGGGCGAGGCCTCCACGGACAGCGGGATCGCGCGCAGGTCGGCGCCCATACGGTGCTCGGCGATGTCGAAGAGACGTTCCAGCTCGGGCGCGGTGAGGAAGGTGGGGGTGCCGCCACCGAAGGCGGCGGTGGCGAAGCCGGGTTCGTCGCCGCCGTCCAGAGCCGCTCGTACGGCGGTGGCCTGCCTCTCCAGCGCGTCGAGGTAGGCGCCGGTCAGGCCCTCGGGGGCGCCGATGCGGGTGAAGAGGTTGCAGAAGCCGCAGCGCACCTCGCAGAACGGTATGTGCAGGTACAGGGAGAGGGCGCGCTTGTCCTGCGCCGCCCACAGCGAGGTCAGCGCGGGGCGGTCGGGCAGCGGGCGGTAGGCCGTCTTGTGCGGATACGCGTAGACGTAGTGCTGGTAGGGCGACGTGACCGCGTGGTCCTGGTCCGGCGAGGTGGCCGCGTGGTCCTGGTCCGGCGAGGTGGCCGCGTGGTGCTGGGACGGCGAGGTGGCGTGGGCGGTGGTCATCGGGCGGCCTCGGCGGGGTCGAGGAAGAAGTGGGCGTAGGGCACGGTCCACACGGAGGGATGACCGAGGCGGTGGCCGGTGTAGCCGTCGTCGCCGTAGGCGGTGCCGTGGTCGGAGCAGACGATGGCGAAACAGCGGCGCCGGGAACTCATGGCGTCGAAGAGGCGGCCGATGTGCCGGTCGACGTACTCCAGCGCGGCGGCGTGCGTGGCGCGGCTGTCCCCGGCCTCGCGGGTCGCGCCGGGCAGGTGGAACCAGTTCGGCTGGTGCAGGGCCGAGACGTTCACGAAGAGGAACAGGCGCTGCTCGGCGGGAAGTCGGGCGATGACCTGCTCGGCACGCGCGATCTGGTTCTCGAAGGAGTGCGGCGAGGTGACGCCGAACTCCGGCTCCCAGTGGGCCTCGTGGAAGAGACCCGGCAGCACCGAGCCGAGCGGGCCCTGCTGGTTGAAGAAGCCCACGCCGCCGACGCAGACGGTGTGGTAGCCGGCCCCGGCGAGACCGGAGACGAGGTCCGGGGTGTCGTAGACGAAGGTGCCGTCGGCGGTGGTCTCGCTGCCGGCGAAGCTGGCCGCGAAGAGCCGGGGGTGCGGTCCGGGGGCGGCCGGGGTCGGCAGGAAGCCCGCGAAGATCGCCTGGTGGGAGGCGTAGGTGAAGCTGCCCGGGGCGTGGCGCTCCTCCCAGCGGCCGCCGGGAAGCCGGCTGCCCAGTCGGGGGAGGCGGCCCTTGGCGGCCAGCTCGGCGGCCACGTCGTAGCGCAGGGTGTCGAGGGTGACGAGGAGGATGTCGTCGTGGCCGACGACGGCCTTCATGTCGGGCTCAGGCATGGGGTGTTCCTGTTCTTGCGGGTGGAGCCGGTGAAGCCGGTCGTGCGGATGCGCGCAGGGCGGCCGCCACCTGGGCGCCGTAGGTGTCCAGGCCCTCGGCGCCGCTGCCGGGCAGGCCGGTCAGCCGGGGCAGCAGATCACCGAAGGCGTTGACCTCGCCGACGAAGGCCCTGCGCCAGCCGATGGCGGGCAGCAGGTCCACGCCGACGCACAGGGTGCGCGGGAAGCAGTGCGCGGCCCGCTCGCCCACCTCCAGCACGTCCGACCAGCGCGCGCCCGCCGCCTCGACGGCCCGGCGGGCGGTGTCGAGGTCGCCCCGGCTGCCGCCGAGGTGGAGGTTGGTCAGGGGCGAGCGGCTGGTGCGGACCACCGCGTGGGTGGCACGCCCGGCCACCACGACGACTCTCAGGTCGGCGGCGCGGCCGTGCTGGGAGGCCTTGGGGAGCCAGCGCTCCAGGTGCAGTCCGTCGGGTGCGAGGGCGTCGACGATGACGGCGATGTCCTGTTCCCGTTCGTAGCGGCGCACCCTGAGCGAGTTGTGCAGGCCGTCGTGCGGGGTGAGTTCCACGGAGGTGGTGGCC
Source organism: Streptomyces sp. NPDC034103 (assembly GCF_055575395.1). Lineage (NCBI taxonomy): Bacteria > Bacillati > Actinomycetota > Actinomycetes > Kitasatosporales > Streptomycetaceae > Streptomyces > Streptomyces sp. NPDC034103. The sequence goes on along the minus strand of NZ_JBVISS010000004.1, from coordinate 136,886 downwards.
CGGACGCGGCCCCCGCCACCGGTCTCGACGGCGACCACTCCCGAGGCGGACGAGCCGTGGGCGGGTTTGACGAACACCCGGGGCATGCGATGCTCCCGCATCAGCGCCCGTACGTCGTCCCAGCCCTGGACGCGCGCGCCGTTCGGACCGGACGTGGGCGAGGCGGGGACGGGCACTCCCGCCGCGTGGAGCACGCCATGGCACCGGCGTTTGTCGAAGAGGACGGCGAGATCGTCGGTGTCGGCCAGCCGGACGCCGCCGCGCAGCCCGCGCAGCGCGGCGGTGAACCCGGCGTACCAACGGCCCGAACCCTCCACCCGGGTGGGGTCGGTGGTGCCCCGCAGCAGACGGTCGACCTCCGGATGCTCACCGGGGGAGTCGATCCGGACGAACTCGTCGTCGGCGAAGTCCGCTCCCCGCGCGCGCAGGACGTCCAGCCAGGGCACCACGCGCGGGCCGGGCAGGCCGGCCGCGCGCACGGCCTCGGCGAAGAGCGACACCCGGCGGTTGTCGGGGTTGCCGACGACCGCGAAGCGCGCGGCGGTGGCGGACGACGGGGGAGCCATGGGGGGTGAGCTCACTCGCCCACGGCGACATAGCGCCAGACCGTGCCGTCGTCCTCGGTGTCCTCCTCCGCGTCGCCGCGGTCCAGGTCGACGTCGACGCCCGCGGTCTGCAGGGTCTGCCGGAAGCGCTCCACGAAGGGCTCGCTGAGGTAGTGGTGGTGCAGGTCGAGCTTCTTGAGGTGGGTCAGGGGCTGCCCGGCCAGGAGCGCGGCGGCGCCCTCGTCGGTCAGGACGCCCATGGACAGGTCCAACACCTCCAGGCGGGCCACCACGGGGGCCGAGGCGACGGCCGCGGCCACGGCGTCCTGCATCTCGCTGTTGCGCAGGGCGAGGTGACGCAGCTTCGGCAGCCGGGCGCCGGACAGCAGGGGTTCCAGGTCGGAGACCTCGCTGTCGCCGCCGTAGTCGGGGGTGCCCAGCCACAGGTCCAGGTGCTCCAGCGCGGGCAGGTCGCTCGCGCCGATGCCCCGCACCACCTGGGCGGGCAGCCCGCCGGTCTCCACGACGAGCCTGCGCAGGGAGGTGTGGGTCAGCGCCGTGAACCCCAGCCCCGATCCGCCGCGCACACCGAACTCCTCCAACGCGGGGAAGCCGGCGAGGAGCGGAGTGACGTCGGTCTGGTTGATCCAGGAGATCTCGGACTCCTCCATCACCATGTCGCCCAGGAACAGGGCGCGCAGCGCCGGGAAGCGGTCCCGGGCGGCGAGCAGGGCCTCGATGACGGCGGAGGAGTCGGTCTCGTAGGCCTCCTCCCAGGCGCCGACCACCAGGGCTCGGACCCGCTTGGTGTCGACGGCGTCGCAGAACCGCGCGAAGGCCGCCGTCCAGTTCTCCTCGCTGTCGTACACGTCGGCGGCGACGCGCCAGGCGACGGAGTCGGACTCGGGCAGGCCGCCCACCTCGGTGTCGGGGCCGGGGAAGGCGTGGACGGGCAGCCGGTGGAACACGTCGAGGTGGTTACCGATGGTCATGCGGCTGCTCCCGAGAAGAAAGAGTGTGCGGTCCGTGATGCCGCAGTTCTACCAACAGGCACTGACAACGCCGTTCGCCGGGTCGGGGATCGGGGGCGTTGTCAGTGCCGGCGCCTACGGTCTTGGTCATGAAGCCGGTGCGTGGCGCACCCGGCGGGAAGGGGACAGCCATGTACCGGCAGGGAGACGTGCTGATCGTGCCCGTGACGGAGGGGGCGGTGCCGGGGCACGTGGCCCGCGCGCCTCGCGAGCGGCGGGACGGACGGGGGCGCCTGGTGCTGGCGCTCGGCGAGGTCACCGGACATGCCCACGCGGTCGTGGGGCCGGGGGAGTTGGTGCGTGAGCCGGGCCCGTTCGGTCCGTTGCTGCTGCACCTGCCCCAGGGCGGCCGGGTGGTGCACGAGGAGCACGCGGCCATCGCGTTGCCCAAGGGTTGGTACCGGGTGATCCGACAGCGGGAGTACGTGCCGGGTTCCGTGCGGATCGTGGCGGACTGAACGGCGTTCGGCGAACGGGATCGTGGCGGTCCGAACGACGTTCGGTGGAGCGGATCGTGGCGGTTCGAACGGCCTCCGGCGGAGCGGATCGTGCCGGACCGGACGGCGTCCGACGAGGCGCAACTTGGCGGAGGAACGGCGTTCGGTGGAACGGGCATGGCGGACTGAACTGCGTTCGGTGGAGGGGAACATGACGAGGACGGACATCGAAGTGACAGAGACGGAACAGGGCGCCGGCGCCGAGGGGCTGAGCGTCTGGCGGGCCTGGGCCGCGTCGACGGCGCCCGCCGAGCGTGCCACCGCCGAGGAAGGCGTGCGGCGGGCCTACCGGCTGGCGGGGCTGGCGGAGCCGGAGCGCGTGGTGTGGGCCGGATCCCCGTCGCAGGCCGTGACGTTGATACGGCAGCTGTCGGACCCGGGTCCGAGCGTGCGCGACGCGGTGCGCAACGCTCCCTGGGTGCGCGAGCGGAGCCGGCTGCATGCCGAACTCGGCGCCGCCGGATGGTCGGAGCACTGGGCGGCGACCGGCGGCAGGCTGTGGGAGTCGACGCAGGCGCTCGTGGACCGGATCAGGTCCGGAGTCGTCGAGGAACTGGCCGGTCGGGACACGGGCCGGGAGGCGGCCCAGGTGCGGCTGCTCCTGGTGGACGCCGTGCTCGGGCAGCACGACGCGCCCTGGCTCGCCGCCTTCCCCGCCGCCGACGGCCCGCTCGACGCGCTGGCCACGGTGTGCCGCAGCGCGGGCTGGTGGTGGCCGTTCGCCCGCGTCGCGGTGCTGTCGGAGCGGCCCGTGGCCCTCCACCGCGACGAGGCGGGCCGACTCGACCACGGCGACGGGCCCGCGCTCGCCTATCCCGACGGCTTCGCCCTGCACGCCTGGCGCGGCATGCCGGTACCGGCCGCGTTCCTCGCCGAACTGTCCTCGCTCACCCCCGAGCGCATCCGTGCCGAGGAGAACGCCGAGCTGCGGCGGGTGATGCTGGAGTACTACGGCTACGACCGCTACCTCGCCGACTCCGGCGCGCGACCGGTCCACCAGGACGAGACCGGCACCCTGTGGCGCATCGACCTGACCGACGACGAGCCCGTGGTGATGGTGGAGGTGCTCAACTCCACCCCGGAACCGGACGGCACGCACCGCACCTACTGGCTGCGGGTGCCCCCCTCCACCCGGACCGCGAGAGCGGGCGTGGCATGGACCTTCGGGCTCCAGGCGGAGGTGTACGCACCACTGCGGGAGACCTGAGGGGCATACCTCCCCCTCCTCAGGGTGCCGCTCGCCCACGGACCGGCACCCCGCACGCGTGCCGGGCACCGAGTAAGGGCTGCACGTCCGCCGCCACGCCGCGAACTGATGGCGACCTTTTTTCCGCGACGTGTGCAACCCGCGGTGCCCGAGAGCGGTGTTACTGAAAGAAGCTCGTGCGCCCTGACCAGCGCGCGAACAGCGGTAGGAAACGGGAAAAACGGGGTGTACGTGATGACCAGCCCTACGCCCACCGCCTCTCGAAGAGGGGCGGTACCACCGGACCCGGACCGGGAACGGGACACCAGCCCGGGAGGGGAAGAGGGGGAACTCGCCCAGTACGAAGCCACATCCGCAGCCGTGCTCTCAGCCGGGTCCGGAGCCGATCCCGGGGACGACGCCGACCTCCTGGACTTCGACACCTACGCCGCCGTCCGGTGGCCGCGACTGCTGCGTACCGCGTACTTGCTGACCAACGGCGACCACCACGAGGCGGAGGACCTGGTCCAGGTCACGCTCGCGAAGGTCTATCTGCGCTGGCACCACATACGCACACTGGACGTACCCGACCAGTACGTCCGGCGCGCCCTGATCAACAACAACACCACACGGCAGCGGAAACGAAGGGTGGTCCAACTCCTCACCCCGCATCTGCCCGAGCACCGCGTCCCGTCCGGGAACGGCGGCGGCCCCGACAGCTACGACACCAGGTCGGAGCTCTTCGCCGCCCTCGCCACGCTGCCACCCCGGCAACGAGCGGTGGTCGTGCTGCGGTACTGGGAGTGCCTGAGCGAGGAGGAGACCGCGCGGATCCTCGACTGCTCGGTCGGCACGGTGAAGAGCCAGGCCAGCCGGGCACTGAAGAAGCTGCGCTCCAGCGCGGCACTGTCCGATTACGCCGCCACCATGGCGCACGGGCACTAGAAGGACGTGGCAGACATGAAGAGCGACATCACGCCGCAGCCGCCGGTGCCCGAACTGTGGCAGGTGCTCGACGACGCCACCCGGGAATGCGCCCCCACGGTGTTCCCAGGTGAGCGGATCATCCGCCGGGCGCGGACCATCAGGCGGCGCCGCAGACTGGCCACCACGGTCGTGGCCGTGGCGCTGCTGATTCCACTGGCAGGCAGCCTGGCCTTCCAGCCGCACCGCACGGCCTCGCCCGCCGTCAGCGCGGCCACCTCTTCACCGGCCCGCCCCTCCGCCTCCCACGAGCCGGCCCAGGACCGCTCCCCCGAACGTGTCGTTCGTGTCGGGGAGCGGATCGAGGTCGGACTGGGCGTCTGGTACGAGCTGAAGAAGCGGGAGTACTGCACCGCGGACCCGAACGACGAGGATGCCGTGTGCGTGGGGCCGTTGGACGTGGACCAGCCGGGGGCGATACCGATGACCGCCAGCCAGCACTTCCGGAAGGAGGGCACGGTGAACATCCTCGTGTACACCGGGAAGACGCCCGCTGCCCGGATCACGGTGACGGAGGACGGCCGGACCACCGACATGCCCATCGTGCGGCTGGCCGGCCGGCCGGCCTACGTCAGCACGTACGCGGTCACCGCGCCGAGGTCGGGGAAGGGTTCGGGCGGGATGCTCGACGGCGTCCTGTTCCGCGTGTACGACTCCCACGGCAAGGAACTGGCGAGGATGGGCGACCACTCCCTCTGAGCGCCTGCCCGACAGGGGGCGCGACAGGCGACCGTCCATCCACGGGGTGCCGCCGGACCGACCGTGAGGGCCAGGGCGCGTGCGCTGGAGCGTCCTGACCCTCGTACGAGACATGGGGGGTGACGTCTCACCCCGTGGTCAGTAGCCGACGCGGAAGGTCGCGTCCTGTTGGGCGGTGGCCGTGGAGATCGGGTCGATGCGCAGCACGTAGTTGGAGTGGCGTATGTAGCGGGTGGGGTTGTTGTACGAGCGGAAGGATGCCCAGCTCGCGTCCGCGAGGCCCGCGGTGCGGTAGAAGGTCGCGTCGCCCGCGAACGCCGACGTGCCGTCGTTCACGTCGAGTTGGAGCGCGTAGTTGTAGTGCCGCAGGTAGCGGGTGGGGTAGTTGACCGACCGGAAGGAGACCCCGGAGCTGTCGGCGAGCCCGGGGACCAGGGTCCACAGGGAGTCCTTGTACGGCTCGACGGGGTACTCGTCGATGCGGCCCGCGTAGTTGGAGTGGCGGACGTAACGCGACGGGAAGTTGTATGACTTGAGCCGGTTCCAGGCCGGCGCGCCCCACTTGGCGAGCAGGTTGTTGTACTCGGTGGTGGTGATCGTCGTGATGCCACAGTGCTTGGAGTTGACCGGCTGGGTGTAGGTCTTCTGGTCCAGGGCGGTCCAGGTGCCGGCGGCGAGGCTGCTCGACTGCCAGGCGTAGAACACCCCGTTGGGCGTGTACGTGTCTCCCCACAGCCACCAGTTGCCGGACGTCAGGGACTTGACCACCGTCGGGGCCTCGGTGCCGCCGTGTGCCACGCCCGCGCTGTACTCGGTGAAGCTGCCCGGGTTCAGGGAGGTGGACCGGGCGCTGACCAGGGTCTGGTTCTTCTTGAAGAAGAGGTAGTTGTAGCCGTTCACACCCACGGCCATGTCGCCGTCGATGACGTCGTAGCCCGGGTCGAAGAAGACCTGCGGGGCGGAGGCGGTCACGAAGTCGCTGGTGTAGTTCACCATGATCACGTTGTGGCCGCTGGAGTTCACCGAGGAGTAGATGACCGCGTACTGGCCCCGGCCCGCGTCCCAGAAAGCCTCGGGCGCCCAGCTGTGGGTGGCCATGTCGTGCAGCTTCAGGCGCCGGTAGCCGGTGAAGGTGCGCAGGTCGGCGGAGTCCCAGACGTGGATGTACTGGCTGTTGTAGCTCCAGTCGGTGCCCTTGAGATCGGTGGCGAGGACGACGAAGGTGCCGTCCTGCTTGCGCATGAGAAAGGGGTCGCGCAGACCGAGGGCCCCGGCGGTGGGGGTGACCAGGGGGTTGTTCTGGTTGAGCGGCGTCCAGTTCAGCCCGTCGGGGCTGACGGCGAGGTGCAGGCCGTAGTCGGTGCCGTCGCCGAGGTTGGTCGACTCGGTGAAGTACACCATCGCGTACGCCGAGTCGGCGGCGTGGGCGGTGCCGGAGCCGAGGGTGAGGGCGAGCGGCAGGGCGGCGGTCATGCCGAGCAGGCCACGACGGGTCAGGTGGGGATTCGCGCTCATCTTTGTTCTCCAAGGTGGTGTGCGGGGAGCACCTCAAAGTGCGGTATTTCGAACGAGGTTCGGGAAATCGGTCAGAACGTAGGGCGTGGCCCTGTGTGCGTCAATCACCTGGCGCATCTTTGGTGAAGTCTGTGCACACGGGCCACGCCCCACAGATGGCTCAGCGCTGGGTGTAGACGAACCCGATCTTGTCGACCTCGTCTCCCGCTCGCCCGTGGAAACCGGCGATCTGCCAACCGGCGGGGGCGGTCCGGGTCACACAGTCGGACGTGGTGGTGCCACCGGCGAGGGTGCGGCCGAGGCTGGTCGTGAACTTGGCGTAGAAGATCCGCGTGTGGTCGTCCTTCACACTCTGGCAGAGGTGTGCCGACGTCACGTACTCGCTGCTGCCCAGCGTCAGCGAGGACGCCGTGCCCCCGGTGCCGCCGTGCCTGAACGTGGTGCCGTTCGCGAGGGTCAGGCTCATCTGGTCGACGCGGGAGGCGGCCCGCAGCGAGACGGTGGTGGCGCGGGCGCCGGCCGGGACGCCGGCGATGTCGTTGAAGTAGTCCCCGTGCGGGCCTCCGAACTGGTCGCTCAGCTGGAAGGCGGAGTTGCGTGACCAGCTGAAGCCGACGTTGATCGGGTCGTGGTCGGACAGCATCAGCCCGGCGTCGTTGAGGAACGTGGAGTGCTCGTTGTTGTACGACGTGGCGTTCAGCGAGACGAGCTTGCTGCCGCGATAGAGGACCTTGTCGACGATCTCACAGGTGTTGGGCACGGTGGTGCCCGTCTGGTCGCAGACGAGGGCGTCACTGCCCTTCGCGGGCGCGCTGCCGCCGCGCACGAGCTGGACCCACGGGTCGGTCAGCCCGTTGGCCGCGGCGAACTCGGCGATGGTGTCGCCCGAGCGTGTGTAGCGGGTGTTGGTGTCGCCCATGACCACGACCGCGTTCCCGGCGGAGTGGGTGGAGATGAACTGGGTGAGCTGGCTGAGGTTGGCGGCGCGCGCGGCGAGGTCGTCGGCGTTGGTGCCCGCGTTGGTGTGCAGGTTGTAGAAGTCGACGTAGACGCCCTCGGCCAGGCGCTCCCGCATGAACGTGAAGCCCTTGGGGGTCAGACAGTCGCCCGAGCCGTAGGTGCAGGTGTTCCAGCGCACGCGCTCGAAGTCGCCCTCGTCGTAGGCGAACTTCGACAGGGTGTTGAGGCCGCTGCCGATCCCGGCGCCGCCGCTGGTCGGTGTGCGGTAGGCGTGGTTGGTGTCGGCGGCGTAGAGGGCGGCGTGGTAGTTGAAGTCCTCCTGGACGTTCACGATGTCGTACGGCGCTATGCGCCCGCCGATGGCCGTGGTGGCCGGCTCGCGCGGTGTCGGGGCACTGGAGATGGCCTCGGGCAGGCCGGCCACGTTGTAGCTGAGGACGTTGAAGGTGCCCGAGTCCGCCGCCGAGTCCGCCGCCGCCGAGGGGGCGGCCGCGGTGAGACCGCCGAGGGTGGCGGCGGCCGCCGCCAGACAGGCGAGAAGTCTGCGCATGGGGTGTGTCTCCTGAGGGAGGGAAAGCGGTTGTGAGGGGAGCGTGACGGAAGTTACCGCTGGTTACCCCGGTCTTGTCGAGTGTTTGGGCGTTCTTTCACAGGAGTTGTGGGCCGTACATGGACGGTTCGGGTGATCGCCGCCAGGGATTCATGGGCAGGGATCCGCAGCTGCACGGCTGGGCGCCGCGGAAGTCGGGCAGGGCGGCGGGTACGGATGGGGACTCGGTGCCTCCCGTGCGCGGTGCCCCTCGGGGAAGGGCGTCCGGAGGTGCCGTTCGGACGGTCAGTCCCAGTCGGACGGGGGCTGCTCGACCGTGCCGCCCGTGTGCGGGGAGGCGATGTAGTCCTCGGCACCCTCCGGCAGGGCCGAAACGCATGCCGACGAGCAGGCGTTGACCAGCAGCGGCAGCACATCGGTGGCCACCCCCGCAGGGAGAGCCAGACCTGGCGGAGTCCGCCCCGCTCGATCGGGCGGTCGCAGACACTGCACCGGTGGACGGCGGTCACGCCCCGGCGGCGGGGTCCAGATGGCCGGGATCGAGGTCCGTCACCGTGTCGCGAGGGGGCTGGAGCCGGGGGAAGGGCGGCCTCGTCTTGTAGTTCCCGAACAGCGCGCGCGTGCTCACCGTGCTGCGGGTCAGCTTCCGGCAGCGGGTGATCTCGGCGGGGAACCAGTGCAGCCGGTAGGAGGTGTACGGGGTGAACTCCTCCAGGTTCGTCATGGCGCCGATCTCCGGCGGGACGCGGACGAGGTTGCTGCCGTAGGGGACGAGGTGTCTGACCTCCGTCAGCTTCGCGATGCTCGGCGGCAGGGTGATGACCTGCCGCCGCTCCTCGGCGCTGAGCTCCGTCAGCGGACGGAACTCCTCACGGCCGTCCCGCGCCGCCTCGTCGACGAGTTCCAGGAGGCGCCGCCAGCCCGGTGCGGTGGTGTCCTGCCGCTCCCGGTGGAACCCGACGGCGGTCCGGGCCGGCGGGCGGGACTGGTGGACGCAGGAGCAGGTGTCCCTGTGCGCCGGTGGCTTGTCCGTCATGGGGTGAAGATACGCAGGGCGAGGCGGTGCCCCACCGCATACCGCGGCGACGGCGGCGCTCAGACCCAGGTGTCGAACCACATCCTGGCGCGCCAGTCGGCGTACGGGATCGTCTGCCCGGTGTAGATCGGGAAGAAGTAGATGAAGTTCCAGGCGATGAGCAGGACCAGCACACCCGCCGCCACCAGCCCGCGGATGCGACGCCTCTCGCCCGCACCCGGCGGACCTGCCATGGCTCCGGCCATCATCGTCACGGCCAGGCACAGATACGGGACGAAGACGACCGCGTAGAAGGAGAAGACCGTGCGGTCCTGGTACAGGAACCAGGGCAGATAACCGGCGCCCGTCGCGCACAGGACGGCTCCCGCGCGCCAGTCGCGGCGCAGCGCCCACCGGTGGAGCAGGTACACGAGGGCGCAGCAGGCCGCCCACCACAGCAGCGGTGTTCCCAGCGCGACGATCGCCTGTGAGCAGTCGACCGTCGTACGGCAGCCGTCCTGTCCGGGCTTGGGGGACTCGTAGTGGAAGAGCACGGGTCGGCCGAGAACCAGCCAACTCCAGGGATTCGACTCGTACTTGTGGGGAGTCTGGAGCCCCACGTTGAACTGGTAGACGTCGTGCTCGTAGTGCCACAGGCTGCGCAGCGGGGCCGGGATCCAGGACCAGGTGCCGCCGCGGTGGTCCGCCCAGTGGCGGCCGTAGCCGTTGTCGGACCGGAACCAGCCGGTCCAGGTCGCGAGATACGTCAGGGCGGCGACCGGGACGAGGGAGAGGGCCGACCAGCCGAAGTCCTTGCGCAGCACCGCACGGTAGGGGCGGTACGCACCCGCCACACGGCGGGCGCCGACGTCCCAGAACAGGGTGAGGGCGACGAAGAAGGCGAGGAAGTACAGGCCGTTCCATTTGGTGGAGGCCGCCAGTCCCAGGAAGACACCCGCCGCGAGCCGCCACGGGCGAAGCCCCGTCCCGGCGTGGTCGCCGGTGTGGCCGTCCGGGCGTGCCCGCCCGCGTTCGTCGGCCGGCAGCGCCGCCGCGAGTCGGGCGCGGGCCTTGTCGCGGTCGACGAGCAGGCATCCGAACGCCGCCAGCACGAAGAACATCACGACGAGGTCGAGCAGGGCGGTACGGCTCATCACCAGGTGCAGGCCGTCCACCGCCAGCAGGGCGCCGGCCACGCAGCCCATCGCCGTCGAACGGAACAGGCGGCGGCCGATGCGGCACAGCATCAGCACCGACAGCGTGCCGAGCAGCGCCGGCATGACACGCCAGCCGAGCGGCGTGAGGCCGAACACCGTCTCGCCGAGGGCGATCACCCACTTGCCCGTCGGCGGGTGCGCGACGAAGGTCCCGCCGTCGGTGAGCGGGATGACCTGCGGGTGCGCCAGGATCTGCGGGTCGGCGATCTTGCGGTCCGGCCAGGTGCCCTCGTAGCCGAGCCGCAGCAGGGACCAGGCGTCCTTGGCGTAGTACGTCTCGTCGAACACCACGGCCCGCGGACTGCCCAGGGTCCAGAACCGGGTCAGGCCCGCCAGGAGCGCCACCAGCAGCGGTCCGCCCCAACCCGACCAGCGCGCCGGCCGGGAAGCCGCCGCCGAGGAGAGACCGAGCGTGCGCCACGCCCACGTCCCCGGTTCGGGGAACGGTGCGACCAGGCGGTCGCGCACCGCCGTACGCGGCGGCTCGACGTACCCGAAGCGCCGCAGCCGCCGCTCCCAGGGGATCGACTGCCGGTACGTCACCTCGCGGGGCTCGTCGACGGACACGGGCGTGTTCTCGTGGATCACGGGGTGGGCTTCCTGGGGGCTGGTGGACGAGCGGCGAGTGGGCGCGGACGGTCTGCGGCCGACGGCCTCAGGGGCGGTACGGCACCGGCACCGGCGCGCCGGACGACGTATAGGTCGGCGCCGGTGCTCCCTGGGCGCTGGAGGCGGGGTGGGCCGTGGGCGGGGTCGAGACCGACTCGGCGGAGGTGACGGGGCGGGGCTGGGGTCCGGCGGGGTCGCCCTGGGCGAAGGAGCCCGACAGGACCATGAGGACGACTCCGAGGCCGGTGATGGTCAGGACCGACCCGAGGGCCATCCACGCCGTCCGGGACCGCTGCCGGGCGCGTACGCCGGCTCGCAGACGCCGCTGGTGATGGCCCTCGTAGGCCGTCTCCTGGTGGCTGTCACGCAGCATGCGCGCCAGTTCCTGCTCGAAGTGATCCATGACTCCGTCTCCACTCGACTCGCGGCGCTTGATCGCCCGAACCCGTTTGCTCGCCTGACTCCGCCTGCCGGCCTGTCTCCGCGGCGCGCCTGACTCCGCCTGTCCGCCGTCTCCACGGCTTGCGGGACTCCCTTCGCCTGCTCGCCGTCTCCGCCGGCTCGTGCGAGTCCGCCGACTCGACCGGCCCGATCGTCCAACCCCGCCCGCCCGCCCCCCTCGGCGGACCGGCCCCACCCGGTCCCGCCCCTCGAACCTCGTCCCCACCCACTCGCCCCGCTCGACGGACCACCTCCGCCAACTCGGCCTACTCGACCCGCTCGACCGCGTCCGACATGAGCTGGCGTAGCCGGGCGACGCCGCGGGCGGTGAGGGAGCGCGCGGTTCCCAGGGGGCAGCCCAGCGCCTCCGCGACCTGTTGCTCGGGCAGGTCCTGGTAGTAGCGCAGCACCACCGCGGCCCGCTGTCGCGGCGGAAGTGACGCCAGCATGGCTTCCAGCCGGGTCCGTTCGTCCACGGCGGCGATCTCGTCGCCCACCCCGGGCGGGTCGGGCAGTTCCTCCACGGGGTGTTCGCCCCACCAACGGCGCCGTGCCGAGCGTGCCGCGGCCCGGGTGAGGACCTTGCGCACATACGCCTCGGGTGCCTGGGCGGCCACCTTCGGCCAGGCGAACCACAGCTTGACCAACGCCTCCTGGAGCAGATCCTCGGCCCGGTGCCGGTCTCCGCCGGTGAGCAGCCGGGACAGGTGGAGCAGCGCCGACCAGCGAGCCGCCACGAACCGGTCGAAGTCCTCGGCCCGCGACCGCCCCATGGTGACGCCCCCCTTCCCCTTGCCGAGCACACCGGCCCCAGCCGCGAGCCGCTTCCCCTTGCCGGGCACACCGGCCCTCACCGCGAGACGCCCTCACACCTCTTAGAAAGACGCTGGCGCCCGCCCGGCTATGCACTCCTGGCGTGTGGTGTGAGTCACATGTGTTGGCCGGGTGGCTGTCGCAGATGTTCCGCTCATTCCGCTTCGTCTCGTCGGGCCCGCGCGTCCGGCCTCCGGCCGACCCCGTGACCACGGCGTCTCCGGAAGCCCGCACGCTGTGTGTTCCGTGATCTGTGTCCCCGTCAACAGGCCTTGTCGAGTTGACATGTTGGAGGCGGCGGCAGGTGAGGGGTGATCACTTCCGGTTGGGTTGACGGTGGTAGCATTCCGCCCGTCTGCGGCCTTGATCCACTTCGCTCTGGCGGCGGTCCGAAACCGGTCCGCTCATGGCACCGAACAGCCCCTGCGTGACGGGCTGCGGATCCTCGTGAGGCGTACCCGTCGACGCCTGCATGCCATGCGCCGAGAAAGGTTTCCATGACTCAAGACGTGCTTCTTTGGTGCCTGGTTGCGATAGCGGCGATAGCCATAGCCGCAGTCGTGGCACTCGTACTCCGCAACAGGGCCCTGGGGGTCCGGAAGAGGGAGGCCGAGGCCGCGCTGGGGCAGCGGCTGAGTTACGCCGACGCCGAACTCAGCCGCGTCCGGAGTGAATTGGAGAAGATCCGCGCTGACCAGGACGCCGTCATCCGGGAGGCGGAGCAGGCCGCGGAGGAGAGCACCAAGTCGGTGCTCAAGGGTGCCGCCCGCTTCCTGCAGAGCCTCGCGGCCGAGCAGACGGCGCTGCTGGACGAGGTCCAGCGCAAGTACGGCGGGCACAGCGTCCTGACCGACCTGATGGACGTCAACCACGCCAACGCGCAGATGGCGCGCAAAGCCCAGGGCATCGCGGTCATGTGCGGCGCGCCGCTCGGCCGCCGCAACCAGCCCGCCAGCGTCTACGACGTCGTCCGCAGCGCCCAGAGCCAGATCCGCAACTTCCACCGCGTCGAGATCATGCAGCCGAGCGGTATCGCCCTGAAGGCGTCCGCCGTCGCACCGGTCGCGCTGGCCGTGGCCGAACTCCTCGACAACGCGGCGAGCTTCTCGCAGGCGGAAGCGCCGATCGAGGTGACGTTCCAGCGGGTGCAGAAGAACCTGTGCATCGTCATCGACGACGCCGGCGTCAGCATGAGCGACGAGGACCGGCAGAGGGCGACCGAGCTGCTGTCCGGCGACGCCGTGCCCCGGCTGTCCCAGCTGGGTGCCCAGCCGAAGTTCGGTTTCCCCGTCATCGGTCTGATCGCCCGTCAGTACGGCTTCAAGGTGGATGTCACCGGCGTTTCCCGGTACGGCGGCGTCCGGGCCGTCGTCCTGCTGCCCGAGGAGCTGTGGACCATGGAGGAGACCCCGCCGCCGGCCACCGAGTCGCCGGTGAGCAGCATCCGGCCGGTCGAGGGCCGCGAGCAGGGTGAAGCGCGCACGGTGCACGGTCTGCCGAAGCGCGGCGCCCGCAAGTCGCCCATCGCCAGCGTTCCCTCCGCCGGCCCCGGCGCCGACGGGGAGCAGGCGCCCAGGAGAGCTCGCGGTGGCGGGCTCGGGGCCTTCCAGCGCGGCACGTTGACCGGCCGTGACCTCGATGCCTCGACGCCCGAAGGGTCCGATGACGCATGACGACCACAGACATGTCGTGGATGGTCCAGGACATCGTTGACAACGTTCCCCGGGCGCGGCACGCCGTGGTGCTGTCCGCGGACGGCATCCCGCGCGGGTCCACCGACGGGCTGACCGACTCGGACGTGCGGACCATCTCGGCCGCCATGGCCGGGATGCAGTCGCTCAGCCGGGCCACCGCCCACTTCGCCGGAGCCTCTCAGGACCGGCAGTGGAACCAGACGATCATCGAGTTCGCGCACGGCTGGGTGTTCCTGATCGGGGCGGGGCAGGGCGCCTACCTGGCGGCCGCCGCGGAGCCCGACGTCGACATGCAGCAGATCTCCTTCCGTATGCACCGGCTGGTCGCCCGGCTCGGCAACAACCTCACGGCGCCGCCGCGGGTGAACGCCGGTGACGGCGCCCGGTCCGGGGACGACGCCGCGGCGCAGCGGGACGGAGAAGGCGGTTCCGGGTTCGCCCTGCCGGAACTGGACGAGGCGATCGCATCGGTGCGCGGCGCCCGGCACGCGCTGCTGCTGGGGGCCGAGGGGCTGGCGCGGGGAGCGAGCGCGGGCATCGGCAGGGACATGGCGGACACCATCTCCGCGGCCATGACCGGCATCCACGCCTACAGCCGTGCGACGGCGCCGTTCGCGGGCGGGACACGGGACGACGAGTGGCGGCAGACGGCCATCGAGTTCCAGCACGGATGGATCTTTCTGATCGCGGCCGGTGACGGTGCCTTCCTGGCGGCCTCTGCCGAACACGACTGCGACATCGAGGAGTTCACCACGCGCCTGAGCGATGTGGTGCCCAAGCTCGTCGCGCGGCAGGTGCCGCAGGGAGGGAGGCTCGGCGATGCATGAGGAGTCGGACGGTGAGCTGGAGCTGACGTCGGCCTTAGTGCCCCTGTTCGTCATCGCCAAGGGGCGTTCGCTGCCTGCGGAGAACGAGTACGAGCACACCACGCTCGTGACCGCCCAGGAGGGCGCCTCGGCCGCGGCTCGCACCCTGTCCCCGGAAGCCCGCGCGGTCATGGACCTGATCGCCGACGGCTTCCTGTCCGTGGCCGAGGTCTCCGGCTACACCCGGCTGCCCCTGGGCATCGTGCGCATCCTGCTGGCGCAGATGGCGGAGGACGGCCTCATCGTCGTGAGGAATCCGGCGCCGCGGGCCGAACGTGTCGACCGCGAACTGCTCATCGCCGTGCTCGACGGCCTGAATTCCCGATTCGGAGCGTAAAGCGTGTATCTGGATCCAGCCGTCTCCCGCTCCGTGAAGATCCTCGTCGTGGGCCACTTCGGAGTGGGGAAGACGACCTGCATCGGCAGTATCTCCGAGATCGAACCGCTCCAGACCGAGGAAGAGATCACCGAGGCCAGCGAGGGCTTCGACGACCTCTCGGGGACCCCGAACAAGACGACCACCACCGTCGCGATGGACTTCGGGCGCCTGACCCTCAGCGACACCCTGGTCCTCTACCTCTTCGGAACGCCGGGACAGGAACGCTTCAAGGAGATGTGGGAGGGCCTGTCCCGGGGCGCCCTGGGCGCGCTGGTGCTGGTCGACCCCGAACGGCTGCACGAGAGCTTCCCCATCCTGGACCTGGTCGAGCAGTTCGGCCTGACCTACGCCATCGGCGTCAACCGTTTCGACGGCACCCCCGACTACCCCCTCGACGAGGTGCGTGAGGCGCTCAACCTCACCGCGGAGACCCCCATCGTCCACTGCGACGTCCGTGACCAGGACTCCTCGGCCCAGGCACTCATCACCCTCGTCAAGCACCTCATGTCCATACTTGGCTAGGAGCCACGGCATGCATCAGCAATCCGACCCCACCGGCATCCCGGCCGGCTGCCCCGCTCACGGCAACGTCCCGCTGTACGGACCCGCGTTCGGCTCCGACCCCGAGGGTCACTACGCCCATCTGCGCTCGCTGGGCCCCAGCGCCCCGGTCGACATCGCGCCGGACGTCGAGGTCGAGCTGGTGACCAGTTACGACGCGAGCCTGTACATCCTGCAGAACCCCGCCTTGTTCGTGCGGGACTCGCGCCGCTGGAACGCGCTGAACGAGGGTCGGGTGCCGGCGGACAGCCCGGCCCTGCCGATGCTGGGCTACCGCCCCAACGCGCTGTTCAGTGACGGCGCGGCGCACGCGCGGCTGCGGCAGGCGGTCACGGACAGTCTCGCCACCGTCGACCAGGTCCGCCTCGTCCGGCTGACGCAGCAGTCGGCGGACTACCTGATCAGCCGCTTCAGCTCCGAACCCCTGGGCCAGGCCGAGCTGATGGCCGCCTACGCCCAGCCGCTGCCGCTGCTCGTCTTCGGCGACCTGTTCGGCTGCCCGCCCGAGATCGGCGACCGGGTCATCGCCGGGATCAGCGGCATCTTCCAGGGCACCGCCGGTGCCGACGAGATCCTCGGCGGCGCGCTCGCCGAGCTGATCGCCCTCAAGCGCCGCCAGCCCGGGGAGGACCTCACCACCCGTCTGATGGTGCACTCCGCCCGGCTGACCGACGAGGAGGTGCTGCACCAGCTGGTGACCCTGCTCTCCGGCGGCACCGCACCGCTCGGCGCCGCGATCGGTACCGGCAGCGCGCTGTACCTCAGCGAGGAGTGGCCGAGCGGGCTGCCGATCGAGGACGCGATCGTGCAGACCCTGTGGAACTACGCCCCGATCGCCAACTACGCGGCCCACTACCCCACGCAGGATGTGGAGTTGGGCGGCAGGACGGTGCGCGCGGGCGACCCGGTCCTGATCTCCTTCGCGGCGGCCAACACCGACCCCAAGCTGACCGAGCACCGCGAGCAGCTCAGCTCCAAGGCCCACCTGGCCTTCGGCGCTGGCCCGCACGCGTGCCCGGCCAAGGACCCGGCGTTCATGATCGCGTCCACGGCCGTGGAGTCCCTGCTCAACCGGCTGCCCGACGTCGAACTGCGCGTCCCCTTCAAGGAACTCGCATGGGTGCCCGCGCCGTGGAGCCGGTCCCTGGTGACCGTCCCGATCCGGTTCAGCCCGCGTACCGTGCCGTCCGCCGCCGCCTCCCGGCCCGCGGCGCCGCGTGCCGCCGACACGGCGCTGCCGTCCGCCGTGACCCCGCACACGGCCTCGACCGCTCGGCCGGCGCAGGACTCCTCGCACCGCAAAGGCGGGCTGTTCAGTCGATTCCGGGCGTGGGTGAGTGGGGAGTGACGCAGGTAACGCTGTGAGAACGCAGTGTTATTGGATGGTTCAAACACCTGACGGGTACGTATGGCGGCTGATTCCAGAAAGGGGCCGCCATCGTGGGCACCACCACGGCTCGGTCGTTCAACCGTCGCGCCACTGTCTCCCTGTTCTCCCGTCTGCGCACCGCTGACGGGCAGTCCGATCCCTTCCCCCTCTACGCCCAACTCCGGGAGCGGGGCTCAGTCAGCCCCGCCCCCTGGGGTGGCTTCCTCGTCACCGGTTACGCCTCGTGCGACCAGATACTGCGCAGCAGCGCCTGGCTCGAACCGGACACGCGCTGGCGAGAACGGCAGGGGGCGCGCACTCGGTGGAGCGCCCCCTCCGCGCGTGAGATCAGCCGCACCCTGCCGGCGCTCAACCCTCCGGAGCACACCCGGGTGCGCCGGTCGGCCGGCAACTTCGACCGCAGCACCATCGAGCGGATCGGCCTGAGAGCGGGTCAGGTGGTCGACCGGCTCCTGGACACCGTGGAGGAGCATCTCCACGCCGGGGAGGCCGACTTCGTCGCCCTGGTGGGCGAGGAACTCCCCGTGGCCACCATCGGCGACTGGCTCGGACTGCCGAGCGCGGACTGGCCGCGCCTGCGCGAACTGACCCACGACCAGGTGTTCACCCAGGAACTGCTCCCCTCCGCCAGCCAGTTGGCCCGCTCCGACGCCGCCATGGCCGAACTGCGCTCCTACTTCCTGGACTTGGTGCGCGAACGACGCACGCGTCCCGGCGAGGACCCGGTGTCCAGATGGATACGCACCTGGGACGCCCTGGAACCGGACCAGGACAAGGCCGACGAGGCGGTCTACTTCCTTGCTCTGTTCGTCCTGCTGGCCGCCCTGGAGACGACCTCCACCCTGCTGTCGACGATGACCCTCCTGCTGGTCGAGGACCCTGACCGCTGGAGTCTGCTCGCCGAACACCCCGACCTGGTGCCCGCGTTCGTGGAGGAGGCGCTGCGCTATGACCCGCCCACCCATGTGATCAGCCGGATCGCCGCCGAGGACTGCCTCCTGGAGGACGTCGAGGTGCGCGCGGACGAGATGGTCCACCTCATGATCGGCGCCGCCCACCGGGACCCCGCCCGGTTCGCCGACCCCGACCGGTTCGACCCCCGCCGCAGACCCACCCACCTCTCCTTCAGTGGAGGCATCCACTACTGCCTCGGGGCGCCCCTGGCCCGGCTGGAGGCCCAGACCCTGCTCCGTCAGACGATCACCCGCCTGCCGCGCCTCACCCTGGTCCGCCGCCCCTCGTGGGCGCCCCGGGTGGCGTTCCGGCGCCCGCTGAACCTGGATGTCGCCCCCGCATGAACCCGATCGCCCCCGCCCCCGCCGTCCCGCCGCACAAGCCGCTCGCCATCGGCCAGAGCGGACCGGTCCTCCATGTCGAACTGCCCGACGACATACTGAGCGTGGCCGTCCTGGACGAACTCATCGCCCTCCTCGACAGCCTCCACGACCGGCCCGATGTCCGTGTCATGGTGCTCTCCTCCCCGGGTGAGGACTTCTGTCTGGGCGCCGACCGCCTGGAGTACCAGGAGGCCCTGGCCACGGACCCGACCGGTGCCACGATGCGCCGCGTCGCGGACAAGGCCCACCGTCTGTGCCAGGCCCTGGAGGACACGCACGTCGTCACCATCGCCCGACTGCACGGCAAGGTCATCGGCGCCGGCCTCGCACTCGCCGCCTACTGTGACCTCCGTGCCGGTTCGGACACCTGCCGGTTCCGCATGCCCGAGGTCGGCGTCGGTCTCGCCCCCGCCTGGGGGGGAGCCATGGGCCGTCTGATCGCGGAAGCCGGCGCCGCGAGGATCCGCGAACTCATGCTCACCTGCGAGGTCTTCGACGCCACGACCGCCCACCGTCTGGGCCTCCTGCACAAGGTCGCTCCCCTAGACCAGCTGGACGGCACGATCGCCGCCTGGACCAGACCCCTTACCCGCCGTTCCCCCGAGGCACTCCTCCTGACCAAACGCATGCTCACCGGCTACGCGAAGGCCGCCCGCACGGCGGACGTCGCCCTCCTCGACTCCCACCTCCTGACCGCCCAGCTGACCGCACACCGAACCCGCGGCTGACAACACCCCGCGGCGCACCCCCGGTTGGCGACGAAATCCCCGTCCGCGGTGACAAACGCACCGGGGAAGACGCGTCGTACCTGACCCCCACCCGTCGCACCTGATGCCCCCACCGTCGCGGAGACTGCCCCGCGGGGTGGGGGTCAACTCATGAAAGGGGCCTGGACACTTGTGCGGCCTGCGGGAGGCCGACGCACGGTGCTCTCGGAGGGGAACCTCCCGCTGCGGACGGCGCGTTCAGCAGCACCCCGCGGACTGCTCGGGTGCGTCGAAGAGGCCCGCGCCGCCGCAGACACCGGTCTCGGGGAGGGTGAGTTCTACGCGTTCGGCGGCCTCCCGGTCGCCCGCGATCGCGGCGGTGACGGAGCGGACCTGCTCGTATCCGGTCAGGGCGAGGAAGGTGGGGGCGCGGCCGTAGGACTTCATGCCGACGAGGTAGACGCCCTGTTCGGGGTGGGAGAGCTCGTTCACGCCGTGCGGGTAGACCGTGCCGCAGGAGTGGACGTTGGGGTCGATCAGCGGGGCCAGGGCGGTCGGCGCCTGGAGGCGTTCGTCGAGGGCGAGGCGGAGTTCGGAGAGGAAGGACAGATCCGGACGGAAGCCGGTCAGGGCGATGATCTCGTCGACCGGGTCCGAGCGGCGGCCGTCGTCCGCGACGAGGACGAGCCGGTCGCCGTCGCGCTCCACGGCCTGCGTGCGGAATCCGGTGACCGCGCTCGCGTGACCGTCCTCGACGGCCGCCTTGGCGCGCAGGCCGAGGGCGCCGCGGGCGGGGAGCTGGTCGGACTCGCCGCCGCCGAAGGTCGAACCGGTGAGCCCCCGGCGCAGGATCCACAGCGCGTGCGTCCCGTCAGCTCCCTCCCCGGCCAGGTCGGCGAGGGCGGCGAGGGCGGTGAAGGCGGAGGCCCCTGAACCGACGACCGCGGTGCGCCGGCCCGCGTACCGAGCGCGGACCGACGGGTCCTTGAGATCCGGGACGCGGTAACTGACGTGGTAGGCGACCGACTTCTCACCGAGGGCGGGCAGGCCGTTCGCGCCCACCGGGCCGGGCGTGGACCAGGTGCCGGAGGCGTCGATGACGGCGCGGGCGCTGACGAGCTCTTCGCGGCCGTCGGCGAACTGAAGGTGCACGGTGAAGGGTTGTTCGTCCCGGCCGGAGTCGACGACGCGGTCCCGGCCTGCGCGAGCGACCCCGGTCACCCGGGCGCCGTAGCGGACCTTGTCCCCGAGGGCGTCGGCGAGCGGCTGGAGATAGCGCTCGGCCCAGTCGTCGCCGGTCGGGTAGTGGGCGGCTTCGGGGCGTACCCAGCCGGTGGGGGCCAGGAGCTTCTCCGCGGCGGGGTCGATGACCTCGGCCCAGGGGGAGAACAGGCGCACATGGGCCCAGTCCCGGACAGCGGTGCCTGCGGACGGCCCGGCCTCCAGGACCAGCGGGTCGATGCCTCGCTCGACGAGATGGGCGGCGGCGGCCAGACCGATGGGGCCGGCGCCGATGACCACTACGGGCAGTGGGCCGGTGGTGAGCGCGTTCACGAGGCTCCCCTTTGTTTCGATGTTTGTCGATGGCTCGTTCCGGCCAGAATGGCAGCTGCTTCGACAGGTGTCAACATAGACGTTTATCGAATCAAAAAGCGGCCCCCTGCCCATGGCTACCGGGGCCACTGGCTCGCTGCTTCGACGCATGTCAACATAGACGCATGTCGAACACGAAGGTGCTCCCCGTCCTGGAACCCGCCGCCGACGCCGTCGCGCCGTGCTGCCCCCCGCTCACCGAGCGCCCCTTCACGGCGGAGGAGGCCGAGACGGCCGCCCGGATGTTCAAGGCGCTGGGCGATCCCGTACGGCTGCGGCTCTTCTCCGCCGTCGCCTCTCATGAGGGCGGCGAGGCGTGCGTGTGCGACATCTCCGACGTCGGCGTCTCCCAGCCGACCGTCTCCCACCACCTGAAGAAGCTCAAGGACGCCGGACTGCTCACCTCCGAGCGGCGCGGCACCTGGGTGTACTACCGGGTCGAGCCCTCCGTGCTGGCCGCGATGGGCAAGCTCCTCACCATCGCGGAGAACTGACTCGCCCTCCTCGGACGTCAGCCCTGGTCCGGGTCCCGCAGGATCTGGACGGTGTCGCCGACCGCCCGCTCCCCGGCCGCATCGGACGGCGTGTTGACCAGAGCCCCGTTGACGGCCATCGCCGTCGAGCCGCCTCCGTCGAGGTTGAGGGCCTGGACGGCGCCCAGGGTCCGCATGAACCGCGCGGCCTCGGCGAGCGTGAAGCCCTCGCTGACGCCCGGCTGCCGGCCGTCGACGGTCGCGAGCAGCAGCCTGCCGTGCCGGTCGACGCCGGCCATCGTGCGGGGCTGGCGGACGTTGGACCACGCGAAGCCGAAGGAGAGGTCCAGCGGGTCGAGCGTGCCCTCGGTGGCGGCGTCGATGTGGATACGCCCGTCCTCGACCAGAGTGGGCGCCGCGCTGACGACGCTGTCGTCGGGGCCGAGCGCGATCCGCCGTCCGGACGCGTCCCGCACCCTCTCGCGCAGGTGCAGCCGACGGCCCACGTCGGCGTGCTCGGCGAGCCAGGTGGCCGCCTCACCGGTGCCCTGGAGCACGGCGCCCACGGCGGGCACTGTCCCGCCCCGGTCGCCGCGGGAGACCACGACACCGTCCTCGTCCAGTACGACCTGGGTGCCCGCGCCGGTGGGCAGCGGTGCCCCGAACCTGGTGGTGAACTCGACCAGGTCGTCCGCGAGCGAACACGTGAGGTCCTGACGGGGCAGCGCGGTGGGGACGGCCCCGGGGCGGCCGCAGTTGCGGACCTTGCCCGGCATCCGGTTGACGCCCTCCACCGCGTGGACGGCGGACCCGGCGCGGACGGTGACGCTGCTGGACAGGTCCGCCACCCGGGCACGCCGCCCCCCGTCCTGGAGGACCAGCGCGGCACGGGAACCGACCGCCATGGACTGCAACTCGCCGTCCACCACCGACAGTCCGGCCGTCGTGCCCTGGACGCCGTCCGCGTCGGACGTCACGAAGAACCCGCCGTTGACACCGACCAGGGAGTCCAGACGCTGGGCCACGGTGGAGGTCTTCTCGCGGTCGGCGGTGTTGCCGCCGTCGCTTGCCTCGACCGTCCCCCGCAGCCGTCTGGGATCGACCACGGCCACATGGATGCGCTGCGCGTCGGCCCGCTGTCTCCCGTCGTACCCCGTCCACTCCACGGACGTCCGGAAACCCGCCCCCGACACCGCCGAGTTGAGGGACCGGGCCTCGGCCTGGGTGCCGTACCGCCCGACCCTGACCTGCCACCCCATCGTGCCGCGCGGGGTGTCCGCGTAGGCGTCCCAGGCCACCCGCTCCAACCGGGGCTCGAACCCGGCCGCCCGCAGCTTCTCGGCGGTGGCGTCGGCCCAGGACCGGTCACCGAGCAGGGCCCAAGAGGCCGCCCCGGTCAGGCGGTTGACCGCGGGCGCCTGCACCGTGACCGTCCAGACACCTGCGGCCTCCGGGACATCCAGTACGCCGGTGCGGACTTCGACCCCGGGAGCCACGTACTGCGTGGTCCACGAGATCCGGTCGCCGTCCGCGGCGCTGTCCCGTGCACTCGCGGCGGCGGAGGGGGCGAACGCGATCAGGGTCAGCGCGGTCCCCAGCGCGAAGCCCCGTGCGGTCCTGCGGTGTCCACGGCGTCGTGCGCGTTCGAGCGTCGACCTGAGGGGCCGACCGCTGCTCTGGTGGCCCGGCTGCGTGCCGCCCGCACCGCCGCCGCTCCCGGCAATCACAGACATGGCTCTCCCGTCCTAGGACCGTGCGGCACCCGGGCGCCGCGCCCGCCATCCCACTCCCGCACGAAGGCCGCCACGTGAAGAAGCGGGCATGAGAAGGGAAAGCTTCGCTGATATCCGCGGGTCCGAGAAGGCGGCCCGTGGAGCGTTTCCAGTCGTCCTTGGTCAGGTGCCCGACACCCCCGTGTCCGTCGAACGCCGGTTCTGCGGGGGAGGGTTGAACCGCTCGCGGGACCGTGTCCCCGTCAGCGGCTCTTGCGTACCCGGGCCGCCGCGCGGGCTTCCGCGG
Source organism: Streptomyces sp. NPDC034103 (assembly GCF_055575395.1). Taxonomy (NCBI): domain Bacteria; kingdom Bacillati; phylum Actinomycetota; class Actinomycetes; order Kitasatosporales; family Streptomycetaceae; genus Streptomyces; species Streptomyces sp. NPDC034103. Next base: position 113,805 of record NZ_JBVISS010000004.1, on the reverse strand, counting down.
CCTTACGGGCCTCGGCGGCCTTGCGGGACTCCTTCGCGGGCCGGCCCGCCTGGGAACCGAGGCCGCGGAAGGGGGCGTTGCCGGTCTTGGTCTTCGTCACGGTCGGCGGACGCTTCGCCCCAGTGATGGCGGTCAGCTTCGCCTCGCCGGAACGGACCTGGGTGACCGTCGGCCGGATCCCGGCGTCGGACATCATCCGGTTGACGTCGCGTCGCTGGTTGGGCGTGACCAGCGTGACCACGGTCCCGGACTCCCCGGCGCGCGCGGTACGCCCGCCGCGGTGCAGGTAGTCCTTGGCGTCGGCGGGCGGATCGACGTTGACGACGAGGTCGAGGGTGTCGATGTGGATGCCCCGTGCGGCGACGTTGGTGGCGACCAGCACGGTGATCTCGCCGTCCTTGAACTGGCCGAGGGTGTGCGTGCGTTGGGGCTGCGACTTCCCGCTGTGCAGGGCGCCGGCCCGTACGCCGCTGGCCCGCAGGTGACGGGTGAACTGATCCACGCCTGCCTTGGTGTCCAGGAACATCAGGACACGGCCGTCGCGTGCGGCGATCTCGGTCGCGGTCGCGTACTTGTCGGCCGGGTGGATGTTCAGCACGTGGTGTTCCATCGTGGCGACCGAGCCCGCCGCCGGGTCGACCGAGGTGAGCACCGGGTCGTGCAGGTAGTCGCGCACCAGCTGATCGACGTTGCGGTCGAGCGTGGCCGAGAACAGCAGGCGCTGTCCGTCGGAGCGCACCTGGTCCATGATCTCCGTCACCTGCGGCAGGAAGCCCAGGTCACACATCTGGTCGGCCTCGTCCAGCACCGTGATCCGCACCTGGTCCAGATGGCAGTCCCGGCGCGAGACCAGGTCGGTCAGGCGCCCCGGCGTCGCGATGAGCACGTCGACCCCGGCCCGCAGCAGCGCCTGCTGACGGTTGATGGACAGCCCGCCGACCACCGTCGCCAGCCGCACGTCCAACGTCCGCGCGTACGGTGCCAGAGCGTCGCTCACCTGCTGGGCGAGCTCCCGGGTCGGCACCAGGACCAGCGCCAGCGGCCGCTTCGCCGCCGCGCGTGAGCCCGCCGTACGGGTGAGGAGGGCCAGTCCGAAGGCGAGCGTCTTGCCGGACCCGGTCCGCGCCCGGCCGAGCACATCGCGACCGGCCAGCGCGTTGGGCAGGGTGGCGGCCTGGATCGGGAAGGGCTCCGTCACCCCGAGGCCGGTCATCGTCCGCGTCAGTTCCGACGGCAGCCCCAGGTCGGCGAAGGAGGCGGCCGGAGGCAGACCAGGGACCACCGGCTGCGGCGTCGAGGGCTCCCCCGGTGCTCCCTGCGCGCTGTGCGGTTCACCCGCGTGGGGGAGTCCGGAGGCCGACGGCTTCGCGTTCATGGGCACCTTTCTGGGTCGGGCGCCCCGGGAACGGCCCGGGGCCCGTACCTCTCGGCACGGGCCCCGGCGAGGTCGAAGCGTGCCCTCATTTTATCAGCGGCGCCCGGAGCCCTGCCGCTCCATGGGGCGCGATCACCCGACGTGACCGAGCCCTGGATGCCCCGCTGCCTGACGGTTGGGGCCCTTTTCGCCCTGGGCCGGGCGGACTTGGGCGGTCGAATGTTCTCGGACTTCGACATGGATCATCGCTGTTGCTCTCTGGTGAGGGACCGTTTCACCGTGTAGCGTCACTGTCAGCTGTCGTGGTTCGCAGTACCTGCCCGCGCCAAGGCGCGGGCGCTTTGCTGTGCAGTGCCGGACCAGGGCGATCACCTCCAGGGCCGCGCGGTGCGGTACCTGACGTCGACTGAGAGGTACCAGCATGGCCAGCGGAACCGTCAAGTGGTTCAACGCCGAAAAGGGCTTCGGCTTCATCGCCCAGGACGGCGGCGGACCGGACGTCTTCGCCCACTACTCCAACATCAACGCCTCCGGCTTCCGTGAGCTCCAGGAAGGCCAGGCGGTCACCTTCGACATCACCCAGGGCCAGAAGGGCCCCCAGGCGGAGAACATCACCCCCGCCTGAACCAGCCCCCTCAGATCCTGAGGTCGGTGCTGTCTTCTGTCGGTCGGCGAGGCGTCGAGTACGCCGCGCCGGCCGACAGGCCGTTGTGGGGCCCTCACCTCTTGTGTCCCGGCCGGAGCGAGCGCCGTCACATGTGAGGATGTGGCCATGGTGTGGCTGGGGAAACGCGCGTGGCGGACGGTCGGAAGCATGGCCGCCGCGGGCGCGGTGCTGACGTCGACCGCCTGCGGCACGGGCAGCGCCGACGACGCGCGCTCCGAGAATCGCGAGACCAAGTACCGGCGCGTCATCGAAGAGCCCCATCCGCGGCCCGCCGACGTCATCGAGATGGCCGGCGCCCCCATCGGAGTGGCCCGCGCCGACGACGGCTCGCTGCTGCTGACGTACGAGGCCGGCAACGTCGAGGACGACGAGGGACCCGCCGCCACGGCCTGGCGCATCATCGACCCCGGCGGCAGAACGGTCGCCGAGCACGCGGAACACGCGGACGCGGAGGCGACACGGATCAGCTTCGAGGGCGTACCCGGGGGATTCGTACGCGTACCCCAGGAGGGGTCCGAGGGTGCTTACGTCCTCGACGTCCACGGTGAGCGGCGCACGACCGTCGTCGCGCAGACCCCGATGCGGGCCCGGGCGGGCGACGTCCTGCTCGCGGAGACGGAACCGACGCTCGTCTACCGCCCCGCCACCCGCACCGTGGCACCCCTGGCCGGGGTGCCGCAGGACGCCGTCCAAGTCGCCGTTGACGAGCGCGGCACGGTCTGGAGCCTGGACCAGCCCCTCACCGACGAGCCGAACCGGGTCGTATGGCAGCGCGACGCCCGCACTCTCGGCTCACAGGCGGTCCCCGAGCCGTACGCGGGCGGCGTCCTCACCGCACGGGGCGACACCGCGGCGCTCGCCCTCACCACGGACGACGGCGTAGCCGGCCTCCTGACGACCACCGACGCCGGCGCGCACTGGAAGACGCAGCTCGGCGGTGGCATCCCCTGGAAGAACCTGAAGAGCGGATCGGACCTGCTCACCCTGGGGCTCCTCGCCGACGGGCGCCTCCTCGTCGGCGAGGAAGGCGGCCCCCACTGGCTCGCCACCGACCCCACCAACACCGCCTTCCACCAGCTCAAGACCCCGGCCCCCTTCACCTCCCTCACCGCCCACGGCACCACCCTCTACGGCATCGTGGACACCGTCACGTCGACGTACGACCTGGCCAGGGGGGAAGGCCTCTGGATCTCGGAGGACGCCGGGGGCCAGTGGCGGCGTCACGAGCAGCGCGGCTAGCGACGGGGAACCCGGCGTGAGGGGAGCGGTTACGCGGCCGGCGCGGGGAGTTCCACGGTGACGCTCATCCCGCCCGCGGGGCGTGGGGTGAGGGTGAGGGTTCCGTCGTGGGCGTGGGTGATGGACTGGACGATGGCGAGGCCGAGGCCGACGCCGTCGTGATCGGTGTGGATGCGTTCGGAGCCGCGCTGGAAGGGCTCGGTCAGTTTCGAGGCCAGCCGGGGCGCGAGGACGTCGCCGGTGTTCTCGACGGTGAGGAGCACGGTTTCCGGGCCCACGGCGGTACTGACCCGCACGGTGCCCCGCTCGGACAGGTTGTGGACGATCGCGTTGTGCACGAGGTTTGTGGTGAGTTGGAGCAGGAGCGCCGGCGATCCGCTCGTGGGCGCGAAGTCGGCGCGGGTCTCGATGGTGATGCCGCGCTTTTCCGCCAGGGGCAGGAGGGTCTCGGTGGCCTCTTCCGCCAGGAGGGACAGATCCACCGGCTCTCGGGCGAAGGAGCGCTGGTCGGCGCGGCTGAGCAGCAGCAGCGCCTCGGTGAGGTCGATCGCGCGGGCGTTGACCGCGTGGAGGCGCTCGATGAGTTCGCCGGTGACCCGGCTCGGATCGGTGCGGGCCACGTCGAGAAGCGTCTGCGAGATCGCCAGGGGAGTGCGCAGCTCGTGCGACGCGTTGGCCGCGAACCGCTGCTGTTCGGCCACGTGCGCTTCGAGTCGGGCGAGCATCGCGTCGAAGGCGTCGGCGAGTTCGCGGAACTCGTCCCTGCGGCCCGGCAGCCGGACCCGGTGGGAGAGTGAGCCCTTCGTCGCCCTGCGCGTGGCGTCCGTGATGCGGCTGAGCGGGGCGAGCATCCGGCCGGCGAGGATCCAGCCGCCCACGAGGCCGAAGACCAGCAGGAACGCCAGCACCGCCGCCGCCCTCGGCGCGAACGTGCTCAGCAGGACGGACCGAATAGGGAAGACACCCCCGGTAGGCCGGTCATCGGGGTTGTAGAGCATCGCGCGGTCGGGGACGTACCGCAGGAGGAACACCCAGACCGCCGCGAGCAGCAGGGTTCCGGCCAGCATGAGGAACCCGGCGTAGCTGAGGGTGAGCCTGACGCGCACGCTCAAGCCGGGTGCCCTATCCATGCCGGCCGCCGCCCTGTCCGTCCTGCGGCCGCGCGTCGATGCGGTAGCCGACGCCGGGCACGGTGACGATGATCCAGGGTTCCCCGAGGCGCTTGCGCAGGGCCGATACCGTGATCCGCACCGCGTTGGTGAACGGATCGGCGTTCTCGTCCCACGCGCGTTCCAGGAGTTCCTCGGCGCTGACGACACCCCCCTCCGCGGCGACGAGCACGTCCAGTACCGCGAACTGCTTCCTGGTCAGGGCGATGTAGCGGCCGTCGCGGTAGACCTCGCGGCGGAACGGGTCCAGTCGCAGGCCCGCGATCTCGCGCACCGGAGGCCTGCTGTGGGCGCGCCTGCGGTTGAGTGCCCTGAGCCTGAGCGCGAGTTCTCTGAGCTCGAAGGGCTTGGTGAGGTAGTCGTCGGCGCCCAGGGCGAACCCGGAGGCCTTGTCGTCGAGACGGTCGGCGGCCGTGAGCATGAGGATCGGCATGCCGCTGCCGGAGGCGACGATGCGTCGGGCGATCTCGTCACCGGACGGGCCGGGAACGTCACGGTCGAGGACGGCGATGTCGTAGGTGTTCACGCCCAGCAGCTCCAGGGCGGTGTCGCCGTCACCCGCGATGTCGGAGGCGATCGCTTCCAGACGGAGACCATCGCGGATGGCCTCCGCCATGAACGGTTCGTCCTCGACGATCAATACACGCATGTCATCGATGCTACGAGCCACCGCATATCGCCGACGTATCGAAAACCGCATACGTGCCCGCAACACCACGCTGCCTTGACTGGCGGCATGATTCGGACCTCACCGTCACCGCGCACACCGCCCCCTCCACTTCACCGGCCGGTGGTCATCGTCGTCATCGGCTTCCTGACCGCGATCAGCGCAGCCCTCGGCTACCAGTTACTCAAGCCCTCGGCCTCGTCGTCCGGCCCCTCGCTGTCGGTCGTCTCGTCCTCTCCGGCCCGCGCGCCCTCGCACTCCGTCCACGGGGAGCGCGGCGGCGTGGTGGGTGAGGCCGACGGGGTCGTTCCGGACGGCGTGACGGTCTTCGAGGACGGCAGCCCGGCGGTTGCGAAACTCGAACCGGAACTGCTGAGAGCCCTCCGCCAGGCCGCCACCGATGCCGCGGACGACGGAGTCGAGTTCACCGTCAACAGCGGCTGGCGTTCCCCGGGATATCAGGACCAGCTCCTTCGCGACGCGGTCTCGGAGTACGGATCCGAGGACGAGGCCGCCCGATGGGTGGCCACCGCGGCGACCTCTCCGCATGTGTCGGGGGACGCCGTCGACATCGGGCCCTCGGACGCGGCGGCTTGGCTGTCCGACCACGGCGCCGCGTACGGGCTGTGCCAGATCTACCGCAACGAACCCTGGCACTACGAACTGCGCCCCGCCGCGATCGACGACAGCTGCCCGCGGATGTACGCCGACCCCACCCAGGACCCCAGGATGCAGCAGTGACCGGTGACGAACGAGGACAGACGATGACAGAGCAGGCGGTCACGGCCGAGACCGTGCGGCCGGAGACCGACCAGGCCGGCCCCGACCACAGAAACCCCGGCCACAGCCCCGGCCCCGACTCCCGGCGCCCCGGGTCCGGGGCCTGGCACACCGCCCCGCGCCGGGCGCTCCGCAGCGTCTCCCGGCCGGAGACCTGGAGGCGCGGCCCGGTGCTCACGGCCCTCGCGCTGTGCCTCGGCCTGCTCATGCTGCTGCACGGGAAGGTCACGAACGCGCGGGGACTGGGCAGTCTGGTGGAGACCTTCCTGCCGTGGTTCGGCCTGTTCGTCCCGGTGCTGCTGGCCGCGGCCGTGTGGCGCCGCTCCGCCTCCACCGTGCTCGCGCTGCTGCTGCCGGCCATGGTGTGGCTGAACCTTTTCGGCGGGCTGCTCGGCGACAAGTCCCACGCGGGCGGCGACCTCACCGTGGTCAGCCACAATGTCGGCGCCGACAACCCCGACCCGGTCGGCACGGCACGCGACCTGGCCGCCTCCGGAGCGCACGTGCTCGCGCTGGAGGAGATCACCCCGCAGGCGCTGGGAGAGTACGAGAGGGAGCTGGCCAAGACGTACCCCCACCACGTGGTCCGGGGCACCGTCGGGCTGTGGAGCAAGCTGCCGCTGTCGGACACCCGCACGGTCGACGTCGCGATGCAGGGCATGGCCGGACCGCTCGCCGAGCACCTGTCACCCGAGGAGAGGGCCGCCACGCCCCGGGCGCTGCGCACGACGGTGGTCACGGACCAGGGACCGCTCGCGGTGTACGTGGCGCACCTGGGGTCCGTGCGGCTGATGCCCAGGAACGGTTTCTGGACGGCCCAGCGGGACGCCGGCGCACAGGCGCTCGGCGAGGCCCTCGCCGCCGAGCGCAACGAGCGGGTGCTGCTGCTCGGCGACCTGAACGGCACCACGGACGACCGCGCGTTGACCGGACTCACCTCCCAGCTGCGCTCCGCCCAGGAGAGCGCCGGGGACGGGTTCGGCTTCACCTGGCCGGCGACGTTCCCGGTGGCCCGGATCGACCAGATCCTGGTCCGCGGCGTGCAGCCGCGGAGTTCGTGGGTGCTGCCGGCCACTGGCAGCGACCACCTGCCGGTGGCGGCGGGGATCAGCTGGTGAGCACCGGGCACCACGGCGGACGACACAGGCCCGCGGGCGCCGACGACGAAGGGCGGATCGGCCCTGCGCCGTGTGTTCACAGTTGAGGCCAACGCCCCTAAGCTGAGCGGCCTTCGCGCCTGGGGAGGTCTCGTGAAGGGGCTCCGAACGCTCGTCGTCTGCCTTGTGATCACGTGTGCCGCGATGGTGTCACCGGCCGCGGCCGTCACCCCGGCCGCGGCCGTGACGCCGACCTGGTCGGCGCTGCCGGTGCCCCCGGCGGCCGCCACACCGCTGACGGTGTCCGATCTCGCCACCCGAGGTCCGGCGGATGCGTGGGCCACCGGCTACGAACACGCCGCCGATGGACTGCGGCCGATGCTGTACCGCTGGGACGGCACGGCCTGGAGCCGGGACACCGGCTTCCCCGGCGCCGGGGAACCGGGCTGGCTGCGCAAGGTGCAGTTCGTCGGCGAGGAGGTGTGGATCTTCCAGAACCGGATGGGCGCGGGGGACATCCTGCGCCGGTCGGCCACCGGGTGGGATGCCCTCCCGCTGCCCCAGACCCTGTGGACCTACCAGGACTTCGCCGCCGTACCGGGCGCCGCGTGGGTGGTCGGCGAGGACGACACCGGGCTGAAGGTGCTGCACCACGACGGTTCCGGCTGGAGCACCCAGTCCATCCCGGACGGTGTCCGGTACGTGATGGGGATCAACGCCCGCACCGCCACCGACGCCTGGGCCTGGGCGGACACCGACACCGGCAGCACCGTCCTGCGCTGGGACGGCACGGCCTGGCGGGACGCGCACGTACCTCTGCCGGCGAACGCCAACGTGCACACCATCCTGCTCGAACCGGCAGGCCGGATCACGATCGGTGGCAGCCAGTACACCGACGGCGCGCCCCGCACCTACCTGATGACCTTCAACGGGCATACCTGGCGCACTACTTACCCGCCGCTGGGCGACACCTACACCGAGTCCATGGCACGTGGCCCGGACGGCGCGCTGTGGCTGCCGATGCGCGGCGACCGCGCGTTCCAGTCGAAGTACGCACGCGTGTCCGGCACCCGTACCACCTTCTCCTACGGCCCGGAGCGCACGAACGCCATCGACGTCCACCCGCGCGCACTGGCGAGGGCCGGGTCCTCGCTGCTGTCGTTCGGGACCGTCGAGATCTACGGCTCGAAACCGAACCTGATGAGTGAGCGACTGGGAGGCTGACCATGGCACGCAGACTTCTCCTCGCCGCCCTCGCCGTCGCCATGACCCTCGTGGCCACCCTGAGCCCGGCCGCGGCGGACACCCTGTCCTGGCACCACTTTCCGGTCCCGGCACAGGTGCGTCCCCAGGCCGCGCTGAACGAAGCCGCGGCCACCGGACCGGACCGGGCCTGGGCGGTGGGTGCCGACGCCGTCGGCCGCGAGGCGCCGGGCTTCCCGCTGGTGCTGCGCTGGGACGGGACCGCGTGGCAGCGGCAGAGCCTGCCCGGGGTCGCCTGGCAGGGCGAGCTGCTGTCGGTCGCCGCCACCGCACCGACCGCCGTGTGGGCGGTGGGCCGGGACTCGGCGGGCGGCGCCCGGCTCCTGCGCTTCGACGGCATCGCCTGGTCCGAGAGCCGTCCGCCACGCGGGGTCCAGCTGACCAGGGTGGTCACCGGCGGCGGCGAGACATGGCTGATCGGCTCCCGGGACGGCGTACAGGTCCTGCTGCGTCGGGACGGGCGCGGCTGGCAGGAGGTGCCCGCGCCGCCCGGATGGGTCTACGGCCTGCACGTCCTCGCGGCCGACGACGTCTGGGCCGCGGGCGAGACCGGCTCGGGGGCGGCCGTGTCGCACTGGGACGGGCAGGCGTGGCAGCAGACGGTCGTGGACGGGTACCCGCGGTCGGCCGTGGGCAGTGTGCTCGCCGTCTCCCCGACCGAGGTGTGGGCCGGGGGCACCGCCGGGTTCGTCGGCGGCCCGGTGGGCCGGCCGATCCCGCCCCTGCTGGTGCGCTGGGACGGGCAGAGCTGGAAACGGGTGACGATCCCCACCGACTTCGGCGGGATCACCTCCCTGACCCCGAACGCCTCCGGCCAACTGGGCTGGGTGGCCGTGGCCAACGCGCAGAAGTGGGGCCCGCCGGGCAGCTACCCGCCGCTCGTCCCCGGCCCGGACTTCCTCGCCTGGGACGGGCAGTCGTTCGCCGAGTACAGCGAGCCGGCGGTGCCCGGCGAGGGCGACTCCCGCACGCTGCGGCTGGCGCCGGTACCGGGTACGGAGACGGTGTGGTCGGTCGGCCGTGCCACCGGCCCCGAGAACACCTTCGCCCCGCGCATCCTGCGCTTCGGCTGAGACACGGACGTGGGGGCCGCCGTCGCGGAGGGGGTGCATAGGATCGCGGCATGGCACTGCGACCGGTTCACGTGAACATCAAGGCTCTGGACGCCTCGGCGGTCGGCCGGTTCTGGGCGGAGGCGCTCGGCTGGACCGCCTACAGTCCCGGCGTGACCACCTACGTCGGTCCCCCCGGCGGCCTCGTCTGGCCGGACCCGGCCGTCCTCGGTATCGACGTCGTGCCCGTCCCGGAACCGAGGACGGCGACGAAGAACCGTGTGCACCTCGATCTCGCCACCACCTCCGCGGCCCATCAGACGGAGTTGGTCGAGCGCCTGAGGACGCTCGGCGCGACACCCGTCGACGTGGGCCAGGGAGAGGTGCCGTGGACCGTCCTGGCCGACCCCGAGGGCAACGAGTTCTGCGTGCTGGAGCCCCGGGAGGTCTACCGGGACACCGGGCCGATCGCCGCGGTCGTCGTCGACTGCGCGGACCCGCGCGCGATGGCCCGGTTCTGGGACGCGGCCGTGGACTGGACCCTGCACGACGTGTCCGAGGACCACGCCACCTTCCGCTCAGCCAAGGGCGCCGGCCCCTACCTCGAGTTCCTCCGCACGCCCGACGTGCGGACCGCGCCGGACCGCGTCCATCTCGACCTGCTGCCGTACCCCGGTGACGACAAGGCGGCCGAGGTCGCGAGGCTGCGCAGCCTCGGCGCCACCGACCTCGACGTGGGGCAGGGAGACGTGCCCTGGACCTGCCTCACCGATCCGGACGGCCACGAGTTCTGCGTACTCGCCCCGTCCTGAGCGGACACGACGTCCCGTCGGCACGCAGGCGCTACGACGGGACGCGCGGCGCCAATTCGGGGTCAGTCGCCCGACGCCGGCTGCCCGTCGGCGGCCCGCGCCCCCGTGGCACCGCGCGTCACGAGCAGTGCCGCGCCGAGATCGGCCACCGTGTGCGGGTCCGACAGGGAGCGGCCGGTCAGCTCCTCGACGCGGCGCAGCCGGTAGCGGACGGTGTTGGGGTGGACGTAGAGCCGTTCCGCCGCGGTCGTGGCGGAGCCGCCGGCGGCGAACCAGGTCTCCAGCGTGTCCAGGAGCCTGACGCGTTCCAGGCCCGGAAGGTCGAGTACGGGTCCGAGGACCACGTTCATCAGGTGCGCGGCCTCCGCGGGTGCGGCGGCGACGAGCATGGCGAGCGGGTTGTCGTCGAAGCGGGCCACGCCCGGGGCGTCGCCCGGCAGGCCCGCGAGCGCCAGGCGGGCGAAGCGGAGTGCCTGGGGTGTGTCGCGCAGGGAGGCGAAGGAAGGGCTGACGCCCACGCGGGCGCCGGCGCGCCGCAGCAGGCGCAGGGCCGTGGCCTCCGCCTTCGGTGTGGTGACGGCGATGAGGCCGATCTGCTGGTCCGGCAACAGCCGCCAGGCGGAGGCGAGATGAGCCTGTCGCAGCGAGGCCTCCGCGCCGGGCAGGGGCTCCACGCCGGGGGAGTCCGCGGACGCCGCGACGACGGTGTAGGGGCCGCGTTCCGGCAGGCCCAGCTCGCGCGCCGCTTCCCACAGGGTGATGCGGTCGGCGATCACGCCGGAGAACAGCGCCTCGACCAGGGCCGAACGCCGGGCGCCGCGCTGTTCGGCCAGCTCGGCGCTGGTCTCCCGGTGCGCGGCCGCCACGGCTTCGGCGTACAGGCCGAACAGGTGCCACAGGTCCGCCGAGCGGTCCACCAGCTGGATGTCGGGGACCAAGGGGTGGGCACGCGCCTCCGTGAGGATCTCGGACCACACGCACTCGAAGCCGATCCGGTAGGCGTGCAGGATGTCCGGCAGCGGCATGCCCTGCTCGGCGCGGGTCCGGCCGGTCTGCCGTGCGGGATCGGGGTCCGGGCCGATGAGACCGAGCAGATGGCGCAGCAGCAGGTCCACGTTGGCGGTGCAGGACGTGCGCAGCGAGTCGAAGGGGATGAGCGACTCGTCGGCGTACACGGGAACCTCGGCACGGATGCGTTCCGCGATCCGCCCGCCCAGCTCGGGGTACCGGCCATGGATCACCGCGAGCACGTCTGAGAGGTCCATCATCGCAGCTTAATGCCGCTGTTTTGTTCGCCGGAACAGTTGACGGCGTGGGACGGTGTCGTATCGCCCATAGGCGAGGGCCGCGGTTCGACGCACGATGTCGCCCACGTGAACAACGGATTTCAACGGTGAGTTCGTGGAGGCAGGCATGGCGAATCTGGCGGAGTTCCTGGTGCGGACGGCGGCCCGGCAGCCGCGGCGTCCCGCACTGCGACTGGGCCCCGACAGCGTCTCCTACGGGGAGTTGGACGAGCGCAGTGCCCGGGCGGCCGCGCTGTTGCGGGCCGAGGGCGTACGCCCCGGCGATCGCGTCGCCCTGATGCTGCCCAACGTCCCCGAGTTCGTCGTCCTCTACTACGGCGCGCTGCGCGCCGGGGCGATCGTGGTGCCGCTGAACCCGCTGCTGAAGGAGCGGGAGACCGCGTACCACCTGACCGACTCCCAAGCCGCGCTGCTCCTCGAATGGCACCAGGCGCCCGGCGAGGGCTCCCAGGGCGCCGCGAGTGCCGGAGTGCGGCGCATCGCGGTGGAGCCCGCGTCCCTCGCCGCGCGGCTCGCCGGGCACGAGCCGCTGACCGAGGTGGCGCGGACGGCCGACGACGACATCGCCGTCCTGCTGTACACCTCCGGCACCACCGGCAAGCCCAAGGGCGCCGCGCTCACCCACGCCGGACTGCGGCACAACACCGAGGTCATGGAGGCCCGGGTCGCGCGGATGACCTCGGACGACGTGGTCGTGGGGTGTCTGCCGCTGTTCCACATCTTCGGCCAGATCTGCACGATGAGCGTGGCCATCCGCAGCGGCGCCTCGCTCACCCTCGTGCCGCGCTTCGAACCGCGGGCCGTCCTGGACGCCATCGCCCGGGACCGGGCCACCGTGTTCGAGGGCGTACCGACCATGTACGCGGCCCTGCTCCAGCATCCGGCGGAGGCGGACGTGTCGACGCTGCGGATGTGCATCTCCGGCGGCGCGTCCCTGCCGGTGGAAGTCCTGCGCGCGTTCGAGGAGCGCTTCGGGTGCGCGGTGCTGGAGGGTTTCGGGATGTCCGAGACCAGCCCGGTGGTGACCTTCAACCACGTCGACCGGCCGCGCAAGGCCGGGTCCATCGGCACGCCGATCCAGGACGTGGAGGTCCGGCTGCTGGACGAACAGGGCCAGGACGTGGACACCGGCGCGATCGGCGAACTGGCCGTGCGCGGACCGAACGTCATGAAGGGCTACTGGAACCGTCCCGAGGAGACGGCGATCGCCATCCCCGACGGCTGGCTGCGCACCGGTGACCTCGGCCGGCGGGACGAGGACGGTTACCTCTACATCGTCGACCGCAAGAAGGACATGATCATCCGCGGCGGATACAACGTGTACCCGCGCGAGATCGAGGAGGTCCTGCACGAGCACCCGGCCGTCGGCCTCGCCGCGGTGGTGGGCGTGCCGCACCAGGAGCTCGGTGAGGAGATCGCCGCCGCGGTGGTGCTGCGCCCGGGCGCGCAGGCGACGCCGGACGAGCTGCAGCGCTACGTCAAGGACCGGGTGGCGGCGTACAAGTACCCCCGGGCCGTGTGGCTGATGGATTCCCTGCCGACGGGGCCGAGCGGCAAGATCCTCAAGCGGGAGATCAGCGCGCCGGCAGCGCGGCCGAGGGGCTGACGGCCGGGCCGCTCGGACTCGCCGGGCGGCCCGGCCCGCCCAGCCGCGCCGCTGTAGGGGAGCGGAGACCGGGAGCCCGCGCTAGGTATGGGGCGGCAGGAGGGGGCCCAGCGGGCCGAGATCGAGGTTGAGGTCCTCCAGCGCGTAGCCGTGCTCGGCGCACAGGTCGGCCAGGCGGTCGTGGAGGGCCAGGAGTGTGGCTCCCAACTCCTCCTCCTGTTCGTCGGTGAGGTCTCCCGCGTCCACGCGGCGCAAGGCCTGGCGCTCGATGAGCTGGCGCAGAAGTTCGACCACGGTGAGCACGAGCTTGAGGAGATCTTCTTCGACCGTGTCACGGTCGGTGTACATGCGGTGGGCCGGGCGCGGGGCTGCCTCGTGTGGCAGGGGAGGTGCCTGGAGCAGCCGCAGCGCCTGGGACATGGTGTCGCCGACGCCCTCCAGAGCGGGTGCTGGGGGCGGCGACGGGCGACGGGTCCCCCGCTGGGGGCGTTCGCGTTCCTCACTCACCTGGGCCGCCCTCCTGCGGCGCGATGGCCGGGCGGGTCTCGGAGCTGACGGACACGACCAGGGCGCGCAGGGAGATACGGACGAGGTCGATGCCGGCGATGGAGAGAACGATGTCGCCGGTGATGACGACGCCGCCGCTGAGCAGCCGGTCGAGAAGGTCCACGAGGGCCACCTGGCGCCCGGGAAGCGGTTCTCCGTACCTGTCGACAGTCATGGGGCGCGCTCCTCGCCGGCGGCCGCGTTCTGCCGTTCGGCCGGCGGCATGGCGAAGGAGTAGGGGGCCCAGGGGCCGGTCACCTCGACACGAACGCCGTCGAAGGCTCCGGCGGCCTCGGCGACGGCGGCCTGGAACTGCTCCGCGTACGCGTCGGGGATCAGGTAGGCGTCGTTGAGGACATTCTCGGCGGGACCGCTCAGGCTGCCGCTCTGGGTGGGGTGGCGCACGCGCTGTGAGGCGTATCGGGAGCCGATGGCATCGATGGCCGCGGCGGCCTTCTGCGCCTGGCTGTAGACGGCTTCCTGGGCGTTGTGCTGGGCCCTGCGGCGCTGGAGGTACGCCTTGCCGGGAGTGGCGGTGCCGGCGGCAGGTCCGGGTTCGGGCGCCGCGGCGGTGGGGGCGAGGTAGATCTTCACGCCGAATTCGGTGTGGTCGGCGAGCTGGGCGAGCCTGTCGGCGAATACGTGGTGCTGCTCGGCGAGCGCTCGGCGGGCGCGGTCGTCGTCCTGGTACACGGTGGCCATACGAAGGGGCAGGACGGTGGCGTGCAGGGAGAGTGCCTGGATGACGTCGTGGTGGGCGCGCGCGACGCTCTCGAGCCACTCCAGGTCTTCGAAGCGGTGCTTCAGTCCGTGCTCGCTGAAGTCACGGTGGGGAACGTGGCCGGCGGCGAAGGCCAGGGACGGCTCAGGGGTGTCAGGGCCGGCGGTGAGGAAGAGGACGGGTGAGCCGTAGATCCCGCGGAGCCCGGCGGCGGCGTCGCGGAGATCCGTCGTCAAGGGGGCCGCGGCGTAGACGTAGGTGAGGGTGTCGTCAGGTGTGCTCATGTGCGGCGCCCCCGTGCGGTTCCCTCACCCGTCTCGGGCTCCTCGCCGGTTGCGCGGGGCGGGAGTTCCTCGCCGTCGACGCGATCGCTGCGCAGGGCCTCCAACTCGGCGCGCAGGCGCCGGTTCTCCTGCTCGAGAGGGCTGCCTGTGTGCCGGGAGGACAGCGAGGGGTCGTGCTCCCACCAGTCGATGCCCATCTCTTTCGCCTTGTCGACGGAGGCGATCAGGATCCGGAGTTTGATCGTCAGCAGTTCGATGTCGAGGAGGTTGATGCGGATGTCGCCGGCGATGACGATGCCCTTGTCGAGGACTCTCTCCAGGATGTCGGCGAGGCTGGAGGTGCTTTGTCCGTAAGGCGTCGAGGCGGCGCGGGACGGGAAGGATCCCAGTCGGTCGGGTAGTGGCTCGGACACGTGGGAAGCCTCCCTTGCCCATCAGGGCTGTTGCCGGCGGAACTCTGCGATCTCTGTCAGCCGGTCGATCAGTTCGTCCTCCTGGCGGTCGAAGGTCTCCTCGTCGATCTCGCCGCGCAGCAGCCGCCGCTCGAGGTCGGCCAGCTCGCGCCGTACAGGGGCCGGGTCGTAGTACTCCTCCTCGGCCTTCTCAGCCACCCGTTGGGCGGCCCATACGACGGCTTCCACCGGTGCGACGGGAAGGGTGAACAGCCGGCTCAGCAGTCCCATTTCGTCTCCTCCCGCCACGTTCGAAGCATCGTGGCTGTCACTGAACGAAGCTGTACGGGGGCAGGGGGCCGGTGAGTCGGAAGTCGACTCCGCCGTCGATCTGCGCGGTGAGGCCCGCCTGCGCTGCCAGCAGGTCGTGCTTGCGCTCGTGCGGTACGAGCAGCGACAGATTGAGGAAGTCTGGGGGCGAGGGCGGACGAGTGGCGTGCTCGCGCGCGTAGGGAGTCAGTGCGTGGACCAGCCCGGCGGCCAGTGCGTCCTGGCGTTCTTGTACTTCGCGGGCGACGAGTTCGCCGAGCGCGAGAGGCAACTGCGGATCCTGCGCGCCGGATCGGATCCGCTCGTTGAGTTCCCTCGCCTCGGGAGAGTCCCGCAGGATCCGGCGCAGCAACTCGTCCTCGTCCGTCTGGGTCGCCCGTGCGTGGTACTCGGCGCAGCCGTCGAGTCGTTCCAGAGTGGCCAGGTAAGAGTCCGGATTCCCGTCCAGGGCCTGCCGGATGGTCTGCTCGTCAGGGGCGATGTACCCGAACTGCAGTGGCAGGACCACTGCGTCGGCCATGAGGCGCTCCTGCACCTCCTGGTGTGCCTGGAGGTCTCGGCGCTTGGGCCGGATCTCCTCGGAGACGTCGCTGACCACCGCGCACAGGAGACCGGCGGTGACGGTGCGCACGGGCGCGGGGCGGGATCCCACCCCTTTCAGGCCGTCGAGGCGGTGGGGATGGTCCTTGCCGGTGAGCGCGTAGACGTAGAGCGCCATGGTCACTCCCTCTCCCGGCGTGCCGGACGCCGGGCGGGACGCCGCTTCCTGGGGGCGGCTTCCTCTTCGGCTTCCTGTTCGGCTTCCTCCTCCGGTTCTTCCTGCTTGGAGGACCGGCCGGTGAGGGATTCGGTCACGGCGTCCACCGCTCCGCTGAGCGCGCCCTTGGATTTGCCGCGGGCGCCGCCCTCCATCATCGTTCCGACGACTTCGGGGAGTTGGGCCGGTGCCTTGCGGCCTGCTTCGAGGTCGAGGCGGTTGCACGCTTCGGCGAAGCGCAGGTAGGTGTCCACGCTGGCCACCACGATGCGGACGTCGATCTTGATGAGCTCGATGCCCACCAGCGAGATGCGGATGAACACGTCGATGACCAGACCGCGGTCGAGTATGAGTTCCAGGACGTCGTAGAGGCTGCCCGAACCGCTCGGGCCCCTGCTTACGCTGCTGCCGCTCTGCGGCACCATGGTCATGGCGCCTCCCTTCCCGGCGATCTGGACGTCAGGTCGGCCGGTCGATCATTCCTCGGCTGTAGCGGCGGGTCCGTTCGTAGGAGACCAGCTGTCCCTCCGGATCCAGGGTGACTTTGTAGCTGGCCATCACGCTGGTCGTGTCGGGGATGCGTTCCAGTTCCACCACCTCCACCTGCGCTTGCCAGCCGTCCTCGGTCGGCTTGAGGGAGGAGACGGAGTCGGGCGTGCGGCCCAGGAGTTGGGCCAGCTGCCCGGCCGCGGAGCGCATCGCCGAAGCCGCGCTGGGAACCCCGGCCTTCCGCTTGGGGGCGGAGGGGCGGCGTGCGGGAGCCCTGTCCTGCGACTCGTCGTCCTCCTCGGTCCGGCGGGGACGGGCTCTGCGCGGTCGTGCCGGTTCTTCGGCCATCGGACGCTCCGCTGGGGGAATACCGAGTTGTGAATCTACAATGTCAGCATATAGGGAAATATGTTCCGCGTCGGGGGCGGGCGGTATACAGGCCGCACGAGCGGGGCGTGCTTCGGTCGGCGCCAGCAGGACAGCAGCCGGCACATCCGCAGACCCACCCGGTGTCCCTGGGCAGCGTCGTACAGCCCGCAAGCGCCCCGGTGAAGGGACAGCAGCTCATGCAGGACTCGACCAAAATCGCGCTCGCGGCCGCCGTGGCCGGGGGCTATGTACTCGGACGGACAAAGAAGGGCCGCCTCGCGTTCACCGCGGCGACCTACCTTGCCGGCCGCCGTTTCGCGCTTGAGCCCGGCCAGCTCATGACGCAGGGCCTCGCCAAGCTGAAGGAGACGCCTCAGTTCGCCGAGATGAGCGAGCAGCTTCGCGGTGAAGCTCTGGAGGCGGGCAAGAAGGCTGTGACGGCTGCGGCCAACCGCAAGCTCGCCGACCTCGCCGACTCGCTCCACCAGCGGACCTCCGCATTGGGCAGCGGCGGCGAAGCCGACGACGAGGACGACGAGGACCAGGAGGAGCCTGAGGACTACGAGGACGAGGAGGAAGCCGAAGGGAGAGGCGAGGACGAGGAGGAAGCCGAAGGGGGAGGCGAGGACGAGGACGAGGACGAGGAGGAAGACGAGGAACAGGCCGAGGAGGGCTACGAGCCCGCGACGGACGAGGAGGAGGACGAGGAGGAAGACGACGAGGAGGCAGACGACGACGAGGAGGAAGACGAGGACGAGGGCGAGGGAACCGAAGACGGTTACGAGCCCGAGGAAGAAGACGAACCCGAGGAGGAGCCTCCGCCTCGCAGGCGCGGCCGGCCCTCGGCCAAGGCTCCCCAGAGCGCACCAGCGCGCAGGGCCCGTCGCTCGGCTCCGGCAGAGCAGCCGCCCCCGGCTCGGAAGACGGCGGGGAAGAAGACCGCGGCGAAGAAGACCGCTGGGAAGGCGCCGACGAAGACCCCGTCCAAGTCGGCGGCCGCGAAGAAGGCCGCGCCGTCGAGGACGGCCGCCAAGAAGACAGCGACGAAGGCCCCGGCGAAGAAGACCGCGGCGCGCGGTTCGGCGAGCAAGACAGCCGCCAAGAAGACGGCCAAGCGCGCCCCGGCGAGCAAGACAGCCGCGAAGAAGACCGCTGCGCGCACTCCGGCACGCAAAACGGCAGCCAAGAAGACCGCGGCGAAGAAGACGCCGGGTCGCAAGCCGTCCACGCGGAGGTAGGTCATGACGAAGTCGGACCGCGCCAGCGAACAAGAGCCCAAGTCCGGGCTCGACCAGCTGCTCGGAGAGTTGACCTCGTTCCTGGAAGCACAGGCCGGGCAGCTCGCGGACAAGGCCACGGACAAGCTGGGGGAGGTCACCGACCAGCTCCAGGACGTCGCGCAGGGCAACGGAAAGCTGTCCGACGTAGCCGGCGTCGGAGGGCGGATGCTGCAAGGAGACTCGCCCGTCAAGGCGATGATGGGCCAGGGTTTCAGCGGTCTCAAGGACAAGGTGACCGAGGGCGCCTCCAAGCTGTTCGGCAAGGGCAAGAAGGGCCGCAAGAGCGGCGGCAAAGTCATCAACATCGTCGAGTTCCTCGATGTCGGCCTGCCGCTGCGCACCGTGTACGACCACTGGACGCAGTACGAGGACTTCAGTGGCTTCGCCAAAGGTGTGCGCGATGTCTCCCGCAACGATGACACCACCAGCGACTGGAAGGTCAAGGTCGGGCCGTCGACGCGCGGTTGGAAGGCCACCGTGCAGGAGCAGGTACCGGACGAGCGGATCGTGTGGACCTCCGAAGGCGCCAAGGGCACGACACGCGGTTGCGTGAGCTTCCACGAACTCACGCCGACACTGACCCGCATCGTCGCGGTGGTCGAGTACTACCCCTCCGGACTCTTCGAGAAGACCGGGAATCTGTGGCGCGCCCAGGGTCGGCGCCTGCGTCTGGACCTCAAGCACTTCCTTCGGCACGTCTCGCTCACGACCGACGAGGCGGAGGGCTGGCGCGGTGAGATCCGTGACGGCGAGGTGGTCCGCACCCACGAGGAAGCGTTGGAGGAGGAAGGCGAAGCGGAAGACGAGGACACCGACGACGAGGAAGGCGAGTACGAGGGCGAGTACGAGGACGAGGACGAGGAAGGGCAAGAGAACGGGGACGGGCGGTCTGAGGAGGACGAGGACCCTGAGGAGGACGAAGAGGAACCCGAGGCGTACGCCGACGAACCGGACGAGGACGAGGACGAGGACGAGTACGAGTACGAGGACGAAGAGGTCCCCGAGGAGGACTACGAGGACGAGGACGCCCCCGAGGAGGACGAGGACGAAGCAAGCCGTCCGGGCCGGCGGCGCCGCTAGCCGCACAGAGGGCCGCGCCATCCGGGCGGCCGCCGAGCAAGGGCCGACGTGGGACGTCGGCCCTTGCTCACGGCTTCCTGCTACGAGGAGATGAGTTCAGCCTTTTCTGAATTCAGACATCCCTGTATTGTCCTGGTGTGCTGACCGCTGCCACTGACATCGAGGTGCTGGCCCGCTTCGGCCGCGCACTCGCCGACCCGATCCGCTGCCGCATCCTGCTCGCCCTGCGCGAGGCCCCCGCCTACCCCGCCGACCTCGCCGACGCGCTCGACGTCTCCCGCACCCGGCTCTCCAACCACCTGGCGTGTCTGCGTGACTGCGGCCTGGTCGTCACCGTGCCCGACGGCCGCCGCACCCGTTACGAACTGGCCGACGCACGCCTCGGCCACGCCCTCGACGACCTGCGCACCGCCGTGCTGGCCGTCGAGACCGACCGCACCTGCGCCGAGGCGGACGACAAGGGGTGCTGCTGATGACCACCCTGCACCTCGGCCCCTCGCCGGTCCGGCGCGAGCAACTCGCCGGGCGCATACGTCTGCTGGTCGCCGCGACCATCGCGTACAACGTCATCGAGGCGATCGTCGCCCTCACCGCCGGGACCCTGGCCTCCTCCACCGCCCTGATCGGCTTCGGACTCGACTCCGTCATCGAGGTCTCCTCCGCCGCGGCGGTGGCCTGGCAGTTCTCCGCCCGTGACCACGCCCTGCGGGAGGCCCGCGAGCAACGCGCCCTGCGCGTCATCGCCGTCTCGTTCCTCGCACTCGCGGTCTACGTCGTCGTCGACGCCGCCCGAACCCTGACCGGCACCGGCGAGGCGCGACCCTCCGTCCTCGGCATCGCCCTCGCCGCCCTCTCCCTCGCGGTCATGCCGTTCCTGTCCGCGGCGCAGCGCCGCGCGGGCCGTGAACTGGGTTCCGCGTCCGCCGTCGCCGACTCCCGGCAGACCCTGCTGTGCACGTACCTCTCGGCCGTACTCCTGATCGGCCTGGTCCTCAACGCCACCCTCGGCTGGTCCTGGGCCGACCCGATCGCCGCCCTGGTCATAGCCGCCCTCGCCCTCAAGGAGGGCCGCGACGCCTGGCAGGGCAAGGGCTGCTGCGCGACTCCGGCATCGCCGGTCCCGGATCGGCGGGACACGGATTCCTGCGGCTGCGTTGAACACCACCTGCCCGTCACCTCCCGCTGACACGGCCGCCGGGAGCACCGAGGGCGATCGTGCTCCGTCCCGACCGCGCCCCCGTCCAGCCAGGCGAGCTGATCACGCGGATCGGCCGCGAGCAGGGTCGTCCGTCGCAGCGTCCAGGTCCGCAGGTTCGCGTCGCCGAGATGGTTCATGCACGCAGCATCGCACCCGGGTCTCGGGTGGCCCTCGTCCCGCCTCCCCGGAAGAGGTGGGACGGAGGAATTGCGGGGCAGGTGGACAGCAAGCCGTAGCCGCACGACGAGGAGCTCTTACGCCATGGGTAGCGCTGTCCATGTCCCTCAGACCCGGGACATGATCGGAGAGGAGCTCTCCGGAGACGAGGCGTTCACCGCGCTGCGCCATTACGGGGGGCTGCGGCTGCTGACCGACTCCTTCGCCCGGTTCCGCTACGCCGACGGCTTCAGCAACGCGCGGGCGCTGGCCTTCCAGGTGGTGCTGGGGCTGCTTCCGTGCACCGTGGCCCTGGTCGGACTGGCCACCTCGGTGCACACGGAGGCGGTGGGCCGGGTCATCGAGCTCACCCTCGGCCGTATCGTGCCCGGTGCCAGCGCGGAGATCGTCGAGGATGCCTTCGACGGCTCCCGGCGCACCGCGAACGGCGATGTGTGGAGCACTCTCGCCCTGTGGCTCGGCACCGGCTTCGCCCTGCTGAACCTGGCCTCGGCCATGGGCCAGATCGAGCGGGGCGCGAACCGCATCTACGGCATCGAGCGGGACCGGCCCTTCCCGCGCAAGTACGCCCGGGCGATCGTCCTCGCGTTCGCCGCCGGTCTGCCGCTGGTCCTGGGCTTCGTCGTGCTGGTCGCCGGACAGGCGGTCGGCGACGCGGTGGCCGACACCCTCGGCTGGGAGCAAGGCGCCGCACGCTGGTGGGGTGTCCTCGACATCCCCGTGGGGCTGCTGCTGGCCTGGATGGCCTCCGCCGTGATCTTCCGCTGGTCCCCGCGCCGACGCCAACCCGGCTACACCTGGCTGGCGTTCGGCTCGGCCCTGCACCTTCTGCTGTGGGTCTCGGCCACCTGGCTGCTCGCCCTGTACGTCGAGGGCAGCGGTGCCTTCGGTGGGGTCTACGGGCCGCTCACCGCGTTCATCGCCCTGTTGCTGTGGGCCAACCTCACCGCCGTGGCCCTCTTCCTGGGCATCGCCTTCGCCGCCCAGCTGGAAGCGGCCCGCGCCGGCATCGAATCGGCCGTCCACCCGGACCCGGGCCCAGGCCCCTGACACGGCACGCCTGCCCGCGGCGGGTCGACCCTGGCACCGCCGCGCCGGACGACCTGTCCGTGCGGACCGCGGCTCACACCCCGCTGACCTTGCCGCTCGCCGACAGCTCGTAGACGAGCGTGACCGTGCGACGGCCGTTCGGCGGCAGGGCGATGTCCCAGCGGGCGATGCCCTCGGCGTCGACCGCGTCGGGGGCGGGGGAACAGGCCTCCTCGCGCAGCCGCACCTCCACCGCCGAGACCTCGGAGACCGGGATCCGCTCCCGCAGCGCCACCTTCTGCTCGCCCTGTTCCCCGGGGGCGGAGAAGCGGGACAGGTGCAGCCGCACCGTGCGGGTGACGGTGGTGCGCTGGGTCATGGTGGCGGTGTCGCGGTGCTCCTCCACCTCGCGGACCACCCGGAAGTCGTCGTGGCTGCCGAACGCGAGCCGCAGCGGCGCACCGGGAGCGGTGAACTCCAGGGTGCCGCGGCCGCCGAACCCGCCGGCGCCGACAAGGTCCACCGGGCCCGCCAGCAGAGCGTGACCGGTCGGGTTGTCGCCGCGCACCACGTGGGTGACGAGCGGGGACAGCTCCGGGGAGCAGGCGTACTCGCTGCGCGCGGGCGTGGTGGCCACCGAGAGCGGTACCCGGTGGGCGTGGCCGTCGGCGGGGATCGAGACGGGCGCGGGCGAGTGCAGGACGCGCGTACGGCCGCCGTCGTCCACTCCCGGCAGTCCGAGCACCGAGGCCGGGCCGAGTTCCGCGATCTCCTCCTCGCGCAGTTCGACGGCGACCGTGCGCCGCTCCGCGGGGGAGCGCTCCGTGAGGGTCAGCCGGTCCTCCCCGAGCCGGGGCGGCTCGGTGGACAGCGCCGAGCGGGCCGTCGACAGCGTCAGGCGCACGTCCGACCAGTGCTCACCGGTGAGTTGCCAGACCATCGCGTCGGTCTCCAGCGTGAGCGCGTCCCCGTCGAGCACCGCACGATAGGCGGGACGCCACAGGGCACACGCGGTGAGGTGGGTCAGCCGCAGACGGGCGGGCCCCTCGACGGCGGCCTCCACGGTCAGTTCCACGTGACCGACCAGCTCGGCGGGGCGCCGCTCGGCGAGCTCGATGGCGCGCTCGGCCTCCTGGAGTTCGGTGGCGAGCGTCCGCAACTGGGCCTCGGCGGCGCGCAGATGCTCGCCATGGGTGTCGCGTTCCTCGTCCACCCGGTCCAGTTCGGCGCTCCAGCGGGCGGTGTCGGCCTCTCCGTGGCCGGTGCCTTCGCCGATCTCCCGCAGCAGGTCGGTGGCGAGGCGGCCGAGCAGGTCGAGGCGGGCGCGCAGGCGGTCACGCCGGCGCTCCAGCGCGGACCGTTCCTCTTCGATCACGTGGAGGCGTAGCCGCAGGGCCGAGGAGTCGGCGTCGGGCAGTGGTCCTTGCGGTGTCCAGGTGCGCACGACCCTGGCGTCCAGGACGGTCGCCGGATGGTCGCCGGCCAGCTCGGCGTGCAGGGTGCGGTCGACCGCCAGCGCGCTGACGGGGCCCAGACGCAGCCGCTGGACGCCGGCGCGGAGGTCGAGCACGGCGGTGCGCTCGACCTGGGCGCGGTCTTCGAGGCAGGTGACGGCGGTGACGGGCAGCGGGATCGGCTCGAGGTCCGTGGGCATGGTGGGTCAGCTCCTGCGGTTTCCGCCGACGAGGGCCTTCGCGGCCGGGATACGGATCTCGTAGCCGCCATCGCGGGCGGCGGTGCCACCGGCGGGCAGATCGACGCGCCAGAGGCGGGTGCCCGGCGTGAGGTGGTCGGGCCCCTCGTCGTCCTGGGGGACCGTCCAGTCGGCGCGTTCCTCGATGCGGACGTCGGCCTCGGTGCTGACCGGCACCTGCTCGCGGACCTCCACGGTGACGGGCCTGGCGAGCCGGTTGGCAAGCTCCACGTGGACGCCGTGGTCAAGCACGGTGACGTTGTTGCGCAGCCCCGCCGTCGACTCCCGCAGGCTCGTGCGCCGGGTGACCTCGATGTCCTCCGCCGGCCCGAGCCCCATCCGGCGGACCCCGCCCGGGGCGAGCGTGGGCAGCGCGGCGGTCAGCACGAAGTCGTCGTCGACAGCCACCTCCACAGGCCCGGCGAGCAGCGCCTGGTCGGTGGCGTTGGACAGCACCAGCGTCT
Source organism: Streptomyces sp. NPDC034103 (assembly GCF_055575395.1). Taxonomy (NCBI): domain Bacteria; kingdom Bacillati; phylum Actinomycetota; class Actinomycetes; order Kitasatosporales; family Streptomycetaceae; genus Streptomyces; species Streptomyces sp. NPDC034103. Next base: position 89,962 of record NZ_JBVISS010000004.1, on the reverse strand, counting down.
GGTACACCCGCTGCTCCACCGACGGCACACAGACATACTCGGTCCGCAGACCGACCGGGATCCGCGTGACGGTGACGGTGTGCCAGGTGCCGTCCGAGGGGATGTCGGCGCGGGCGACGGCGTCGTAGCGGTGGTCGAAGGAGCCCGCCGACTCCCGGGGGCGCACGGCGTGGCAGGGCAGGGGCAGCGCGGCCACCGTCTCGGCGCGGCGCCGGTACTCGACGGCGACCGGGTCGAAGGAGGTGGCGGGGAACAGCCGGCCCCTGCGGCTCTCGGGCTCGTCGGGACCGCTCAGGACGAGTCCGGCGTAGTCGAGTTCGGCGCCGCTGGGCTGCGGGGGACCCGCCACCGGTACGGGCGGGGCCGACGGCGGGGGTGGCGCGAACGCACCCGAGGGGGCCTGCGGCATGGCGGCGGGCACGGCCATGGCGGCGCCGGCGAACGCGGGCGGGCCTTGCCTCAACCGGTTCGCCTGCGGGGGCATCGCCTGAAGACTGCCGGGCGCGGCGGGCACCGGGGGCGGAGCGCCGTAGGCCGGCGGCGCGGGAGGGGGAACGGGGCCCCCGGCGACGGGCAGGGGAAGCCCTCCGACGGCCAGGGCCTCGGGCTCGGCGGGTGAATCCGGGCGGGGTCCCGCCGAGTCGTAGGCGGTGAAGAGGTCGGCGAGCCCGGCCGGGGGCTCGCGCCAGCCGGCCGGTGCGGGGGCGGGCTGACGGCGCCCGATCCGCAGGGAGCGCAGCCGCGGCAACTCCGTGTGGCGCTTCAGGTCGGCGGTGGCGAGCGCGATACGCACACCCCTCCAGTCCTCGCCGGTGCGCTGGGCCACGCCGGCCCGCAGCACGAGGGTGCCGCTGCCGTCGCCCTGGCGGTAGGTCAGACGGTAGGCGGGGACCCATACGGCGCCCGGGACCGCGTACTCGACCTCCAGCAGCACCTCGCCGGTGCCGTCGAGAGTGACGGCCGCGCCGACCGTGGTGCGGACCTGTCCTGGCGGCGCGTCGGTGGAGGCGCGGTGCAGTCGGTCCGTGGCGACGGCGCGGTCGTGCTCCAGGCGGCGCAGCTGCTCCTCCAGGGCGGCGAGGCGGTCGTGCAGGCTCGTCAGCCGCTCGTCCACGAAGTCCGCGAGGGTCAGCCAGGCCTCGGCGGGGGTGCGGCGATGCGGGTCCTCACGCTTACGGCCCGGGGGGACCGGGTGGAGGTCGGTGATCTCCTTGATCCGGCCCAGGAGCCGGTCACGGCGCCCTCGGGCCGCCTCACACGCCTCGTCCAGCCGCTCTCTCTCCAGCCGCAGACCGTCCGCGGACCCCGGGTCGGCCGGCTCGGCACCCATGTCGATCCGCACCTCGGTGACCCGTACAGGCGAGTCGCCCAGCACGCGGGCCCGCACGGAGCCGCGGTCCAGACAACGCGGCAGCCCCGTCAGCAGCACCCGCCCGCCGGGCGGCACCGTACCCCGCGCCACCCGCGTGCACAGCGCCCCTTGCGCGTACACGACAACCGCGTCGAGCGTCGTCCCCCACCGCGCTGCTTCCTCGGACCCCATGTCCCCAGCCCCCCGTTCTGTCCGTGCCCGGCGAAGCCTAACGCCCGCCCGCGAGGTGGTGGTTCGACCCCCTGGCGATGCGAGGAGTGCCCCGGCGCGGAGGCGGCATTCCGCGGCCGAGATGCCGGCCACTTTCCGTCCGCCGGTCACCTCCGTCCGCCCGGGCCCTCAGCCCTCCCCCTGCCGGCACCGTCCGCCCGTCACCCCTCCGGCCTCGTCGTCGCTGTCCTCGCGCAGAGGTACGGCCGCGCCAGCAGCAACCCCGTGCCGGTCAGGGCGATGCCGATGTAGACCGGTACGAGGTGGACGAAGCTGGTGTAGTGGATGACTCCGTGGGCCACCACGGCGGGCAGGAAGCCGGCGGTCGCCGCCGCGGCCAGCGTCCAGAACACCCACGCCTCACCTCGCCGCCAGCCCCACGCGCTGAGCAGGACGATCGCGACCGCCGCGGACATCAGGGCGCCGCCGAACCCCGCGCGGTCGTGGGCGATGAACGGCACGAGCCGGGCGTTGACGGCTTCCAGCGCCTGCGTGCTGGTCCTCAGGAAGGTCAGGTCGGTCGGTACGAAGACGTCGGTCAGGCCGACCACCGAGACCACCGCACCGCCGATGAACAGCCCGACTCCCGTGACGATCAGCAGTAGTTGGCCGGTCAGCGCCCGCAGGCGCTCCGACTCCGGCCCCTCGGGCGCCGTCCGCCACCGTGGTGCGTGCGGGGTCCGGCGCACCCCGGCCACGAACATCGGGAACAGCATGAGGGCGGTGGCCGTGTGCAGGGGTTCCACGAAGCCGGTGCCCAGGAAGTAGAAGAGGGTGGGGAAGCCGATCGCCCCCGAGATCAGGTACACCTCGCGGGCCCAGGGCCAGCCGCGTCTGATGCCGCCCAGGGCGAGGCCGGTGTAGAGGGCGCCGATCGCCACCATGGTGCCGGCCATGGTGATCCGGTCGTGCTGGAGGAAGTGCACGAGGTGGTGGTTGGCGGCGTGCAGCTCGTGCAGCGTCATCCCGAGGTAGTCGCGGTCGTACCAGAGCAGCACCGGTCCGAGTGTGATCGCCGCGGCACCGAGCCCGGCGCCCGTCATCCCCAGTCCGACGAGCAGCGCCCACCACCAGGCGGGCCAGCGGCGGGGATCACGGCCCACGTCCCGTGGGCCCGGCGCGGGCGCGGTCGGGGTGGCCGCCTCGACGACCCGCGCGAACCAACCGGGCCCGGCCTCCACGAGCACCCCGGGCCGGGCGAGGACGACAGTGCCCGGTTCCCCGAGCGCGGCGGCCGCGGCGGTGACCGACGGGTCCCCGACAGGGACCATGCGCGGGTCGGCGCCGGTGAACCCGTCGACATGCGGGGCGAGAGCGGCCTTGACGTCGGGGTCCCCGGTCCGGACGAGCAGTGGGATCGTACGACCGGCCGCGGCCTGTCGTACGACCGGCACGTCGGCCGCCGAGACGGGCGCCACCTCGACGAACCCGGCTCCCAGCGGCGGCATGGCCCGAACCGTCGCCCGCGCCAGCGCCGGCGGGACGGATATGCCGAGCCGGACGGCCACGGGGACGCCGGCGACGTCCCCGGCGAGTCGTCGCGGCGGATGCCGGTGGCCGAACCCGCGGGCGATCAACCGGGCACCGGCGGGCCGGGAGCCGACCCGGGCCAGCAGCCCCAGCGCGGCCCGCTGCGAACGGCGGCGGCCGAGCACGGCGGTGGCGGCTCCACGCAGCGGGTGATAGGTCCAGTCCGGCATCAGGGGGTCTCGTTCGGCGTCAATGGGCTTCGATTGGTGTCAAGGGATCTCGCTCGGAGGAAGAGAGTCCCGTTCGGCGTCAGTGGTTCCCGCCGCGCGTCGCGCTCGTCCCCTCGCCGGGCGCCCGCCAGCCCAGCACCGGCGTCATGGAACGCAGCGTCGCCCGCGTCGGCGTCAGCCGGGCCGCGGCGTCACGCAGCAACACCGCCGGCGGCCACGACAGTTGGCCGACCGCGCCGAGCCGGGCGGAGCGGCGCGCGACGGCCTGGGTCCGGGGGCGGCGCAGCAGGTCGTACGAGGAGAGCGCGGCGGCGATGTCCGGGGTGCCGTCGAGGCAGTGGGCGAGGGTGACCGCGTCCTCCAGGGCCTGGCACGCGCCCTGGCCCAGATTGGGGGTCATCGCGTGGGCCGCGTCACCCAGCAGCGCCACCCGTCCGCGCGAGAAGGCGGGCAGGGGCGGCAGGTCGTAGAGGTCATGCCGTAGTACGGCGTCCGCGGGGACGGCGGCGAGGAGGGCGGGGATCGGGTCCGGCCAGGCGCCGAATCGGCGCAGCAGCTCGGCGTACTCGGTCGAACCGGAGGCTGTCCCGGCCGGGAGCGAGGCGGTCGCGAAGCAGTACATCCGGCCGCCCGGCAACGCCGTGTAGCCGAACCGCTCGCCGCGCCCCCAGGTCGCCGCGCCCTCGGCGGGCGGCTCGGCGAGGGGCTCGGTGACCATGCGCCACGCGGTGTACCCGGCATACCGGGGGCCGACCGCGTCGGGCCACAGCGCACGGCGCACCACGCTGCGCAGCCCGTCGGCGCCGACCACGAGATCGGGCCGGGACCGCCCACCGCGGTGCTCGACGACCAGGCCCGAGCCGTCGTCGGGGGCAGCGTCGTCGCGGACCGCGGAGACCTCGCAGCCGGGCCGCAGGCTGTCGGCGGGCAGCGCCGCGGTGAGCGCCCGCAGCAGGTCCGCGCGGTGCAGGACCAGCAGGGGGTGGCCGAAGCGGCGCTCCAGCTCCGCGTTGTCCGTACGGGACAACCACCGGCCCCGGCCGTCGCGTACGCCTCCAGCGGCCTCCACGGCGCCGAGCGCCCGTACGGCGTCGGCCAGGCCGAGCGCCTCCAGCGCGTGCAGCGCGTTCGGCCACAGGGAGATGCCGGCGCCGATCTCGGTGAACTCCCCGGCCCGTTCCAGCACTTCGACGCGCCAGCCCCGGCGATGCAGGGCGATGGCCGCCGCGAGTCCGCCGATGCCGCCGCCGACGACGGTCGCGGCGCGCTGCGGCATGGATCCTCGCTCTGTCTTCGGGGGCGCCGCCCTGGGTCTCGTGGCGGCCGGTCCGGTGCCCAGCGGCATGCGACGGGGCGCGGGGTCCGGCTGAGCAGCGCCTGATCACAGCATGTCGGCAGACACCTGTCAACGTGCCGGGGCGGGCCGCAGCGGAGCGGCCCGGTCCGGGGGCGAGGCAACCGGGTCCACCCGCCCGGTGGTCGTGCTGACCTGCGGATGCGTGCCCCTTCACGCGCGGTGGTCCGCTGATCCGGCCATGGCCGACTCACGCCCCTTTTCGCCCCCTCTCGGGCGGTTCACACTGCGGTACACGGACCTGTGGGGGAGGGCTTCGACGTGACGGGGCGTGGACGGGGCGCGGCTGCTCGCAGGCGGCGAGCGGCGCGGCTGAGGTCGGGAGCGACGGGCGGCGGTGTGCTGCTGCTCCTGCTGGTGGTCTTCTGGTCGCAGGTGTGGCCGTACGTCATAGGGGCCGTGGTGCTCGGCGGCGTCGGAGCGGCGGGCTGGTGGTGGTGGCGCACGGACCGGCTTCTGCGGGGGCGGGACCGGCTGTGGCGGCAGGAGGAGGCGGTCAAGGCCGGTCGTCGCACGCTCGCCGAGGTGGACGCGATGACCGGTACCGAGTTCGAGGAGCTGGTGGCAGACCTGTGCAGACGGGACGGACTCACCGACGTCCGGCGGGTGGGTGGTGCCCACGACAACGGGGCCGACGTCGTCGGCCGCCTCCCGGACGGCCGCAGCGTGGTGATCCAGTGCAAGCGGTACGCGCCGACCAGCGTGATCGCGAGCCGGGAACTGCGTGATCTGCTGGGGGCGCGGGTGCACTTCGGTGCGGACGTCGCCGTGTTCGTGACGACCACGCGGTTCAGCCGCCCTTCCGAGCGGTTCGCGCTGCAACACGACATCCTCGCCGTGCACCGGGACTTCCTCGGCCTGTGGAACAACGGGGCCGGCCTGCTGTCCCTGCTCGCGGTCAACGGCCGAGGGCAGGGTGACACCCGTCATCGGGCGCGCTGGAAGCAGGCGTACGAGAAGTGACGGCTCGGTGAGAAGAGGTTGGCCGGTGGTCAGACCGGGTCGCCGCCGGTCGGCGCGGGCGGGGTGTGCGGGCGCAGGACCATGAGCGGGCCTTCCGGGGTCGCCACCATGGCGAAGGGGAATCGGTCCAGTTCGAGACAGAGCGCGACATCGTCGGGGTGGACCCCTTCGCGTACTCCCGTCGTCAGTTCGGCGGCGGCGCGTGAGGCGGCGGCGCGGCGGAGGAACCCGGCGGCGACCGTGCGCGGTTCGGTGGCGCGCCGGGCGATGTACTGGGCGCACGCCAGGTCCTCGTCGGCCTGTCCGTCCTCGCCGGTGACGACGAAGGTGACCTTCCCGCCCCCGTGCGCCCGCAGGACCCGCGCCGTGGCCCCGGCCACCGCGAAACTGGCGCAGAGCACCAGAGACGCCTCCCTGACGGCGAGGGCGCCGACCGTGCCGGCTGTGGTCTTCTGCACCACGGTCCGTCCCGTGAGGTCCAGGGACCGCAGCAGACCAGGTGAGTTGACCGTGTCGAAACCGGGCGCGGGCGGACCGTCCTTGAGCGTCACCCAGTCCGGGTGGCGGGCCTTGAGCGCCAGCGCCTCGCCCAAGGACCCGGCCATCACGATCTTCTCCGCACCCTGGCCGAAGGCCCAGGCGGCCACCGTGAAAGCGCGCATGACGTCGACCACGACCGCCACGGACGGGACGTCGACCAGATCGGCGATACCAAGGAAACGGGCCTCCATGCGGGTCATGATCGCGCATGCCCGGCCCGGGGCACTCGGAGAGTGCCGCGCGTCACGTCGTCGTGCGCGGAAGGCCCCCGAGCCGGGAGCACATGACCTTCCGCCACCGGCGACACGTCCGCGAGACCCGCCGGGGCGCGTGACAGTATCGGCGGTGAGCGCAGGGCCGCGCGCCGGCGGCGAGGGCAGAGGACGAGGGACATGAACCGGCCACCAGGAATGATGGACGTGGCACGGGAGGCCGGCGTCTCGCACATCACCGTCTCGCGGGTCGTCAACGGCCATCCGTCGGTACGGCCGGAGACCCGGGCCCGGGTCGAGGCCGCGATCCAGAAGCTGGGCTACCGCCGCAACAGTGTGGCCAGGGCCCTCAAGAGCCGCCGCTCCTCGACGATCGGTGTGGTGATCACCGGGGCGGAGTTGTTCGAGCTGCCCCGCATCCTCAGCGGCGTGGAGGCGGCCGCCAAGCGGGCCGGGTACTGGGTGAGCCTGGCGAGCCGGCAGGGCGAGAGCGGCACCGATGACCTGGTGGAGACGTTGCAGCGGCTCACCGACCAGTCGGTGGAGGCCATCGCGGTCGTCGCCGACCGGCCGGCCGCCGTCGAGGCGCTGACCAGCCTCGTCCTGGACGTGCCGGTGGCCGTGGTGATGTCGGGCGGCGTGCCCAACCTCGACCTGAGCTGCGTCGAGGTCGACCAGGAACTCGGCGCCCGGCTCGCCGTGCGGCATCTGCTCGACCTCGGGCACCGGCACATCGCCCATCTCACCGGCGCCCTGCGCACCTTCGACGCGCGCGCCCGGGTCACGGGCTGGCGGGACGAGCTGGCGGCCGGGGGAGGCGAAGGCGCCATGCTCGAAGGGGACTTCAGCGCGGAGAGCGGGTTCCGGCTGGCGCACGCGCTGTGTGCGGACCGGTCCGCGCTGCCGACCGCCGTCTTCGCGGGCAACGACCAGATGGCCATGGGCGTGCTGGCGGCGTTCGCGGAACAGGGTGTGAGGGTGCCCGAGGACGTGTCCCTCGTCGGCTTCGACGACATGAGGGGCGCCGGATACCTCGTCCCCGCCCTGACCACCGTCCGCCAGGACCTCGACCACCTCGGCAGCAGCGCCATCGAGCTGCTGGTGCGGATGCTGGGCGGGGAGCGGGCAACCCGGGAGAAGCTCACCCCGCAGCTCGTCGTCCGGCGCAGTACCGCGGCTCCCCGCACGGCCCGCTGAGGATCGACGGACCGGCTACGGCTGAGCCGGGCTGTACTCGAACCACCTCACGTGTGCCTCACCGGTGTCGCCGATGCCGTACAGGCCGAGGTGGACGCCGACGAACCCACCGGCGCGTTCCGTGCTGAAGAAGGGGCGTTCGACGCTGCCCAGGGTCGTCCAGGCGGCGTTGTCGTGGACGAGGAAGGTGTAGGCGGACTCGTCGCCGTCCACCGCGAGGACCACCTCGGTGTCCGTGACGGGTACCGCCGCGAGCCGGGTGGCGACGCCCGCCTCCCGGGCCGTGAGGACGACCTGCGGGGCGCCGGCGGTGTCGACGGTGAGCGCCACGGTGGCGTGCTGGTGGTGGTTCTGGAAGACGGCAAGCCCCGCCTCCTGGCTCGGCGCGGTGGCGCTGAGGCGCAGGCGGGTGCTCGCGCGCATGCGCAGGTGCTGCTGGCGGCGGGCGATGAACGCGGGGGTGCCGGTGGAGGTGAGGGGGTCGAGACGGCGGCAACGGCGGAGCACGACACGGGGCCGGGGTGGCCTCGACGTCGGAGCGCGGGGCCGAGAAGGAGACGAAAGTTGGGCTCGGGACAAGCCATCAGAGCGTGTTAACGTTAACATCACTGTTCATGTCGACCTCCGGAAACACCCACACCCGACCGTCGTTCCCCGCCGACTTCCTCCTCGGTTCCGCTACGGCCGCCTACCAGATCGAAGGCGCCGCCACCGAGGACGGGCGCGGTCCCTCCATCTGGGACACCTTCTCCCACACCCCCGGCAAGACCTGGAACGGCGACACCGGTGACGTGGCCGCCGACCACTACCACCGCCTGGGGGACGACCTGGACCTCATGGCCTCCCTCGGCCTGCGGGCCTACCGCTTCTCCCTGTCCTGGCCGCGCATCCAGCCCACCGGCCGCGGCCCGGCCAACCCCAAGGGCCTGGACTTCTACAGCCGGTTGGTCGACGGGCTGCTGGAGCGGGGCATCACCCCCGTCGCGACCCTCTACCACTGGGACCTGCCCCAGGCGCTCGAGGACGAGGGCGGCTGGACGAACCGTGCCACCGCTCTCGCCTTCGCCGACTACGCCCGCATCGTCGGCGAGGCCCTCGGTGACCGCGTCGCGATCTGGACCACGCTGAACGAGCCGTGGTGCTCCGCCTACCTCGGCTACGGCTCCGGTGCCCACGCCCCCGGTCGCACCGACGGCGCCGCGGCGCTCACCGCGGTTCACCACCTCAACCTCGCCCACGGGTTGGCCGTCCAGCAGCTCAGGGCGGTCGCCACCAACTCCCCCCAGTACTCCGTGACCCTGAACTTCCACGTCCTGAGGGGACAGGGCGACGGCGCCGCCGAAGCCGTACGCCGCATCGACGCGCTGGCCAACCGCTCCTTCACCGACCCCCTGTTGCACGGCCACTACCCGAAGGACCTGTTCAGCGACACGGCGTCCGTCACCGACTGGTCGTTCGTCCGGGACGGCGACCTCACCGACATCCACCAGCCGCTGGACCTCCTCGGCGTCAACTACTACGCGACCACCGCCGTCCGCCTGTGGGACGGCAAGGGCGCGCGGCACACCAGCGACGGCCACAAGGACATGGGCGGCTCCCCCTGGCCCGGCTCACCCCAGGTCGAGTTCCTCCCGCAGGCCGGCCCGCACACCGCCATGGGCTGGAACATCGACCCCGACGGCCTGGAAGAGCTCCTCCTCGACCTGCACAGCCGCTACCCGGACCAGCCCCTGGTCATCACCGAGAACGGTGCCGCCTTCGAGGACCACCTCACCACCGGCCCCGACGGCACCCACGCCGTCCACGACCCCGAGCGCGTCGACTACCTCCACCGCCACCTCACCGCCGCCCATCGCGCACTGTCCGCCGGCGTCGATCTGCGCGGCTACTTCGTGTGGTCCCTGATGGACAACTTCGAATGGGGCTACGGCTACTCCAAGCGCTTCGGCATCGTCCACGTCGACTACGAGACCCAGCGCCGCACGCCGAAGGACAGCGCCCTGTGGTTCAGGGAACTCGCACTGACCCGCACCCTGCCGTCGACGGAGGCGATCCCGGCCGAGTGACCTACGACCCGGGGAGCGGCCGGTTGCCGGCTGTCGGGGCCCGCTCAGCACCGGCGGCCGCCGCGCAGCTCCAGCCGCTCCCCGGGGAAGCGGGCGCGAAAACCCCGGTCGTGCGAGACCGCGACCACCGCCCCCGGGTACGCCGCGAGGGCCGTCTCCAGATCCTCGACCAGGTCGAGCGCGATGTGGTTGGTCGGCTCGTCGAGGACCAGGAGGTCCACGGGCCGGGTCACCAACCGCGCGATCTGCAACCGCCGTTGCTGCCCGGCGGACAGCTCACCGACCGGGACACGCAGATCCTCATCACGGAAGAGTCCGAGTGCCAGCAGCTGATCGGCGTGCTCCTCCGGCAGTCCGCGCCGCCCGGCCGCGAAGGCGGCGAGCAACGGCAGGCGCGTGGAGCGCGCGGGCAGCTCCTGCGTCAGATATCCGATCCGGGCCGGACGGCGTACCGTGCCCGCGTCCGGTTCCAGGTCTCCCGCGAGGACACGCAGCAGGGTCGTCTTGCCCGCGCCGTTCTCGCCCGTGACGAGCAACCGCTGACCGTGGCCGATCACCAGCGGCCCCTCCAGGTGCAGCCGCTCGCCGACGCTCACGTCGTGGAGCTCGGCGAGCGGAGCCTGACCGGAAGGCGCGTCGCCCGTCGTCGGCAACGCCGTCGTGAACCGCAGGGGTTCGGGCGGCGCCGCCACCGGGTTGCGCCGCAGACGCGCCAACCGCTCCCGGACCGACCGGACGTGTCCGCCGAGCTTCGCCTCGTGGGATCGCCGGTGCTTGCCGAACCCCTGCCCGGGGTCCTTGCCGGTGCCGGCGAGCCTCCTCCCGGCGGCGTCGAGCAGTTCCTCGGCACGGGCCAACTCCGCGACCCAGAGCGCGTGTTCCTGCTCCGCGCGGCGTCGCGCGGCGGCCTTGGCGGTGCGATAGCCGGCCCAGCCGTCGCCGTACCGGCGCACCGTGCGCGTGTCCCGGTCGACCTCGAGGATCACGGTGGCCACGCGTTCCAGGAACCCGCGGTCGTGGGTGACGGCGACGACCGTGCCGCGGTGCGCGCGCAGTTGCTCCTCCAGCCAGTGCACGGCCGACGCGTCGAGATGGTTCGTCGGCTCGTCGAGGAGCAGCAACTCGGGCGCGGCGGCCAACACGCAGGCCAGCGCGAGCCGTGACTGTTCTCCGCCGGAGAGCGAGCCGAGCAGACGGTCACGGGTGACGTGGGCGAGCCCGAGCCCGTGCAGGGCGGCGTCCACGCGGGCGTCCGCCTCGTATCCGCCGCGATCCTCGTAGGCGATCAACAGTTCGCCGTACGCGGCGAGTTCGTCTTCCGTCGCCTGGCCGAGGCGTTGCTCCATCGTCCGCAACCGGCGCTCCATACCGCGCAGTTCGGCCAGAGCGGTATCGACGGCGTCCCGCACGCTGCGGGACGGGTCGAGGTCGAGGGTCTGGGCGAGATGGCCGACGCCGCCGGGGAAGCTGACGGTGATCTCCCCGGAGTCCGGCCTCTCGACCGCGGCCAGCAACCGCAGCAGAGTGGACTTGCCGGAGCCGTTCTCACCGATGACGGCGGCCTTGTCGCCTGGGCGGACGGTGAAGCACACCTGGTCCAGGACGGTTCGGGTGCCATAGGACTTGGTCACGTCCTTGACGGACAGCTGCGCCACGGCAGCGGGCACAGCGGTATTAGCGCGGTCGCGCATGTCACTTTCCCTGGGGATGCGAAGGGCCTACGGGCAGCAGAAACGGCGGCGTGGGCCGTGCCCGGACTCAGAGAAAGTGGTAGTAAGACATGCCTTCACCATACAAGACGATGCGTATCGTCTCCATTTATTTCGGGAGGTGCTCGACGCCGCCGCGCGGTGATCGAACACCGGCGAGCAGTTCCCGTCCAGCGCGGCCGGAGTACGGCGGCCACCGCGCACACGTGACAGGGCGCACAAACAGCAAAGGCAAGGAGAGATCTCTCCTTGCCTCTCTCAACTTATAGCGCACAGGGGGGCTTGCCACAAGGCCCCGGTCAGGGCGCAGACTCATGGGCCGACGCCGCAACCTGCAAGAACGCGGCGTGACTTGAGCTGCCGGGTGGCCTTGCGGGGAGGGGTCGGGGACGACGACATGCCCGGCAGAGGTTCGACGGAGTTCAGGGACCCGGTGATTCGATCAACCGGTGCCGTGCGACGGAGCGCGGTTGCCTCGGAGGTAGCGCAGTGGTGGAGCAGTACGTGTTGGATCTTCAGGACGTGGACGAGTCGCAGGTCGCGCTCGTCGGCGGCAAGGGCGCGCACCTGGGCGGGCTTTCGCGGATCGAAGGCGTCCGGGTGCCGTCGGGCATCTGCGTGACGACGGACGCCTTCCGGCGGGTCATGGCGCAGGCGCCGTCCATCGACGAACGGCTCGAGGAGTTGTCGCGTCTGGACCCGGAGGACCGGGCGGCGGTCCGCAGGCTCAGCGCGGATGTCCGCCAGGCCGTCGAGGGGATCGCCGTCCCCGGCGACCTCGCGGAGGAGATCACCCGCGCGCTCGCCCGGGACGGCGCACACGCCTCCTACGCCGTCCGCTCCAGCGCGACGGCCGAGGACCTGCCGACGGCCTCGTTCGCCGGGCAGCAGGACACCTACCTGAACGTCATCGGGGCGGAGGGGGTCCTGCGGCACGTCAGCCGCTGCTGGGCCTCGCTGTTCACCGAGCGGGCCGTCACCTACCGCCGACGCAACGGCATCGACGACCGTACGGTCCAGATGGCCGTGGTCGTGCAGCGGATGGTCTTTCCCCAGGCCTCCGGCATCCTGTTCACGGCCGACCCGGTCACGGGGCACCGGAAGGTCGCCACCGTGGACGCCGGATTCGGCCTCGGTGAGGCGCTGGTCTCCGGTCTGGTGAACCCGGACGTCTTCAAGGTGCGTGACGGTCAGGTCGTCGAGAAGACGATCGCCGCCAAGCAGCGTGCCGTGCGGCCCCTTGCGGCCGGTGGCACCGAGGAGGTCACGATCGACGTGCCGCAGCAGGAGCAGCCCGCGCTGACGGATGCTCAGGTCGTGCGGCTCGTGGACCTCGGGCGACGGATCGAGGCGCACTTCGGTCGCCCGCAGGACATCGAGTGGTGCCTGGCCGACGACGACTTCCAGATCGTGCAGAGCCGACCGATCACCACGCTGTTCCCCGTTCCGGACAGCGACGACCAGGACAATCACGTCTACGTCTCCGTGGGCCATCAGCAGATGATGACCGACCCCATGAAGCCGCTGGGGCTGTCCATGTGGCAGCTGACGGCCATGACCCCGATGCACGCCGCCGGCGGGAGGCTGTTCGTCGATGTCGCCGGGCGCCTGGCCTCGCCCACGGTCCGCGCCGGCCTTCTGGACCTGATCGGGCGGGGCGACCCGCTGGTCAGGGACGCCCTGGAGACCGTCCTCGACCGGGACGACTTCGTCCCCTCGCTCCCGGACGCGCCGCCCGTCCGCCCGCCGGCCGGCGGCCCGCCCGCCCCGATCCCCACCGACCCGGCGATCGTGACCGAGCTGATCGAACGGAGCCGGACCTCTGTCGCCGCCCTGGAGCACGACATCCGGACGAAGACCGGGCCGGAGCTGTTCGACTTCCTGCTGGAGGCCTTCGCCGAGCACAAGCGGGTCCTCGGCGATCCCCTGAGCATGCAGGCGATCATGGCGGGGATGGAGGCCACGTGGTGGCTCAACGACCACCTGGAGGAGTGGCTGGGCGAGAAGAACGCCGCTGACACGCTCACCCTGTCCGCCCCCGGCAACATCACCTCGGAGATGGGACTGGCGCTGCTCGACGTGGCGGACGTGGTCCGTCCGCACTCGGAGGTGGTGGCGTTCCTGCGCGGTGTCCAGGACGACGACTTCCTGGACGAGCTGGCGAAGCTGGAGGGCGGCCTCGCGGTGCGCGACGCCATCCAGGGCTACCTCGACCGGTACGGCATGCGGTGCGTCGGTGAGATCGACATCACCAGGCCACGGTGGAGTGAAAGCCCCAGCACGCTCGTGCCCGTGATCCTGGACCACGTCAGGAGCTTCGAGCCGGGCGCGGCCGGGCGGCGGTTCGAGCAGGGCCGGCAGCGGGCGCAGGAGAAGGAGGCCGAGGTGCTGTCCCGCCTGCGAGCCCTGCCGGACGGGGACGCGAAAGCCGACGAGACCAAGCGGATGATCGACCGGGTCAGGACCTTCATCGGGTACCGGGAGTATCCGAAGTACGGCATCATCAGTCGCTATTTCGTCTACAAGCGGGCCCTGCTGGAGGAGGCCGAGCGGCTGGTGCGGGCAGGTGTGCTCGCCGAGAAGGAGGATGTCTTCTTCCTCACGTTCCAGGAACTGCGCGAGGTCGTGCGCTCCCGCCGGGCGGACCGGGAACTCGTCGAGCGGCGCAAGGAGGAGTTCCGCACGTTCCAGGGGCTCACCCCGCCCCGGGTGCTCACCTCCGACGGTGAGGCCCTCACCGGGGCGTACCGGCGCGACGACGCGCCGCCCGGCGCCCTGGTCGGCGTGCCGGTGTCCACCGGGACCGTGGAGGGGAGGGCTCGCGTCCTCATCGACATGGCGGACGCCGATCTCGAACCGGGCGACATCCTCGTCACACCCTTCACCGACCCCAGCTGGTCCCCGCTGTTCGTCGGCATCGCGGGCCTGGTCACAGAGGTCGGCGGCCAGATGACCCATGGTGCGGTGATCGCTCGTGAGTACGGCCTGCCGGCCGTCGTCGGCGTCCACGACGCCACGCGCCTGATCCAGGACGGACACCGGATCCGGGTGCACGGAACGGACGGGTACGTCGAGCTCCTGCCGTGAGCGAGGACACGGAGCGGTGAACGAGGGGCGGGGCCGACGACCGCGCGGTCCCGTCCCCGGCGTCGCCGACGCCGTCTATGGTGCCCGGCATGACTGCATGGATCGACCGCGGTGTCATCACGTGGATAGAACAGGGACCGTACCTGGACGACGAGACGGTCCTCGTCCACTTCAAGGGGATCGGCCTGGCCGCCATGGTGGCGGGCCTGTCCGCCCGGAACCGGCCGCCGTTCGCCCACGGCGGCGAGACGGCACCGGGTGACTGGGGCGTGATCGTGCACCACATGTTCAACCGCGACGACTACGACGAGATCGACTACCGCGACCTGTGCCCCCAGGGCGCCGAGCTGATGGTCTTCGTCCCCAACCCGAGCATCGCCAAAGCCCACAGACCCAAGGCGTACCACTACAAGGACGGCAGGACAGTGTCCTGCGTCGACTATGAGGACCCCGCCTACGTCGGCGAGTACTGGCCCAACGAGATGGCCCCCATGATCACAGCGGCCGGGCTGGACCACGAGAGCGACACCTACGAGGAACAGCTGACCCAGTTGATCTGTGACCACCTGGGGCTGCCGGCGCTGGACCGCGACACCATCACGGTGGACCGCGACCTGGTGGCCTCCTACCTGTGAGAGGCACTCAGCCGTCGCGGCCGAGCGGCGCCGGGTCGCACAGGGGCAGCCGGGCGGTGACCCGTTTGCCGACCGGTTCCCGATGGGCCGCGAACCCCTCGACGACGGCCATCACGATCTCCAGGCCGTGCTGGCCCACGCGTCCGGCGTCGGCGGCCTGGGCCATCGGGAGGGTCGGATCGGTGTCCCACACGCTGATCTCCACCGAGTCGCCGATGATGCGCAGTTCCAGCATTGCCGGCCCGGGCGCGTATTTGAGCGCGTTGGTGACCAGTTCGCTGACCACCAGCTGCGTCAGATCCATGGTTCGCGCCGACACGGGCAGCCCGTGCTCGGCCTGGACCCGTGCCAGGAAGTCCGACGCCGTGGCCCTGGCGTTGGCAATACAGCCGACGGCGCCGTCGAGAGCGACGATCACCTCGGCAGATGCGTCATCGGGCATCAGGGAACACTCCTCGCGCGGGACAGGTCCCTTGCCGACGATCTGCAGTACCCCGTTCATGAGCGCGCGCATACCCCGGAAATCCTTTGCTACTCCTGCGCCCCGAATCCATGCATGGGTCACGTGTACGCATCGTGGCCGTGGTCCCGGGGCAACGATGCCTCAGACGTCGTCCAGCCCGACCGAGTGCGCAGAGGATACGAGTGGCAGACAACCAGCAAGCAGCGGGGCGCGGCCGGCTGACCGTGGACCGGGCCGACATCGACGGCGTCACCGTCCTCAGCCTTCACGGCGAGGTGGACTACGACAGCGCCGACGCCCTCACCCGGGCCGTGCCCCCGGCGGACGGCGCCGCGGGCCGGCGCGTCGTCGTGGATCTGAGTCAGGTGACCTTCATGGACTCCAGCGGGGTCAACGCCTTGATCGCCACCTATCGGGCGACGCAGGCCGCGGACGGCTGGCTGAGGCTCGCGGGGGTGCGCGGCGCCGTGCAGCGCACGCTGCAGCTCGTCGGGCTGGACGCCATCGTCACCTGCTATCCCACCGTGAAGGAGGCTCTCCAGTCGTGACAGCCGTCAGCCGTGAGCGCGCGTAAACTTGTTCGGGTTCCCCGGAAAGGCTCCTTCATGCGTCTTCCGGTCCGCTGATTTCGAGCGGCTTCGTCGCTCGCGCCAGGCTTTGGTTGTCACACGGCAACTGCGTTAGCCTTCACCGAATTTTCTCATCGTGGGAAACCGTGAACAGCGGAAACGTGAGCGGTGGGCGGGGCCGTCCACGGCCCGGCGCGGTTCCGAGTCCTCGCCGTGAGGACTCCTGGGGAGCGGAACGAGGGTGCGCATGACCGGCAAGACGATCGAGGCCGTCGAATCGGCCCCGGGCGAGCAGGAGCTGCGGCAACTGCTGGCGGGCCTGACCGCCGTCCGGGACGGCGACTTCGGCACCCGGCTGCCGTCCGACGGTGAAGGGCTGCTCGGAGACATCGCCACGGTCTTCAACGGCATGGTGGATCAGCTGTCACTGTTCACCTCCGAGGTCACCCGCGTGGCGCGCGAGGTGGGCACCGAGGGCACCCTGGGCGGACAGGCGGAGGTGCCGGGCGTCTCGGGTACCTGGGCCGACCTGACCGACTCGGTGAACGCCATGGCCGGCAACCTGACCACGCAGGTGCGTGACATCGCCCAGGTGGCGACCGCGGTGGCCAAGGGCGACCTGTCCCAGAAGATCGACGTGCCCGCGCGCGGTGAGATCCTCCAGCTGAAGGAGACCGTCAACACGATGGTCGACCAGCTGTCCGCGTTCGCCGACGAGGTCACCCGCGTCGCCCGCGAGGTCGGCAGCGAAGGACGTCTCGGCGGCCAGGCCCAGGTGCCCGGAGTCGGCGGTGTCTGGCGCGACCTGACCGACTCGGTGAACTTCATGGCGGGCAACCTCACCTCCCAGGTCCGCAACGTGGCCCAGGTGACGACCGCGGTCGCGCAGGGTGATCTGTCGCAGAAGATCACGGTGGACGCGCGCGGGGAGATCCTGGAGCTGAAGAACACCATCAACACGATGGTGGACCAGCTGTCCGCGTTCGCCGACGAGGTCACCCGCGTCGCCCGGGAAGTCGGCACCGAGGGCCGCCTCGGGGGTCAGGCGGACGTCAAGGGCGTCAAGGGCACCTGGCGCGACCTGACGGACTCCGTGAACTTCATGGCGGGCAATCTGACCGCGCAGGTCCGCAACGTGGCCCAGGTGGCCACGGCGGTCGCGCAGGGTGATCTGTCGCAGAAGATCACGGTGGACGCGCGCGGGGAGATCCTGGAGCTGAAGAACACCATCAACACGATGGTGGACCAGCTGTCCGCGTTCGCCGACGAGGCCACCCGCGTCGCCCGCGAGGTCGGCACCGAGGGCAACCTCGGCGGGCAGGCGATCGTCCGGGGCGTGTCGGGGACCTGGAAGGATCTGACGGACAACGTCAACGTCATGGCGTCGAACCTGACCGGTCAGGTCCGCTCGATCGCCCAGGTCGCCACCGCCGTCGCGCGCGGTGACCTCTCGCAGAAGATCACCGTCGAGGCCAAGGGCGAGGTCGCCGCCCTGGCCGATGTGATCAACACCATGGTCGACACCCTGTCCGCGTTCGCCGACGAGGTCACCCGTGTCGCCCGCGAGGTCGGCACCGAGGGGCGCCTCGGGGGACAGGCGCACGTACCGAACGTGGCGGGTACGTGGAAGGACCTGACCGACAACGTCAACTCCATGGCCAACAACCTCACCGGCCAGGTCCGCAACATCGCCCTGGTGACGACGGCCGTGGCCAACGGCGACCTGTCGAAGAAGATCGACGTCGACGCCCGGGGCGAGATCCTGGAGCTGAAGACCACCATCAACACGATGGTCGACCAGCTGTCGTCGTTCGCCGCCGAGGTCACCCGTGTGGCCCGCGAGGTGGGCAGCGAGGGCCGGCTGGGCGGCCAGGCCGAGGTGGAGGGTGTCGAGGGCACCTGGAAGCGGCTGACGGAGAACGTGAACGAACTCGCCGGGAACCTCACCCGGCAGGTGCGCGCCATCGCCGAGGTCACCAGCGCCGTCGCCGAGGGCGATCTCACCCGCTCCATCACCGTGGAGGCCTCGGGCGAGGTCGCCGACCTCAAGGACAACATCAACTCCATGGTGGAGTCCCTCCGCGAGACCACCCGGGCCAACCAGGAACAGGACTGGCTCAAGACCAACCTCGCCCGGATCTCCAGCCTGATGCAGGGCCACCGGGACCTGCCCGTCGTCGCCGAGCTGATCATGGACGAGCTCGCGCCGCTCGTCACCGCCCAGTACGGCGCCTTCTACCTGGCGGAGGACACCGAGCGCGGGCACGAGCTGCGGCTGGTGGGCTCGTACGGCTATCCGGACGACGCCGAGCGCCCGTCCCGTATCCCCGTGGGGCGCTCGCTGGTCGGGCAGGCCGCCCGCAACCACCGTGCCATCACCGTGGAGGAGCTGCCGCCCGGTTACGTCACCATCTCCTCGGGCCTGGGATACGCGGTCCCCACCGCCCTGGTGGTGCTGCCGATCGTGGTGGAGGACCAGGTGCTCGGTGTGATCGAGCTGGGCTCCGTCACCCGCTTCACCCAGATCCACCAGGACTTCCTCACCCAGCTGATGCCGACCATCGGCGTCAACCTCAACACCATCGTGGCCAACGCCCGCACCGACGAGCTGCTCGACGAGTCCCAGCGGCTGACCGCCGAACTCCAGGCCCGCTCCGAGGAGTTGCAGGTCCAGCAGGACGAACTCCAGCGGTCCAACGCCGAACTGGAGGAGAAGGCCTCCCTGCTGGCCTCGCAGAACCGCGACATCGAGGCCAAGAACCTCGAGATCGAGCAGGCGCGGCAGGAGCTGGAGACCCGCGCGCAGGAACTGGCGCTGGCGTCCAAGTACAAGTCGGAGTTCCTGGCGAACATGAGCCACGAGCTGCGTACCCCGCTCAACAGCCTGCTGATCCTGGCCCAGTTGCTCGCCCAGAACCCCTCGCGCAACCTCACCCAGAAGCAGGTCGAGTACGCGGGCATCATCCACTCGGCCGGTTCGGACCTGCTGCAGCTGATCAACGACATCCTCGACCTGTCGAAGGTCGAGGCGGGCAAGATGGACGTCGCCCCCGAACGCGTCCCGCTGCGCCAGCTGCTGGAGTACGTCGAGGCGACGTTCCGGCCCATGACGACGCAGAAGAGCCTGGACTTCGCGGTGGCCACCGCCCCGGGCACCCCCGCCGACCTGCTCACCGACGACTCCCGGCTGCGGCAGATCCTGCGCAACCTGCTGTCGAACGCGGTGAAGTTCACCGAACAGGGCGGTGTGGAACTGCGGATCGAACCCGCCGCGGACCGGGAGGTGCCCCCGGGTGTCCAGCGTGGTGGTCCGGTCGTGGCGTTCCGGGTGAAGGACACCGGCATCGGCATTCCGCAGCAGCAGCTGGAGACGATCTTCGGAGCGTTCCAGCAGGCGGACGGCACCACCAGCCGCAAGTACGGCGGCACCGGGCTGGGGCTGTCGATCACCAGGGAGATCGCCCATCTGCTCGGCGGAGCGGTCACCGTGGACAGCACGCCGGGTCAGGGCAGCACCTTCACGCTCTATCTGCCCGTCGCCCGCGCCGACTTCGAGGACGTGATCGGCGGCGTCCGGCCGCTGGAACAGTCCGGCGAGGCGGACACCGACGACGAGCTGCCCGCTTCCCCCGCCCAGCCCCAGCGGCGCAGGCGGCGTCTGCTGGTGGTCGAGGAGCGGTTGCGCGGTCTGCTCACCCTGGTCGCCGAGCGCGCCGTCGGGGACCTTGTACCGGACCCGGACGACCCGCGCGGCACGATCGACATCATCACGGCCGTGGGCGCCCAGGAGGCCGCGGGCGCCCTGGCAGCCGAACCCTGCCACTGCGTCGTGCTGGAGCTCGGTATGCCCGACGACGAGGGCGTGCGGCTGCTGGAGGCCATGCAGGGCGACTCGGCGCTGGCGAGTGTGCCGGTCCTCGTCCACACCAGCCACCGGCTGGACGTGGCGAAGGAGGAGATGCTGCGTTCCCGTGCGGGCGGCCGTCCGCTGGAGTTCCTGGCCAGCCTGGACGAGCTGCGCGAACACATCACCCTCCACCTGTCCGCCGAGGAGCCGGGCGACGTGTTCACCCTCGTGCACACGGACGAGCAGCCCCAGCAGCCGATCCAGCCGGTGATGGACGACTCCTTCCTGGGCTGTACCGTCCTCGTGGTCGACGACGACGCGCGCAACCTCTTCGCGCTGAGCGGGGTGCTGGAGCTGCACGGCTTCCAGGTCCTGCACGCCGACAACGGCCGCAAGGGCATCGAGATGCTGCTCGCCCACCCGGAGATCTCGCTGGTGCTGATGGATGTGATGATGCCCGAGCTGGACGGCTACGCCGCCACCGCGGAGATCCGCCAGATGCCCCAGTACGCGAACCTGCCCATCATCGCCGTCACCGCGAAGGCGATGCCGGGCGACCAGGAGAAGAGCCTCGCCTCGGGCGCGAACGACTACGTCACCAAGCCCGTCGACGCCAACGATCTCATCGGCCGCGTCCGGCACTGGCTGCCCGCATGACATCAGGTCATGCGGCGTCGCCCGCTCGCCGACCCCGCGCCGTCCCCGGACGCTCGAAACGAGGAACACTTCTATCGTGAGCCGACTACAGCAGCCGCCCGACCCGGCCGGTGCAGGTGAGCAGTCCGCCGACGCCCCGGCGACCGGCAACGACCCGGCCCCCGCGCAGGCGCCCGTGACCCTGCCCGCGGCCCGCCGCACGGACGTGACGGGGGCCGGCGGCCGGGACGCGGACGAGGAGATCTCTCCCGTCGGCCGGCTCGCGGCGACCGTGGAGCGGCTGCGCAACGAGGTACGCGCGGCCCAGGCCGAGGCGGACGGGCGCGCCCTGATCGAGCTGGCCAAGGGCATCCTCGTCGAGCGGCTCGGGTGCGGGCCGACGCAGGCCGCGCGACAGCTCGCCGAGCTCACCGAACAGGCGGGCGTGACCCCGCTCGAGTTCGCCGTGGAGGTGATCAACCAGGCCTCGCGCGACCGGCTCTCCGAGGTGACGGCGGCCTTCTTCGCCGCCACGACGGGCCAGGACGCCCCCTCTGCCGCCCCGGGCCAGAACCGGCCCGCGGTGGAACTGCGCTCCGCGGAGAGCGCCGCACTGGCCGCCCAGGACGCGCAGACCGTCGCCGAGTCCCTGCTCGCGCACGCGCTGACGCCGCTGGGCGCGGTGGCCGTGGCCATCTGGGCCCTGGGCGCCGACGGCTCGCTCACCCTCGCGGGCAGCGCGGGATTCTCTCCCGCCGAGGCAGGACGCTGGCGGCATGTGCCGCCGGGTGTGGCGACCGTGGCCCGCCGCGGTCTGACCGAGCGCACGGGGCAGTGGATCGACCGCCTGTCCGGCACCGGCCTGCCCACCATCGGACAGCATCTGCATCCCGACGGCGGCCGGGTCGCCGTACCGGCCGGCACCGCGGGCCGTCTCCATGGCGTCCTGGAGATCGTCTGGCCGACCCCGCTGGAGCCCCAGCCCCCGCAGATCGTCCGCCAGGTCGAGGCGCTGGCGGAGCTGTGCGCGCACACCCTGGAGACGAGCGGCCTGCGGTACGCCGACGAGATTCCCGGTCCCCGCGGCCTGCCCGACGCCGTCGAGCTGATGGACCTGGCCGACGGCCTGCACGACCCCGCCCTGGTGCTCGTCCCGCACGTGGACACCGGAGGGGAGCTCGTCGACTTCCGCATCCACCACGTCAACGCCCGCTTCCTGGACCCCGCGGGCCGGCCCCGGGGCGTCGTCAGCGGGGCCCTGCTGCTGGAGGCCTATCCGCTGGCCGCCGGGGAGAGCGGGCTGTTCGACCAGATCGAGCGCGTGCACGCCACCGGCGAGCCCTTCCGGGCCCACCGCATGCGGCTCACCGCGCTGGTGGACGACGTGCCCCTGTCGGCGGTCGCCGACGTCAGCATCAGCCGGCACGGCGGAAGCGTCCTGCTCATCTGGCGCATAGAGGACGAGACGGCACGGCTGGCGAACCTGCTCCAGCACGCCCAGCGCCTGGGCCGCGTCGGCGGTTTCGAGGAGAACCTGCTGACCGGTGAGATCACCTGGAACGGCCAGCTCTACCACCTCTACGGCCAGCCCACCACGGTCGGTCCGGTGCCGCTGGAGGACCTGTCCGCGCACGCCCACCCGGACGACGCGGTGGCCATCGGCCGCTTCCTGCGCACCCTCCTGCACCATCACCGACCGGCGTCCACCGCCTTCAGGCTGCAACGGCCCGACGGGGTGACCCGGCACCTGCGGGTGGCCGCCGAACCGGTCCTGGACTCCGACGGCCGACTGAATGTCGTACGGGGCGCCTATCAGGACATCTCCGCCCACCACTGGACGGAGGTGGCGCTCGCCGCGACCCGCGACCAGCTCGCCCACACCGAACAGCAGGCCAGCGAACGCCACCGTCTGACCCTTCAGCTCCAGCACGCGATCATGCCGCCGGCGCAGGCACCGCTGGAGGTGCCCGGACTGCGCGTCGCGGTGCGCTACCGGCCCGCCGAGACGGAGCAGCTGGTCGGCGGCGACTGGTACGACGCCGTCGTCCTGCCCTCCGGGAAGGTGCTGCTGTGCGTCGGCGATGTCGCCGGCCACGGCATCGAGGCGGCCACCAGCATGGTCGTCCTGCGCAACGCGTTGCGCGGACTCGCCGTCACCGGCGCCGGGCCCGGTCAGCTGCTGTCCTGGCTGAACATGGTGGCCCACCATCTGACCGGCTCCATCACCGCCACGGCGGTGTGCGGTCTGTACGACCCCGAGCGCCGCAGCCTGCGCTGGGCCAGGGCGGGCCATCTGCCGCCGGTCCTGGTGCGCGGTAGCGAGGCGGCGCCGCTGCCCCTGATGACGGGGCTGCTTCTCGGTGCCGTTCCGGAGGCGACGTACGAGGAACACGAGATGCAGCTCGCGGTCGACGACACGCTGCTGATGTACACGGACGGCCTGATCGAACGGCGTGACCGTTCCGTGGAGGAGTCCCTCAGCCAGCTGCTGACCACCGCGCGCATCCAGCAGCCCACCCTGGACCAGCAGCTGGACCGGCTGCTCACCCACAGCAGGTCGGACACCGACGACGACACCTGTGTCGTGGGGATCCGGGTGACGTAGACGACCCGCTCGGCCCCCCTCGTCGGGCCCGACGACCTCGCGCAGGTCGCCCGAAAGGCGCGTAGACCTCGCTCCCCTGGGAATTCAGGAAACCGCAGGGAAAACTGAGCCGGGCCGACCGACGTCGTGGCTCCGAGCGGGGAAGGTGAGATGGCAGCCGAACACCGTCAGCACGCAAGTGAGGTATCCGGGAGCGTTCCGGAGCAGGCCGCACGCTATACGGGTGAACTGCACGACGTGACGGAGGCACGGCTCGACGCGGAGCGGTTCCTGGAGGACCTCACGCGGGTGACGCCGCCGTCCGCGCCCGAGCACTGGGACGACATTCTGCTGGTGGTCACGGAACTGACCGCGAACGCGGTTCAGTACGCGCCGGGTCCCTTCGGGCTCCGGCTGCGCCGGACCTTCGACGGCGTGCACGTCGTCGTCCACGACACGAGCAGCACACCGCCGGCCCCGCGCCCGTTCCAGCGCGACGGGGGCGGCGGGGTCGGCTGGTACCTGGTCGAGACGCTGTGCACCCAGGTCAGCGTCGTCATGACCGACGACGGCAAGGACGTGCACGTGTTTCTTCCGTGGTAGGGGCGCTCTATCGGGCGCGCAGCGGTACCAGCGCGCTGATCGTCTTGCCGCCCCCGGGGCGCGGTTCGACGGCGATCTCGCGGGCCAGCCGAAGGACGAGCGGCCAGCCGTAGCCGTGTGCCGCGCCGTTGCGCGCGGGCAGGGCGCCGGAACCGTAGGCGGCGTCGGGAATCGTGTCGCTGTGGTCGTGGACGGCGAGGCGTACGCCGTCCTCGGTGACGGTGATCTCGAACCCGGCCAGTCCGTCGCCGTGCCGGATGGCGTTGGTGACGAGTTCGGAGACGACGAGAAGCAGGTCGACGACGTCCTCCTCGCGTGCCGTACGCGATGCGGAGTCCCACTGCTGCCGAACGACCGCGCGAGCGTGGTCGCGTGCCTCGGCCGCGGTCGTCACCGTGGGGGTGACCGGCGTGCCGTCGCTCACACGACCGTTGCGCGTGGCCTGCTGCTCCGACGGGGTCATCGGTCCGTCACAGCCCAGGGCGCTTCCTTCGTCGATGGGACATCGAGGACGAAGGACCTCGCGACAGCAGTCACTGCAAACAGCCTTTCGGTGCTCTGTGGAACGACGTCGTACGACCGCGTCACCGGCGGGGGTCTGCCGCTCGCCGGGCGGCCGACGGCAGGCCTGCGGAGGTTGACCTCCCAGGTCGCCTGCGTCGGGTGCTCATACCAGCAGATACCCTGCTCGCCCTCGCACATTCGGTACGACTTTCCGCCGAGAACCGGAAAGGGGCGGTCCGGTCAGCTGGGTCCAGGGGAGCTCAGGTACCTGTCCCACCGGTCGTCGGGGCTCAGTTCGGCGGCGAGGCTGAGCAGCCGGCGCGGCTGAGGGTGGAGGCCGACGATCCGCAGCAGACCCCCGCGGGGGGTGAGGGCCTGGTCGATCGTGAGAACGAGATGGAGCAGTGCCGAATCCACGAAGTCGACACGGGCGAGGTCGAGGGTGACGCGGCGCACGGATGACGGCAGTTGGGTCGCCGCGCTCTCGATGGCGGGCCGTACCCGGTCGTCGATGTCGCGGTCCACGGTCAGCTTGGCGGCGTGACCGCCGGGGCTGAGAGAGATCTGAGTGCCCACTGTTCTGTGCCCCCTTCCTGGGGGTTGGTGGCCGCGGGAACGGCCGCTGGGCTTCCTCCACCGTGCCACGGACCGCGCCGCACGTCGAACGGCCCGGTAACAGCCGGTGCATGACCTGCCCGTTCGGGGGTATCCGCGCATCCGCGGTGCCCACCGCGGGCGAGAGGTCATCGCGCCCTGGCCGTATTACGCGCTGTTGTTGGAGGTACACGTGTCCATTGCCCAGAACCCGTTGTCCGTGGAGGTCACACTGCCCCGCGAGGATGTGGCCCTGATCACGGTGGAGGGTTATTTGGACGTCGACACCGCGACCGATTTCCAGCACCACCTGGCCAACCAGCTGCATCACGGCCGACGGCACTTCCTGCTCGATCTCTCGGACGTCCCGTTCATGGACTCGTCCGGCATGAACATCATTCTCCGGCTCTACCAGGAGACCCGCGGCCCGGGCGGCACCGTGCACATCATCTCGCCCACGCCGGCCGTGCGCCGGATACTCGATCTCACCGGTGTGAGCATCACGGTCCCGGTGTCCGAGAGCACCGAGCAGGCGCTCGCCCTCGTCGACCAGCTGCAAGCCTGACAACAGTTGCCCTTTGACAACTATGAGGCGGACCCAACAGAGTGGCTCGAGTGCAGGGGAGGGGGTGGTGATGCAGCGTCGTCAGGCGGAACGGGCCGCCGTCTCGCCGTCCTCTTGGATCTGCGCGGCCGCGGCGACGCAGAACGCCTCCAGGCCCTTCAGCAGCGCCGACCGCCGCCCCGCGGGCATGTGTTCGAGCACGGACTGCAGGGCGTTCTCCCGGCGGGCGCGCAGATCGGTCAGGAAGGCCCGTCCGCGCCGGCTCAGATACAGCTCCAGCTCCCGCCGGTCCGTGGTGGCGGCCCTGCGCTCCACGAACCCCACCGCCTGGAGCCGGTCGCACAACCGGCTCGTGGACGGAGGCGTGGACCCCAGCGCGTCCGCGAGCGTGCGCAGGTTGATGCCCTCGTTGTGCTCCAGGACGAACAGCACACGCAGCTGCGGGGCCGAGACCGGCGCCGTCGAGGCCCGGCCCCAGAGCACCTCGAGCAGCTCGGCGGCCCGGGAGGTCACGCGCGCGACCTCCTGGGGCTGCGGGCGCGGGTCCGAGATCGTCACCCCGACACCTTCTCAGGCTTCACCAGCGCTGTCAGCCTGCCTGGGCGCGCGTCGCCCGCGACCGGGCACCTCGAACGGACGGGGACGATCGCCGAGACAGCGCCGCAGCGGCGGCACCCCCTCGCACGGAAGTGGCATGACCGACAACGTGAACAGACTCGCGGCCGCCGAGCGCGCCCTGCGCTCCGCGGCCCCCTACCAGCTTCCGGAGACGGCCCGTGAGGTGCTGGGCAGTCAGTACGGAGCAGAGAGCGTGGAGCTCCTCCTCGTCGACTACGGGCTGAGTGTCCTGCGGCCCGTGGGCGCGCCGGAGGAGTCCCCCGAGGGGCTGCCCGTGCACGGCAGCGCCGCGGGACGCGCCTTCGGGGCGCAGCAGCCGTTCGTGACGGAGGACGACGGCCGGGTGCGCGTGCATCTGCCGGTCACCGCGCGCGGCGACCGGCTGGGCGTGCTGTCCGTCACGCTGCCGCCCGGCGCACGGCCCGACGAGGACCTGGCCGAACTCGCCGCGCTGGCCCAGGTGCTGGGCCACGAGGTGGTGGTGGCCGAACGCGCCACCGACCGCTACCAGACGGCACGGCGTGAGGAGCGGCTCACGCTGGCCGCGGAGATGCAGTGGCAGCTGCTTCCCGCCCGCTCCTGTGCGGGACCCGAGTTCGCCCTGGGCGCCCAACTGCAGCCCGCGTACGCGGTCTTCGGGGACAACTTCGACTGGTCGACGTCCGCCGACCGGCTGCTGCTGTACGTCACCGACGGCATGGGTGACGGCATCGAGGCGTCCCTGCTGACCAGCCTCGGTGTCAACGCCCTGCGCAACGCGCGCCGGGCCGGTCTGTCCATCGCCGACCAGGCCGCTCTCGCCGAACAGGCCGTCTACGGCCACTACCGGGGTGAGAGGTACCTGTCGGTGCTGCTGGTGGACCTCGAGCTGTCCACCGGGCGCGTGCAGGTGGTCGAGGCGGGCTCGCCGCGGATCCTGCGGCTGCGGGAGGGCAATGTCACACCGGTCGTGCCCGAGGCCCAGCTGCCGCTCGGCATGTTCGAGGAGACGGACTACGTGGCGCAGGAGTTCCTGCTGGAGCCCGGCGACCGGCTGCTGTTCGTCAGCGACGGGGTCCACGCGGTCGCCGCGCCGGGCGGCGAGCAGTACGGGGAGCGCGCTCTGGCGCGGGCGATCACGGCCACACGGCTGGTGCCGGCCGCCGACGTGCCGGCCGCGGTGCTCCGGGAACTGAGCGGTCATCGCGGCAGCCCGGAGCCGGACGACGACGCGTTGGTCGTCTGTCTGGACTGGTTCGGACAGGGGGCGGCGACGTAGGCCGACCGGCCCGAACCCCCGGACCCGGGTAACGGGCCGGGCTGGTTACAGTGGTCGATCGGCAACGGCCCGCGAGCGTTTGCGGCCGACCGGAGCGGCGACCGCTCCCGGACCGGCCGCACCGCAGCCACCGCGCTCCACGCGACGCGCACGACCCCGAAGAGGAGATGAACAGGGTGCCGGAACAGGAAGCGGCAGTACAGCAAGGATCACCGGCTCGGCAGGTAGGGGAGTTCCTGCACCGCCACCGGGTACAGATCGCACAGCGCTGGGCCGACGAGCCTCTGTTCCGCAGTGTGTTCACCCTCTCGCGGGACGAGGCCGTGGAGGCGGCCCGTACCGTCGTCGAGGCACTGGCGCGGGTGGCCGACTCGGACCGGGTGCACGACACCGACGCCGAGGGATTCGCGGTCGTACGCGAGCAGTTGGCCCGGATGGCCGCCGCGCGTTCCCGCGCCGGGATCACCATGGCGCAGGTGTCCGCCGAGGTGGACGCGTTGCGCCCGCCCGTCGCCGAGCAGCTCGTCGAGGAGTTGCAGGAGACGTCCGCGGAGCAGGTGCGGGAGTGCGCCACGGCCTTCACCGTGCTGATGGGGACCCTGCGGCTGGTCGTCCTGGACACGGCGCTGTCCGAGGGGCAGGCGCTGATCGAGCGTCAGCAGCTCCAGCTGCTGGAGGTGGCCACCCCCGTGATCAAACTGTGGGAGGGCGTCGTGGCCGTACCCCTGATCGGGACTCTCGACAGCGCGCGCAGCCAGGTCGTCATGGAGACGCTGCTGAACGCCATCGTCGACCAGCACGCCCGCTTCGCCATCCTCGACATCACCGGCGTCCCGACCGTGGACTCGCTCGTGGCCCAGCACCTGATGAAGACCGTGGCGGCGGCTCGCCTGATGGGCGCGGAGTGCGTCGTGTCGGGCATCCGTCCGGCGATCGCCCAGACCATCGTCCACCTCGGACTGGACCTCGGCACGGTGATCACCCGCGCCGGCCTTGAGGACGCGCTGGCCTACGCGTTGCAGGAGCTGGGCGTCGGCATCGTCGCGCCGACCTCCGGAATCACGGGGGCACGATGAGCGAGGGCATCCACCACGGCCTCGCGGCCCACGTCCCGGTGCTGCGGCTGGGCGACGTCCTGCTGGTCACCCTCCAGGGCGACCTGCACGACAGCATGGCGCAGCAGCTCCTGCACGACATCGCCACCACGATCGCGGACAGCAGGGTCACCGGGGTGGTGATCGACATCTCGGGTGTCGAGATCGTCGACTCCTTCCTCGGCCGTGTGCTCGCCGAGATCGCGGCCAACGCCTCGCTGCTGGCGGCGAGCACCGTCGTGGCGGGGATGCGTCCGGCCGTGGCGATCACCCTGGTCGAACTGGGACTGACGCTGCCAGGACTGCGTACCGCCCTGAACACCGAGGCCGCCCTGGAGCTGCTGTCGCGTCGCAACCCTGCGGCCGGCCACGGTCGAACGCCGCGGGAGCACGCTTGATGCCCTCCTCCACGGCCGTCGAGGCCACCCTGCAGATCCGTTCGGACCTGGATCTCGCATGGGTGCGCCAGCATGTGCGGCAAGCTGCCGGACTGCTGGGCTTCGGTCTGGTGGCGCAGACCAAGCTGGTCACCGCGGCCAGCGAACTCGCCCGAAACACCCTGGTGCACGGTGGGGGCGGCCGGATGGAGTCGTCCGAGGTGCTCCAAGGAGCGGCGCGCGGCCTGCGGTTGGTCTTCTCCGACGAGGGACCTGGCATCCCCGACCTGGAGCGGGCGCTCACGGACGGCTACACCTCGGGCGGCGGGCTGGGCATGGGGCTCGGCGGCGCGCGGCGCCTGGTGCACGAGTTCACGGTCGACAGCACCCCCGGAGAGGGCACGACGGTCACCGTGGTCTGCTGGGCCTCGCCCCAGCCGCCCCGCCCCTACGGAGGGTCCTGATGCCGCGCGTGTGGGACGTACCGGTCCAGGACCCGACCCGGGTGCGCGACGCCCGGGTCGCCGCGGAGCACGCCGCGACCCTCGCCGGACTCGACGAGGCACGCACCGCGGCGGCCGCGCTGGTGACGACGGAACTGGCGACGAACCTGGTCAAGCACGCCCGCGGCGGCCGCTTGCTGATCGACGTGGTGCCCGAGCCGGAACCGGTGGACGCCGACGCCCCGGCACAGCTCGTCCAGATCGCGGCGATCGACCACGGCCCCGGCATCCCCGATGTCACCGCCGCACTGCACGACGGCTTCACCACGGCCCGCACCCTGGGCGCGGGCCTGGGTACCTGCCGACGCGTCGCCGACGGTTTCGCGGTGCACAGCGCGCCGGGCCGGGGCACCGTGGCCGTGGCGCGCGTCGGCCCCGCCGGGTGGAAGACCGCACCCGCCGCGTCCGGCGTACGGGCGGGCGGCGTCAACCTCCCGTTCGGCGGCGCCGAACACTCCGGGGACGCCTGGGTGCACGCCCGGCACGGCGACCGCGTGACACTGATGCTCGCCGACGGCCTCGGTCACGGAACTCAGGCGTCCCACGCCTCGACGGCAGCGGTGCAGGTGGTACGCGGCGCCGCCCACCTCCCCCCGGCGGAACTGCTGAGCCGTCTCGACGCCGGCCTGCGCGGTACCCGGGGCGCGGCCGTGGCCGTCGCCCAGGTCGACACCGCCGCCGGGACACTGCGGTTCGCCGGTCTCGGCAACGCGAGCGCCTGGCTGTGGGAGGGAGACGCCTGGCGCAGTCTGCTCTCGCGCCCCGGCATCGTCGGCGTGCACCGACCGCGAACCCTGCGCGAGGACGTCAGACCGTGGGGCGCCGACCGCGTACTGCTGCTGCACAGCGACGGCCTGCCGGGCAGCGGGAGACCGCCGTCCGCGCCGGACCTGCTGGCGGCCGATCCCGCGGTCCTGGCCGCCGTCACCCTCCGCGACAGCGGCAGCGCGGCCCGGCCGGCCCGTGACGACACCACCGTGGCGGTCCTCAACCCGGCACCTGGGGAGGGCCGTTGAAACGCACCTGGGAGATCGACACCGTCACCGACGCCACCCTGGCCCGCATCGACACCGCCCGTCTGGCCTCGGCGTACGGCCTGACGGCCCTGGAACGCACCCGTCTGACCGCCATGCTCAGCACACAACTGCGGCAGTGCCTGGCCAAAGGCGGAACCTGGCTGCTCACCCTGGACGTCACCGACGCGTCCCCGCAGGCGCACCTGCACGTCACGCTCACGTCCACGGACCTCGCCGCGCACGCCCCGTGGCACACCACCCTGGCCTGCGCCGGAACACCGCTGGCGGACGACGGGCCGGTGGCCGGGTCCCCCGAGACCCTCGCGGAGTCCCTGCTCGACGCCGACGAGGACGCCGCCCTGCTGCTGGAACGGCTCGCCGAGCAGGAGCAGTTGGTGGCGTTCCACCGGGAGGAGCTCCATCAGACCAACCAGGGTGTGCTGGCCCTCCACGCGGAACTGGACGCCGCCGGACAGGCCCAGCGGGAGGCGTTCGCCGCCGAGCACCGAGCCCGCCAGGAGGCCGAGAGCGCCCGCCGGCGCCTGACCTTCCTGGCCGACGCGAGCGCGGCCCTGACCGCCTCCCTCAACCACGACGAGGTCGTGCGCCGGCTCTCTGAACTGCTCGTACCGGAGTACGCCCGCAGTGTCGACGTCTGGCTCTTCGACGGCGACGACGACCGGCGCCCGCCGGCCTCGCACCCCGCCGCCGCGGTCACCGCGGCCCGCACCGGACGGCCGCAGTACGCCGCCCTCAAGCCCGGCGGCCTGCCCGGCGTCGACGACCAGCCGGCCTCGGCCATGGATCCCGAACGCCCGCTGCTGTGCGTCCCGTTGCCCACCCGCCGGGCACCCCTGGGCGTGCTGAGCCTGGTGCCGCCCGGCGACCACTGGGACCCCGACGACGCGGTGATGATCATCGAGTTCGCGCGGCGCGCCAGCATCGCGATCGACAACGCCCGGCGCTTCGAGCGCAATCGCGACATCGCCGAGACCCTGCAACGGGCCCTGCTCACCGACCTGCCCACGACACCGGCGCTGCGGCTGGCCGCCCGCTACCTGCCCGCCACCCACGGGCTGAACATCGGCGGTGACTGGTACGACGCGTTCCGCCAGCCCGACGGCTCCCTGGTCGTCGTCATGGGCGACGTCACCGGACACGGGCTGCGCGCCGCCGTCATGATGAGCCAACTGCGCACCGCACTGCGCGCGTACGCCGTGGACGGCAGCAGCCCCGGCACCCTGCTGACCCGGCTGCACGAGTTCCTGCACCACCTCCAGCCCGACCTGTACGCCACCGCCGTCGTCGCCCGCTTCCACCCCGGCCGGCCCACCCTGACCTGGGCGGCGGCCGGTCACCCGCCGCCGCTGCTGCGCACCCCCGACGGCCAGGTGCACACCCTGGACGCCAAACCCGGCGCCATGCTCGGCATCCCGCTGAGCCAGGAGATCGAGGACCACGTCGTGCCCCTGCCGCCGGGTTCGACGCTGGCTCTCTACACGGACGGTCTGGTCGAACGCCGCGCCCAGGGCATAGACCCGGGCATCGCCCGCCTGGCGGCCGCCCTCCAGTCCTTCGGACCGGCGGACCTGGAGAAGGACCTGGACAGCTCCGCCGACCGGGTCCTGGTCCCCATGCTGAGCGACTCCGAACGCGACGACGACGTGTGCCTGTTGCTGTGCCATGTCGCGGAGCACGTGCAGGACCTCACCGCGCCTCCTCGCCGGGCCTCGTCGAGCCTCACAGGGTGACCTTGCCGGTCACAGCGCCCGTGCCGCGTACGCCCTGACGTCCGCGTCCGAGTCCGTGGTCGCGGTGGCCAGGGCCGCTCGGGCGTCGGCGGTGGCCCGGTGGCGGGTCAGGGCTCGCACAGCTGCCTTGCGGACATCGGCGTTGGGATCGGCGACGGCCTTGGCGAGGGCCGGGACGGCGCGCTCGGGGTCGGAGGCGGACAGCGCGGTGGCGGCGCCGGCGCGTACCTGCCAGGCGGGATCGGCGAGGGCGGCTTCCGCGTGGGCGGCCAGGGCGGGCGGGCAGCCCGTCGTGCCGAGCGCCTCGTAGGCGGCCCCGCGGACCAGGGCGTCGGGATCGTTCACGAGGTGCGCGAGGGTCCCGCTCGCCTCGGGGCCCGCGGTGGCCAGGGCCTTGGCGATGGTGACGCGCACCTCGCGGGAGGGATCGACGGTCGCGGCACGGGCCACCTCCTCGACGGCCTCGACCGAGACCAGGGCGCGGACGGCCGCGATGCGGACGGTGATGTCCGCGTCCGACAGCGCTGCCGCGAACAGCCCTTCGTCACCCAGGCGCAGGGCACGCAGGACGTCCAGCGCGGCCGCACGGACCACCGGGTCGGCCTGGGACAGGGCCGTGGCGAGGCCGTCGCGCAGGGCCGGTTCGGGGGGCAGCGTCTCGACCAGCTCCCGCAGCGAGGCGGCCGCGGCGGCGCGCACCCCGGCGTCCGGGTCGGCCAGCGCCGCGGCCAGCGCCGGTCCGGTGCCCGCGGGGACGGTCTCCGTCAGCACCGTGACGGCCGTACGCCGCACGGCGGGCTCGGGGTCGGTCAAGTAGGGCGCGAGGGCGGACAGTTCGGGCGCTTCCTCGGTCAGGGAGAGCAGGGCGAGCAGGCGCGGGGTGGCCGGCGTCTCGGCCTCGGCCTCCTCACCGGCACGGACGGCCGCGCCGGTGACGGCGGACTCCTGCCCCAACGCCACCGGTGCCACGTCCCGGGCGCCCGCCGTCGCGACCTGTTCCGCGTGGACCTCGCCGAGGTGCCGGGAGGGGCCCCCGACCGGGGTGAAACCGTCGACCGGAACCAGATAGGGGTTCACAGGACGGGCCGTGAACTCCATCGCGCCCGTAGGGGACTTGCGCAGATCGAGGTGGTGGAACCAGGAGGCGTCGTCGCGCTGCGGATGGTCGATGCGGTCGTGGTAGAGACCCCAACGCGACTCCGTGCGGGCCAGCGAGGACCGCGCGGCCATCTCCGCGCAGTCCCGGATGAAGGTCACCTCGGCGCAGCGCATCAGCTCGTGCGGGGTGCGGGCACCCATCGCGGCGACATCGGCGCGCATCCGCTCGAAGGCGTCCAGGGCCAGCGAGAGCCGGGCCCCGGACTTGGGCGGGGCCACGTAGTCGTTCACGAAACGCCGCAACTTGTACTCGACCTGGGGCTGCGGCGGGCCGTCGGGGTTGCGCAGCGGGCGGTAGATCAGCTCGTGCGCCTCCTGGAGCTGGTCCGGGGGCAACTCGCCGTCGTAGGGCCTGTATCGGGCGGCGTCGGCGCCCGCGAGGTCGCCGAAGACGAACGCGCCGATCATGTAGTTGTGGGGGACGCAGGCCAGGTCCCCGGCGGCGTACAACCGCGGGACGGTCGTCCGGGCGTGGTCGTCCACGCGGACGCCGGAGGCCGAGTGGCCGCCGCACAGGCCGATCTCGGAGATGTGCATCTCGACGTCGTGGGTGCGGTAGTCGTGACCGCGGCCGGCGTGGAAGGTGCCGCGCGTCGGACGCTCGGTGGAGTGCAGGATCGACTCCAGAGCCGAGATCGACTCCTCGGGAAGGTGGCTCAGTTTCAGGTAGACCGGTCCGCGGTCACCGGCCACCTCCTCCGCGAACTCGGCCATCATCTGGCCCGACCAGTAATCGGAGTCGACGAAGCGCTCGCCGTGCCGGTTGACCTGATAGCCGCCGAAGGGGTTGGCGACGTACGCGCACGCCGGGCCGTTGTAGTCCTTGATCAGGGGGTTGATCTGGAAGCACTCGATGCCGGTGAGCTCGGCGCCCGCGTGGTACGCCATCGCGTAGCCGTCGCCGGCGTTGGTGGGGTTCTCGTACGTGCCGTACAGGTAGCCGGAGGCGGGCAGGCCCAGGCGGCCGCAGGCGCCGGTGGCGAGGATGACCGCGCCCGCGCGGACCGTGACGAACGCGCCCGTGCGGGTGTTGAAGCCGACCGCCCCCACGGCCCGGCCCTCGGCGGTGAGCACCCGTACCGGCATCACCCGGTTCTCGATCCGGATCAGCTCGCGCATCTCACGTCGCCGCAACTGCCGGTACAGGACCTTCTTGACGTCCTTGCCCTCCGGCATCGGCAGCACATAGGAGCCGGAGCGGTGGACCTGGCGGACCGCGTACTCGCCGTGTTCGTCCTTCTCGAACTTCACGCCGTACGACTCCAGGCGCTGCACCATGGCGAAGCCGCGGGTGGCGGTCTGGCGGACGGTGGACTGGTCGACGATGCCGTCGTTGGCGCGGGTGATCTCGGCGACGTAGTCGTCGGGCTCGGCGCGGCCCGGGATGACGGCGTTGTTGACGCCGTCCATGCCCATGGCGAGCGCGCCTGAGTGGCGGACGTGGGCCTTCTCCAGCAGCAGCACCCGCGCGCCGTGCTCGGCGGCGGTCAGCGCCGCCATGGTGCCCGCGGTGCCGCCGCCGACGACAAGGACGTCGCAGGTCAGTTCCTCGGCGTCGGTGAGGGCGGGGATCTCCAGGGGGGTGTTCACGGGGCTGGTCACAGGGGGGCCTTTCAGGTACCGAGCGAGGTGAGGATGTCGCGCCGCAGGGCCACACGGGCCGGGTCGTCACGCGCCGCGCGCTCGCGCGGGCGCGGCACATCGCGTACGGCGATCAGCCGGCCGGAGCCGAGGAGGGCCACACGGTCGCCGAGGAACAGGGCCTCGTCGACGTCGTGGGTGACGAAGACGACGGTCGCGCCCGTGCCGTGCAACACCTCCACCAGCAGGTCCTGCATACCGGCGCGGGTCTGCGCGTCGAGCGCGCCGAAGGGTTCGTCCATCAGGACCGCGCGGGGCCGGCCGGCGAGGGCGCGGGCGAGCTGGGCGCGCTGGCGCTGCCCGCCGGAGACCCGGTGCGGCAACTGCCCTGCCCGGTCGGCGAGTCCGACTCGCTCCAGCCACGCCTCGGCCTGCTCCCTGCGTCGCGCGCGGGGCAGTCGCTGGATGGCGAGGGGCAGTTCCACGTTGGCCCGCAGGGTGCGCCAGGGCAGCAGGGCGTCCTCCTGGAAGACCAGCGCGCGGTCCGCGCCGGGGCCGGTCACCGGCCGGCCGTCCTGTTCCACCGTCCCGTCCAGCGGGGGCAGCAGTCCCGCGAAGGTGCGCAGCACAGTGGACTTGCCGCAGCCGGAGGGGCCGACCACGGTGAGGATCTCGCCGGCGGCGACATCGAGGTCCACGTCGGTCACGGCCGGGGCGTCCGGCCGGCCGAGCGTGGCCCCCCGGAAGGTGAGGCGGGTGCCACGCGGGGACACCGGAGCGGTCCTCGCCTTGGCCGGCCTGGTCTCAGACGAGGTGCTCATCGCGTGCCTCCTCGGCCTTGGTGGGCGGGGCGGTGGGCGGCGCCACCCGGGCCCGGGCGGGGCGGGGCCGGGCGTCCGCGGCGTACGACGTGCGCGGCAGCCAGCGGGTCAGGCGGCGGCCGACCAGCTCCACCGCGGTGGACGTCAGCCAGCCGAGCAGGCCGATGGTGACCATGCCGACGAAGACGCCCGGATAGTTGACGATCGTGTAGTCCTGCCAGGTGCGGTAGCCGACGCCGTACTGGCCGGAGATCATCTCGGCGGAGATCACACAGATCCAGGACACGCCGATGCCGACCGACAGGCCGCCGAAGATGCCCGGCAGCGCGCCCGGCAGGACGACCGAGCCGAGCACCCGCCACGGGCCGCCACCCATGGTGCGCACCGCCTCCTCCCACACCGGGGTCAGCGCGCGCACCGCGTGCCGGGTGGAGACCAGTACCGGGAAGAACGCGGCGGTGAAGGTGATGAAGACGATGCCCTGTTCGTTGGAGGGGAACAGCAGGATCGCGACGGGCACCATGGCGATGGCCGGGATGGGCCGTACGACCTCCAGGACCGGTCCGAGCAGGTCCTCGGCGAGCCGCGAGCGTGCCACGAGCACGCCGGTGGCCACGCCCAGGACGGCGGCGAGCAGGAATCCGGTGACGATCCGGGTGAGGCTGTCGGTGAGGTCGGTCCAGTAGTCGGGGCCGGCGAGCCGGTCGGCGAAGGTCCGGGCGACGTCGGTGACCGTCGGGAACTGCGCGAAGCGCAGCCACAGGTTCACGTCGTAGGTGGTCAGCAGCTGCCACAGTCCGAGCGCGGCGGTGAGCGAGCCGGCCCGCAGCGCGAGCCGGCCGGTCCGGGGATAGCGGCTCACGAGGCCCGTCCCAGGGCCTCCGTGTACGTGATCACCTGGGCGCCGTCGTGCGCGGTGACGTAGGCGCGGGCGGTCTCCGGGGCGACGAACGGCAGCAGCCGTTCACCGTCCGCCACCCAGACGGCCTTGTCGGCGAACCAGAGGGTGCCGGTGGTGGCGTCGGGGACGTACGCGGCGCGGAGGGTGTCCTTGTGCTCGGCGACGTAGGCGAGGAGTCGGGCGGGGGAGGCGAAGCTCCGCGTCCTCGCCCCGCCCTTGGGCCAGACCTCGCTCACGGCGGCGGGCGGGGTGGCGGCGAGCCGGTCGGCGTAGTCGGCGCCGAGGGCCTTCTTGACGTACTGGTCGTCGACGAAGGAGTCCACGTCGATGTCGCCGGTCAGCTTGGCCGCCTTCAGTACCGACACGTCCTGTTCGAGCGCGGCGACGAGCTGCGGTTTGACGGCCGGGTCGAAGGTGGAGATGCCGTGGGCGCCGTTGTAGAGGTAGACGACCTCGGCGGGCAGGCCGGTGGCCTTGGCGACCTTCTCGGCAGCCGCCACGGGATGGGCGGTGAGGTAGTCGGTCGCCTCTGCCTGGGCCTTCAGGAAGGCCTCCAGCACGGCGGGGCGCTCCTCGGCGAAGTCCTCGCGGGCGGTGACGCCGTGGAAGGTGGGCAGGTTCAACTGGGCGCCGTCGTACAGCGCCTTGGCCTTGCCCTGGTAGGCGAGCAGGCCCGGCCAGGCCACGAACTGGGACAGGGCGTCGGCGCTGCCCGCCGTGAGGGCCGATGCGCCCACCGCGGGCTGCTGGTTGAGCTTCTCGATGCCCCGGTCCGGGTCGATACCGGCGCGCTGAAGGGCTCGTACGAGGGTGCCGTCGGCGGCGGAGCCGACGCTGGTGGAGACCTTCTTGCCCTTGAGGTCCTTGAGCGACTCCAGCTTCGACGTCGGCGGGACGACGACGGTGTTCAGGCCGCCCTTGAGGTTGTAGCCGGTGACCGAGACCAGATGGGTGGGCTTGCCCAGCTGCTTGCCGCGGGCCGCGTTGATGAGCAGCGGAAAGTCGCCCATCGAACCGATGTCGATCTTCCCGGCGGTCATCTGCGCGGTGATGGGGGCGCCGGTCGCGTAGTCCTGCCAGTCGACCTTGTACGTCTTGCCGTCATGGAGGGCGTTGAGCTGTCTCTCGAAGGAGCCGAGGGAGCGCAGGAGGGTGCCGGCCGTGACCGTGTTGATGGTCTTGGACTGGTATCCGACGGTGACCGTGACCGTGGAGCCGCTGCCCGCCTCGGCGCTGCCCCCGCAGGCGGACAGCGGGAGCAGCAGGACGGGTGCGGCGAGTGCGACTGCGGTGTGTCTCATGGCGGTGGGGGCCTCTCAGCGGAGCAGATAGGGCATGTTGACCGTGACGGCTCCGGTGGGACAGCGGGCCGCGCACGGGCCGCAGTACCAGCACTCGTCGACGTGCATGTACGCCTTGCCGTTGGTCTCGTCGATGGCGAGGGAGTCCAGCGGGCACATGTCCACGCAGAGCGTGCATCCGTCGATGCACTTCGACTCGTCGATGGTCACGGGCACGTCGGCACGCTGGGGCACCAAAGGCATGGCTGTCTCCGGGTAGGTCGTGCTGAGGGGAGCGGGTGGTCTCTACAGGGCGCGGTGCAGCAGACCGCTCATCGTGATGCGGTCGCCGCGGAAGCGGATGAACTCCAGGTCGACCGGGCGGCCGTCGGCGAGGTGGGTGAGCCGTTCCAGCATCAGGACGGCCGCGCCGCGTGGCGCCTCGAGGACGGTCGCGGAGTGGGCGTCCGCGTTCACCGCCTCCAGGGTGATCTCGGCGTGGCCGAGTCGCCGGCCGGTGATGGACTCCAGGAGGCGGAAGACATCGGTGTTCTCCAGATCGGCGCCGAGCAGGGCGGTGCCGATGTCGAGCGGGATGTAGGTGAGGTCGAGCGAGAGCGGGAGACCGTTGAGGCGGCGCAGGCGCTCGATGTAGAGGACGTCGGCGCCGGGTGGGACGCGCAGGCGCTCGGCCACCGGGGCGGGTGCGGGCGCGGGGCCCATGGTGCGGACCTCGTTGGTGACCTGGCCGTGCTCGCGCAGGGTCTCGGCGAGGCCCATCAGGCGATCGAGCCCGTGGGGGTACTTCTGGGCCACGACCACCGTGCCAACCCCGGGAAGGCGCTCCACCAGGCCCTCGGCGCGCAACAGGTCCAGGGCCTGGCGGACGGTGTTGCGGGAGGCCCGGTAGTCCGTGGCCAGGGTCGACTCGTGCGGCAGGGTACCGGCGGGGAAGCCTCCGGTGAGGACTTGGTGGCGCAGGAGATCGGCCAGCTGGCGTGCCTGGTCCGCGCGCAGCCGACGCCGCGTGCGCTGGGCGGCGACGGTGGGCGCGCCTTGGCCGGCGTGCTCTCGGATGCGGTCGGTGGGCGGCATGGCCCGAACCATACTTATCCGGTAGGGATAGTGGTGTTACTGGAGTGTTGCGCCACCTGAGGCATCGGCAGATGCGGGCTTGACCTGGTGTTTTGTGTGGGGGAGGGGGAGATCTGCCAGCGTCACCGCCTTGCCGGGGGGCGCGGCGCCCTCGCGAGTGCCCACGTCGGATCGGCGCGCCGTGTCTCATGCCGAGGCCAACGGACACGGGGACGGCGTCCTCGCGCTGGATGAGCGCGAGGACGCCGTCCCCATCAGGTCTCCCCGGTGCCGCCGCCAGGGTTCGGCTCTCCGCCAGATGTCGCTCCTCGGCTGCTGCCATCGCGGCCCGCGGTGGTCAGGCCACCGTGTTCAACAGGTCCGCCAGCAGGTCGGGCCGTTCCAGGGCGATGAAGTGGCCGGCCTTCGGCACCTGCGTGAACTCGGCGGCCGGCAGCAGGTGCCTGTTGGCCTCCCGGTCCGAGGGGCGGGACCAGTCCTTCTCGCCGTAGACGAGGTGGACGGGAGCCTTGACCTCGGGGTAGCGGGAGCGGGCCGCGATGAGGCTGGGCAGGTTCTGGTAGACGCCCCGGGCCACGGTCGGGTAGCCGGGACGGCCGCCCACCTGGAGGAGCTCGTCCACGTAGTCCTCGTGCAGCGCGGTCTTGTCGACCAGCCCGCCCTGAAGGATCTTGCGGAGGACCGGCCTGGGCTCCACGCCGGCGATCATCGGGCCCATGCCGGGCGCGAGGACACCGCTGACCACCACGCGGGCGAGGAGGCTGGAGCGGGCGATGCCGCCGCGGAAGTCGTAGGTGTTCACCGCGACGACGCGCCGGACCCGCTCCGGCAGGTCGGCCGCGGCGGTCAGGGCGAGCACCGCCCCCATGGACTCACCGACCAACGTCACGTCGTGCAGGTCGAGTTCGGTGAGCAGCCGCTCGACGCCCGCGCGCATCGCCGGCTCGTCGTAGGACGCCCCGGGCACGATCTCGGAGTAGCCCATCCCCGGCAGATCGAGGGCGTAGACCGTGTACCGCTCGGCGATCAGGGGGATGAGGAGGCGGAAGTGCTCGGCCTGGGTGCGCACGGTGTGCAGCAGGACCAGCGGGGCGCCGGTGCCCGCCCTGAGGTAGCGCAGTGTTCCCTCGCGGCCGTCACGTCCGGTGCGCGGGGTGAGGGTGTGGGTGGTGGTCCCCGGGATGTGCATCGTGGGACGTGACGCGTGGCTGGGCATCTTGCCGTCTCCCTGTGCTGTCTTCGCTGTCCTACTTGGCCAACTGCTCGTACAGCCCGGCGAGGTCGCCGGCGAGGCCCGCCTTGACGTGGCGTGAGATGTCGTCGGCGAGCACCTCGTACGCGCCGCTCTCGATGCCGTCGAGGGCGAGGACGGCGACGTCACGGGGGCTGGACTTGGGTGCCTCGACGCCCGCAGCCAGGTCGGTGTCGACGTATCCGACGTGCAGTCCGGTGACGGAGATGCCGCGCGGCTGCAAGTCCAGGCGCAGGGAGTTGGTCTGCGACCACAGGGCGGCCTTGGAGGCGCTGTAGGAGCCGCCGAGGGCCAGCCAGGAGAGTACGGAGTGCACGTTGAGGATGTGGCCGCCGCCGTTGCGCTCGATGACCGGTACGAAGGCGCGGGTGAGCAGCAGCGGGCCGTAGAAGTTGGTCTCGAACTCCCTGCGCACGTCGTCGACGGGGGAGTCGAGGTAGGAGGCGCCGACCGCGGCACCGGCGTTGTTGATCAGCACGGTGACATCCTGCGCCTGTGCCGCGGCCGCCGCGACGGCGGCCGGGTCGGTGACCTCCAGCGCCACCGGGACCGCGTCGGGGTGCGTCACGGTGCGCGGTGCGCGGGCCGTGGCGTAGACCTTGGCGGCGCCGCGGGTGTACAGCTCCTCCACCAGCGCCTTGCCGATGCCGCGGCTGCCACCGGTGACGAAGACGTTGGCGCCCTTGAGAGCGGTCATGACTGCCTCCACGAAAGATTGGAAACCGATCGGTTTCCACCACAGTAAACCGATCGGTTTCCATGCGCAAGCGGACGGGGCGGCCCTATGCGTGGGCCCGCCGGAGCTCGCGATCGCGCAGGGGACTGCACCGCGTCCCGGTCGAGGCGGCGCCCGAGAAGACAGCGGTGGCGGTGTAGCGGATCCCCGGACCCCTCCCGCCCCAGCCGCGTCACCACGGAAGCCACCCCGAAACCGATCGGTTTCCAGGCGCCTTGCTATGGGTTAACCTCGCGGTATGACCACCGAAGTGAAGCAAAGCCCCAGGGAGCGGCTGCTGGAGGCGGCGGCGACGCTCACCTATCGGGACGGCGTCGGCATCGGCGTCGAGGCGCTGTGCAAGGCGGCGGGGGTGTCGAAGCGCTCCATGTACCAGCTGTTCGAGAGCAAGGACGCACTGCTCGCGGCGAGCCTGGAGCGGCGCACGTCCGCCTATGTGGCGGCGCTCCTGCCTGCCGCGGACGACGATCGTTCACCCCGGGAGCGGATCCTCCGTGTCTTTCAGGAGGTCGAAACGCAGTCGGGCGCGCCCGAGTTCTACGGCTGCCCCTTCCTGGCGGCGCAGATCGAGCTCAAGGACCAGAACCACCCCGCGAGCCGGGTCGCCCACGCGGTGAAGGAGAACCTGACCGCCTTCTTCCGTGCCGAGGCCGAGCGGGGCGGGGCGAGCGACGCCGATCTGCTGGCCCGGCAGCTCAGCCTGGTCTTCGACGGTGCCAGCGCCCGCGCGGGCATCGGGGCGGACAAGCTGACGGGGCTCATCGCACCCACGGTGACCACCCTGCTGGACGCGGCAGGCATGCGCTGACGTCTCGCTCCTTTGGGCCGCCCGCCTGTCGCCTGCCGCCCGGCGTTCGGGGCAGCTCCCAGGCCCTCACAGCAGACCGAGGTCCCGCGCGCGCAGTGCCGCCTGGGTGCGGTCGCGCAGGGCGAGGCGGGTCAGGATGCGGGAGACGTGGTTCTTGACCGTGCCTTCGCTGAGGTAGAGGCGGGTGGCGATCTCCCGGTTGGTGTGGCCCTGGGCGACGAGTCGCAGGATGTCCGTCTCGCGCGGACTCAGCGGGACGGCCGGGGCTCCGGGTGCGGTGGGGGAGGGCAGGGCGGCGGTGAGGTGGCGGACGACGGACGCGTCGAGCTGGGTGACGCCCGCGTGGGCGAGGCGGACCGCGTGGGCGAGTTCCTCGGCCGGCAGATCCTTGAGGAGGTAACCGTGGGCGCCGGCCCGCAGCGCCTGCACCACGTACTCCTCGTCGTCGAACGTCGTCAGCATCACCACCCTGCACTGCGGGGCCCGGCTGCGCAGGACCGCCACCGCCTCGACACCGTCCATCCGCGGCATGCGGACGTCCATGAGGACCACGTCCGGGCCCAGTTCCAGGGTCTTCGCCACGGCGTCCCGCCCGTCCACGGCGGTGCCGACGACCGTGAGACCCGGCCGGATGGACAGCAGCGAGGCGATGCCGTCCCGGATGAGCGTCTGGTCGTCCACCACGAGCACGCGTACGGCCGCCCGGGACTGTGGGTCGTCCATGTCAGACCTCCCGGGCCTTCCCGCGCGGAACGGTCACCGTCAGCCGGGTTCCACCGCCGGGACCGCTGTCGATGTCGACGCTGCCCGCCACGAGGTGCACCCGCTCCCTCATCCCGAGCAGCCCGACCCCGTCGGTGGCCTCGACAGGTGTGATGCCCCGGCCGTCGTCGCTCACCACGAGCCGCGCGGCGTCCTCGGCCAGACGGAGCGTCACCGACACCCGAGTGGCCTCCGCATGCCGGCGCGCGTTGGTCACGCCCTCCTGCGCGGCCCGGTACAAGGCGGTCAGCTCGGGCGTGCCGTAGCCGTTCTCGTCGCCGCTGACCTCGACCGTCACCCGGGGCGACGCCTCACCGCCGTGCGCGAGGTCGGCGAGCGCCGCCGCGAGGGCGGGCAGCGGTGTCGGGGTACGCAGCGCACGGACCGACTGCCGTACGTCGCCCAGCGCGAGCCTGACCGACCGCCGCGCCTCCTCCAGTGCCCGCTGGGCGGCATCCGGGTCCCGTGCGCGGAAGTCCGAGGCCATCTCCAACTGCACGGACATCGCGGTGAGATGGTGTCCGAGGCTGTCATGGATGTCCCGGGCCAGCCGGTTGCGTTCGGTGGCGGCGGACAGTTCCGCGACCTGCGCCGCGTGCCCCTCCAGGGCGAGCCGGGCGTGCTGTTCGCCGAGGGCCACGGCGGCCATGGACAGCGCCAGCACCAGGCCGACGCAGAGCATCAGCAGATCGGAGACACGCTCGGGATCGCGGTACCAGCGCGGATCCGTCAGCACGTACGCCATGAGCGGCCCGACCAGACAGAGCGCGCCCAGCACGAGGGCCGGCGTGCGGCCGAAGGCGAAGTACGCGGTGAACGGCACCAGCACCAGCAGGACGGGGGACAGCCCCGAGGTGTCGAGGAGCACCACCACGCCGATCAGCGCGCAGCGCGCCAGCAGGATCGGCACCCGCGCCGCGGCACGGTGCAGGACGCCGGCCTCCAGGGCGAACAGCGCCACGATCGCGGCGACGAATCCGGCCGTACGCCAGAACGCCGGTCCCGGACGGCCGTCCGGGACGACCGCCGCGTAGTACACCCCGCCGAGCAGCACCGCCCCGTACAACAGGGACGGCACCCATCGCACCGGCACATAGCTCGTCATGCACACCCCCCTCGCCCACTGCCGGTCAGGCTAGGCCGAACACCGCGTCCGCGGGGACGCCGGGGCCCGACTCCGGCCGGAACCGGGCCGAACGGCACGTGCCGAACGGCCGTCCACCGCACCGACGACGGTGACCTTCGGCCCGCGATCTCCCCGTTGCGCACCTGCCCCCGCCGGACGATGGCTTCCTACGGTGACGGCACTGACCCACCGTCCGAGCAACCGGAGTGTCCTCATGTCCTCACCC
Source organism: Streptomyces sp. NPDC034103 (assembly GCF_055575395.1). Taxonomy (NCBI): domain Bacteria; kingdom Bacillati; phylum Actinomycetota; class Actinomycetes; order Kitasatosporales; family Streptomycetaceae; genus Streptomyces; species Streptomyces sp. NPDC034103. The sequence goes on along the minus strand of NZ_JBVISS010000004.1, from coordinate 46,189 downwards.
GTCGCCTCGTCGACGTTCCGCCTCGACGCCCTGTGCGGGATCCTGTCCGGCCTGCTGATCGCGCTGCCCGCGCTGGTGGAGACGTTCACCGGCGAGACCTCCGCGACCAGCGTCGCCTTCGCCCTCGCGCCCGCCTTCGCCGTGCCGCTCCTGACCGGACTGCACCGGCGCCAAGGGCCGGTCGGCGGCCGCTTCGGCGAGGTGGCGCGCACCGTCAACCTGATCGGCCTCGGCCTGTTCGGCGGCGCCGCCTACGCCGCGAACCTGGTGCTGTTCCACTTCGACGACGAGGTCGTCGAGGAGACCCTCACCGGTCCCACCGTGCCCGTGCTCCTCGGCTCCGCGGCCGTCTTCGCCGTGGGATGCGCCCTGTTCGGGGCGGCGTTGATCCGAGCACGGGTGTTCCCGAGGGTGCCGTCGTGGGGTTACGCCGTCGTCCTGCCCCTGTTCGCGTTCCTGACCGGCCTCGCGGACTCCGTGTTCACCAGCGCCCTGCACCTCGTGGTTGGCGTCGTCCTGCTGTGGCTGTCCGGCGCGCTGTGGCGGACGGCCCAGGACGTCGGCTCCCGCACGGTCCCGCGGCGCGCTGCCGTCTGAGGCGGTCCTGGTCCGGCCCGTTGCTCCCGGGTGGCTTACGCCGCCCGGGAGTTCGCCGTGTCGTGGTGCTCGCCCCCCGTCACCCGGCGCATGCAACCCGGGCCGTGTGCGCGTGGTGTTACTGACAGGAACTCAGGTGCGCCACGACCAGCGCACCCAGGGAAAGGAAACGGGGTGATCCGGGGTGAGTGTGATGACCGGCCCGCTGTCCGTCGCCTCACGAAGAGACGCGGCAGGGCACCCGGGAGGAGAACCGGGAGGCGGCCGGAAGGGGGACGACGCCGAGACCACACCGCACGGTCCACCCATGCCGCCACGACGGCGTACGAACACGGGGGAGACGTGCCGCTCATGAGGACCGAGGCAGCGCCGCAGCAGCCACCACCCGAACTCTGGCTGGTGCTGGAGGAGGCCGCACGGGACTGCGCCCCCACGGTGTTCCCGCGTGACCGGATCAGGCGCCGCGCCAGGCTCGTCCAGCGGCGCCGCAGACTGCTGACCGGCACCCTGGCCGTCGCCCTGCTGGCCCCGCTGACCGGAAGGCTGGTCCTGCCGTCAGGACCGGACCACTCGCACACCGTCACCGGCACCCGGCCGCCGACCACCGGCCCTTCCGCCTCCCAGGAGTCCGCTCACGGCCGCTCACCGGTGCGCGTCGTGCGCCCCGGGGAGCGCGTCGAGGCGGGCCTGGGCGTCTGGTACACGCTGGAGGAGCGCGCGTACTGCGACGCCGACCCGGAGGAGCAGAGACCCACCTGCGTAAGGGAGTTGGACGTCGAGCAGGCGGCCGCCGCACCGATCACCTTCAACGCGCACCGCCGCCCGCGGGGAGTGGTGTACATCCTCGCGTACACCGGCCGGACGCCCGCCGCCCGGATCACCAAGACGGAGCAGGGCCGCACCACCGATCTGCCCATCGTGCGGCTGGCGGGCCGGCCCGCCTACGTGAGCACCCACGCCGTCGGCGCACCACGGCCCGACGACGCCCATGAGAACCCGCTCGGCGACTGCGTCTTTCGCGTGTACGACGCCGACGGCAAGGAACTGGCCAGGACGGGGGGACGATGAGCGGCGTACTGATCCATCTGCCGCAGGAACCGGCGGTGACGGTACGGCTCGGCGCGGGTGAGGCGGCCCGCTTCGGCCGGGGCTCGGACACGGTGCCCGTGGAACTGCGGCTGACCGACCCGGCGGTGTCCCGGCTGGCCGGGGAGATCCGGGTGAGCGGCGACCACTGGCTGCTCAGCAACTACAGCTCCACGCAGAGCTATCTGGTGGAGAACCCGGAGGGCGCGGGGGAGTACCTGAGAGTGCCGCCCCGCCGGGTCGGGGTGCCCATCCCGTTCGAGTTCGCGCGGATCGTGCTGCCCACACGGGGGTCCGGGGTGAGTTTCCAGGTCTTCGCCCCCGACCACGTCTACCTCGATCCGGAGGGCGCGGACGGGAGCCGTCGGGGCACCCGGACCCTGACCGCCTACTCGCTGGACGAGACCGCCACCTACTTCCTGGTGCTGCTCGCCCTGTGCGAGCCCAGGCTGCGTGACGAGTCGGCGCTCGCGGTGCCGACCACGCCCGAGATCGTCGAACGGCTCCGCGCGCACCCGCGGTGCGCGCAGCTGACGACGCGTGCGGTGAGCGCCCAGATCGACTATCTCGCCGAGGAGAAACTCCGCATCCAGGCGCCGGCCGCCGCGGGCGAGGCCGTCCGTGGCGGCCGCCGCAACGGCAAGCGCGAGGCGCTCGTGGCCGTCGCGCTGCGCTTCGGTCTGGTCGGTGAGGGGCATCTGCGGTACCTGCCGGCGCGCCCGGCGGCCGGGCCCGGTGGGGGACGGGCAGGGGTGGTGTACCGATGAGCGGGGCGGGGGAGCGGATTCCGCGCGGGTACCGGGTCGGTGACTGGGAGGTCGTCGAGCCCATCGCGGACGGCGGCTGGGGGTGGGTCTACGCGGGCAGGGGCGTGCGCGCGGCGGACGCCGACACCGCCGTCGCGCTGAAGTTCCTGCCCACGGCGGGCCTTTCGCCCTGGCAGGCCCGGGGGCTGGTGGACAGCGCCCGACGGGAGCGTGAGTTCGGGCGTCGGACCAGCCATCCCCGGTTGATCCGGCTGATCGACTCCGTCGTGCTGGAGGACGCGGACCACCCCGAACTCGACGGTGCCGTGGTGCTCGTGATGGAGCGCGCCGAGCGAAACCTGCGGCAACTCCTGGAAAAGGAAGAAGAGTTGGCAACGGCCACGGGGGAGCGGATCCTGACGGAGATCTGCGAGGGCCTGGCGCATCTGCACGGCGAGGGGTGGGTGCACGGCGACCTCAAGCCCGACAACGTCCTGCTGATGGCGGACGGTTCGGTCCGTCTGTCGGACTTCGGCCTGTCCGGGCAACTGGACGACGCGCGCGGTACGCACGCGTGGATCCCGCCCCTGGGCACCCCGGACTACCTGCCGCCCGAACGCTGGAAGGCCCCGCTCGGCGAGCGAGGCGTGCAGGCCCGCCCGAGCGGTGACATCTGGGCCCTGGGCATCATGATCCACCAGGTGTTCACCGGTGGTGCCTCGCCCTTTCCGGGTGGCACGGCGGGGGGACGGGGTGCTGCCGCGCAGGAGTACGCCGCCGGACGGGCACCGCTGCGCCTGCATGTCTCCGTACCGGCGCCATGGCGCGCGCTGGTCGGCGACTGCCTGGCGCCGACTCACGACCTGCGCCTCGTGCACACCGCCGACAGCCTGCTGACCCGCATGCGGGCGGCGACCCGGGCCGGCGGCGGCGCGAGCGCGAGCGCGACCTCGGGTGTCCGGCGTGTCCTGCGGCGCCTGGGGCTCGTGGCGGCGGCCGCCGCGACTGTGGGCACGGCAGCCGCCCTGTGGTCCTACGTCGGGTCGGACGAGGAGGTGGACGGCGCGGTCGGCGGCACCACGGCGCACTCGGAGAAGCTCCTCGACCCCACCCCGCCCGCCGCCCATGTCGCGGTGTTCAACGTGGAGAGGTTCTGCCGCGACCGGGCGGCCGCACGCGACCCCATGTGCAGTCTGGGTCTGGCCGTCGATCCGCTCCAGCCGTACACCATCGACAACGTTGTACCCACCCGCGTGTGGCACGGAGACGTGCTCCCCGTGGAGTGCCGACTGCGCCAGGGGGTCCCGGTCACCGACGAGGTGGGGACCCGGTCCGGCGAGTGGTACCGGGTCCGCCTGCCGGACGGCGCCACGCAGCCCACCGCGTGGCTTCCGGTCATCCGCACCAAGGACCGTCCCACGGTGCCCGAGTGCGGATGAACTCCCTTGATCCGGCCGTGGGTTGGCCCTCCGGCCGGATCAGCAGAGGCGGATGTCCCGGCCGTCGTTGTCCTTGGCCTCGTCGTTGCCCCACCTCTCCAGGTAGTAGGCGGAGACCCAGGCCCGAGCCTTGCCGCCCGGTGCCACGACGTCGAGGTCGGTCAGCAGCCACCAGTGGTTGTGGGCGGTGCTGTTGCCCACCGTGGAGCCCTTCTTCTTGCACAGGACGTAGTTGGTGCCCTTGAGCAGCGTGCCCTGGGGTGCGCACCGCGGGGTGGTGTCGCCCACGCAGTCGACGTCCGGATAGCCGGTGGCGTCGGCGAACGTGTCCACCCAGAACCGCTCCGGCTCGCCGCCCCCGCAGGCGTTGGTGCTGGTGACCTGGGGGAAGGGGCCGTTGGGGCTCAGCCGGTACTCGGTGCCCTGGATGACGGGGTGGACCATCTCGTCCGTCTCGCCGTCGTTGTCGCCGTTGGTGTCGTAGAGCTGCTCGTAGTGCAGATGGGCCGAGTCCGTGCCGACCAGGCCGAGCCGCCCGAGCCGGTCACCGGCGGCGACGCGCTGCCCCAGCTGGACGTCGATGCCCTCCATGTGCAGATACACGGTGAACCAGCCGTTGCCGTGGTTGATCTCGACGCCGCCGGGCGGGAAGCGTTCGGTGACCGTGCCGGCGGCGGAGGCGACGACCGTCGAGCCGAGGGTGGTGCCACCGACCCGGTACATGTCGAGCTTCTTGTCGTCGGGCGCGTGGCCCAGATATGTCTGCAACTGCCAGGTCTGTTGGCACGCGAACGGCAGTCTGAAGTCCGGCCGCGCCGCGGGCGCCGCCGACGCGGCCGACGCGCTCACGCACAGTCCCGCCGTCATCAGCAGCGCCGCCAGCACTGCCATCCAGCCCGCTCTTCTGCCAAGCCACAACCTCACGGGCCCTCGCCCTCCTTGTCGACGGTGTTCCGGAGCGACATTGCCGGATCGGGGCCGAGAAGGGACCCCGGGACGTTACGGGGGCGGGGAGTCGTCAGACCGCGCCGAGGTCGAGCATGGTGTCGGCCACCTCGACGAATCCGGCGATGTTCGCGCCGTCGGTGTCCGGCCGCCGATCCGGGACCGGCGAATGCCGGAGCCGCGCAGCAGCCCTTGCCCTGCCAGGCGTCGCGGCCCTCGTCGAGGTCGAGGGCGGCTATGGCCAGGGCGGCGATCGGGTCCGCGCGACCGAGGACGGGAGGCACGGCCGGACACTTGGCGGTTGTCGAGCCCTTGAGGGAAGGGACGAAGGTCACAGAAGCGTATCGGGCATATGACCCGTCAATCTTCACGGAAGGCACACAAGTTGGCTAAGTTGACTGCCACCTGCACGACTTCCTCCGATCAACAGGTTGTCTCGTGCGCTTTCGTACGGAAGGAGTCTGTTCCATGTCGCCGGAACCCCTGCTCTCGCAGTCCGCGGATGCCGCGCCGACACGTGAGGGCGAGGCGCCTAGCCGTGAAGAGGTCCTCCGGCGGATCAACAGCCTCTACGACCGGGCCGAGAGCGACACGGGCACCTTCAACGCGACTCGCGCGGCCTCGATCCCCCGCGGGCGGGGCACCTCCGGCGATGTCCGGCCCCAGGGTGTGGCCGACCCCGAGCTCTCGGCCCTGACCCGGCGATGGTTCGACATGGCCCGCGCCAAGCTGGGCCCGACCGTGCCGGTGCCTCAGCCGTCAGGCCGGATGCCGTCCCGTGCGCCGCGGCCGACGCGCCCCGCACGGGCCGAAGTTCGTCCCACACGTTCCGAGGAACGTCCCGCAGAGGTCCAGGGGCGCCCCGGGCACGCCTTTGCCCTCGAAGCGTCCGCGACGGCGTCGGACCCGGCAGCATGGGACACCGGCGCGTCAACTCCCGCGGCACCCACCGCGTCTGTGCCTGAGCTGACCAGCTGGCCTCTTCCGGAGTCGGCCACCGGGACTCTGCCGCAGCCGGCCGCCGGGCCTGACTCGCTGGTCGCGGCACCCGACTCCGGGCTGGACGAGGGTGTGTGGCGCACTGGTGAGCTGCCGGTGGTCGGCGAGAGCGGGTGGCGTAGTGGTGAGCTGCCGGTTGTCGGCGAGACCGGGTGGCGTACCGGTGAGCTGCCGGTTGTCGACGAGGGTGCCTGGCGTACCGGTGAACTGCCAGTCGTCGACGAGAGTGTGTGGCGTACCGGTGAACACCCGGTGATCGACCAGAACATGTGGCGTACCGGTGAACTGCCGGTCATCCGCGAGACTCCGGCCCCGTGGGAGCAGCCCGAGACCACCGCGGCCCAGGCCCCGCCCGAGCCGCCGGCCATGACACCACGGACCGGCGGCTACGAGCCCGGGATCGCCGCGGACGGAGCGGCGACGTACGGCGCGGCGACGTACGGCGCGGCGAGGGTGATGAGCCCGACGGCCGCGTACGCCGCCAGCCAGTGGGCCGAGCCGATGCCCTCCTACTCCGCCGGTCTTCCCTCGGATGCGGCCACGACGACGTACGGAGCCGGCCTGCCCGCGATCCCGGCCCCCGCCGGCACCACCCCCGAGTTCACCGAGTTCGTGCCCACGGCTCCGGCGTTCACCGCTTCGGCCCCCTCCTTCACTGCCCCCACGCTCACCGCCCCGCCGGCCCTCCCCGAACCGGCCGTCACGACGGCCTTCGCACCCGCCGCGTCGAGATGGGCTGCTGCTCCGGCGGCACCGGTCGCGGGGTTGGACAGCCTCGGCGTCGCCCCGGTGCCTGCCTCGTTCGTCGCAGCCGGGGCAGCGGTGGACGCCGGTCGCAGCACCAAGGCCGAGCGGGTGGTCGCCTTCGCCCGGGAGCAGATCGGCCGACCGTGTGTGAAGGGAGCGGTAGGACCGGGTTCGTATGACGCCCCCGGTCTCGCCCAGGCCGCGTGGAGGACCGCCGGGGTCACCCTCCCGCGGACCGTCCAGGCCCAGGCGGAATGCGGGATGCCGGTCCCCCTCGCCGACGTCCAGGTAGGTGACCTGGTCTTCTTCCACGACGACCTCGACCATGTGGGCATCTGGGCCGGGAACGGCATGATGATCCACGCCCCGGGTCCGGGAGCGCAGATCCGCGAGGAGTCGGTGTTCTTCGCCGGTCAGGCGGCCATCAAGGGCGCGGTCCGCCCGGCCTGAACTCCGCTGCCGGGCCCTCATGTTGCGCGGCGCGCCGGTCGGCCGTCCCGGGGTCGCCTCAGACGAGCGCCGGCGTCGCGGCGGGCAGGTAGGGGGAGATGTTGCGCCACGCCCGCTCGACGTACTCCTCCTTCTCCCCGACCGGCGCGACATAGTGCAGCGCGTCCTCGGCGGCGTCGTGGCCCTTGAGGCGGGCGATGACCCAGGCGGCGAGGTAGTGCGAGGCCAGGCAGCCGCCGGCGGTGGCGATGTTGCCCTTGGCGTAGAAGGGCTGGTTGAGCACCTCGACGCCGGCGGCGACGACCCAGGGCTTGCTGGTCAGGTCGGTGCAGGCGGGGATGCCGTCGAGCAGGCCGAGCCGCGCCAGTACGAGCGCGCCGGAGCACTGCGCGGCGATGAGCTGACGCGAGGGGTCCAGGCCGCGCAGCACGCTCATGATCGCCGGGTCCTCGACGACCTCGCGCGTGGCGATGCCGCTGCCGACGACGACCGCGTCGGCGGCGCACGCCTCCTCCAGCGTCGACATCTGTTCGATGACCACCCCGTTCATCGAGGTCACCCTGGGGGCGGGGGTGGCGATGGTGACGCGCCAGCCGTCGGACCTGACGCGGTTGAGCACGCCGAGCGCGATCAGGGAGTCGAGCTCGTTGTAGCCCTCGAAGGTGAGGATCGCGATGTGCATGGCGGCTGTCCTTCCGGGTCGGTGGAGGGTGACGGTAGGGACCCGCGAGCAGGACAGTCAAAGAATTGTCATGGATACAATCCCGTGCATGGCTGCCCCGCGGTACAAAGCCCTGGTCGACGCGCTCGCCTCCGACATCCGGAACGGCCGCCTGGCCGCGGGCGAGCGACTGCCGACCCATCGCGGCCTCGCCGCCCGTGAGGGCATCGCCCTGGTGACCGCGACCCGGGTGTACGCCGAGCTGGCGGCGATGGGCCTGGTGAGCCGGGAGCAGGGCCGCGGCACGTTCGTGCGGGACCTCGCCGTGCCCGCCGGGCATGGCATCGATCTCCAGGTCGTGGCCACGGACGCGGTCGACCTCAACTTCAACTACCCGTCCCTGCCCGGCCAGGCCGACCTGCTGCGTCAGGCCCTGCGTGAGGTGGCCACATCCGGTGAGCTGGAGACACTGCTGCGCTACCAACCGCATCGCGGGCGGGCCCAGGACAGAGCCACCGTCGCACGCCACCTGAGGCGCCGGGGGATCACCCCTGACCCGGAGCAGGTCCTCATCGTCAACGGGGCGCAACACGGCCTGGCCGTCACCGTCATGGCGGCGCTCGACGCCGGCGACGTCGTCGCGGTCGACGCGCTCACCTACCCGGGTTTCAAAGTGCTCGCGCAGGCGTTCCACCTCGACCTGCAGCCCTTGCCCAGCACCGCCGACGGACCGGATCTCGACGCCTTCGAGCGGCTGTGCGCGATCCGCCCGGTGCGCGCGATCTACGTCATGCCGACCCTGCACAACCCGCTGGGATGGGTCATGCCGTCACCTCACCGCGCGCGTCTGATCGAGATCGCCCGACGACACGGCACGCTCATCATCGAGGACGGCGCCTACGCCTACCTGGTCGAGGACCCGCCTCCGCCGCTGGCCGCGAGCGCGCCGGACATCACCATCCATGTCTCGGGACTGTCCAAGAGCGTCGCCACCGGTCTGCGGGTCGGGTTCGTCGTCGCCCCGCCGTCCCATGTGCCCGCGCTGGAACGCGCGATCAGGGCGACCACCTGGAACACCCCCGCCCTCACCACCGCGATCGCCTGCCGCTGGCTCGACGACGGCACGGTGGACCACCTGGAAGCGCGGAAACGGCAGGACGCCCGGGCCCGCCAGACGGTAGCCAGGCAGGAGCTGGCGGGGCTGCCCCTGGTCGGTCACCCCTCCTCGTACTTCATCTGGCTGACGCTGCCCGAGGACGCCCGCGCCGACCGCCTGACCGCGACCCTCGCGCGCCGCCACATCTCCGTGAGCACGGCCGAGCCCTTCACCACGACCCATCACACCCCCCAGGCACTGCGCCTGGCCCTGGGCTCGACCGATCTGGCCACGCTCCGGTCGACTCTGCGCACCGTGCGGCAGGTCGCCGTCGAGGACGCCTACACCTGATGCCCGGACACCGCGGGAGTCCTCCCACCGCCGACCGGTTCGAGCCGGACCACGATCCCCTTCGACGTGGGCTGGTTGCTGATGTCGGCGACGCTGTCCAGGGGCACCAGGACGTTGGTCTCCGGGTAGTAGGCGGCGGCGGAGCCCCGGGCGGTCGGGTAGGGGACGACCGTGAAGCCCTCGGCCCGGCGTTCGGTGCCGTCCGCCCAGACGCTCACGAGGTCGACACGGTCGCCCTCGGCTAGGCCGAGGCCCGGGAGATCGGCGGGGTTGACGAGGACGACGTGGCGGCTGCCGTGGATGCCGCGGTAGCGGTCGTCGAGGGTGTAGGGGACGGTGTTCCACTGGTCGTGCGAGCGCAGCGTCTGCAACAGCAGATGGCCTTCGGGCGCCGTGGGCACCACCCGCTCGTTGCGGGTGAACCGAGCCTTGCCGACCGCGGTGCGGAACACGCCCTCGTTGACGGGGTTCGGCAGCTGGAAGCCACCGGGACGTGACACCCGCGCGGTGAAGTCGTGGAAGCCCGGCACGATGCGGGAGATGCGTTCGCGGATGGTGTCGTAGTCGCCCTCGAAGTCGGCCCAGGGGATGTCCGTGCGGCCGTCGAGGGTGCGGCGGGCGAGCCGGCACAGGATCGCGACCTCGCTGAGCAGCAGCGGGGAGGCGGGTTCGAGGCGTCCTTGGGAGGTGTGGACCTCGCTCATGGAGTTCTCCACCGTGACGAACTGCTCGCCCGAGGACTGCACGTCCCGTTCGGTGCGGCCGAGGGTCGGCAGGATCAGCGCCGTGTCACCGCACACCGTGTGCGAGCGGTTGAGCTTGGTGGAGATGTGGGCGGTCAACCGGCACGAGCGCATCGCCTCCTCGGTGACCGCGCTGTCGGGAGCGGCCCGCACGAAGTTGCCGGCCAGGGCGAGGAACACCTTGACGCGCCCTTCGCGCATCGCCTTGATCGAGTTCACCGAGTCGAGTCCGTGCGGGCGCGGCGGGTCGAAGCCGAACTCCTTCTGGAGCGCGTCGAGGAACGCGTCCGGCATCTGTTCCCAGATGCCCATGGTGCGGTCACCCTGGACGTTGCTGTGCCCGCGCACGGGACAGGCGCCGGCGCCGGCGCGCCCGAGATTGCCGCGCAGCAGCAGGAAGTTGACGATCTCGCGGACGGTGGGCACGCCGTGTTTGTGCTGGGTGATGCCCATCGCCCAGCAGACGATGACGCGTTCACTGGCCAGGACGTCCTCGTGGACCTTCTCGATCTCCTCGCGGGTCAGCCCGGTCGCCGCGCGCACGTCGTCCCAGTCGACCGTGCGGGCGTGCTGGGCGAACTCCTCGAAGCCGGCCGTGTGGGCGTCGATGAAGGCGTGGTCCAGGACGGTGCCGGGGCGGGCGTCCTCGGCCTCCAGCAGCAGGAGGTTGAGGGCCTGGAACAGGGCGAGGTCGCCGCCGGGCTTGATGTGCAGGAAGCGGTCGGCGATCTGGGTGCCGCGTCCGAGGACGCCTTGTGGTTTCTGCGGGTTCTTGAACCGCCGCAGCCCGGCTTCCGGCAGCGGGTTGACCGCGACGACACGGGCGCCGTTGCGCTTGGCCTCCTCCAGCGCGGAGAGCTGACGAGGGTGGTTGGACCCGGGGTTCTGCCCGACCAGGAAGATCAGGTCGGCGTGGTGGAGGTCGTCGAGGCTGACGGTGCCCTTGCCGGTGCCGAGCGTCTCGCTCAGCGCGAATCCGCTGGACTCGTGGCACATGTTGCTGCAGTCGGGCAGGTTGTTGGTGCCGAAGGCGCGGGCGAAGAGCTGTAGGACGAACGCGGCCTCGTTGCCGGCCCGGCCCGAGGTGTAGAAGACGGCCTCGTCGGGAGAGGCGAGCGTGGTGAGCTCGTCGGCGAGCACGCCCAGGGCGTCGTTCCAGCCGATGGGTTCGTAGTGGTCGGAGCCCGGCCGCTTGATCATCGGTTCGGTGAGCCGGCCCTGCTGGTTGAGCCACATGTCGGAGCGCCGGGCCAGGTCGGAGACGCTGTGCTCGCGGAAGAAGTCGGCGGTGATCCGGCGGGTCGTGGCCTCGTCGTTGATGTGCTTGGCGCCGTTCTCGCAGTACTCGTTGCGATGGCGCTGCCCAGGGGCCGGGTCCGCCCAGGCGCAGCCGGGGCAGTCGACCCCGCCCACCTGGTTCATGGTCAGCAGGTCCACCCCGGCCTTGCGCGGCGAGGTCTGCTGGAGGGAGTACTCCAGGGCGTGCGCGACGGCGGGAAGGCCCGCCGCCCACTTCTTCGGCGGTGTCACGGAGAGGGTCGTCTCCGGCTCCTCGCCGGGCGGGTTCCGCATCGCTTCGCCTTTCTCTCGCCGTGCCGGTACGGGGGTCAGCCGACGGGCCACTGAGCCACGCGGCTCCGGGGCGGTTCCGGATGGTCGTGCTGCACTCGCCCGTTGCGGATGGTGCCGCGCCAGGCGCCGCTCTCCTGCCCCAGCCCCTCGATGAAGATCTTGAAGTTCACGAGCTCCCGGCGCACCTGCCGCGCGGTCACGCGTGTGACCTTGGAGGAGCGGGCGAGCGCCTTCGCCGCACCGTGCGGTTCGAGCAGCATCCGGACCGTGAGGGCGGTGCCACCCGTCCCGGTCGGCCGGAACTCCACCTCGCCCTGGTGGGAGGGGTGCCGCTCCAGGGCGCGCCAGGCCAGATAGGCGTCGGGGTCCTGCTCCACGATCTCCACCTCGAAGCGGCGCCGCAGCGGCCCGTAGCCGAGGGTCCAGGCGACCACGGTGCGCCTGACCTGTTCGACGCGGCGCACCGTGGTCGTGAACCGGGGAAAGCTCTGGAACTGCGTCCACTGGTTGTACGCCGTTCGGACCGGCACCGCGATCTCGACGGTCTCCTCGACGTGCTGCTCACGCAGTGGCCGTCGGCGCGTGACGCCGTCGCTAGCGGGACGCGGCTCCGGTGCGTCCGGGACGGCCTGCCGCAAGTCGTCTTCGCGCGCCATGGTGGCCTCTCCTCCGGTGGCGGAGCCGGGCGGCCGGGCTTTTTCCGGGGGCCGGGCTTCCCCACGTGTGTCAGGGCTTCCTTCCCGGTTCCCCGGATGGCGCGCTTCGAGTCACCCGGTGGACGGCTCATCGTCGGCGCCTCCGGTTGGACCTGTCACGTGCGGGCACTCGGGGCGCGGTCGACGGGCCGCCCGGGCCGGACCACTCCTTGGAGGCATCGTGGCCGTACGTCATCGTCTGATCCGAGTCGCCCCGAGCGCCGTCTGGGATGTCCTCGCCGACGGCCACCGCTACGCCGAGTGGGTGGTCGGGACCGCGCGATCCGAGCCGGTCCGCGGGCAGTGGCCGCAGACGGACGCGGCGATCCGCTTCGAGGTCCGCCTGGGCCCGGCCCGGCTGGTCAACGAGACGGTCGTGCGGCGCTGCGAGGAAGGCGGCGCCCTGGAGCTGGAGGCCCATGCCGGCGCCCTGGGCACGGCACGCATCGCCATCGAACTGCGCCCCTGGGGCGAGCAGTGCCTGGTGATCGTGGACGAGCACCCGCTCCAGGGCGCGGGCGGGCGCCTGCACAACGTCGGCTTCGAGGCGCTGATCCAGCTGCGTCACCGCACCATGCTCGCCAGGCTGGCCCGGCTGTGCGAGGCGGAGGCGGGGGTCACCGACCAGAAGCCGCGTCCGGCCGGGGTGGCGACCGGTGCGGAGGCGCCCGGCCATGCCTGATGCCGTGGTCATCGGAGCGGGCCCCAACGGCCTGGTGGCCGCCAACATGCTCGCCGACGCCGGGTGGAGCGTGGAGGTGCTGGAGGAACAGCCGGAGCCGGGCGGAGCGGTGCGCCATGACCGCGGCGTCGACCCCGACTTCGTCAGTGACGTCTTCAGCGCCTTCTACCCGCTCGCCGCGGCCTCCCCGGTCCTGTCCGCGCTCGGTCTCGGCGAGTACGGGCTGCGGTGGAGCCACGCCCCCAGCGTGCTCGCCCACCCCCTCACCGACGGCAGCTGCGCCGTCCTCGACCGCGACATCGACACCACCGCCGCGTCCCTGGACGCCTTCGCACCGGGGGACGGGGACGCCTGGCGACGGCTGCACGAGATGTGGCAGCACCTGCGGCCGGATCTGCTGGACGCGCTGTTCACGCCCTTCCCGCCCGTCAAAGCGGCGGCCCGGATGGCGTTGCGGCTGCGGGCGGCGGGCGGGCTGCGCACCGCCCGCACCCTGGTCCTGCCGGTACGCCGGCTGGGGCAGGAGGAGTTCCGCGGCCAGGGCGGCGGGCTGCTGCTGGCCGGAAACGCCCTGCACGCCGACCTCGCCCCCGAGGCGGCGGGCAGCGGCGGCTTCGGCTGGCTGATGTCCATGCTGGGACAGACATACGGCTTTCCCGTCCCCGTCGGTGGCTCCGGCGCCCTGACCGAGGCTCTGACCCGTCGCCTGGAGGCCCACGGCGGACGGGTGCGCTGCGGGCAGCGCGTCACGGAGGTCGTCGTCCGGGGCGGGCGGGCCGTCGGGGTACGCACCGCAGGGGGCGACGCGGTGCGGGCGCGCCGCGCGGTGCTGGCCGACGTGTCGGTACCCGCCCTGTACGGCGGCCTCGTCGATCCCGAGCATCTGCCCGCCCAGCTCCAGGACGACCTGCGCAGGTTCCAGTGGGACTTCGCCACCGTCAAGGTCGACTGGGCCCTCGACGGGCCGGTGCCCTGGCAGGCGGAACAGGCGTCCCGCGCCGGTACCGTGCACCTCGCCGACGGGCTCGACGAACTCACCCGGTTCGCGGCGCAGATCTCCATGCGGCAGATCCCGGACCGCCCCTTCCTGCTGTTCGGCCAGATGACCACCGCCGACGCCACGCGCTCCCCGGGCGGTACCGAATCGGCCTGGGCCTACACCCACGTCCCCCATGAGGTCGTCGCCGACGCGGGGGACGAGGGCATCACCGGGAGCTGGGACACCAAGGACCAGGAACGCATGGCCGACCGGGTCGAACAGCAGGTGGAACGCTTCGCGCCCGGGTTCCGCTCCCTGATCCGCGCGCGCCGCGTCCTGGCGCCCCCGACCCTTCAGTCCCTCGACGCCAATCTGCACGGAGGCGCGATCAACGGCGGCACGACCGCCCTGCACCAGCAGCTCGTCTTCCGTCCCGTGCCGGGCACCGGACGCCCGGAGACTCCCGTCCCGGGGCTCTTCCTGGCCTCGTCCGGCGCCCACCCCGGTGGCGGCGTGCACGGCGCGCCGGGGGCCAACGCGGCACGGGCCGCCCTGCACCGGCACCGGCCGCCCGGTCTGGCCCGCGCCCAGCGCGCGCTGACCCGCCGCGACCGCACCGGCACCCGACGCTGAACGGCGCCACCGCACGTCCGGCGGCCGTCCCCGCCAAGGAGGAGACATGGATGACCACCAGGAGACCCCCGGCGGCCCCGACCCGCACCACCAGCGGCCTGCCGACGTCGACGGCAGGGTGGTGGAAGCCCTCGGCGCACTGTCCAAGGCGCTGGAGACGACCGAACGTGCCAGAGGCCGGCTGTACGACTTCCACCAGCTGACCGGAACCGCGGACCTGGAGCTGGACCGCGCTGTCCGGCTGCTGCACGACGCCGGCCACCCCGAGTGGGCCGAGAAGGTCCGCTCGGAGATCCTCGGGCGCAACGTGATCCCCGGCCACTGGACGTTCCAGATCATCGAGGCCTACAACACCACGTACTACGAGCCCTTCCACCACCTGGAGTCCAGCGCGGTGCGGGAGCTCGCGCAGGGCCGCGACCACCTGTACGAGGCGGAGATGAAGGAGGAGCGCCGCACCCGCGGCCACCCCGACCACTCCGCGTGCCCGCCGCCCCGCGGGACGTAGGACGCATCCGAGCGCCACTTCCGCGCCGAAGTGGTGGTCAGGACGCGCAGTCCTACGGAAGGGAGGTATCCCATGGGCAGCAGCCCGCTCGCCGGCCGGACGGTCGCCGTCACCGGGGCCGCTCGCGGTCTCGGGGCGGCGATGGCCCGGGACCTCGCCCGTCGCGGCGCCCGGGTCGCGTTGCTCGGCCACGAGAGGACCGCCCTGGAGGAGCTGGCCGCCTCCCTGCCGACACCGGCCCTGGCCATCGAGGTCGACATCACGGACCCCGCCGCGCTCGCGGCGGCCGCCCGCACGGTACGGACCGGCCTCGGCCGGCCCTCGGCGGTGGTGGCCAACGCGGGCATCGCGGAGGGCGGCCCGTTCCTGGACTCGGACCCGGCCACCTGGCGCCGCGTCATCGACGTCAACCTCACCGGCAGCGCCCAGACGGCCCGCGCCTTCCTGCCCGACCTCATCGACACGGCGGGCTACTTCCTCCAGGTCGCCTCCCTGGCATCCATCGGAGCCGCCCCCTTGATGAGCGCCTACTGCGCCTCCAAGGCCGGAGCGGAGGCCTTCGCGCACTCCCTGCGGGCGGAGGTGGCACACCGGGGCGTCGCCGTGGGCATCGCCTACCTCAACTGGACCGACACCGACATGATCCGCGACGCCGACCGGCACGCCGTCCTGCGCGAACTGCGCACCCACATGCCCGCCCCGGCCCGCACGGTGTACCCCGTGCACACGGTCGCCGCGCGCCTGGTCGACGGCATGGAGCGGCGCCGTACGACCGTGTACGCGCCGGGTTGGCTGCGGCTGACCCAACCGGTGCGCGCGGCCCTGCCGCCCGTCGTGCTGCGGGTGGCGCGTCGGGCACTGCCCCGGATGGAGGCCGAGCAGTCCCTGGAGCACACCGGACCGCTGGGCGCGGGCGGCCTGGCCGACCGCGCGGTCGGCCAGCCGCACACCTGACGCCCCACACGAGAAGGACACAGGTACCGCGATGACGAACGAGGCGAAGAACCCGACCGTCGGCGGCTTGCCCGGCGATCGGCGGCACGAGGTGCGCGGCGCGACGGCGAGTGGCACGACGGTCCACCAGCCGTCCGCGCCGCGCGGGAAGTGAGCCGGCCACCGATGCAGACCTTCCTGCCCCACCCCGACTTCCGGCAGACGGCCCTGCTGCTGGACCGGCGACGCCTGGGCAAACAGCGGGTCGAGGCACTCCAGGTCCTGCGCGGCCTGACGGTGCCGGGCTACGGCTGGCGCCGGCATCCGGCGGTACGGATGTGGGCGGGGTACGAGGAAGCACTCGTACGGTACGGCCTGGAGATCTGCCGGGTCTGGCGCGAACAGGGGCACCAGGACAGCTGCGCGGCCTCGCTGGTCGCCGGGTGGGCCGGGTCGCGCCCCGGCGCCCACGTACGCGAGCAGGCGGAACTGACCGCCGCCGGGGAACTGCCGCCCTGGCACGGCGATGACGCCTTCCACGAAAGCCATCGCTCGGCGCTGGTCCGCAAGGCCCCCGAGGTGTACGCCCAGCTGTTCCCCGGCGTGCCCGACGACCTGCCTTACGTGTGGCCCGCGTCCGACAGGGAGGGGCTGCCGTGCTGACCACGGTGCGCGAACAGCTGGGCCAAGCCCTGTTCCGGCGGGTCGCGGGCCCCGACGGACCGGCGAACCGCGCGCGCATCCACGACACCCCCGGCCCCCGCTGGTTCGCGGAGGACCGTCCCATCCGCACGGTCCACGGTGACGCCTCGATGTTCATCGGCGGCCTGAGCGCACTGCTCCTGCAGTCCCTGCATCCGCTCGCCATGGCGGCGGTGGCCGGACACTCCGGGTTCCGCGGCGACCCCTGGGGCCGCCTCCAGCGCACCAGCACCTTCCTGGCCGTGACGACGTACGGCCCCGCCGCCGACGCCCAGCGCGCCGTGGACCATGTCCGCGCCATCCACGACCACATCCGCGGGACGACCGCGGAAGGAGTGCCGTACCACGCGGCCGACCCGCACCTGCTGACCTGGGTCCACATCGCCGAGACGGACAGCTTCCTGCGCGCCCACGAACGCTACGGAGCCCACCGGCTGGCGCCGGGCGCCTACGACGCCTATGTGGCCGACACCGCGCGCGTCGCCGAGGCGTTGGGCGTCACCGACCCACCACGCGACCGCCGAGAACTGTCCGAGCGCCTGACCGCCTACCGCCCCGAAGTGCGCGCCACCCCCGAGGCCCGCTCCGCGGCCCGGTACCTCCTCCTACGGCCACCCATCCCGCTCGCGGTACGCCCCTTCTACGCCGGCCTGGCCGCCAACGCCGTCGCGCTGCTGCCGCCCTGGGCGCGCGGCATGCTCTGGCTGCCCCGACTGCCGCTGGTGGACAGCGTCGCCGTACGCCCCACCGGCCAGGTGCTGACCCGCACCATCCGCTGGGCCATGACCCCACCTCCGAGGACACCGCAGCCGCGCGACGACTGACGCTGCTCAGCGGTCCGCGGAGAGCAGGGTCGAGACGGCCCTCGCGTGCAGGGAATCCAGGGTCTTGATCTGCCGCTCGGCCCTGGCCAGCAGCTCCTCGAGCCGGTCGGCGTCCAGGCGCGAGTCCTGGGCGGACGCGGCGAGCAGCGTGTGCCACAGCGAGGCCTTGCCCCGCACCCCCAGCCGCAGGGCCTCGACTTCGAGCAGCAGAGAGAGGCCGGAGCGGCGCAGCAGCCGGCCATTGGGCTTGAGCCGGCCCACCTTCTCGCCCAGCCACGCGCCGTACTGCTTGTACCGCCTGGCGGGCACGTCCAGGTCCGCCAGGAGACGCAACAGGGCGCGACGGTCCCGGGCGATCTCCGCCGCCATGTTCTCCAGGTCGACGCGGTACGGCGGCGACCGGTGCTCCCGCGCCATGCGCTCGGCGAGCGCGGCTCCGGCCGTCGCACCGGCCAGGTGATCGTTGAGGTAGATTCCCAGTTTCCTCTGCCGCGACTGGCCGTCGCGCGGGTCCCGCCCCTGCTTGCTCATGGTCGGCCTCACTGGGGTTGTCAGGTGGTGACGATCGTCATGCCGACCGGTTCCACGGTCATCGGGGCAGGACCGTGCGTTGTCGCAAGCGACGCGCTCCCGGCGCCCCGGCGCGTGTGCCCTGCCCGTACGTCACCTCTTCGTCCGGCGTCCGAGTACCCCCGGCGGCGTCCTCTCACTCCGGGTCCCGCGGTCCGGGGAAACCGGCCTGGTCAGCTGTCCCGGCTGACCAGTTGGTCGGCCAGGCGGCGTGCCTGGGTGAAAAGCGTGCCGTACGTCGCCAGCGCCTCGGGATCCGCGGGTACCGCATCGGGCAGCCGCTGCCGCAGGTCCTCCAGCGTGCCGAGCAGGTTCTCGACGGTCTCACGCAGCTCGTGCTCCGCTCGCTCGTCGTGTCCGTCCGGGGCGAACCGGATCTGGGTGTAGAGGCAGATGGCGCGGGCGGTGGTGTGCAGGAACTCCGCGTAGGGCTTGGTGAGTCGGGGCCCCGGACGGGGCTTCCTGCGGTCGTCGTGACAGGCTTCGAGCATCAGCCGGGTGACGCCGGTGATGTGCACGGCCACGTAGTCCAGGACGGTGACGGCGTCGTCGTAGTCCTGGCCGGGCGGGGACACCATGCGGCTGCGGCGCCGGGGGTTGGCGCGCAGGCTCTCCCGGCCCCAGTCGACCGCGGCCCGGGCCTGGTGGACCAGCCGGTAGAGCCGCAGTGCCCGTTCGTGCAGCTCGTCCGCCCCGTGGGGGTCCCAGTCGTCGGAGGTCAGCCGGTCGGCCGTGCGGTCGAGGATCTCGCGGGCCTCGTCGGCCGCGTCCTCCAGCGCGGCGCGGGTGCTGCGCAGATACACCGGGGGCCGGATCAGCGCGTTGACCCCGATGCCCACGAGCGCGCCGAAGACGGCCTCCGCGACGCGCGCCGTCGACGAGGCGATCGTGACGGGTCCGCCGGTCAGGACGAACAGGGCGCCCGTGGCCGCGTAGATCCCCTGGCTGCCCAGACGGCGCCAGTTGCCCAGCAGCACCACGGTCGGCAGGACCAGTCCCATGGCCGCGATCGAGGAGTCGAGCAGCAGCGCGACACAGGTCGCCACCACCGTACCGGTGGCGATGGCCGCGAGCTGCTGGAGGCCGTGTGCGATGGACCGGTACACGGTCGACTCCACCAGCAGGATCGCCACCCAGGGCGCGACGAACGCCATGGGGGCCTGCAACCACCAGCCCGCCACCAGCCACGCCACCCACGCGGCCAGGGCCGCCTTGAGCGCCTGCACCACCAGATCCCGTTCACGACCCGGCTCGGTCCACGCCCGACGGATGGCCGCCCGGGCCGCCCCGACCTGTCGCCGGACGTACTGGACCGCGCCTCGTATCCCTTGCATGCCAGGTCAAGTGCCACACCTGCCGCAATCAATGCGGCCCCGCCCGCTCGACCTTGATCCCGGTGTCGGATCGCGGGGGTCGGGTCCGCGTGCGTGCGTGCGGGGGCGGTCGGTGCCTCAGGCGGCTGGCGGCAGCGGGAAGAGCAGGCACGAGCTGGTCGCGTGGGCCAGCAGTCGGTCCTCGGCATCGACCAGGGTGGCTTCGGCGAGGGCGGTCGTGCGGCCGCGGTGGACGACGGTGCCGATGGCGCGGACGGGGCCGGTGTCCACCGTGACGCGCTTGAGGAACTTCACGTTCAGGTCGAGCGAGGTGTAGCCCATGCCGGCCGGGAGCGTGGACTGCACGGCGCACCCCGCCGCCGAGTCCAGGAGGGTGGCGTAGACGCCGCCGTGGACGCTGCCGATCGGGTTGTAGTGCTCCTCGCCCGGGATGAGGGAGAAGACGGCACGGCCCTCCTCGACCTCGTCGAGCGTGAAGTCGAGGGTGGCGCCGATGGGCGGGGCCGGGAGCCGGGCTCCTTGGACCTCGCGCAGGAAGTCGAGGCCGGAGGAGCGGCCCACCGCGGCGGCCGTGACCGCGGGGTCGTCCCAGGTGTACGTACGTGTGCGTCCCATGTCCCCGCGTCCTCCCTGCTGACTTCGTCGACCGAAGCTAGCCCGGCGTGCAGCTGACTGTCAACGACGAAGCCAGGTCGCTACCATGTCCGGATGGAGTGGGTCGAGCTCAGCACCGACAACTGCCCCGTCCAGCGCACGCTCGACGTGGTGGGGGAGAAGTGGAGCCTGCTGATCGTGCGGGACGCGGCCAACGGCGTCCGCCGGTTCGACGAGTTCCGCCGCCACATCGGCCTGTCGGAGGCGGTCCTGAGCGACCGGCTCCGCAAGCTGACCGAGGCGGGCATTCTGCGGACCGTGCCGTACCAGGAGCCCGGCAGTCGGTCCCGCAAGGAGTACCGGCTGACCCGCAAGGGGTGGGACCTGTGGCCGGTGCTGGTCGCGCTGCGCCAGTGGGGCGAGACGCACGACCCCGACCCCGACGGCTCGGTCCTGGACCTCCGGCACACCGAGTGCGGATCACCGGTCCGCGCCGTCGTCGCGTGCGAACGCGAGGGCATGGCCCTGACGCCCCGGGACGTGACCGCCCGACCCGGCCCGGGGGCGCGGCCGCGCGTCTGAGGGGACGCGGAGCGGCGGCGGCCGACAGGCGGGCCGTCGGGCGAGGCGGCGGCCAGGAGGGCGTCGGTCGGCGCGGACCGCGGTGGCTGAGTCGGCAGTCGGGGGCGGCGTCGGCGCTCAGCGGCCCTGCGTGAAGCCGCCGGCCCGGGACGCCGACCCGGCGGCTTCGTCACCTCCTTCGCCACCACCCCGCAGGACGTCGACCACCTCCTGGCGGCCGTGCGCCGCCACTCGGACCGGTCGGAACACGGCGAGACGTGATCCGCTGAGTCGGCGGGGCAGTCGTCTCGACGCGCGCGTGGTCCGGTCAACTAACGGCCGCAGCCGGGTTCCGACGGGTCTCGCGGGCGCTTCGGAGGATCCGGTCGACCACCTGGGCGGCCTGCTCGGGGTGCTCCTGGAACCAGCCGCCGAGGTGCTCCCGGACGGCCTCCGCGACACAGGCGCGCACCTCGGGATTGCCGAGGAGCGTGCGGGTGGCGCCGAGGTACACAGGGCGGTCGAGCTTCACCGACACGATCGCCGTCAGGCCGTCGCCGATCAGGTCGGGAGCGGGACCGGGGTCCGCTGTCGTCAGCAGTCGGTGGTCGCGTGCGTACGCGGTGACCGCCGCCGCAAGTCCGTCGCGGAAGCCGTCCACATGCGTGCCGCCCTCGAACGTGGCCAGGCTGTTGGCGAAACCGCGCACCGCCTCGGCGCGGGTGCCGTTCCAGACCAGGGCCACCTCCATCGTGCCCGCCATCCGCGGGTCCTCGCGTTCGAAGCCGATGATGTCCGGCTCGACGGCCAGGCCCGCTTCCGCGGCGAGGGCGGCCACGAAGTCCCGTACGCCGTCCGGGAATCGGAACCGCACCATCCTGGAGCCTCCATCAGGGCGCTCGTCCGTGAGGGAGATGTCCAAGCCCCGGTTGAGCAAGGCGACTTGGCGGAAGCGCTCCGCCAGCACGGCGAACGAGCAGCGCGTCGTCCCGAAGATCTCGGCATCGGGCCAGAAGCTGATGGTCGTGCCGTCCTCGGTCGTCGGTACCGCGGAGACGGGCGGTGCGGTCGCGGCACCGCGCGCATACTCCTGGCTCCGGCTGAGCCCGTCGCGCCGCACCTCGACCATCAGGCGGCTGGACAGAGCGTTGGTGACGAAGATTCCCACGCTGAGGGGGGTCATCGCCACGATGTGCCGACCGGCGGGTGGGGTCCCGGCGCGCATGCTGGTCAGCAGGGCCTCGAGGCCCGGCCCGCTGTCCACGGCAGCAGGGGGCGCGAAGGGAATCCCCGGCACGTCATGAGCCACCCGCACACCGCCGTCGGCCGTGAGCGTCACGTCCACGCAGCCGGTACCCGCGTCCAGCACCTGTTGCGCCATCCAGCCCACGACGTCGTAGACCAGTTGGTGCAAGCCGCGTTCCGTGGTCGAACCGACCCACATCCCAGGCCGCTTGCGGACAGCGTCGAGCCCCTCCAGCACCTCGATGCGAGCAGCGTCGTACTCCGTACCGTCTCCACTCACGAAGACCCCTCCCATGGCGTCCGGTAGAAGACCCCCCAGCCTAGGAGGAATCCCAGAAAACACCAGGTCAGGGCTACTTTGTCGAAGCCGTGGACGGGCGGCGACGCTCCTGGCGGCGAGCAGTCGGCGGTCGGGTGCGCGACACGGCCGAACTGCCTCCGGTGCCCCCGCCGAGGCCGTGCTCGCCCCCATTCCGAGCGCCGCTGAGGCCGCCGATTCGGCCATGAGACGGGGGACCCCCGGGATGCGCCCCGGCCGGGTCCCGCGACGGCGGCGTGGACAGGCTATAGGCGCCTGCCCGGGGCCGCGCGCAGCTCAGGCTCCTTCGTCGAGGGCCGCCAGTTCCAGTGCTCTGGTCATGGCGGGCCGGTCCAGATTCCGGCAGTCGGGCTCTCTGACCAGGGACAACAAGAGGTCGGGCGTCAGCCGGTAGGCCTCGGCGTGGTTCAGCAGTGTCTCGGCGTCGTGGGCGGGCATGGCTCCGTGGTCCTCGTCGGCGATCGTTCTGATGACGTCCGCGGTGTCGACGAAACGGCTCATGCCGCAGTCGAGCCCGTCGTCGCGAAGGGTCGCCGGATACGGGGCACGTGCCCAGGCACCGTTCTCGTACCAATAGACGCAGCCCAGTTCAGCGCCACTCAGCAGGTCCTCCAGCCGCTCGTGGGGCAGCCAGTCGGGGGCGCCGGCGAGCATGTCGACCGGGGGCTGGTGCCACTTCACGCCGCTCGACTCGTCCTCGCCGTAGAGCACCCAGCGTCCTTCGCCCCGGCGCTCGAAGCCCCACCACGTGCAGCCGGAGTCGTCCAGATGGAGCAGCCCCTTGTCGTCCACCCAGGTTCCCGTGCGGTGATGGCCTGCCTGCTCGGCCGCCGTGGTGGCCTCCAGTGCGGCGATGAGCGCCCACCGCGCCCACAGCACCCGCGCTGACGGCAAGTCGCCGGGCAGTCCTGGTCTGTTGATGGTCATGCCCTGCCCTCCGGGCTCCGTGTCGATCACGTTCAGAGGTCAGGCTCTCATGGACGGATTCCTCGCAGCTGGCGCGGTCATCGGATGAAGGAGGAGTCAGGTGCCGACTCGCGGACACCCGCATGGAGGGACCGGAAGCACGGTCGAGCGTGACAAGCCGGTCGGGCGCGGGTCGCGCCGCTCACCCTGACGAGGAAAGGGACGTCGAGACTGATGGGCACGTTGACGGGATGGGAACGGACTCTGGAGCGGGTCGAAGAGGCGCTGTTGGCGCAGATCTTCCCGAAGGAACCGGTCGAGCTGGTCGACGCGCTGCGGCGCGAGTGCGACAGCCAGGCCGTGGTGTGCAGTCGCAGCCGGGTCGTGGTGCCGAACGCCTACGACGTGGAGCTCGCCGAACACGTCCACGACGAGCTGAGCCGCAACGGGGCCGGGGTGGGGCAGGTCCTGACCGACAGGCTGGCGCGGCACGGCGAGAAGAAGGGCTACGAATGGGCGGGGCCGCTGGTGGTGCACGTCGCCAAGTCCTGCGACGTCCCCAACCAGCGCTACCGCGTGACGAGCAGGGTCATGCCGAACGTCCGGGCCGACGGCTTCCAAAGCGGTTGAGCGCCGCCACCGCCACCGGCAGTTGCAGCGTGCCGACGACAAGACCCAGTGTGCCGACCGGGGCCGAAGGAGGCTGACGTGTTCGAGGGGTTCGAGGAGGCGCAGGTCGATGTCGGGGAGGCGTCCGTGTTCGTGCGCCACGGCGGCGAGGGCCCGCCGGTGGTGCTGCTGCACGGTCACCCCCGCACGTCGGCCACCTGGCACCGGGTCGCTCCGCGGCTGGTGGCGGCCGGGCACACGGTGGTCTGCCCGGACCTGCGCGGGTACGGGCGCTCCCGAGGCCCGGAGTTCACGGCGGATCACGAGGGTTATGGCAAACGTGCCGTCGCCGCGGACGTGGTGGCCGTCATGCGGCACCTGGGGCACCGCCGGTTCGCGCTCGTCGGGCACGACCGCGGGAGCTACGTGGCGCTGCGCCTGGCGCTGGACCACCCTGAGGCCGTCTCCCGGGTGGCCCTTCTGGACTGTGTGCCCCTGACGGAGCATCTGTCCCGGATCACGGCCGAGTTCGCCACGCAGTGGTGGCACTGGTTCTTCTTCGCGCAGCCGGACATTCCCGAACGGGTCATCACCGCTGACCCCGACAGCTGGTACCGCGGCGACCCGGAGGTCATGGGGCGCGAGAATTACGACGAGTGGCGCCGGGCCACCCGGAATCCCGACGTGGTGCGGGCCATGCTGGAGGACTACCGGGCCGGCCTCACCGTCGACCGCAGGCACGAGGAGGCCGACCGGGCCGCGGGCAGGCGCGTCACCTGCCCGGCGTTGATCCTCTGGTCGCTCAAGGACGACTTGGAGGACCTCTACGGCGATCCGCTCGCGATCTGGCGCGACTGGGCCACCGACGTCCGTGGCCACGGCATCGACTCGGGGCACCACGTCGCCGAACAGGCGCCCGAGGAACTGGCCCGTGCACTCACCGACTTCCTGTCGCCCGCGTCGGCTGATTGAGCCAAGTCCCAGTCCCTGCCCACGAGTCCGGGGCGACGGTGCCCAGCGGGCGGTGCCTCACGGCGACCGGCCGCGGCGGATCACAGCGCGCCCCCAAGCCTTGCTCGGCACCTCGACACACCGGTAGGTCAGCGCAAACAGAGGCAACAGCCCGACGAGGAACGCCACTTCGAGCGCGAGACTGTCGTGCCGTCGGCGTCCGATCGTGCCGTCGATCACCGCGAGCAGGACAGGGTGGACCAGGTAGACGGAGTAGCTGATGGTGCCGAGGCCTGTCAGCACCCTCGGCACGCGTCGACACCGTACCGCCGGCCCGGTGCCGAACGTGAGCGCGGCCAGCAGGAACGCGGCGATCCAGCCGCGCCGCGTGGAGTGCTCGCCGTCGCCTGAGAAGTACGCGCTCACCACGGCACAGACGCTCACGCCAGCGCAACGGTCCCGCTACCTCCCGGACCGCTCCACCGGAACCGGCTGTCCTCCGGCTGGATGAGAGCGTCCGGCGCCCGGTCCGCCAGGGAGCGGGTGGGGCGCCGTCACCGGTGGGTGCCGGAGAGCGGCTCTGAGGGCATGTCCGACGGCATTACGCGGACGGCCGGCGGGTGGCGAGCCGGTCCAGCAGGGCGACGCTACGAGCCAGCAACGCCCGTTCCTCGTCGGTCAGTTCGGCCTCGATGGCCTGGGCGAGCCAACCGGCCCTGCGGCCGCGTTCCGCGTCGAGCGCGGCGCGGCCCGCGTCCGTCAGCTCGATCAGTGACTTGCGGCCGTCGGTGGGGTGCGCCCGGCGCGTGATCAGGTCCTGTTCCATCAGCAGTCCCACCGCCCGTGCCATCGACTGGGGGCGTACGCGCTGATCGGCGGCGAGGTCGCTGGTGGTCATGGCGCCGTTGCGGTCGAGCGCGCCGAGCACGGCGACCTGGCCCAGCGGGATGCGGTCCTCGTGCTTGACGCGTCGGGTGAGCTTGCCCATCGCCGTACGCAGTTCGGCGGCGATGGCGGCGGCTTCCGGGATGGGCATACGGCACTTTACCCCGCTGGTCAGCACGGCTGAGGCGCTGACCTGCACAGCAAGACTGTACAGCCAAACTGAGCAGCAGAACTGTGCAGCATTGCTGTAAGGTTTGGGTTCGTCGGGCCAGCGCCAGCGTTGTCGCAGCCGGGGCCACGGCACACGACAACGGGAAGGACCTCCCATGTCCGCACAGGCAGCCAGGACCGTCGACGCCGCCATCGAGACCGTCACCGCCCGCCGGATCATCGACAGCCGGGGCAACCCCACGGTCGAGGTCGACGTCGCCCTCGCGGACGGATCACTGGGGCGCGCGGCCGTCCCCTCCGGCGCCTCCACCGGCGCCCGGGAGGCCGTGGAACTGCGCGACGGGGACGCCGCGCGCTGGCACGGCAAGGGCGTCGACCGCGCGGTCGCCCACGTCAACGGGGAGATCGCGGTGTCCGTGCGCGGCCGGGACGCGGCGGACCAGGCGGGACTCGACGGGGCGCTGATCGCCCTCGACGGCACCGCCACGAAGTCCCGGCTCGGCGCCAACGCGATCCTCGGCGTCTCCCTCGCCGCGGCCAAAGCCACCGCGGCCGCCCACCGCCAGCCTCTCTACCGCTACCTCGGCGGCGCCGACGCCAACCTCCTGCCGCTGCCGATGATGAACATCGTCAACGGCGGTGCCCACGCCGACAATCCGCTGGACTTCCAGGAGTTCATGATCGCGCCCGTGGGTGCGGACACCTTCGCCGAAGCCGTCCGTATGGGCAGCGAGGTCTTCCACACCCTGCGCCGCGACCTGCTGGCCGCCGGGCACTCCACGGGCGTCGGGGACGAGGGCGGCTTCGCACCCGCGCTGCGCACCGCCGAGGAGGCGCTCGACTTCGTCATGAGCGCCATCGAACGCACCGGCTACCGCCCCGGCACCGACATCGGCCTCGTCATGGACCCGGCGTCGTCGGAGTTCTTCCGCGACGGGGTGTACGACTACGCGGGCGAGGGAGTACGCCGTACCCCCTCCGAGCACGCCGACTACCTGGCCAAGCTCATCGACGCGTACCCGGTCGTCTCGATCGAGGACCCGATGGCGGAGAACGACCTGGAAGGCTGGCGCGAGCTGACCGCCCGCGTCGGCGACCGCTGCCAGCTCACCGGCGACGACGTCTTCTGCACCAACGAGACGCTGCTGCGGGAGGGCATCCGCACCGGCGTCGGCAACTCCGTCCTGGTCAAGGTCAACCAGATCGGGACCCTGACCGAGGCTCTGGCGGCGGTGGCCACGGCCCATCAGGCGGGCTGGACCGCCGTCATGTCACACCGCTCGGGCGAGACGGAGGACACCACCATCGCGGACCTGGCGGTGGCCACCGGCTGCGGTCAGATCAAGACCGGTTCACTCTCCCGCTCCGACCGCACGGCAAAGTACAACCAACTGATCCGCATCGAGGAGGAGTTGGGCGACGCGGCGCGCTTCGCGGGTCGCGCGGCGCTGCGCCGGGCGTGAACCGCGGGCAACGGTGGACGCGGAGCGGGCCCCCGACCGATCGGGGGCCCGCTCGCGCGCCCTCCTGGGACGAGTCGGCCGCCG
Organism: Streptomyces sp. NPDC034103; assembly: GCF_055575395.1. Lineage (NCBI taxonomy): Bacteria > Bacillati > Actinomycetota > Actinomycetes > Kitasatosporales > Streptomycetaceae > Streptomyces > Streptomyces sp. NPDC034103. The sequence continues at coordinate 19,109 of NZ_JBVISS010000004.1, read as the reverse complement.
CCTACGGCTTGCGGGCCAGACCGCCGTGCTCGGCGATGACCTTCAAAGACTCCGAACCGGGCTCCGGACGCCACTGCGTCACCGGGACCACGCCCGGCTCGATCAGCTCCAGACCATCGAAGTACGCGGTGATCTCATCGACGGTGCGCAGGTTGTACGGCACCGCGCCGCTGCTGTTGTAGGCGTCCTGCGCCTCCTCGAAGACCGGGTCGATGCCGCGGGAGCCGTCGTTGACGGAGAGGTAACTCCCCGACGGCAGCGCTGCCATGAGCCGGGTGACGATGGAGCGGGCCTGCTCATGGTCGGCGACGTGCCCCAGGATGTTGCTGAGGATGAGCGCGGTGGGCTTCTGGAAGTCCAGCGTCTTCGCGGCGGCGGCGAGGATGCGGTCCGGGTCCGTGACATCGGCGTCGATGTAGGCGGTCGCGCCCTCGCGGGTGGAGTAGAGCAGGGCGCGGGCGTGGGCCAGGACCATGGGGTCGTTGTCGACGTAGACGATCCGTGCCTCGGGGGCGATCTGCTGGGCGACCTCATGGGTGTTCTGGGCCGTCGGAAGACCGGTTCCGACGTCGAGGAACTGCCGGATCCCCGCCTCGGACACCAGATACGTGATGTTGCGGCGCAGGAAGGCGCGGCTGCTGCGGGCGATGGTGACGATGCCGGGGAAGACGGCGGTGTACGCGTCACCGGCCCCCTCGTCGACGGGGTAGTTGTCCTTGCCGCCGAGCCAGTAGTTCCAGATGCGGGCGGAGTGCGGCACCGACGTGTCGATCTTCTGGTGCTCCGCTGGTTCGGGCGTCGTCACAGGGTCAGTCATGGGTCGCGTCAGTCTCTCAGCCGAAGTGTGGATCATCCATGGCACAACCTACGTCCGAACACCCGTTTAGCGCCCGCCCGTTCCGGGTTTTGCCCGCCCGGAAAGTGGGGAAGAGGCTTCCCCCTGACCTCTGACCTCTGACCCCTGATGGTGTTCAGCCGTTCCACTCCCAGGTCCGTACGAGGCCGGTGCCGCTCACGGCCGCCAGCAGGTTGCCGTCGGGATGCAGGGCGAAGTCCTGGTAGCGGCCTGCCTGTTCGAGATGGCGGATCTCGGGATGGTGGGTCACCTGGGACAGCAGGCCCCGCCGAAGCCACAGCACCTTTCCCTCGTCGGTGCAGATCAGGCGCATGCCCTGAGCCCCCAGAGCGTCGACGCTCTCGCTTCTGCTGAACTGCCGGTGCAGGACGATCGAACGGTCAGCCGTCCGCCAGACCCGCAGTTCACGGAAGGTGGCGCACGCGACGTACTTCCCGGACGGTGCGACGCTCAGTGCGCAGCCCGGTTTGAGGATCTCCAGCCGGTTGCGGATGTCGAGGGGGACGGGATCGCTGCCGTACCGGTGGACGTGGACCTTGTTCGAGGTGGCCATGGCGACGACACCGCCGTCGGCGCTCATCGCGGATGCCGCGAGCCCCCGGGCACAGGGCACTTCGCGCAGGATCCGGCCGTCGCCGAAGTCCCGTACGGCGAGGCGGTGGCCGTCATGGGTCGCCAGAACGGTGCCACCGCTGGTGACCAGGAACTCGTCGCGGCCCAGGGGCACGGAATGCCGTCGGTGTTCCCCGGTCATGCCCTCGAAGTGGACGAGTTCCAGGCTCGACGGGCGGGCGATGGCGACGCTGTGGCGGGACGGGGAGGCGATGGCCTGGTGGCCCAGGCGCAGTTCGGCCCCGCCCGGGGCACCGGGCACCGCCTCGCCCGATTTGAGGTCCCACCGCTCGATGGAACCGTCCCCGCCGATGACGACCGCCGTGTGCTCCGGCCCGAAACCGATGGTCGCCTGACCACCGGAGTGCCGCGTCCGGCGTAACTCGCCTACCGAGCCGCCCAGTCCCTGTCGGTGGCCCGGGGGAGCGGACAGTTTGGACAGCACCTCGAAGGTGAAGGCCGCGGCGCACCGGGAGGCGGCGGGCTGCCAGACGTCGTCGTTGTCCTCGCCCTTGTCGGACAGCAGGTCGGAGATCCCGCGGACGACCAGGGCCCCGACGCCCGCGTTGACGTACGCGGCCTGAAGGAAGCCGTGTCCCTCCATCTCCACCGCGAGCGCGTCCCCGCAGTGGCGGGCGAGCAGCCGGGCGGTCGCGGAGCGCTCACTGGCGACCACCTTCGAACCGGCGGCGAGGGGTTTGACGTAGGCCATCGGGGTGCGGTCGGGCAGGGGAGCCCTGATGCGGTCGCGCCAGGTCTCCGCTCGGGCTACCGACTGGGCGCGCTGGACGAGGGCGAAGGTCGACAGATGGGTGGTGAAACGGGCCTGGAAGCCCTCCTCCTTGTCCTTGCCCCGTTCGTAGTCGTAGATGTGCCGGGCCGCGACGACGTCACACAGCTTCACGTCCTTCAGGCCGCCGGCGATGCCCACGAAGAAGATGTGGTCGGGCTCGAACTCCGCCACGGCCCGTTCGACCAGGGCAGCCGCGGCGGCGCTTCCCTCTCCCGTCTCATGGCAGGCCACCCGCCACGTGGCGTGGTCGCCGGTGAACGTGCCGAGTTCGAACAGGGCTCCGCGGACCTCGTGCTCGGTGAGCGGTCCTTCGACGTGGTCCAGCACCGCGGCCGACTCCTTGCCGAGCGCGGTGAAGATCACGACGTCTGCTCCGGGCGTCTTGGACCTCATGGGATCTCTCTCATTCGGCTGTTCAGGACAGCGTGGCATCGCCCAGGCCGCCGTAGAAGTACCAGCCGTCCTCGTCGCCCGACTTCGTCATCACGCAGGCGATCTCGACCTGGTCCTGGTCGGTGATGTCGACCGAGAGCTCGGTGACCTTGCTGGACTTGATGACGGCGTCCTCGCCGATCTGGCTTCCGGCCGCGTCGGTGACCTTGATCGTCCCCACCGAGCCGATCGCGTTGGGGGAGTCGGCCACGATGGCGGCCTGCGCCTGGAGTTTGGTGTATCCGCTGGTGCTGTAGACGACGCTGGTGCCGCTGCTGCTGCAGTTGAGCGTGATGCTCTTGGGGTAGTGCTCGCCGTGGACGGTGATGGGCTGGACGTCCCGGTCCCCCTCCACGGGTTCGAGGTCCGCCAGGTAGACCCTGGAGGCGTTCTCGGCTGAGCTCGGGTCGGGCGTCGTCGGATCGTCGGTCGGCGGCTCCGTCTCGTCCTTCTCGTTCTTGGGGTCCAGGACGGTTTCGGGTGTCGCGGTGACCGTCGCCGTGACGGTGGCGCTCGGCGTGGGGGCGTCGGCCTGCACCACCGTGACCTTGGCGCCGAAGAAGCCGGCCGCGACGGTGGCCAGGCAGACCGCCAGGACCTCCACCCAGCGGGGGATGACACCCCAGCGGCGCCGACGACGCCGTTCTTCCTTGTCGTTGTCCGTCTTCTTGGTGAGATCCATGTCGGCCCCCCGAATGTCCGTGCTCTCCGGGCCGGGGACCGGTCGTCCGCCGTCGGCCGCCGACGCACGGCCGAGCGGCCGTTCCGGCACTCGAGCGATGAGATGACTGATGAGCGATGACTGATGAGTGACGACTGATGAGTGATGAGGTGACTGATGAGCGATGCCGTGCCAGGTCGTCTGGGAGCGACGCCTGTTCTTCCCCCTCACGGCTGCCACAACAGTAGGGACCCGGCACAGCGACAACAGCGAAGTTGCCGACTCGCCTACGAGCGCTCGGGACATTCAAGGGGCGCGCGCTCACAGCGCACGCCCAGGCGTGCGCCCTCGGGCTCGGCGAAAACGGATGGACGGGGTGCGGCTCGGGCTTGTAGCTTGCACGGGACCGAGACACCGCCCGAGGAGGTGAGACCCATGAACGCTGTATCGATGTGGGTGCTCCCCCTTTCCGTCGCGGTCGGGCGACTGACGTAGGTGTCGCCGGGAGCGCCTCACCCACAAGGCACTCCCGAAAGGCAACACCTCATGGACTCTTCGCAGTTCACCACCGAGCCGCCGTCGGACGACACCGCGGTGTTCGACGTGATCATCGCCGGTTGCGGGCCGACCGGCGCGGTGCTGGCCGCCGAACTACGGCTGCACGGCGTGCGGGTACTCGTGGTGGAGAAGGAGACCGAACCCGCCTCCTTCGTCCGCATCGTCGCTCTGCACATCCGCAGTATCGAGTTGCTGGCGATGCGCGGGCTGCTGGACCGAATCCGCGCCCACGCCCGGCAGCGTCCGGCCGCCGGATTCTTCGCCGCCATCACCAAGCCCGTGCCCCGGGGCCTGGATTCCGCCCATGCCTATCTGCTGGGCATCCCGCAGCCGGTCGTCGTGCGCCTGCTCGAAGAGCACGCGGTCCACCTCGGAGCCCAGGTGCGGCGAGGCTCGGCGGTGGCGGAGGTCGAGCAGGACGACGAGGGCGTGACCGTCGGGCTGACCGACGGGCAACGGCTGCGTGCGCGCTACCTCGTCGGCTGCGACGGCGCGCGCAGTACGGTCCGCAAGGCGCTCGGCGTCGCCTTCCCCGGCGTGCCCTCGCAGACCGAGACGCTGATGGGCGAGATGGAAGTGGGCGTGCCGCAGGAGGAGATCGCCGCCAAGGTGGCCGAGGTCCAGGAGACGCACAAGCGCTTCTGGCTGAGGCCTTTCGGTGAAGGGGTCCACAGCGTCGTGGTCCCCGCGGCGGGGGTCAGCGATCGCAAGGAGCCGCCCACCCTGGAGGACTTCAGGCAACAGCTGTACGCCGTCGCCGGAACCGATTTCGGTGTGCACTCCCCGCGCTGGCTGTCCCGCTTCGGGGACGCCACCCGGCTGGCCGAGCGCTACCGGGTCGGGCGGGTGCTGCTGGCGGGCGACGCGGCGCACATCCACCCGCCCATCGGCGGACAGGGCCTCAACCTGGGGGTCCAGGACGCGTTCAACCTCGGCTGGAAGCTGGCAGCGCAGATCCGCGGCTGGGCGCCGGAAACCCTCCTGGACACCTACCAGGGCGAGCGTCAGCCCGTCGCCGCGGACGTCCTGGACAACACCCGCGCCCAGATGGCACTGCTGTCCACGGAACCGGGCCCGCAGGCCGTGCGCCGGCTGCTCAGCGAACTGATGGACCTCGACGAGGTGAACCGCCGTCTCACCGAGAAGATCACCGCGACCGGCATCCGCTACGACCTCGGTGAGGGCCCCGACCTGCTCGGCCGCCGTCTACCCGACATCGACGTGAAAAGGGGCCGCCTCTACGATCTGCTGCACCGCGGCCGCGGCCTGCTGCTGGACCGTACCGAACGCCTGAGCGTGGGCGGCTGGGGGGACCGGGTCGATCACCTCGCCGATCCCACGGCGGCACTGGACGTGCCGTGCGTGCTGCTCCGGCCCGACGGCCACGTCGCCTGGGGCGGCGAGGACCAGCGTGACCTGGAGGACCACCTCGCCCGCTGGTTCGGCCGGCCCGCCCACTGACACCGCGGAGCGGATCGCGGTACGGGTGTCCGCGCGTGCGACCCAGGCTGTGGGTCGCACGCGCGGACACCCGCGCCACCTCGGTCCGGCGACCGGTGGCTCATGACGCTTTGGAGGGCGGGCTCAGAGGTAGTCGAACAGCAGGGGAAAGACCAAGGCCACGATCCAGGCCCAGGCGGCGTACACCGGCAGATAGCCGGTCTGCCACTGTTCGAGCCGCGCGAACGGCGTGCGTCGGCGGACGAAGTCCAGCAACAGCCGAGCGGACCAGGCGAGGTTGGCCAGCAGAATGACGTTCTCGCCCAGTGCCGCCGCCTTGTTGGGCGTGGTGCCGTACTCGCTGATGCGCCCGGTGATCTCCACCAGCACCAGGACGTCGATGGCGAGGGCACACAGGACCAGGACGAGTTGGAGCTTGTCGAAGACGCTCGGCGGCGCGAGCGGGTCGCGGGCGGAGATCGAGTAGAGCAGCAGTCCCAGGACCACGGCCAGGAGGACGTCGAAGAGGATCAGCGCCTCGCGTTCCAGGTCGATGCCCGCGCTGGTCCAGCCGACGGTGACGAGGAAGGCCAGCAGGACCGCGGCGATGAGTGGCGTGAACAGCCGCGCCAGCACCGGCGCCATGTTCTCGACGACGCTCTGCTTGGCCTCCACGAGCCAGCCTGCCACCACGACCGCGGCCACCCCGCCGCAGGGCAGCAGCCAGTGCACGACGAAGGCCTCCGGCACGATCCCGATGGCCTTGAAGATCCCGAACACGAGCGGGATCAGGAGTCCGCCGCCGATGCCGATGAGCGCCATGTAGACGACCCACTCACCGGTGAAGCGGACGAAGTCCATGCGCCGCCGTGCGGCGCGCACCTCGTCGGCCACATAGGCGAGGCCCACCACGAACCACAGAGCGATGGGCAGATGGATGCCGGTCAGGACGATCGACTGGGAATCCTCGGCGAGGGGGTACGCGTTGGCCGCCACGGCACCGAGCGCGAACAGCGCCACCAGCGCGCCGACGAGCGCCGGTGCGGCACGTCGACGCCAGGCCAGCAGGGCGGCCAGCCAGGGCAGTGCGAACAGAGCGAGGTTGCGTGCGTAGAACGCGCCGTCGTGCTCGAGGTCGAGACCGAACAACGCCGGCACCTTGATCGACGCGGCGGCGCCGGCCGCGCAGAGGACGACGGGGAGGAGGTCGTGCCGTCGTCCGCGGGCGGTGTCCGTCTCCGGGCCGTCGGTGTCGGCGCTGAGCACCAGTTGCTTCCACAGCCGTTCGGAGTGCTCGCGGGCGAACTCCCGGGACAGCTCGTCCAGTCCGCCCATGCGTTTGACGGCGACCAGGAAGGCCTCGTCGGCGCGCAGGCCGACCCCGAGGAGCTCGTCGACCGAGTCCCGCAGGTGGTCCTCCAGCTCCTCGGCATCGGACTGCCGCAGCTCCGGTCGGTGCCGCACATAGGAACGCCACTGCGCGAACTGCGTCTCCAGTCCCTGCTGCTCTTCCGTCGGGCTCATGCCGGGCCCTCCAGCGGATTCGCCGCCCACGTCCGCAGATCGCCCGGACCGAGCCAGACCTTCCTGAGCGCGTCCACGACGGTGTCCCACTGGCGGCGCTGCTCGGCGAGCTCGGCCAGGCCGCTGTCGGTGACGCGGTAGTACTTGCGCCGGCGCTCCCCGGTCACCGACTGCCAGCTCGACTCGACGTGCCCGAGCCGCTCCAGCCGGTGCAGCAGCGGGTAGAGCAAACCCTCGGTCCAGTCCAGCTCGCCGCCGGACAGGTGGTTGATCCGCCTGAGGATGGCGTAGCCGTAGCTCTCACCCTCGGCCAGGATGCCCAGCACCATCGGTGTCGCCGACGCGGCGACGAGGTCTTTGGTGACCTTCATCTATCGCCCCCATACCTAGAACTGCGATGCATTCTAGCTCTAGGTATCACATCAGGACAGGTCCGAGTGCCGTTTCGGCCGTGCGACGCGGGTGGCACGGCGTTAGTGTCTGCGCCATGACAGATGAGTCCCTGCGCTCCGTCACCGTCGAGCGAACCTCCACCGGCCACTTCACCGCGACGAACGCGCGCGGTGGCACGATCAGCTTCGGCACCGGCGGGGACACCGCCTTCACCCCCGTGGAACTGCTGCTCGCCGCACTCGGTGGCTGCACCGCGGTCGACGTCGACATCGCGACAAGCCGACACGCGGAGCCCTCGGCCTTATCCATCGCGGCGACCGGCCACAAGGTCGAGGACGATCACGGCAACCGGCTGACCGACCTCGCGCTCGTCTTCTCCGTCGCCTTCCCGGACGGCGAGGGCGCGGAGCGCGCCCGAGCCATCCTCCCCAGGGCGGTCAAGACCTCCCATGACCGGCTCTGCACGGTCAGCCGCACGGTCGAGATCGGCACGCCGGTCACCGCGACCGTCGAGGAGGCCTGACCTGCCGACCACGGGGCCGGCCGCGTCAGGCGGGGGGACGCTGTACCCGCCGCGCGATACCCCGGGTCAGCTCCACATGATCGTCCTCGAGGTTCCACTTCCCTTTGCGGGAGGCGTGATTGCTCGCCCAGAACACCAGGGTCGCGTCGCGGCGGAACCGCGCGAGCGTCGCCAGCGACCAGTCGTTGCCGCCGTCGTGCCAGACGAACCGGTCGTCCACGGCGTCCACGACGACCCAGCCGTACCCGTAAGCACTGTCCAGTTCGGGTATCCGCACGTGCGGCGCGAACAGCTTGCGCTGCGCGGCGTCGGACAGGACGGTCCCGGCGGTGAGGGCGCGGTGCCAGCGGAACATGTCGCGGGCGGTGGAGAGCATCCCGCCGTTGCCGCGCAGATTCCAGTACGGCCCGTCGGGTGCCCACGGGTGGTCCATCGGCCGCCCCTGCGCGCGCCCGTCCTCGTCGTACTCGACGGCGACCTGTGCCCGCTTCCAGTCCGGCAGCACATACCCGGTGTGGGTCATTCCGGAGGGCCGGAACAGGTGCTGGGCGAGAAAGCGCTCGTAACTCTGCCCGGAGACCTTCTCGACGATCACGGCGAGGAGGCTGTAGCCGAGGTTGGAGTAGTGGAACTCCTTGCCGGCACCCGGTCGTAGCGGGGCCCTCATCGCCTGGGCCAGCAACTCCGCGCGGGAGAGCGGCTCGTAGTCGTCGCCGAGCGACTGGGGCAGGCCGGAGGTGTGGGTGAGGAGCTGATGCAGGGTGAGGGACTTCTTGTCCTCGGGGACGCGCCCGAGGTACCTGCCGACCGGGTCGCCGACCCGGAGCCGGCCGTCCATCTCCAGCTTCAGGATCGCCGCGGCTGTGAACTGCTTCGTGATCGACATGACGTCGTACACGGTGTCGCAGGTCGCGGGCGTCCTCGCGGCCTGGTCGGACAGGCCGCGTCCCGCGCAGTGCGTGAGCTCGCCCCCTCGGGCCGTGACGACGGTGATGCCAGGCCCCCCGGGCAGCGCCTCGTCGAGGTAGCGGTCGACGGCCGGGTCGACCGGGTCCGGCCGCGCCGACACCACCGGCTTCTTCTCACCTCCGGCTCCCGCACCGGCCACGGAATGGACGTCCGAGCACCCGATGAGAGTGAGGACGAGCAACAGCACGAGGGAACCGAGGCGACCCACGTAGACCTCCCACACAACGACGACAGATGTGAGGCCGAGGCTGACCGCCCCGTGCGAGCCCCTTCAACACAGGAGCTGTGCGAGGTTGTGCGAGTTCCTGTACGCGCAGGTCAGCGACGCCCACCGAACCGGAGGGACGCCCCTGTGACGCCACCGCCCGAGCCGAACCCCGCCGCCGGAGAGGCCGCGTTCATGGCCGAGTTGCGCCGCCTCAAGGCCTGGTCGGGCCTCAGCTACCGGGAGTTGGAGCGCGCGGCGGCCGCGGCGGGGGAGGTGCTGCCGTACTCGACCGCGGCGACCATGCTGCGGCGCGATCGCCTGCCCCGCGAAACCGTTCTCGTCGCCTTCGCCGTCGCGTGCGGTCTCGGCGCCGAGGAGATCCGGCGATGGGTGGCCGTTCGCCGGGAACTCGTGATGGGGCCCGCGCCCGCACCGGCCCCTCAACCGCCCACCCCGGTACGCCGATCGCGTCTGCGGCTCGCCCTGGTCGGAGCGGCGGCGGCCCTCACGGTCCTGGCCGGCGCGGGCGCGTCGGCGATCGGCGCGGTCTCCGAGCAGGAGGAGCAGACAGTGGAGGGCGCACGCCACCCGTGAAGATCCACCTCCGCCGCCCCCTTGCCTCAACACCGGGCGGGGGCGGGTGGCCTTCCGGCCAACTTCGGCTGACCTACCGCCGTACTCACCGTGGCTGATGGACAGTTGACGGCCTTCTGTGCGCAAACTTCCGCCCGCAGGATCTGCATGTCCTTGGCACCCGCGACGGTAAGGAAGCGCCCTGTGACGACGACGTATCGCACCGCACGAAGAGCGGCGGCCCTCGCCGCGCTGGCCACCTTGCTCGCCGTGTCCCCGGTCTCGGCGGCGAACCTGCCCACGGTGACCGCGAGAAGCGAGTCCGCCCCGCTGCACGACGACGAGGCCGGCGGCAACTCCGACGCCGACGACCCGGCGATCTGGCGCGACCCCGCAGACCCCGGGCGCAGCCTCGTCATGGCCACCGCGAAGGAAGGCGGCCTGCGCGTCTACGACTTGGACGCCCGCCTCGTGCAGTCGCTGCCGGCCCCGAAGCCGCCCGCCGAGGACGACGCCCCGGGCCGCTTCAACAACGTCGACGTCGTCTCCGGTCTGCGCACCTCGACCGGGCGCGCCGACGTCGCCGTGGTGAGCGACCGCGGCAACGACCGCCTGCGGATCTACCGCATCGACCCCTCCCGCCCCGGCGGCCCGCTCACCGACGTCACCGACCCGGCCGCCGCGCCCGTCTTCTCCGCCGACCAGGCCGAGATCAACGACCAGCGCACCGCCTATGGCCTGGCCACCTGGAAGGACGCGACCACGGGACGCTCGTACGCCCTGGTCAGCCGGCGCGAACGCACCCGCCTCGCCCTGCTCGAACTCGTCCCCACCACCGGCGGGACCATCGGCTACCGCCCGGTGCGCACCCTCGACCTGCCGTCCTCCTTCCGCCTGCCGAACGGCACTTCCTGGACTCCCTGCCTGGAACCCGGCGAACTCCCGCAGGTCGAGGGCATGGTCGTCGACCCCGCCACCGGCACGCTCTACGCCGGCCAGGAGGACGTGGGCATTTGGCGACTGCGCGCCGACCTCACCGGCAAGCCGGTCCTGGTGGACAAGGTCAAGGAGTACGGCGTTCCGGGGGCCTACGACGAGGAGAGCGAGGAGTGCACGCCGGGCGCCGACCCCGGATACGGCGGCAGCCATCTGGCGGCCGACGTCGAGGGGCTGACGCTCTATCAGGAGCGCGACGGCGACGGCTACCTGCTCGCCTCCAGCCAGGGTGACAACACCTTCGCCCTGTACGACCGCGAGGTGAGTGAGGACAACGAGTACGAGGGTGGCTTCCGGATCGGCGCGGCCTCGCCGACCCTCGACAGCGTGGAGGAGTGCGACGGAGCGGCCGTCCTCAACGCGCCCCTGGGCGACCGCTATCCGCGCGGCCTGCTCGTGGTCCAGGACGGCCGGGACACACCCGAGGTGCCCGACGGTGAGGGCGGCACGCGCACGGCGACCGGCTTCAAGTTCGTCGACCTCGGCACGGTCGTGGACGCCGCCGACATGTGATCCGCCGCGGCCGCCGGGTGGCAGTCCCGGTGGCGGGTGCTGACGTGACCGCCGCTGCGTGGGCGGCGGCGGTCCGTCATGGCCGGTCGGTGTGCCGGGGCTGGACCCGAGGAGGTGAGAGCCGCTACGCGGGGATCACGTGCAGGGCCAGGTTCGCGCCGTACTCGCCGGTCAGGGCGAACAGCCGGGTGCCGTCCGGGGACCAGATCAGGCCGTGCGGCCGCAGGGCCCGGCCGGTGTCGGGCTCCAGGTCGATGACCCGGGACGGTGTGTCGGCACCGGGCTGGAAGAAGTAGATGTCCTGGCCGTAGGAGTTGTCGATGCCCGCGGCGATCTCACCCGTCACGGATACCGCGGCCGCGTTCGGATAGGTGGTCGTGGGATAGGTGTGCGTCACGGAGAGGTCGCTCAGCCGGAACGCCAGGTGTTTGTACGGAAACCCCCCGACGATGAAGAGCGTGGTGGCATCGGGGGAGAAGGCGAGGTCGTTGATGGTGCCGATGTCGCCTGGGTTGTCCTGGGTCGTGCGGACGACGGGCTCGCCCGTGCTGACGTCGTAGACCGTCACGGTCGACGACGTCACGTACTGCTCGCCGGCGATCACCACTCCGGGCGCGGACGGTGAGGACAGCAGCATGGGCGGCCCCGCCCAGGTGCCCGAGGGCACCAGACCGAGCCGGACCGTCGGACGCGTACCGCTGAGGCGGAGGGAGCCGATGTTGCTGTCCCAGTCGGCTCCGTAGCTGAACCACAGGGTGTCGCCCGAGAGGGCCAGGCGCATCGGGGCGGTCCCGGCTCCGGTCGCGTAGCGGGCCTTCTCCCGGTAGGTGCCGGTGTCGATGGCGGCGATCGCGTCACCGCCGCGGAGCGCCACGTACAGCGTGCGTGAGTCGGGCGACAGCACGAGATCCGCCGCGCCCGGCTTGTTCTTGAGGGTCTTGACGAGTGTGCCGTCGAAGTCCGTCACGAGTATGGAACTCGTGACGATGTCGGCGATGTAGAGCCTGCGACGCACGGCGTCCACGGCCATGTCGGCGTGGTAGGAGATCGGTAGCGCGGTGGAGGTCGGGCTGGTCAGTGGCTTGGCAGCGGCAGGGGCGCTCGTGCCGAACAGCGGCAGCAGGAGCAGGACCAGTACACCGACGGCGGCTCGTAAGCCGGGTCTTCTCATCAGTTCGGCGTTCCTCGTCGATCGGGTGCCTGCGGAGGCAGGTGCACAGGAGTGGGACACGTGCGACGCATGCCCCTCCTGGTGGAGTCCATGCGCGTCACATCGAACAACTTTGCGATGCGGAAGCGGTGTTGACGCCTGGTGCCGGAGAGGGCGGCAGGCGGGTTTCCGCGGCCTGCTGTCGGAGGCACAGGGCCGCCGGCCCGCTCCCGTCATGCCCTACGGAGTGAGCCTCGCGGTGACCGGCACCGGGGCGGCCTGCCTGGACGAACTGCCGCACGCTCGACCGTAATTCGTTTGACCGGGCCGCGGGACCCGGCTGCACTGTGGCCAGGCGCCACCGGCCGTGGTGCCGGTATCCCGAGGAGGCGGCGGCAGCGATGGAGATCCGTTCCACGACCGACGAGGATCTCGACGTCTTCGTCGACACGCTCCACGCCGCGTTCGGGCGCTTCCCGGAAACTCCGGTCGACGGCGGGGGGTTGTGGTGGTCGGCGCTCGAGACGGACCGCTGCCTGCTCGCCCTGACGCCGGACGGGCGGCCCGTGGGCACCGCGGCCACGCACGCCTTCGAGCTCACGTTGCCCGGTGAGATCCTGGTCCCGGCCCCCGGGGTGACCGCCGTAGGAGTCCTGCCCTCGCACCGGCGGCAAGGCGTGCTGAGCGCGATGATGCGGCATCAGCTCGCCGAACTGCGGGCGGACGGGGAGTTCCTCTCCGTGCTGCTGGCCTCCGAGGCCACGATCTACGGCCGGTTCGGCTACGGACCGGCGACCTACACGCGGCGGCTCACGGTGCAGCGCCACCGGGGCGCGCTCGCCCTCCCCCGGGCGCGCGGAGCGGCAGGCGCGGACAGCGGCTCGGTCGAGGTGCTGCGCCGTGCCGAGTGCGGCGAGATCCTGGAAGAGGTCTACGACCGGTATCGCCGCGCCCAGCCCGGCGCGCTGTCGCGGCCGCACCGCTGGTGGGCCCTGCGCGCCGGGCAGCCGCCGATCTCTTCGGCACCGCGTTACATCGCCGTCCACCGGGACGGCTACGGCGTCCCGGACGGCTACGCCAGCTACTCGCTCGACGAGTCCGGCACCTTGACGGTCGACGAGACCATCACCAGCGACGACGATGTCTTCACGGCCCTGGCCCGCTTCGTGCTCGGCCACGACCTGGTCACCAAGGTTGTGTTCCAGCACATCCCGCGCCAGCACCCGCTGCGCCGGCAGCTGGCGGACTTCCGCGCTGGTGAGGTGAGCGGTGACATGGACTGGCTCTGGGTGCGACTGCTGGATATCCCCCGTGCGCTGACCGCGCGCGGCTGGTTCGCGGACGGGGAGATCGTCCTCGACGTCGTGGACCCCTTCCTCGGCGAGCACGGCCGCTACCTGCTGTCCGTCCGGGAGGGCGAGGCAGAGTGCGTTGCCACGGATCGGGAGCCGGATCTGTCTCTCGACGTGCGTGACCTGGGCTCTGTCTATCTCGGCGGCACCGCACCGAGCACACTCGTGCGCGCCGGACACGTCCGCGCCCACCACCCGGACGCGGCCGCCCTCGGTGACACGCTCTTCCGTACCGACCGTGCCCCGCACTGCCTGCACTGGTTCTGACCGAGCCTGCGTCGGGCGGCGAGGCGACCGATCACTCGCCTGGTCGAGGCATCCCGGGCTCTTCGAGCCTTCTGGAGGCAGGGCCGCCGGTCGTTTCCCCCCACCCTTCGTCAGGTGAAGTCCACCGAGCCAGGGCTGGTCGAGGGGAGAATCGGCGTCATGGTCATGGTGAAGGACGTCGATGCCCGCGGTGGACTGCACTGCGAGACAACCGCACTGGGCGTGCTCCTGCGCCACGAGGGGCTCGACCTCTCCGAACCCATGCTGTTCGGTCTCGGCTCCGGACTGTCCTTCGTCTACTGGGACAGCAAGGCCATGGACTTCCCCTTCCTCGGCGGCAGGGTCAAACCGTTCGAGCTCACCAGGAACCTGGCCACCTGTCTCGGGCTGGATCTCCTGGTCGAGGAGACCACCTCCGCGCGCAAGGCATGGCAGAACGTGGCGGCACTCCTCGACGCCGGTCGTCCCGTCGGTCTGCAACTCGACAGCTTCCACCTGGACTACTTCAGCACCAAGGTGCACTTCGGCGGCCACGTCGTGGCCATGTACGGCTATGACGAGCACGACGCCTACCTGGTGGACACCGAGGCGCAGGGCGGCGCCGTCCCGACCAGCCTGGAGTCCCTGGCCCGCGCCAGGGCCGAACGCGGCCCCATGACCGCCAGGCACCGCTCCTTCACCGTCACGGCGCCCAGCGGCCGGCCGGAGCCGCAGGACCGGATCATCCCCGCGATCAGGACCTGCGCGCACGCCTTCCTGAACCCGCCCATCGCGAACCTGGGCCATCGAGGCATCGAGAAGACCGCCGGACATGTGCCGAAGTGGCTGCGGCGGAGCGGTGATCCGAGGGAGGACCTGCCCAGGACGGCTCTGCTCATGGAGAGGGCCGGTACCGGCGGCGCCCTGTTCCGCAATCTCTACCGGGACTTCCTCGCCGAGTGCGCCCAGCTGATCGACAGCGGCAACCTGCGCACCGGTCACGCGCTGTACGCCGAGGCCGCCACCCTGTGGACACAGGTGGCCGCACTCCTCACGACGGCAGGGGAGTCCGGCGATCCCCAGGATCTCGCGCGGGCCGGAGACATGCTCCACGACCTCGCGCGCATCGAACGGGACGCGATGCGGGCGCTCAGCATGCTCTGACCGGGACCCTCACGTCCTGGCGTCGACCCGGGCGGCGGACGTCACTCCCACGACCGTCCACGCCGCCATGCCCCACAGCGAGAGCGCGCAGGTGAGGCCGACCACGAGGCGGACGGTCTCGTCGGGGCCGTCCATGAGCCAGACCGCGATGCCCGCCATGCCGGACGCGGTCAACAGGGCCGCGGGTATGCGCAGTCGGGGCTGCTCGAACACCACCGCCAGCGGCAGGAAGTGGAGCCCGACGACGACCGCGACCAGTGCGGGAACGAGCACCGGGACGCCCAACCGGCCACAGACCACGGCGATGACGATGATCAACAGCCATTGAACTCCGTTGATCTGGTTGAAGCTCCGACGCCGGCCCTCGGGGAGGGGGCCGCCCGCCGACGCGGGAAGGAGACGGCGAGCGGCAAGCATCAGCCCCACGGCGACGACACAGCCGGCCGCGACAAGTACCCACCGCTCCCACCCAGCGGACGCACTCGATCCCAGCAGCCACCATCCGAGCCCGAACAACGCGAGGAACCCCACCCCTGACTTGAACATGATCGAGACCCTAAACCGCACGGCGGGCCGCCGGTACAGGTATTCGCAACCTGCCAGGTCGTCGACTCGCGCGGGGCGCGCGGGATCTCGTCCCCGGAGGCGCAGTTGCCGAGCTCCCCGTCGAGGGAGCGCGGCCCGGGCAGGTCATGTCGTCAACCTGTCAAGGGATGTGACAGAAACCGGTCCGGAAAGATTTCAACTTCCGAAGGCTTGCCCAGACTTGGAACTCATCAGTTAAATCAAGACGTGAACTAAGCGTCGCAGCAGCGACCTTGGCGTACAGCCGTGTCCGTTGTCGACGCGTTCGTACCCTTTCCCGACGCACCCGCAGGGACCTCCATGAGACTCAGAGCCCTGGGTGTCGCGCTCGCCGCCACGGCAGCGCTGATCACCCTGCCCACGATCCCACCAACAGTGGCCGCGGCCGCCGACGCCAACCTGTCCCAGGGCAGAACGACGACGGCATCCTCGAACGAGAACGCGGGCACGCCCGCGGCCTACGCCGTGGACGGCGACACCGGCACCCGCTGGTCCTCGGCAGCCACCGACGACCAGTGGCTCCAGGTCGACCTCGGAACCAACGCCACCCTCAGCCAGGTCGTCGTCAACTGGGAGACGGCCTACGGCAAGGACTACAAGATCCAGACCTCGGCCGACGCCGGCACCTGGACCGACCTGCGCACGGTCACCGGGGGAGACGGCGGCACCGACACGCTGACCGTCTCCGGCCAGGGACGGTACGTACGGCTGCAGGGCGTGCACCGGGCTACCCAATGGGGTTACTCCGTCTGGGAGTTCCAGGTCTTCGGCACCACCGGCACCTCACAGCCCGGCACGTGCTCGACGGCCAACTCGGCCCGGGGCAAGACGGCTTCGGCGTCCTCGACGGAGAACGCCGGCACCCCGGCCTCCGCCGCCGTCGACGGAAACGACTCCACCCGCTGGTCCAGCCAGGCCTCCGACCCGCAGTGGCTGCGCGTGGACCTGGGCTCGTCCCAGGACATCTGCAAGGTCGACCTGAACTGGGAGGCCGCCTACGGCAAGGACTTCCAGATCCAGGCCTCCGCCGACGGCCAGAGCTGGAACACCCTCAAGACCGTCACCGGCGCCACCGGTGGCCGTGCCTCCTACGACGTCAGCGGCACGGGCCGCTATGTCCGCGTTCTCGGCACGGCTCGCGGCACCGTGTACGGCTACTCGCTCTGGGAGTTCGCCGTCCACACCACCTCCGGTGACACCAGCGGCCCGATCCAGGGCGGCGGCGACCTCGGCCCCAACGTGATCGTCGTCGACCCCGCCACGCCCAACCTCCAGCAGAAGTTCGACCAGGTCTTCGCCCAGCAGGAGTCCGCACAGTTCGGCTCCGGGCGCTACCAGTTCCTGCTCAAGCCGGGCACCTACAACGGCATCAACGCCCAACTCGGCTTCTACACCTCGATCTCCGGGCTCGGCCTGAACCCCGACGACACCCAGATCAACGGTGACATCACCGTCGACGCGGGCTGGTTCAACGGCAACGCCACGCAGAACTTCTGGCGTTCGGCGGAGAACCTGGCCATCACGCCGTCCAACGGCACGGACCGCTGGGCCGTCGCGCAGGCCGCGCCGTTCCGCCGCATCCACGTCAAGGGCGGCCTCAACCTCGCCCCCAACGGCTACGGATGGGCCTCCGGCGGGTATATCGCCGACTCCAAGATCGACGGCACCGTCGGTCCGTACTCGCAGCAGCAGTGGTACACCCGCGACAGCTCCGTGGGCGGCTGGACCAACGGTGTGTGGAACATGACCTTCACCGGAGTCCAGGGCGCCCCGGCGACCAACTTCGACACCGGGCCGTACACCAGGCTGGACACCACCCCCGTCTCCCGCGAGAAGCCGTTCCTCTACCTCGACGGCAACGACTACAAGGTGTTCGTCCCCGCCAAGCGCACCAACGCCCGCGGGGTGTCCTGGCCGGCCAACGCCGGAACCTCGCTCCCGCTCAGCCAGTTCTACGTCGTCAAGCCCGGTGCGACGGCCGCCACCATCAACGCGGCACTGGCCCAGGGCCTGAACCTGCTGTTCACACCCGGCGTGTACCACCTGAACCAGACGATCAACGTCACCCGCGCCGACACCGTGGTGCTCGGCCTGGGCCTCGCGACCATCGTGCCCGACGGGGGTATCGACGCCCTGCACGTCGCGGACGTCGACGGCGTCAAGCTGGCCGGCTTCCTCATCGACGCCGGCGCCGCCCGGTCCGACACCCTGCTCCAGATCGGCCCCGCCGGAGCGTCCGCGGACCACTCCGCCAACCCCACCACGATGCAGGACGTGTTCATCCGCATCGGCGGCGCCGGACCCGGCCTGGCGACGGACTCCGTCGTGGTCAACAGCGACGACGTCGTCATCGACCACACCTGGATCTGGCGAGCCGACCACGGCGAGGGCGTCGGCTGGGAGACCAACCGGGCCGACTACGGGCTGCGCGTCAACGGCGACGACGTCCTGGCCACCGGTCTGTTCGTGGAGCACTTCAACAAGTACGACGTCGTCTGGAACGGTGAGCGCGGGCGCACGATCTTCTTCCAGAACGAGAAGGCCTACGACGCGCCCAACGCCGCCGCCATCACCCACGACGGCATCGTCGGCTGGGCGGCGTACAAGGTCGCCGACACCGTCGCCGTCCACGAGGCGTGGGGACTCGGCAGCTACTGCAACTACACCTCCGACCCCTCGATCGTGCAGCACCACGGTTTCCAGGTCCCGGTCAAGCCGGGCGTCAAGATGCACAACCTCCAGGTCATCTCCCTGGGTGGCAAGGGCCAGTACGCCCATGTCATCAACGACACCGGCGCCCCGACCTCGGGGACGGACACCGTGCCGTCGAAGGTGACCTCGTTCCCGTGATCCACGGGAGAGACGGCGCCTGACGCCGTCGACCGGCCGCCGGGGCCACCCTGAACCAACGGCCCCGCGGTCGACAGGGCGCCCGCGGGCGGTGAGATGCACGTCCGAGCATCTCACCGCCCGCTGCCGGGCCGTTGCCGGACGAACGGACCGGGCCCAAGTGAGGTAGCTCTAGGATGACTTGCCCGGTGTGACCGAGGGTCCTAGTTGGCGGGTGACGTTCCCATTGGTGCAGGTCGCTGAGAGGTGGAGGGAACTGGTTGGCGGATCTTGAGGGCGATACTTGGCGGGCCGTTATCCGCCCTAGTCACGGTGCGTGACTGACAGTGGTGACCATTTGCCGCGGTCCGTGATGGTGGGGGAGGCATAGTCGCCCTTCGGTAGTCCCCCCTGGTCACGGGCGGCGAAGAGGACCAGCAGCACTTGGACGGGGACAAGAACTGCTTTCAGCGGCGGGATCTCCTCGGCAAAGTTGACCGCGACCTCCGCCTCGGCCGTTTCATCGAGCCTCGGCAGCGCCTGTGGTTAGACAGCAGGGGTACTCGACGAAGCGGTAGATGGCGGCCGATACGAGCAAGGTCGTGGCCAGAGCCAAGCTGATCGGCGCCACGTACCAGCCCCCGCTCCACACGTGAAACAGGACCGCCAGGATCGTGAAGTGCACCAGGTAGAAGGCGTACGACCACTTCCCGAGCCGGATGAGGGCGGGCT